>JADJHE010000028.1 GCA_016707685.1 Bacteroidota bacterium
CTGCTCCCATGGAGCTAATGATGCGAACTTTCAAATCGTAAGCCGTTTTTATAAATGTTATTTTAGGTGTAATGCTATCAATGGCATCAACAACATAATCAAAGGGTGTAGAAAGTATTTGAACTGCTTTGTCGGGTGTAATAAATTCTTTTATAACCGTTAATTTTAGTTCTGGATTGATGTCTAATAATCGTACTGCCATCACATCCGCTTTCGATAAACCATGCGTGCTAGATGCGTTGGCTGTCTATTACGATTGCTAGGGTCTACCAGATCGCCATCTGCTACAGTGTCAGCACCAACACCACTTCTGCAAATAAATTCAGCTGCAAATGAACCAACACCACCCATGCCAACAACCAATACATGCGCATTCTGAAGCTTCATGAGTTTTTCTTTCCCAATCAACAACTCAGTTCTGGATAACCATTTTAAATCACTCATGTTTAAATACCCTTTTAAAATTTGAATAAATATGTTGAACCAACAACGACTCTTCTATATTTAGTAATTTAGATGCAGCTTCAAAAATAGCCTTTATAGAGATATCTGCATCATCTGTTTCTAAAAAAATAGAATCTAGTGGTGCCAATTTTATTGCTTTTGTTGCATTCGAATTTGCTTGTAATAGCGCTTTCCCAAAAGATAAATAGAATCCATTCTTAATTAATTCCTTTGCAATTTGTTCATTGTTATTAAAGCCATGCACAATCATTGGTACATGCACATTCATTTTTTTTTTGATTCTTACTAGACTATCAAATGCTTTTACACAATGAATAATAACTGGTTTTTGTAATTGTTGAGCTATTTCTAGTTGTGCTTTAAAAATATGTTCTTGGATGCTTAGTTCAGTCGTTGCAAGCTTGTCTAATCCGCACTCTCCAATAGCTAACACGTTATTATGGTGTGCATTTTTTTGAATAAAGCTGATTTCTTCGGTAGCGCTTTTTTCGTTGATATACCAAGGATGAATGCCTATGGAGATAAAATCTGTTGTGGGTAAAAAACTAAAGTTTTTTGCATTATTTTTTATGCTGATTGTATTTGGTTCAGCAGCAGTGTGCGTATGAATATTTGTAAATGGAATGTTATTCATAAATAAAAACCCCGCAATTGCGGGGTTGTTTTTATTTTTTAATGATTGTCGCCATCAAGCATTCTGCCTAGGCCTCCTAATATACTTCCTTCTTCTTTTCCTCCTTTGCTGTATTCCATCATTCTACCTGCTAATCGACTTACAGGTAAGGATTGAATCCAAACTTTACCTGGTCCTTTTAAGGTTGCAAAAAATAATCCTTCACCACCAAAAATGGTATTACGAATTCCTCCAATAAATTGAATGTCATATTCTACATCATGTGTAAAAGCAACAATACAACCCGTATCTACTTTAATTAATTCACCTGGCATCAATTGTTTTTCAACGATGTATCCACCTGAATGCACAAATGCCATTCCATCGCCTTCTAATTTTTCCATGATAAATCCTTCGCCACCAAACAATCCTGTTCCAAGTTTTTCTGAAATTCAATTCCAATACTTACACCTTTTGCAGCACATAAAAATGCATCTTTCTGACAAATGATTTTACCGCTATAAGTACTTAAATCCAAAGGCACAATTTTTCCTGGATAAGGAGAGGCAAAGGTGATACGCTTTTTTAAATTTCCGGTATTCGTAAAGGCTGTCATAAATAAACTCTCTCCTACAAGCATACGCTTACCTGCCGAAAATAATTTATCCATAAAAGTGCTTTGTTGTTTGGAGCCATCTCCAAAAATAGTATCCATACGGATGCCATCATCCATCATCATAAAGTTGCCAGCTTCAGCAATTACCGTTTCATTCGGATCAAGTTCAATTTCTACTGCTTGTAACTCTTCTCCTAAAATTTTGTAGTCGATTTCGTGATTTGATTTCATGGTTTTTATTTTTTTACTGCTTTGACGCAGGTTTTCTATTGTTTTGCAACAGGACAATATTTAAAAGCTTTGTCGAATCTTTTATACAATGTTTACATTTAAACGGGATTTCTTCATAACTAATTCGAGGATCTTTGAACAGTTTAAAAATTTTTGTATTTTTTCTCCCCATCCCAAATGGTAAATATTGAGCTAATTGTCATGATTACATATTTCTTCTATACTGTCCGCCCACCTCAAACAATGCATTGGTAATTTGTCCCAACGAACAGTATTTCGCTGTTTCCATAATGCCTTCAAAAATATTTTTATTTTGAATGGCTAACGTTTGTAGGTCGCGCAACAATTGTCCCGATTTATCAGCACTGCCTTTTTGTAATTCGGCAAGCATTGTAATTTGGTATTGTTTTTCTTCCTCCGTAGCACGAATTACTTCTCTTGGAACAATCGTAGGTGATCCTTTTGATGATAAGAAGGTGTTTACACCAATGATCGGATATTCACCTGTATGTTTTAATGTTTCGTAATACAAACTTTCTTCTTGTATTTTTCCACGTTGATACATGGTTTCCATCGCACCTAAAACACCACCACGTTCTGTAATACGTTCAAATTCTAACAATACCGCTTCTTCCACTAAATCGGTTAATTCTTCAATGATGAATGAACCTTGCAATGGATTCTCATTTTTAGCCAATCCTAATTCACGGTTAATGATTAACTGAATCGCCATTGCTCTACGAACCGATTCTTCGGTAGGTGTTGTAATGGCTTCATCATACGCATTGGTGTGTAATGAATTACAATTATCATAAATAGCATACAATGCTTGTAGCGTTGTACGAATATCATTAAAATCAATTTCTTGTGCATGCAACGAACGACCCGATGTTTGAATATGGTATTTCAACATTTGTGAACGCTCATTGGCATTGTATTTTAATTTCATTGCTTTTGCCCAAATTCTGCGAGCAACACGTCCAATTACCGAATACTCCGGATCGATACCATTGCTGAAGAAGAATGAAAGGTTAGGAGCAAATTTGTTAATGTCCATTCCGCGACTTACATAATATTCAACATATGTAAATCCATTCGATAATGTTAATGCTAATTGTGTGATAGGATTTGCACCTGCTTCGGCAATGTGATAACCTGAGATAGATACTGAATAAAAGTTGCGGATGTTTTTCTGAATGAAATAATCTTGCATATCACCCATTAAACGCAATGCAAATTCAGTGGAGAAAATACAGGTGTTTTGTGCTTGATCTTCTTTTAAAATATCTGCTTGTACTGTACCTCGAACAGCAGCAATGGTTTCTGTTTTAATTTTTTCGTAAACATCTTTTGGTAAAACTTGATCGCCCGTAACGCCTAACAGCATTAAACCTAAACCATCATTTCCAGTTGGTAGTTCGCCTTGGTATTTAGGACGAGCAGTGCCTTTCTTTTTGTAGATGTCTTGGATTTTCTTTTCAACTTCAGCCTCTAATCCATTCTTCTTGATATATATTTCGCATTGTTGATCAATGGCTGCATTCATGAAAAATCCTGTTAGGATTGCTGCAGGACCATTAATGGTCATGGATACCGATGTTTTTGGATCTGCTAAATTAAATCCACTGTACAATTTTTTTGCATCATCCAAACAACAAATGGAAACACCTGAGTTACCAATTTTCCCGTAAATATCCGGACGAATATCTGGATCTTGTCCATACAAAGTAACACTGTCAAATGCTGTACTCAAGCGATGAGCAGGCATGTTTAAGGAAACGTAATGGAATCTTCTGTTTGTACGTTCTGGTCCACCTTCACCAGCAAACATACGTGTTGGGTCTTCGCCTTCGCGTTTGAAAGGGAATACACCAGCAGTGTATGGGAATTCACCTGGTACGTTTTCTTGTAAGTTCCATTTTAAAATATCGCCCCATGCTTCGTAGCGTGGTGTAGATACTTTTGGAATTTGGCTGTGTGATAATGATTCGTAATGTGTTTGAATTTTGATTTCTTTATCACGCACCTTGAAAATGAAAAATTCATTTTTGTATTGTTGAACTTTATCAGCCCAACCTTCAATGATTTTTTTGTTGTGCCCATCGAATGATAATTCGATGTTTGCATACGTTTCTTCTAAGCCTTTAATGATTCTATCCTTATCCTCAATCTTCGATTCATTCAACGCTTCAATCGATTTGCGAATAGAATATAATTTTTGTGCAATCTCTTTTTGTTCGTTCGTCCATTTATCGTAATTACGATTGTTCTCCGCAATTTCAGCTAAGTAACGAGTACGGTGAGGAGGAATGATGTAAATCTTTTCGCTCATCTCATCTGTTACCGAAAAATCAGATTTTAAATCAGCACCTGTTTTTTCAGCAAGCATGTTTACAATTGCTTTGTACAATTTATTCATGCCAGGATCATTGAACTGTGATGCAATGGTTCCATAAACAGGAACAGCATCATCATCAACATCCCATAATTGATGATTGCGTTTGTATTGTTTTTTTACATCGCGTATAGCATCCAATGCACCACGTTTGTCAAACTTGTTCAAAGCAATAATGTCAGCAAAGTCGAGCATGTCAATTTTTTCCAATTGTGTTGCTGCTCCGTATTCAGGAGTCATCACATACAAACTCATGTCGCTATGTTCTGTGATTTCCGTATCACTTTGTCCGATACCAGAAGTCTCTAAAATGATTAAATCATAGTTCGCAGCTTTAACAATTTCAACAGCTTCTTTTACATATTTTGATAATGCTAAATTGCTTTGACGGGTAGCTAATGAACGCATGTAAACACGTTCGTTTTTAATAGCATTCATACGAATACGATCACCTAGCAATGCACCACCTGTTTTGCGTTTCGATGGATCAACAGAAATGATAGCAATTGTTTTGTCTTTGAAATCAATTAAAAATCTGCGTACCAACTCATCCACCAAGGATGATTTTCCAGCACCACCAGTGCCAGTAATACCAAGTACAGGAGTGATTTTTGTTTTTGCGATATTCGCTATTTCGGTACTAAATTGTGCAAACTCAGCTGGGAAATTTTCAGCAGCAGAAATTAATTTAGCAATTGATTTTACATCTTTTTCTTTTAAATGTTTTACTTCTCCGTTTAGATTAGCACCTGTAGGAAAGTCACATTTTTCAAGCATATCATTAATCATACCTTGCAAGCCCATTGCACGTCCGTCATCAGGTGCATAAATGCGAGTAATGCCGTATGCGTGTAATTCTTCTATTTCAGTTGGGAGGATGGTTCCACCACCACCACCAAAAATTTTGATGTGTCCACAGCCTTTTTCTTTTAGCAAATCATACATGTATTTGAAAAATTCCATGTGCCCACCTTGGTAGGAGGTAAGTGCAATTGCATTCGCATCTTCTTGGATAGCACAGTTTACAATCTCTTGTACACTTCTATCATGTCCTAAATGGATCACTTCAGCACCGCTCGATTGGATAATTCTGCGCATGATATTGATGGCAGCATCGTGTCCATCAAAAAGTGATGCAGCAGTAACAATTCTAATTTTATTTTTTGCCTTGTAAGGTTCAGTAACAAATGTATTCATCGTTTATAATTGAGTATAATTTACTTAAGCCCTGCCTGTCGGCAGACAGGTACAAATATAAGGAAATAAGGCAGTTTTGCCAAATTACAAGGAAGGGTATTTGTCCTTTAAAAAATGCAGGTAATTGGATAGATTTGAGTTGAAATTTTTGCTGTATTCAGCTTCAAATACTTCATATTGAGAATCATATCGATCGAATGCCATAAAAAAGGCATTTCCTTCGCTAAATGCTTGTAAGGTATATTCAAAATACCCTTTTCTTTTAGCAAGTGGGAGGCGATTTACACCAAGAACGATTTCTAAAATAAGCTCTTTTTTTAGTTTCTTTTTTATGAGGTCATCTTGTTGGTCGTTCATTGTTTTATACAAACTATCCAATCTGCTTTTCGATTTTAAAATATACTCATTGTAGATTGCTTCATCGTTTTTATTTTGAAAATAAGTAGCATATTGCTTTGACGTTTTTCCGTATTTATAAATTAAAAACTGTTGCGCTCCTTTATCGCCAATAAAATTGGATAAATTTTCATTGAACGTTACATTGTCTTTTACATACAACGTTCCATGGGTTAACTCATGAATAATAAGATTTGCTAATTGACCATCATTTCGCTTAAGCATTCCAGATAACACGGGATCGTTGAACCAGCCTAGTGTTGACCAACCAGAAGGCGTATAAACATCTACATCAAAATTGTGTTGTTTTAATTTTAGAATTTCTTTTTTAGCTTTTTCAGCATTAAAAAAACCTTTGTAGGAAACGGTTCCTAAAAAAGGAAAAGTCCATTCTTTTGCTTTAAATGAGAAGGGTTCGCAAGCTGATATGGTAAGTAGCTTTTGTTGATTCGTTTGGTCGTAGTACGAAGAATAGTTTTCGCTTGGATTTATTCCTAGGCTGTCAATTGCAAATTGTTTGATCTCTTGAATTAAAATTAATTTTTGTTTTACCGAATCAGAACAATTTTCTTGTTGAAGTAGTTCATCAATCGGTTTTGCGTTTATAACAATAGCCAATTGTCCTTTTCCTTGGCTTATTCCATAGATGAGGATGTTGTGAAAAATTAAACAACAAAGAGCAGTAAATAGCAGCAAAAATTGAGTTAAAATTTTTATTCCTTGTTTCATCTGTTTGTAAAGGTAAACTTCCTTTGTAAAATTATGTACATTTGGTTTTTAAAATTGTATGTTTTTTATTCTATCAAAAATATTATCCTTTGTAATAACTCCAATAATTTGGATTATTACACTTTTGTTGTTTGCTGTGTTTTCAAAAGATGAAAAACGCAAACGCAAGTCATTGGTTTGGGCGTTGGGTTTAACCTTGTTTTTTACTAACGCTTTTGTTTTTGATGAATGTGCTCGCATGTGGGAGGTTCCAGCAACTCGGTACGAAAATTTAAAAGCCTACGATTATGGAATTGTATTGGGTGGAACAAGTGTGAATGATGAAGAGTTGAATCGTGTCCAGTTTTTTAGAGGTATGGATCGTTTAATCCAAGCAATAGATATCTATAAGCGTGGATATATAAAAAAAATAATATTTACGAGTGGTTCAGGAAGAATTCTAAAGTCAGATATGAAAGAGGCTGCACTCGTAAAACCTTATCTGCTAAAAATGGGTGTAGCAGAAAACGATTTGATAATTGAGAACGAATCTCAGAATACACGAGAGAATGCAGTTTTCACAAAAAAGATAATTGATTCTCTACAATTGAAAGGCGGTTATTTAATGATTACTTCGGCTTTTCATATGCGAAGAGGACAAGCTTGTTTTAAAAAAGTAGGGATTGACTCCGACTCATATAGCACCGATCGATATGCGGGTCCAAGAAAATTTGAATTTGACCATGTCTTTATTCCAAATGTTTCAGCAATACACGATTGGAATAATTTAATTCACGAATGGATGGGATACGTTACTTATAAGGTAATGGGCTATATTTAAATTTTCATTCCCAATACAAGAATATCATCTATCTGCTCTAATTTTCCTTGCCAATTTTCAATAGCTCCTTTGAGAACCAATTCTTGTTCCGACATTGGTTTTGTATTGATTTCAATCAGCAATTCTTTCAATCGCTTACTCATGAATTTTTTACCATCAGGTCCTCCAAATTGGTCTACGATACCATCGGTAAATACATAAACACTATCTCCCTTTTCTAGTTGAATGCTTCGATTGGTATATTGTTGATCGTATTCGGTATAGCCAGCAATTGAGAGTTTGTCGGGTTTTTGTTCAATCAAATCGTTGTTTCTAATAATCCAAACCGGACGATTTGCTCCAGCATAATTTAAGGTCATTGTTCGTTTATCATAAGAACACAATGCGATGTCCATTCCATCTTTTGAACCTGTTTGTACATTGTTTTGTTTCAATGCATTTTTGATGCTGTTGTTTACATTCGATAAAATTTTAGAAGGCAAATCAATTTTTTTATCGATTAAGCTTTGATTCAATTTATCGATGCTAATCATGCTCATGAATGCTCCTGGAACCCCATGCCCCGTGCAATCTGCAACTGCAAAATAAAGGTTTTCATTTAACTCATTGAACCAATAAAAATCGCCACTAACAACATCTTTCGGCATATACAAGCCAAAGCCTTCGGGGAAATATTTTTGTAAAAGACTTACCTCCGGAAGCATTGCTTCTTGAATACGTTTCGCATAATTGATACTGTCTTGAATTTCTTTGTTTTTTGTTTCTATCTCTTTGTAGGCATGCGATAATTCATTGTTTGTTTTTTTCTTTTCCACATTGCTTCTGAAAAGGAAAAATGCAAATCCAGCAACCATTAAACAAAATACAATCAAATAGATTTTGAATTTTTTTTCTTGTTCTAATTTTTCGTTGCTCAATGCTTTGTCTTTTTCTAATGAACCAATCATCAACTCTTTTTTATCCGATTCATATTTTGCTGACATTTCGTTGATGGATCGGCTGTTTTTTTCATTGTAAATAGAATCAGTAATGATGCTATATTTTTCCAAGTAAGTAAATGCTTGTGAAAAGTCTCTCTTTAATGAATAAGCTTTCGCCAATAAGTAGTAGGATGTTCCAATCGATAGTTGGTAATCGTGTTCGATGCTTACGTTGATAGCATGTTGTGCATTTTCAATTGTTTTATCTGCATTTTTTAATTCCAAATAGTTTTGTCCAATACCATTATAACCTTCTGCTAGGTTAAAATAATCTTTATCGCGGATAAAAAATTGCATTTGATTTTTTATAATTTTCAATGGATTTTTCATAATCTCCCATCTCAAAATAGATGGATCCTAAGTTTCCATATCCTGTAGCGAGGCCTTTGCTCTGACTAATTTCTTTTCCCAATTCAATGGTGATGTTGCAATACTTTATCGCTGAATCATATTGTCCCATTAATTTGTGTGCAATTCCTAAATCATCATAGTTTGCCATCATTTTACGTTTGGCATTTAGCTTTTTATTTATTGCTAATGATTTATTGTAGTAGTTGAGCGTCTGTTTGTAATTCGCCTGCCCTTGATAAATCCAACCAATGTTTCTATACGAATCTGCAATTCCAGCTTCGTCTTTTATGCTTTCAAAAATAGTTAATGCTCTGTAGTAATGGTCGGATGCTGCCGTGTAGTCGCCCGAAAACCAATATAAATCGCCCAATGTGTTTAAACAATCACCTATTTGTTTTTTTGCATTTAACTTTTGTGCAAGCGCAAGTGCTTGTTTCGCATAGTCAAAAGATTTTAAACGATTTCGATTCTCTAATTTATAGGATAAACTTTGAAGAATGGAAAGCTTTGTTGTATCCTGCGTTGCGATTTTTAATGCAGATTCTAACGAATCAATCTTTTTGGTCTGCGCAATTGCAGTGATTGAAACTGTAGTTAGAATAAGAAATAAAAATGCAATTTTTTTCATCAGTCAAATATAGAACATTCAAGTATTATAGATGAAAAAAATATTCGATTGCTATATAGCTAATTGCTCCTGCGATGTATCCAATGAATGCTAATCCAGCAATTTTTTTAACGTACCAAATAAAATCAATCTTCTCCATTCCCATTGCCGCAACACCTGCGGCTGAGCCGATGATTAAAATGCTTCCACCTGTTCCCGCGCAATACGCTAAAAATTCCCAGATGTAAGAATCAGTTGGGTAGGCACTTAAATCATACATTCCCATAGATGCAGCTACCAAAGGAACATTGTCTACAATGGCAGATAATAAACCAATCAAAGGAACAATGATGTTTAAATCTCCAATGGTATCATTCATATAGGTTGCCAGAGATGCAAGAACACCAGTTGATTGTAGAGAGGAAATAGCAATTAAAATACCTAAGAAAAACAAAATGCTAGGCATATCAATTTTACGAAGTGCGTGCAAAACTGATAACGTGTCTTTGTCTTCATCATCTTTACTACTATGGATAATTTCGGTCACCACCCAAAGTACTCCCAAGCCAAATAAAACACCCATAAATGGAGGAAGATGTGTAAGTGTTTTGAAAATGGGGACAAACACCAAGGCCCCAATTCCTAAAAAGAAAACAACATTCCGTTCTGTTTCCGATGTTGGATTCGGGGATGCATTTTCTGCAATTACTGGTCGTACAATATTACCTTTTAGCTTAAAAGAAAGTACGAGTAGTGGAACAAGCAAACAAATTAAACTAGGTATAATCAATTTAATCATAATGTTTACAGCGGTTACTTGTCCGCCAATCCAAAGCATAGTTGTGGTTACATCACCAATAGGACTCCAAGCTCCTCCTGCATTTGCTGCAATCACAACCATTCCAACAAATAACAAGCGATCTTCTTTGTCATCAATTAATTTGCGCAGTAATGAAACCATCACTATTGCTGTAGTTAAATTATCCAATGCAGCAGAAAGAAAAAAAGTAAGGATTGAAATAATCCATAATAACTTTCTCTTGTTATTGGTTGTGATTCTAGATGTAATTACTTCAAAGCCATCGTGTGCATCAATCAATTCTACAATGGTCATAGCACCCATCAAAAAGAATAAGATGCCCGATAATTCACCGATGTGCTCCGTAAGTTGCTCGTTTACTAAATGGCTATCATTACTCATAACAATGTATACGGCCCAGCATAAAACACCAATCAATAAAGCACTGGCCGATTTGTTAATTTTAAGCGGGTGTTCAAATGCAATGGCGATATAGCCAATTACAAAAATTAATATCATCGATAAAATCATAACATCTATTTTTTTCTTGTGTACAATAATAAGGAAAACAAAATTTATATTTTTATTAATTATATTTAAAACTTGTATATATTTGAAAATACTAAATTGTAAAAACGATGAGTAATAACAAAGAAGCATGGGGGTCACGAGTAGGACTCATTTTAGCAATGGCAGGTAATGCAGTAGGATTAGGAAATTTTTTACGTTTCCCTGTTCAAGCAATTCAAAATGGTGGTGGTGCTTTTATCATCCCATATTTGGTTTGCTTTTTATTAATGGGTATTCCATTATTATATGTAGAGTGGAGTATGGGCCGTTTTGGTGGAAAAAATGGACATCATAGCACTCCGTTTATTTTGGATTCAATGGATAAACGTAAATTCTGGAAATACATTGGTGTATTCGGAATTTTCACAAATTTAGCTGTTGCGGCTTATTACTGTTATTTAGAATCATGGACCTTATCATGGGTATGGCATTCTGTTACAGGAAGTTTTTCAGGACAAAGCCAAGCTCAAGTTGCTTCTTTTTTTGGCAATTATATTTCATTAGAAACACTTGAACCAATTGTATTTTGGATTATATGTTTGGTTCTTAATACATGGATTTTATCTAAAGGTTTAAGTGGTGGAGTTGAAAAAGTGGCAAAAGTAGGTATGCCTTTATTGATTTTGTTTGGAGCTATTTTAGCATTTATTGCGGTTACTTTAAAAGCTGGCGACCATGGTGCAATCAACGATGGAACATTGGGATTGAATTTTTTGTGGACGCCTGATTTTTCTACCATTTGGTCGCCAAAAGTATGGTTAGCAGCAGCAGGACAAATATTTTTCACCCTCTCTGTTGGGATGGGATCCATTCAATGTTATGCTTCTTATGTTCGTTCAAAAGATGATATTGCATTAAATGCAATGAGTGCTGGTTGGATGAATGGATTTGTTGAAATAGTTTTAGGATCGGCTATCATTATTCCAATTTCAGTAGGTTATTTAGGAATCGACACAGTTGTTGAAATGACAAAGAATGGAGGTTTAGGTCTTGGATTTAAAACCTTACCTTATCTGTTCGACCAATTTGGTGGAGCATTAGGAGTGATGTGTGGTGTGCTATGGTTCGGACTTTTATTTTTTGCGGGAATTACTTCATCTTTGGCAATGGGAACACCTTGCATGGGTTTTATGCAAGATGAATTCGGCTGGAAAAGAGAAAAAGCCGCTTGGGCATTCGGCTTCGTTGTTTTATTATTAGGCTTACCAACCGTATTGTTTTTTAACTATGGTGTATTCGATGAATATGATTATTGGGCAGGTACTGTTTCTCTTGTGGTTTTTGCATTGTTTGAAATAATATTATTTGCTTGGGTGTTTGGTATGGATAAAGGATGGAAAGAAATTACTACAGGAGCAGACATTAAAGTTCCAATCATCTTTAAATACATTATAAAATTCGTAACACCATTAATGTTAGCTTGGGTATTTATTTCGAGTTTGCCAGGCATTTGGAGTCAGATTAAAAATGAAGCAATAGATAAGCAAATATTGGCTGCTACAGATCCTGCTGTTATCGAACAACTGCAAACACAATTGTTGTATGTAAATATATCTAGAGTTGGTTTGTTATTAGTGTGGCTAGGGATTGCATACTTAGTATACATTGCATATAAAAAACGCATTAAAGAAGGGAGATTTACATCATGAACTCATCCGCATTAATTATGATGTTGGCAACAGAAATCGTTGTTACATTAGTTACCATTTATTTTTTCATTAAAGTACTTAAAACTCCTCCTAAGGAAGAACCCGATTCGTTTTCTGAGAACGATAAATAAGTATTAGTTTGTGATGTCTTGTGCCCAGTAAGTTAAGAGATTAATTTGCTGGGTATATGGCGATACAAAATAAAGAGACATTTTACTACTCCAAATTTTTTAAACTACTCCAAAATAACTGGCATTGATTGTCTTTGGCAATCTCGCTATAACTGATTTTGAAAATAGTAGTTTGTAAAAATTAAAGTTTGTAAAATGTATGAAAAACAATTTCCGTGATTACCTTACTTTCAATAAACGTGAACGTAATGGTGTGTTTGTATTGGTCAGTATCATTGCTTTATTGATACTTTATCTTAATTTTTCTGAATCTTTTTTTGAAAACGAAAAAGCTGATTTTACTTCCTTCGACAGTATTGTCCTTGCTTCTAAAGAAATCTTTAAAGAACCAGTTACGCAACAGGTAGAAGAGCAAGTTGTTGTTGCCTCTGAAAAAGAAAAAACAAAAACCGTCTATTTTAATTTTGATCCAAATGGTTTACCCGAAGCCGATTGGAAACGTTTGGGACTTTCTGAAAAACAAATAAAAACAATCAAAAATTTTGAATCGAAGGGTGGAAAATTTCATAAAAAAGAAGACCTCAAAAAGATTTATGGGATCAAAGAACAGCAATACAAAATTTAGAACCTTATATTCAATTGGCTTTAAATAAATCGGAAGAAACGAGTACGAACTCTGTATTTAAGGATGGGAAAGTTGAGCAAGCAAAGAATCGTAAAACTATAGTAGATTTAAATACTGCCGATTCGGTTACACTCCTAACTATAAAAGGAATCGGTCCTTTTTATGCGAAAAATATTATTAAGTATCGAAATTTGTTAGGAGGATTTGTGGCAAAAGAACAATTGATGGAAATTTGGAAATTTGATCAGGAAAAATATGCGAGCATTGAAAAATTTGTAGAGGTAGATGCTACCAGTGCTAAAAAAATAAAAATAAATTCCTGCAGTGTGGAAGAATTAAAACATCCATATTTGAAGTGGAATCAGGTAAATGGGATAATAAATTACCGTCAAAAACATGGGAAGTTTAAAACTATTGATGAAATTAAAAATACAGATTTGGTAGATGACGAAACGCTGCGTAAACTTGCACCATATTTACAACTTGAATAGTAAAATAATACTCCAACTCTATGTTAGAACAAAAAATAAAATCTGTAATACGTGATGTAGCCGATTTTCCGAAACCTGGAATCATGTTTAAAGACATTACTCCAATTCTTCACCATCAAGATTTGTGCAATGAAATAGTAGCTGAGTTTGCAAGCTTAATTGCCCATAAAAACATAAATGCAATTGTGGGAGTTGAAAGTCGTGGTTTTTTATTTGGTTTTGCTTTGGCGAACAAATTAAACGTTCCGTTTGTTTTAGTTCGTAAATCCGGAAAATTGCCCTATAAAAAAATCTCCTACAATTATGATTTAGAGTATGGCAGTGCAACCGTGGAAATGCAAGTGGATGAAATTCAAAAAGGGTGGAATGTATTAATACATGATGATTTATTGGCTACAGGAGGAACGGCAGAAGCAGCAGCTGAATTGGTAAAAATGCAAAATGGAAATGTGGCCGGATTTGCTTTTTTAGTAGAATTGGATTTTTTAAAGGGTAAAGAAAAATTAACACAGTATACCGATACAATTATTAGTTTGGTGAATTATTAAGCATCTGATATTTAAAGTTGAACAAATCAATACAATTACAATAAAAATTATATTTTTGTCGACTCAAATTTAAAACTACTTAAAAATGGATTTTAGTTTAAATGAAAACCAGCACATGATTGCTGATATGATTAAAAAGTTTGGTGATGATAACATTCGTCCGAAAATGATGGAATGGGATGAATCACAAGAATTCCCTGTTGAGGTGTTCAAAAAACTTGGAGAGTTGGGATTGATGGGCGTTTTGGTGCCACAAGAATATGGTGGTTCTGGATTCACATATACCGAATACGTAACAGCAATTGTTGAATTGTCAAAAATTTGCGGTTCAATTGGTTTGTCAATGGCTGCTCATAATTCACTTTGTACTGGACATATTTTAGCTTTCGGAAACGAAGAGCAAAAGAAAAAATACTTACCAAAATTAGCTACTGCTGAGTGGATTGGTGCTTGGGGATTAACAGAAACAGGTACTGGTTCTGATGCAGGTGGAATGCACACTACAGCTGTGAAAGATGGTGATTATTATGTAATCAATGGTTCTAAAAACTTTATTACACACGCTATTACTGGAAATGTTGCCGTAGTAATCGTTCGTACTGGCGAAAAAGGAGATTCTCATGGAATGTCTGCTTTCATCATCGAAAAAGGAACTCCAGGATTTAAATCTGGTAAAAAAGAAAACAAGTTAGGGATGCGTGCATCTGAAACTGCTGAATTAATATTTGACAATTGCCGTGTTCACAAAGATCAAATGATGGGCAAAGAAGGAGAAGGATTCATTCAAGCAATGAAAGTGTTGGATGGTGGACGTATCTCTATTGCTGCATTGTCTGTTGGTATTGCAAAAGGAGCATTTGATGCTGCTGTTAAATATTCAAAAGAGCGTGAGCAATTCGGAAAAGCAATTGCTCAATTTCAAGCTATCGGATTCAAATTAGCGGATATGGCTACTGAGATTGAAGCTGCTGAATTATTGACATTCTTAGCTGCTGATAGAAAAAACAAAGGCTTAAAAATGACCAAAGAAGGTGCTTTTGCTAAATATTATGCTTCTGAAGTAGCAGTTCGAGTGTCTACCGAAGGTGTTCAAATATTTGGTGGATATGGCTATACAAAAGACTTCCCTGCTGAGAAATACTACAGAGATAGTAAATTGTGTACAATTGGTGAAGGAACCTCTGAAATCCAAAAATTGGTTATTTCGAGAGAGATTTTAAAATAAATTTTGCAGATAAATAAGAAAATTATACATTTGCAACCCGTTTTGAAAAGAAATAAACAATTACACGTTAGTAATTGAAAGTAAATTAGAAATATAAAACACAAAATAAAATGTTAATCGTACAAGTTAAAGAAGGCGAATCTATTGAAAAAGCGCTAAAAAAATACAAAAAGAAATTCGAAAAAACAGGTGTTGTTAAAGAATTACGTGAGCGTCAAAAATTCACTAAGCCGTCTGTAGTATTCCGCGAGAGAAAAATCAAAGCGATCTACAAACAAAAAATGCAACAAGGCTTAGAAGAAGCATAGAACTTCTTTTTTAAGATATTTTAACAGGAAAAATTTACTGTAGGGTATAACTTTTTAAAGTTATTGCCGTTAAACACAGTAGATTTTTCCTTTTTTTATGAATATTGATAGCTGTCGGGATAGTTTTGTAGAGTACCTCCAATTTGAAAAGCGTTTTTCACCACATACGCTTGTTGCCTATCAAACCGACCTTAGTCAATTCATCGACTACCTCGAACATACATACGAAATCAAAGTAATTGAAGAAGTAAATCATTCATTGATTCGCTCATGGATTGTTGATTTGATGAATCATAAAATTTCACCACGTTCGGTGAATCGAAAAATAACAACACTTAAAACCTTTTATAAATTTTTATTGCGACAAAAAATCGTAGTAGAAAATCCGATGCTTAAAATTCAATCACCAAAAACATCCAAACGATTACCTGTTTTTGTTGAAAAAGAAAAAATGGATACACTGCTTGATAATATTGAGTTTGGAGATGATGCAACAGGGTTAAGAAACAAATTAATTATTGAATTGTTTTATGCAACAGGCATGCGTTTATCGGAGCTCATTAACCTCAAAGAAAGTGATGTTGATTTGTATGCAAATCAAGTAAAGGTATTGGGAAAAAGAAACAAAGAACGCATCATTCCTTTTGCTGCTGAATTAAAAAATTTAATAAAAAAATACATGGATAGTAAACCCGAAAGTTCTTTGGATTTGCTGTTCTTGAGCGATAAGGGCAAGAAAATGTCCGAAAAATTTGTTTATACTAGTGTTAAGATGTACCTTTCACAAGTAACAACAATAGATAAAAAAAGTCCACATGTGTTGCGACATACATTTGCAACTCACATGCTAAATAATGGAGCCGATTTAAATGCAATTAAAGATTTATTGGGGCATGCAAATCTTTCGGCAACGCAAGTATACACGCACAATACAGTTGAAAAATTAAAAAACATTCACAAACAAGCACACCCAAAAGCATAAGTGTTTTAAAACAATTAATTAACTAAAAATAACAGGAGGAACAGATTATGAACGTGAAAATTCAATCCGTGCATTTTGATGCAGACAAAAAATTGTTAGATTTTATTCAAGAACGAATTGATAAGTTAAGTCATTATTATGACGGAATTATCAGTGGTGATGTAATATTGCGATTAGATAAATCGGACGATGCAGCTAATAAAATTGCCGAAATTCGATTGCATATACCCGGAAATGATTTATTTGCTAAAAAACAGTGCAAGAGCTTTGAAGAGGCGGTAGATATGAGTTTGGGAGCATTAAAGACGCAAGTAAAAAAGCATAAAGAAAAAATTAAAGGCATTTAGCCCTTGTTAATTCAAAGATTTCGTTACATTTGCAGCCTCAAAACCAAGGGGCTGCATTTTTTTTTGAAAAAAAGCAACTTTTTTTTTGTAGAAACATAAATGTTTTATAAATTTGCAATCCTTTTTCGGAGGGGTGAGAAATAAAACAGATGACCATTAGGGTTAAAGTTCTTTTGAAATATAGTATTACAAGGTATTGCCGATGTAGCTCAGTTGGCCAGAGCAGCTGATTTGTAATCAGCTGGTCGGGGGTTCGAATCCCTCCATCGGCTCTTTTTATTTTGATACTGTCGGGGAGATACCAGAGTGGCCAAATGGGACGGACTGTAAATCCGTTGCGAAAGCTTCGAAGGTTCGAATCCTTCTCTCCCCACATATTAAACTGGAGAGATTGATAGAATAAAAAATAGAATAGTTCTTTAAATAATAAAATTAAATCCGCGAAAGTAGCTCATTTGGTAGAGCGTCAGCCTTCCAAGCTGAGGGTGGCCGGTTCGAGCCCGGTCTTTCGCTCTAAGAGAGTTGGATTTTAGATGGTTCTAGAATCCACTCTTTTTAAAACGATCACGCTTCATTAAGCTGTTGTAGCTCAGTGGTAGAGCACTTCCTTGGTAAGGAAGAGGTCGTGAGTTCAATCCTCATCAACAGCTCTTGATGAATTGAATTAAAAAACGTGTGGTGTGTTATTCATAATAACAAGCCTTTGGAAAGAATCTTTTGATTAGTAAAATAAATATAAAATAACAATTAAATAATAACTAGCAATGGCTAAAGAAAAATTCGACCGTTCCAAACCACACGTAAACATCGGAACAATTGGTCACGTTGACCACGGTAAAACTACCTTAACCGCAGCAATCACTGTTGTATTAGCTGAAAAAGGTTTATCTGAAGTAAGAGATTTCTCTTCAATCGATAACGCTCCTGAAGAAAAAGAACGTGGTATCACGATCAACACTTCTCACGTTGAGTATTCTACAGCTAACCGTCACTACGCTCACGTTGACTGTCCAGGTCACGCGGATTACGTAAAGAACATGGTTACTGGTGCTGCTCAAATGGACGGTGCAATCTTAGTTGTTGCTTCTACAGATGGTCCAATGCCACAAACTCGTGAGCATATCCTTTTGGCTCGTCAGGTTGGTGTACCTAAAATCGTTGTATTCATGAACAAAGTGGATATGGTTGACGATCCTGAATTATTAGAATTAGTTGAAATGGAAATCCGTGAGTTATTATCTTTCTATCAATTTGATGGAGATAACACTCCAATCATCAAAGGTTCTGCTTTAGGTGGTTTAAATAAAGATGAGAAATGGATGCCAAAGATCATGGAATTAATGGATGCTGTAGATACATACATCCCATTGCCTCCACGTGAAACTGAAAAACCATTCTTGATGCCAGTTGAGGACGTATTCACTATCACAGGTCGTGGTACTGTTGCAACAGGTAAAATCGAAACAGGTGTTATCAACTCAGGTGATGAGGTTGAAATCATCGGTATGCAAGATGAAAAATTAAAATCTACTATCACAGGTGTGGAAATGTTCCGTAAAATCCTTGATAGAGGTGAAGCAGGTGATAACGTAGGTTTATTGTTACGTGGTATTGATAAAAAAGATATCCGCAGAGGTATGGTTATCGTTAAACCAGGTTCAATCACTCCTCACACTGAATTCAAAGCTGAGATCTATGTATTGAAAAAAGAAGAAGGTGGACGTCATACTCCATTCCATAACAAATACCGTCCTCAATTCTACTTACGTACAACTGACGTTACAGGAGAAATTGAATTACCAGCAGGACGCGACATGGTTATGCCTGGCGATAACGTAACTATCACAGTTAAATTAATCGTACCAGTAGCTATGGACAAAGGTTTACGTTTCGCTATCCGCGAAGGTGGACGTACTGTAGGTGCAGGTCAGGTAACTGAAATCATCAAGTAATTTATTAAAAGAATAAGTATAGACAGTAGGCAGTGGAAATCACTGCCTGCTGTTTCGTACTAAATACGGGTGATGCCAAAATTGCAATCGGAATCATTAAATTTTGGAGTAATAAACAGGTGTAGTTCAAGGGTAGAATAGAGGTCTCCAAAACCTTTGATGGGAGTTCGAATCTCTCCACCTGTGCAAAAAAAAGTTCAACGTTGAAAGTTAAATGAGTTAAACCTCAAACTGTAAACTGAAAAACTTTAAACAAAAAAGAATATGAGCAAATTCAAAGAATATTTCAGCGAAACAACCAACGAACTTGTTCATAAAGTTAGTTGGCCAACTTGGAAAGAATTGCAAAGCAGTGCAATTGTTGTAATGGTAGCATCTGTAATTATTGCATTATTAGTGTTTGCAATGGATTTTACATTCAACAAAGGAATGGAAGCGATTTACCATTTATTTTAATAACTCGATATAATTTATAAAAATGAGCGAGCAAACAAAAACTGACACGGTAAAAAAGTGGTATGTGGTTAGGGCTATCAGTGGTCAGGAGAAGAAGGTAAAGCAATACATTGAAGTAGAAATTAATCGTTTGGGTTTAAGCAGTTATGTATCTCAAATATTAATTCCTACCGAAAAAATTTATCAAATCCGCAATGGTAAAAAGGTAAGTAAAGAACGTCCTTTTTATGGTGGATATATTTTAATGGAAGCAGCTCTTGTAGGAGAGGTGCCTCACGTTATTAAAAACGTTACTGGTGTTATTGGATTTTTAGGAGAAACAAAAGGTGGAGAACCAGTTCCAATGCGCTTAAGTGAAGTAAACAGAATCTTAGGTACTGTTGATGATTTATCAGAAAGCGATGCTCAAATTAGCATTCCATTCATCGTTGGTGAAACTGTTAAAGTTACAAATGGTCCTTTCAATGGCTTTACTGGTACTATCGAAAAAGTAATTGAAGACAAGAAAAAATTAGAAGTAATGGTGAAAATTTTCGGAAGAAAAACACCTTTGGAGTTAGGATATTTAGAAGTAGAAAAAGAAAGTTAATAAATAAGAGTTTAAAGTTAAGGAGTATAAAGTTGAACGTTGGGCTTCCACCAATCATTAAACTTGAAAACGGTGACAAACTTTGAACATAAATCACTAAGTAAAAAGAATAAAGTAAAAGTAGCTGTTGAATTTTACACAGAAGAACCTTGAACTTTAAACTTTGAACTTTCAAACTAAAAAAAGAAAATGGCAAAAGAAGTAAGTGCAATGATTAAGTTGCAAATAAAAGGTGGAGCAGCAAATCCTTCCCCGCCGGTAGGACCTGCATTAGGTTCGAAAGGTGTTAACATCATGGAGTTCTGTAAGCAGTTCAATGCTAGAACACAAGATAAAGCTGGTAAAGTAATTCCAGTTGTAATCACTGTTTATAATGATAAATCATTTGAATTTATCACTAAAAACCCTCCAGTTGCAGTATCATTATTAGAAATCACGAAAGTAAAAGCTGGTTCAGCTGAATCTAACCGTAAAAAAGTTGGAACTGTTTCTTGGGATCAAATCCGTACAGTTGCTGAAGGAAAAATGCCTGACTTAAACTGTTTCACTATTGAATCAGCAATGAGTATGGTTGCGGGTACTGCTCGTAGTTTGGGATTGACCGTTACTGGTGAATCACCATTAAAAAAGTAATTTAACCAGATGGAGCTTTTCCTTCAATGTGAAAAGCGTTTGTACATCATAATTTTAATAAAATGCCAAAAATTAGTAAAAAAAGAAAGGTTGCCCTTTCTAAATACGATGCTACAAAATCGTATTCGTTAGCAGAAGCTGCAAAGCTTGTTAAAGAAATCACCTCAACAAAATTCGATTCATCTGTTGACATTAGCGTACGTTTAGGAGTTGATCCTCGTAAAGCAAATCAAATGGTTCGTGGTTCTGTATCATTACCTCACGGAACTGGTAAAACGTTAAAAGTATTAGTACTTTGTACACCTGATAAAGAAGCGGAAGCAAAAGCTGCTGGTGCTGATTTCGTTGGGTTGGATGAATACGTTGAAAAAATTAAAGGTGGTTGGTTAGAAATTGATGTTGTTATTGCAACGCCAAGTGTTATGGGTAAAATAGGAGCTATTGCTCGTGTTTTAGGACCACGTGGTTTAATGCCAAATCCAAAAACAGGAACTGTTACAATGGACGTAGCTAAAGCAGTAACTGATTCAAAAGCTGGTAAAATCGACTTTAAAGTTGACAAAGCTGGTATTGTTCAATCTTTAGTTGCGAAAGTATCTTTCGACAGCAACAAGATTGCAGATAACGCGAATGAGTTGTTACAAACAATTATGAAATTAAAACCTTCATCTGCAAAAGGTGCTTACGTAAGAAGCGTATACATGAGCTCTACAATGAGTCCAAGTATCCAAATCGACACGAAGTTTTTAGGTCAATAATTTAATAATTAATAAAAACCATTAACATTTACAACGGCTTCCACGGAGTAAATAAATTTAAATAAAAATGAAAAAAGAAGACAAATCAAAAATAATCGATTCTCTAGTAGAACAGCTTAATGCAAACACTAAGATCTACTTAGCAGATTGTTCTTCTTTATCTGTTGAAAAAATTAACCAATTCAGAAGATCTTGTTTCAACAAAAACATTTCGGTAGCAGTTGTAAAAAACACATTGCTTGAAAAAGCCTTAGAAAGAGCAGAAGATAGCCGTTTAGTAGGTTTGATTCCAGCATTAAAAGGTGCAACAGCAATTATGTTTACCGAAGTAGGAAACGCTCCTGCGAAGTTAATTAAGGAATTTAGAGGTAAAGGCGATAGACCTATTTTAAAAGGTGCATTCGTTGAAGAAACAATCTACTTAGGTGATGATCAGTTAACTGCTCTTGCAAACATTAAGAGCAAAAACGAACTTATCGCGGATGTGGTTGCATGACTTCAGTCTCCTGCAAAAAGAGTTATCGGAGCTTTGCAAGCAAAATGCAGAGAAAAAGACGCAGCTTAATTTGCAAACAGTTTAAAGAAAGAAAAAGTAAAAAATTAATTAGTAACAATTTTAAAAATCAAATACAATGGCAGACGTAAAAGCAATTGCTGAACAGTTAGTAAATTTAACTGTTAAAGAAGTGCAAGAATTATCAACAATCTTGAAAGACGAATATGGTATCGAACCAGCAGCAGCAGCAGTTGTTGTAGCAGGTGGTGCAGCAGGCGGAGACGCAGCAGAAGCTAAAACATCTTTTGATGTTATTTTAGTAGATGCAGGTGCAGCTAAATTAGGTGTTGTAAAAGTTGTAAAAGACTTAACAGGATTAGGATTGAAAGAATCTAAAGATCTTGTTGATGGTGCACCAAAACCAGTTAAAGAAGGCATCTCTAAAGAAGAAGCTGAAGCATTGAAAAAACAATTAGAAGAAGCAGGAGCAAAAGTTGAGATTAAATAAGCTGTTTCTGATACAACATTAATGTCATAACCTCATTATCCTTCGAAAGAAGGGTGATGAGGTATATGACTTTAACTGTATAGTTGTTTTTTAACTTATTAACCTTAATACTTAGCACCTTGGCTCAAAATAAAAAACCTCAGAGAATTAGTTTTGCATCTATTAAAAGTCAAATAGAGTACCCTGACTTTTTAGATATTCAACTTCAATCGTTTCAAGACTTTTTTCAGTTAGAAACTACTTCTGAAAACCGTCAAAACGAAGGACTATACAAAGTTTTCGCAGAAAACTTTCCTATTTCCGATGCACGAAATAATTTCGTGTTAGAATTTTTAGATTATTTTATTGACCCTCCACGTTACGCTATCGAAGAGTGTATCGAGCGTGGATTAACATACAGCGTTCCGCTTAAAGCGAAATTACGTTTGTATTGTACAGACCCTGAACATGAAGATTTTGAAACAATCGTTCAGGATGTTTATTTAGGTACTATTCCGTACATGACTCCAAAAGGTACTTTCGTTATCAATGGAGCTGAACGCGTTATCGTATCTCAATTACATCGTTCACCAGGTGTTTTCTTTGGTCAAAGCCGCCATGCTAACGGTACAAAATTATATTCTGCTCGTGTTATCCCTTTCAAAGGATCATGGATTGAATTTGCTACCGATATCAACAGCGTAATGTATGCTTACATTGATCGTAAGAAAAAATTACCGGTAACTACCTTGTTAAGAGCTATCGGTTTTGAAAGTGATAAAGAAACCTTGAAATATTTGGTTTAGCTGATGAATTAAAAGTTAGCAAAGCTGCCCTAAAAAATGCTGTAGGTCGTAAACTTGCTGCACGTGTTTTAAAAACATGGATTGAAGATTTCGTTGATGAGGATACCGGAGAAGTTGTTTCTATCGAGCGTAATGAAGTTATCATTGATCGTGCAACAATCTTAGAAGAAGGTCACATCGATATGATTATTGATGCAAATGTAAAATCAGTTATCTTACACAAAGAAGAGGTTAACTCTGCTGATTATGCAATCATCTATAACACATTACAAAAAGATACGTCTAACTCTGAAAAAGAAGCGGTTGAGCATATCTACCGTCAGTTACGTAATGCCGAACCACCAGATGAGGAAACAGCCAAGGTATTATTGACAAATTATTCTTTTCTGACAAACGTTACGATTTAGGAGAAGTTGGTCGTTACCGTATCAACAAAAAATTAAATATCAATACACCTGCTGATGTTAAAACATTAACAAAAGAGGACATCATTTTAATCATTAAGTATTTGATTGAATTGATCAACTCAAAAGCAGATGTGGATGATATTGACCATTTGAGTAACAGACGTGTGCGTACAGTAGGTGAGCAATTATATGCTCAATTTGGTGTAGGTTTAGCACGTATGGCTCGTACTATTCGTGAGCGCATGAACGTTCGTGATAACGAGGTATTTACTCCAACTGATTTGATTAATGCTAAAACATTGTCATCAGTTATCAATTCGTTCTTCGGAACAAATCAGTTGTCTCAATTTATGGATCAAACAAACCCTCTTGCAGAAATCACGCACAAGCGTAGACTTTCAGCACTTGGGCCTGGAGGTTTATCTCGTGAGCGCGCTGGTTTCGAGGTTCGTGATGTTCACTACACCCACTACGGTCGTTTGTGTACAATCGAAACTCCTGAGGGACCAAATATCGGTTTGATTTCTTCTCTTTGTGTATACGCTAAAATTAACAAGTTAGGATTTATCGAAACTCCATACATGACTGTTACAAACGGTAAAGTGGACATCGAAAAATCTGTTACTTATTTGAGCGCTGAAGAAGAAGATCAAAAACAATTGCACAAGCAAATGCTCCGGTTGATGCGAAAGGT
Organism: Bacteroidota bacterium; assembly: GCA_016707685.1. Lineage (GTDB taxonomy): Bacteria > Bacteroidota > Bacteroidia > 2-12-FULL-35-15 > 2-12-FULL-35-15 > 2-12-FULL-35-15. The sequence goes on from JADJHE010000028.1 coordinate 24,354, forward strand.
AAATTCTTAGATGCAAAAGTTAAAGCACGTTACGAAGGTGATTTCCCGGTTGTAGAACCAGAGAAATTACATTTAATGGACGTTGCTCCTAATCAAATTGCATCTATTGCAGCATCATTAATTCCTTTCTTGGAACATGATGATGCTAACCGTGCATTGATGGGATCAAACATGCAACGTCAAGCAGTTCCATTATTACGTCCAGAAGCACCAATTGTAGGTACAGGATTAGAGCCTTTAGTTGCTCGCGATTCTCGTGTATTGGTTAATGCTGAAGGCGAAGGAGTTGTTGAATACGTTGATGCAAATGAAATTGTTATCCGTTACAACAGAACAGATGATGATCGTTTAATCAGTTTTGATGACGATATCAAACGTTACCAATTAACGAAATTCCGCAAAACCAACCAAAGTACTTGTATCAACTTAAAACCAATCGTTAAAAAAGGCGAGAAAGTTTCTAAAGGACAAGTATTATGCGAAGGTTATGCAACTCAAAATAGGGAATTAGCATTAGGAAGAAACCTTAAAGTAGCATTCATGCCATGGAAAGGTTACAACTTTGAGGATGCGATTGTAATTTCTGAGAAAGTAGTTCGTGAAGATATCTTTACATCTGTTCACATTGATGAATATTCATTAGAGGTGCGTGATACAAAACGTGGTTTAGAAGAATTAACTTCTGATATTCCTAACGTTTCTGAAGAAGCAACAAAAGATCTTGATGAAAACGGATTAATCCGTATTGGTGCTGAAGTAAAAGAAGGTGATATTTTAATTGGAAAAATTACTCCTAAAGGAGAAACGGATCCTTCACCAGAAGAAAAACTTTTACGTGCTATCTTTGGTGACAAAGCTGGTGACGTTAAAGATGCTTCATTAAAAGCGCCTCCATCATTACGTGGAGTTGTTATCGACAAAAAATTATTCTCAAGAGCAATTAAAGATAAAAAATCGAAAGCAGAAGAAAAAGCAATTGCTTGAGAAAATCGATAAAGAACACAGTGTTGAAGTAGCTGCATTAAAAGCAAAATTAATTGAAAAATTAAACGTGCTTGTTAATGGAAAAACTTCTCAAGGAGTTCAAAATGTATTAAAAGAGGAAGTGATTGGAAAAGGCGTTAAGTTCACTCAAAAAGCGCTTGAGAAAATCGACTTTGCTACAGTTAATCCAAGCAAATGGACTACTGATAAAGATGTAAATGATCAAATCAAAATGTTGTTGCATAACTACAGCATTAAATTCAACGATTTGTTAGGTGCATTCAAACGTAAGAAATTTGCAGTAACAGTAGGTGATGAGCTTCCAGCTGGAATTATTCAACTTGCTAAAATTTACATTGCTAAAAAACGTAAATTAAAAGTAGGTGATAAGATGGCGGGTCGTCATGGTAACAAAGGTATTGTTGCTCGTATCGTTCGCGATGAAGATATGCCATTCTTAGAAGATGGAACACCGGTAGATATCGTGTTAAATCCATTGGGTGTACCTTCTCGTATGAACTTGGGTCAGATTTATGAAACTGTATTAGGTTGGGCTGGACAAAAATTAGGAGAGAAATTCTTCACACCAATTTTTGATGGTGCTTCAACAGAGCAGTTAAACGAATGGACAGACAAAGCAGGTTTACCTCGTTTTGGCCGTACATACTTAACTGACGGTGGTACAGGTGAACGTTTCGATCAACCAGCAACTGTAGGTGTTATCTACATGTTGAAATTAGGTCACATGGTGGATGATAAGATGCACTCTCGTTCTATCGGACCATACTCACTTATTACACAACAACCGTTGGGTGGTAAGGCACAGTTTGGTGGTCAACGTTTTGGTGAGATGGAGGTTTGGGCACTTGAAGCATTTGGCGCTGCTAACATTCTTCAAGAAATCCTTACAATCAAATCGGATGACGTTGTTGGACGTGCTAAAGCATACGAAGCTATTGTTAAAGGTGAAAATATGCCAACTCCAGGTATCCCTGAATCATTCAACGTATTGTTGCATGAATTAAGAGGATTAGGATTAAACATTTCACTTGATAAAATATGGTAAATGGAAAAGTTTAAATTCCACTTTAAAAACTAGCAACTTTGAACTTTTAACTTTTTAACTTTTAAACTAATTAAAAAATGGCTTTCAAAAGAGATAATAAATTAAAAAGTAATTTCTCGAAAATTACCATCAGCCTTGCATCACCAGAAGCAATTTTGGAACGTTCAAGTGGTGAAGTAGTAAAGCCCGAAACCATCAATTACAGAACTTATAAACCAGAAATGGGTGGTTTGTTCTGCGAAAGAATTTTTGGTCCGGTTAAAGATTGGGAATGTGCTTGCGGTAAATACAAACGTATTCGTTACAAAGGAATTGTTTGTGACCGTTGTGGTGTTGAAGTAACTGAGAAAAAAGTACGTAGAGAGCGTATGGGACATATCAACTTGGTTGTTCCTGTTGCTCATATCTGGTACTTTAAATCATTGCCTAACAAAATTGGTTACCTATTAGGTTTACCAACTAAAAAATTAGATATGATTATTTACTACGAACGTTATGTTGTAGTAAATGCAGGTGTTAAAACTGCTGATGGAATCAATTATTTAGATTTCTTATCAGAAGAAGAATACTTGAATATTTTAGAAACATTACCAAAAGACAATCAATACTTAGATGATAGCGATCCAAATAAATTTATCGCTAAAATGGGTGCTGAAGCTTTAGTAGCTTTGTTAAGCCGTGTTGATTTGGATGGATTGTCATTCGACTTACGTCACAAAGCAAACACAGAAACATCTCAACAACGTAAAAACGAAGCATTAAAACGCTTACAAGTTGTTGAAAGTTTCCGTATGGCAAACCAACATGTAGAAAACAAACCAGAATGGATGGTTGTTAAAATCGTTCCTGTAATTCCACCAGAATTACGTCCATTGGTTCCATTGGATGGTGGTCGTTTTGCTACATCAGATTTAAATGATTTATACAGACGTGTTATTATCCGTAACAATCGTTTGAAACGATTAATCGAAATCAAAGCTCCTGAAGTTATCTTACGTAACGAAAAGCGTATGTTGCAAGAGTCTGTTGATTCATTATTCGATAACTCTCGTAAATCAAACGCAGTTAAAACTGAATCAAACCGTGCATTAAAATCACTTTCTGATTCATTGAAAGGTAAACAAGGTCGTTTCCGTCAAAACTTATTAGGTAAACGTGTCGATTATTCTGCTCGTTCCGTAATTGTCGTTGGACCTGAATTGAAATTACATGAGTGCGGATTGCCAAAAGATATGGCAGCAGAATTATTCAAACCATTTATCATTCGTAAAATGATTGAGCGTGGTGTTGTTAAAACTGTTAAATCTGCTAAGAAAATAGTTGACAAAAAAGAACCAATCGTTTGGGATATTTTAGAGAACGTATTAAAAGGACATCCAGTTCTTTTGAATCGTGCTCCGACATTGCACAGATTGGGTATCCAAGCTTTCCAACCAAAATTAATTGAAGGAAAAGCGATTCAGTTACATCCATTAACGTGTACAGCATTTAATGCCGATTTCGATGGGGATCAAATGGCGGTTCACGTTCCATTGGGACATGCTGCAATCCTTGAAGCTCAATTGTTAATGCTTGCTTCTCATAACATCTTGAATCCTGCGAATGGTGCACCGGTAACGGTTCCTTCTCAAGACATGGTGCTTGGTCTGTACTACATGACCAAAGGGAAGAAAACAACAAAAGACGAAATCGTTAAAGGTGAAGGCTTAACTTTTTATTCTCCAGAAGAAACAATCATTGCTTACAATGAAAAACGAGTTGACTTACATGCATTTGTAAAAGTTCGTTTACAAGTTAAAGAAGGAGATAAAACGGTAAATAAATTAATTGAAACTACTGTAGGTCGTATCTTGTTTAATCAAGTTGTTCCTAAAGAAGTAGGTTATATCAATGAATTATTAACGAAAAAATCGTTACGTGATATCATCGGAGTAATTGTTAAGGAAACAGGTATGGCTAAAACAGCTAAGTTCCTTGACGACATGAAAACATTAGGTTACATGAGCGCATTCCAAGGTGGTATATCATTTAACTTGGGTGACGTTATTGTTCCTGAGGATAAAGATAAAATGATTGCTGATGCAAATGTTCAAGTAGACGAAGTTGTATCGAACTACAACATGGGTTTCATTACGAACAATGAGCGTTACAACCAAATCATCGATATCTGGACACATACAAACTCTCGTATCACTGCGAAAGTATTAAATACATTGACGAACGATCGTCAAGGATTCAACCCTGTTTACATGATGTTGGATTCTGGAGCTCGTGGTTCTAAAGAACAAATTCGTCAGTTAGGTGGTATGCGTGGATTGATGGCTAAACCGCAAAAAGGTGCAGGTGGTGGAGAAATTATCGAGAACCCGATCATCTCTAACTTTAAAGAGGGATTATCGATCTTGGAGTATTTCATTTCAACCCATGGTGCTCGTAAAGGTCTTGCCGATACTGCGTTAAAAACAGCGGATGCTGGTTACTTAACTCGTAGGTTAGTTGACGTTGCTCAGGATGTAATTATTACAATCGAAGATTGTGGAACATTACGTGGTCTTGTTGCAACTGCATTGAAGAAAAATGATGAAGTTGTTGAATCATTGTACGACCGTATTTTAGGACGTACTACTGTTCACAATGTATATAACCCATTAACTGGTGATTTAATCATCGGTGCTGGTGAAGAAGTTACTGAAGAGTATGCTAAAATAATTTCTGAGTCTCCAATCGAGTCAGTAGAAATTCGTTCGGTATTAACTTGCGAAAGTAAAAATGGAGTTTGTGGTAAGTGTTACGGACGTAACCTTGCAACAGGTAGAATGGTTCAACGTGGTGAAGCAGTTGGTGTAATTGCAGCTCAGTCAATTGGTGAGCCAGGTACACAGTTAACACTTCGTACATTCCACGTTGGAGGTACAGCTTCTAACATCGCAGCAGCTTCTAAATTAGAATCAAGATACGATGGTATCATCGAAATTGATGAATTGAAAACAGTAAAACGTAAAAAAACCAGATGGTGAAACAGTTGATGTTGTTATCGGTCGTTCTGCAGAAATGCGAATCATTGATGCAAACACGAAAATTGTTTTAACAACTGGTAATATTCCTTACGGTTCTCAAATTTATGTGAAAGCAAATGCAAAAATCAAAAAAGGTGATTTAATTTGCGATTGGGATCCATATAACGCGGTTATCGTTTCTGAATTTGCTGGTAAAATCGAATTCGATAATATCGAAGAAGGTGTTACTTACCGTGAAGAATAATTGTGAATGATAATGCAAAAATTGAAGCAGGTCAAATCCTTGTTAAGATTCCTCGTGCTACTGGTAAAACAGGAGATATCACGGGTGGTTTACCACGTGTTACCGAATTATTCGAGGCACGTAATCCAAGTAATCCAGCTGTTGTATCTGAAGTAGATGGTGTTGTATCTTTTGGTAAAATTAAACGTGGTAACCGAGAAATCATTATTGAATCGAAAAGCGGACAAGTTGCTAAATATTTGGTAAACTTATCTAAACATATTCTTGTACAAGAAAATGATTTCGTTAAAGCTGGTTCTCCATTGTCTGATGGTGCAATTACTCCAAGTGATATCCTTGCTATCAAAGGTCCAACTGCTGTACAAGAGTATTTAGTAAATGAGGTACAAGAGGTTTACCGTTTACAAGGTGTGAAAATCAATGATAAACATTTTGAAGTAATCGTTCGTCAAATGATGCGTAAGGTGGAAATCTTAGAATCTGGCGACACAGTTTTCTTAGAAAAACAATTGATTAACAAATCAACGTTTATGTTAGAAAACGATAATTTATATGCTAAAGTTGTAATCTTAGATCCAGGTGATTCTAACTTATACAAAGCAGGACAAATTATCAGTGCACGTAAATTACGTGATGAAAACTCATCGTTGAAACGTAGAGATATGAAGTTAATTGAAGCGCGTGAAGCAGTACCATCAACATCTACACAGATTTTGCAAGGTATCACTCGTGCATCATTACAAACTAACAGCTTTATGAGTGCTGCATCGTTCCAGGAAACTACAAAAGTATTGAACGAAGCTGCCGTTAGCGGTAAAATTGATGACTTATCAGGATTGAAAGAAAACGTAATTGTTGGACATTTAATTCCTGCAGGTACTGGATTAAGAGCTTACGACAAAATGATTGTTGGTTCTCAAGAAGAGTACGATAAATTAATGGCTTCAAAACACGAAGCAATGGAAGAAGAAGCGTAGTCAATACGTTTTTTCTGAAAAGAAAATCAGAGGGATAAACATTATGTTTATCCCTCTTTTTTTGCAATAAAAAATCCCTGTCGGAGTTTTTCTCTTTATACTTACCTTTATAGTATGCGATTGAAATTTTATGCAATTCTGTTTTTGCTACTGCATCATCTAATCGGTGCTGCTCAATCGTACACGCTTGAAATTCGTTCGAAGCACGGGTGACGATTTACTCAAAAAAATTGCCTACAAAAAAAGTTTTACCAAAGAATCGGAACGAACCAAAGAACTTCAAAAAGTATTGTTTCAATGTTTTGATAATGCGTATTTAGCTGCTGAATATGATAGTGTAATTACTGATTCTTTAAAACAAACGATTTACCTCGCCTTTGGGAATCAATACAAATGGGCTACCTTAAAACATGGCAATGTGGATGAAGGCGTGTTGAGTGAAATTGGTTTCAGAGAAAAATTATACACCAACAAACCTGTTTCGTACCGCGATGTAAAACGATTACAAGAAAAATTAATAACCTATTATGAAAACAATGGCTTTCCATTCGCCTCTGTAAAGCTTGATAGTATTGTTATTCAGGATAATCAGTTTTTGGCTGTAATGAATTTGCAAAAACATTCGGAACAAAAAATTGATAGTATCACCATTACTGGCAATGCTAAAATTGCACCGGTTTACATTTATAATTATTTAGGAATAAAACCAGGAAGTAGGTACAATGAATCGCAATTAAAAAAAGTAAATATCCGAATGGCCGAATTGCAATTTGTGCGTTCTACAAAGCCTGCTGTTGTTGTTTTTGGCGAGAAACAAAATAAGCTCTTGTTGAGTTTAGAAAAAAAACGTGCTAGTCAGTTTGATGGTATTTTAGGTGTATTGCCCGATAACAAAACAGGTAAAATATTATTTACAGGCGATGTGCGCTTGCGCTTGCAGAACGGGCTTGGGAGAGGTGAGTTGATTGATTTGAATTGGAGAAAAATGCAAACACAAACCCAAGATTTAAAATTACGTTTGGTGTACCCATTCATTTTTAAAACGCCTTTTGGGATTGACTATAATTTTAAACTCTATAAAAAAGACACCACATTCATTGATGTAAATCAGAACATTGGTGTACAGTATTTATTTATTGGAGGTAATTATTTCAAAGTCTTCTATAATAATAAAACCTCTACGTTGCTTTCTACAAAAGGCTTGGAGTTTATTACCACATTGCCGAGCTATGCCGATGTGCAAACCAATATGTATGGAATTGGCTATAAATTGGAACGTTTGGATTATCGCATCAATCCACGAAAAGGATTTTATTTGATTGTAAATGCAAGTGCTGGAACAAAAAAAATAAAAAAGAATGCGAAGATAAACCAAGAAGTATACGATCAAATTAGTTTAAATTCAACCCAATACAATGGCGATTTCGAAGCGAGTTTGTTTATCCCGATTGCGGGTAGAAGTACTGTTAAAATAGGCAATTCATCGGGTTTTGTGAATGGCGAAAATACATTCCAAAATGAATTGTTGCGAATTGGAGGTTTAAAAACCTTGCGAGGATTTGATGAAGAATCCATTTTTACGACCAGCTATTCCATTTTTACATTGGAGTACCGTTTTTTATTGGAACAAAACTCATACATCTATTTGTTTGGTGATGGTGCTTGGTACGAAAACAATAATGTAAAAGAATATGTTAACGACACTCCCATTGGTTTTGGTGCAGGTATTAGTTTTGAGACCAAAGCAGGCATTTTTTCAATTAATTATGCACTCGGAAAACAATTTGATAATCCTATTCAATTGCGTTCTGGAAAAATACATTTTGGAATCGTAAATTATTTTTGATAGTTTATATTAAATGAAATGATTTCACTAAATTTACTTTAAATGTCAGCTAAAAAGAAGAAGAACGAAACGGTCGAAGAGCCTATTGCTAGTTATGCAACAAGGTCTATTCGTGTGTTTTCATCTCATGAAGAGCAAGCACATTATGAATTAGAGCAAATGGCGAAACTTAGTTCTATTGAAATTCTTCAACAAATGCGCAAGCTAATTAATTTGGCTTATGGCATGCACGGTTTCGACCCTACTAAATTACCTCAACAACACACTATAAAAATCATAAAAAAGTAGAATGAATATATTCGATGAGTATACAAAAAGTTTATTGGTGGTTTTTAATAAACATAAAGTTGAATACTTAGTAGTTGGTGGGTATGCTGTGAATTTTTATGGGTATAGACGAACAACTGGAGATATTGATTTATGGCTTAAACCGGATAATTCATCCAATAAGAAAAAAATAACGGAAGCTTTTGCTGAACTTGGAATAGCCAAAGATTCTTTAAAACAAATTGAAGAATTGGATTTTACAAAGCCTCTTGTATTTATGGATGGAGAGGAGCCTTTTAAAATTGATTTTATGACCTTTATTTCAGGCGTAGGTTTTGATGAGGCTTGGAACGAAAAAAGAATCGAATCAATAGACGATGTGCTTATCCCTTTCATTCATTTAAACCACCTGATTGTATCAAAAATGGCATCGGGGCGAGAAAAAGATAAGCTAGATGTTACTCAGTTACAAGAAATTCAACAATTAAAGCATAAAAAATAGCATTCTAGCTTAGGTTTTGTGCATTTTCTTTCTTCCCCTAAAACAAATAATTTCCGTAAATTAGCCATTCATTATAGGATATGGATTTTTTGTTTTTAATCATAGGAATTGCCGTTGGTGCTGCTATTATCTATTTGCTTTTTAAATCGAAAAGCAATGTGGTGATGGATACATCCTTGTTGGATGCAAAAATTGTTGAGCTCGACAAACAAAAAGCGGTACTTGAATCCAAACTTGAAAATGCAGCAAAAGAATACGAGCGTTTGGAATACGATTTTAAAACCACTCGCGAACAATTGATTCATGATGCTACCAAAGAAAAAGAAAAACTAAATTCCGAAATTCATCAGTTGCGTAGTGAGTTGAATGCTGCTACGATTCGTATCGAACGTTCCATTGAAACATTCAAAGCTCAGGAAGACAAACTCACTACCTTAAAAGGTGAGTTGGATAATGTGCACAAAAAGTACACAACCGAATTCGAAAATATTGCCAACAAAATTTTAGAGGAAAAATCAAACAAGTTTACGGAGCAGAATAAAACAAACTTGGATGTAATCTTAAATCCTTTAAAAGAAAAGATTAAAGATTTTGAAGATAAAGTTGATAAAGCCTACAAAGCTGAATCGGCAGAACGTATTACGCTAAAAGCGGAAATCAAAAATTTAATTGATTTAAATAAACAAGTAAGCGAGGAAGCGAATAACCTTGCGAAAGCATTGAAAGGCGATAATAAAAAGCAAGGAAATTGGGGCGAGGTAATTCTAGAAAAAGTATTGGAGCGTTCGGGTTTAGTGAAAGACCAAGAATACCGAACACAGTTTAGTACCAACAACGATGAAGGAAAACGTATTCAACCCGATGTGGTGATTATGTTGCCCGATAGCAAACACATTGTTGTCGATTCAAAAGTTTCCTTGGTTGCTTATGAAGCGCTTGTAAATGCCGATTCGGATGAAGACAGAGAACGATATGTGAAAGAGCATATCTTATCCATTCGCAGTCATGTAAAATTGTTGAGCGAAAAAAATTATCCAACCTCACCTGATTTTAATACACCCGATTTTGTTTTGTTGTTCATCCCAATCGAATCATCGTTTAGTGTGGCTGTTCAGGCCGATCAAGAATTGTTTACCTATGCTTGGGATAAAAAGATTGTGATTGTTAGTCCTTCTACTTTATTGGCAACCTTACGTACCATTGCTTCTATTTGGAAACAAGAGCGTCAAACAAAAAATGCAATAGAAATTGCAAAACAGAGTGGTGCTTTGTACGATAAGTTTGTCGGCTTCCTAGAAGATATGGATAAAATAGGGAAGAGCCTGGAAACATCAAAAGGTGCTTACGATGCTGCAATGAATAAATTAAAAACAGGATCAGGAAATTTAGTGAAGCGTGCATTGGATATTGAAAAGTTGGGTGCAAAAACTACCAAACAAATTTCAACTAAGTTTTTAGAGAGTGACGATGCTCCACAATTAACAGACGATACGCAAGAATAATGAGAAACCTACTTATTTGTTTTTTGATTATGTTGGTTGTGGCTTGTGGCACAAGTACTAAAACTACGTCTACTACTAAAACAAATAATTACAAGCGTGAAGTAAATGCATTGCATCCTGTATTTACTGTATTTCATATAAATGATACGCTTTCCGAATTGCACTTTAAAATTGCTAGTAAAGAATTACTTTACATGCGTCCCGATGCGATTAACTTTTCATCTAACGTATTAATCTCCTATAAGCTTGTTGCTAGTTACGATTCAAAAGCAATTCTTGATAGTGCTTCTATCAGACTGGTAGATTCCAACAATGAGTTGGTTGAGAAATTTTTAATTGGAAAAATGAATTTTAATGCACTATTAACTCGAAGTTATTATTTGAGAGTGAATGTTACCGATTTAAATAGAAATACTTCCTTCAACACTGTTATCACTGTCGAAAAAGGAAACGAATGGAATCGTCAGAATTTTATTGTGAAATCAAAAACAGATGATGTTCCTTTATTTCGCAATTATGCAAAAACGGGTGAAACAGTAACGATCAACTATAAGTCAAAATTAGCACAACCTCTTTATGTACGTTATTACAATCGTGTATTCCCATTAGCGGCACCACCATTTTCATTGGCAGATCCTCAACCATTCCAGTACAAAGCCGACAGTACATTTATGATGCAATTATCTGCAAAGGGCGAAGTTGATTTTACAATGCCGAGAAATGGTTTTTATCATTTTCAAGTGGATACAACCAAACGCGAAGGTTTTACATTGTATAATTTTAAAGATGCTTTTCCGGAGGTTAAAAATGCAGAAGGAATGATTTTGCCATTGCGTTACATTACATCACGTGAAGAATACGATGCCTTATCGACAAGTCTCAACAAAAAAGCAGATGTAGAAAAATTTTGGCTCGATTGTACTGGAAATATGGACCGTGCAAAAGAAGTGATTCGTAAATTTTATACACGCGTGAATGATGCAAACGCTTATTTTTCATCGTACATCGAAGGTTGGAAATCCGATAGAGGATTAATTTATTTGATTTATGGTTCGCCCAATACCATTTACAGAACAGCCAATACCGAAACATGGGTGTATGGCGAAGAGAGTAATATCAATTCTTTGCAATATGTTTTTGTAAGAGTAAACAATCCATTTACAGATAATGATTTTTCATTGGAACGTTCAGGAACCTACCGTCAATCGTGGTACATGGCAGTGGATGTGTGGCGACAAGGACGAGCGTATTTACAAGATTAATCATTTGATAGTAGACAAAAATTAAATAAACAGTCTACAAAAAAATAAAAGAAAAAGATGCAAACAAAAACACAAAAACAAGAGAACGACAATATGATATTTGGTTTACGACCAATTATTGAAGCATTAAAATCTGGAAAGCAAATTGATAAACTATTGGTGCAAAATGGTTTGAAAAATGAGTTGTTTGGTGAGATGATGAGTTTGTTGAAAAAGCACAATGTGGTTTACCAGTATGTACCTGTAGAAAAGTTAAATCGATTAACATCAAAAAACCATCAAGGTGTTGTTGGGTATATTTCATCAATCGAATACAGCAAAATAGAAAAAGTGTTGCCAATGGTTTTTGATGCTGGAAAAACACCTTTAATCTTGATTTTAGACCGCATCACTGATGTGCGTAATTTTGGAGCAATAGCTCGTACTGCCGAGTGTGCTGGTGTTGATGCAATTGTTATTCCTGCGCGAGGTGCAGCACAAATAAATGCTGATGCTATTAAAACATCAACAGGTGCATTGCATAAAATTCCAGTTTGTAAAGAAGACAATTTAAAAGATGTAATTCATTATTTACGTGAAAGTGGATTGCAAGTTATCGCTTGTACCGAAAAAACAACCGACATGTATTATGCACAAGATTATACATTGCCTGTTGCCATTATGATGGGTTCGGAAGAAGATGGTATTTCTCCAGAATTTTTAAAATTGGCTGACGCGCATGCAAAAATTCCATTGATGGGAAAAATTGGGTCTTTAAATGTTTCGGTGGCTGCTGGTGTTATTTTATACGAAGCAGTTAAACAACGATTGACGGAATAAGTAATTCTGTTTTATTTTTGTTTGTACTTAACATAAAAAGTTCTGTTTTCAAATGTGGTTTCCAACCACATTTCTTTTTCTGTTAAACGTTTTATATACCATTTTACTTCTTTTCCTGTTGCAATTGGACCAATTGATGTAATGCTAGTATTGGAAGCACCTACAGTTATAATGCGTTTTTTGTCATCTGTGATTTTCCAGAATCCATCAACAATTTGTCCATTCAAGTAAGAATGAAAAATATATTTTCTACCATCTTTGTACTTGCTACAGGAATAATAACCATAGGTAGCACTGCTTCTAAAATATGCAGTTGAATCATATCCATTTATACCTAAGTATTCAATATCCCATTCTCCCACAACACGATGCTCTTTTGAATACAGACTCAAATAAGGTCCTTCCTCGTACTTTTTGCAGGAAAAAAATACAGTTATAAGTAGTGTAATGATGATTGTTGATTTTTTTATCAAAACAGATAAGTTGAGCTATGTTCTAATTTAATTTGGTGCTGCACAAATATTTCACAAATAATAAATCATTACTGAACAATAATTTTTTCGGTTTTATAATAGCCATTATCGTTTTTAATTTCAACATAATAAACTCCTTTTGACTGATTTGTTAAATTGATATTTAATAAATTTTCAGTCATTGACAAATTAGAGACAAGATTTCCGAGTATATCATAAAGTTTAATCTGAAAGGCACTATTTTCATTTGAATTCGATTCTATCGAAAATATTCCATTGGAAGGATTTGGAATAATTTTAATTTCAATGGAATTGTTTTTATTTACAATAGTATTTTCCGCAGTTAAAACATTTTCTTCTCTAATATATTGAGGAACTGTTGATGGGTAATTTGCAAAGGTAGTGTTGCCTGCATAGGCTACAGCATTATTATTTGTTGTATTTGTTGTTGATACACTTCTATATTCGCCATCAGTGGCACATTCAAATGGATCTATATATGCATGAAAATTGGCACCAGCCACAACATGGAAGTCTGGGCCAAAATGTATCGATTTTCCTGCTCTGTATGTAGCATCTGCATTAGAATTAACCGTATTCGTTGCTTCAATTGTATTGAATGCTTCTATTGTTAATGGGTTAGCAGTAGTGCCCATTAAAGGATTTCCTATTGGAATTGGAAATGTAATTCTACTATCCATAAAATTTACGTAAGGAATTGTGCTTGGATTAATGATATTGTAGAGATTATAATAAAGCATATAATCAATTCCATTGTATTCTCCATCTGCTGATCCACCATTTCGTTCGTCAGGATTTCTTAACCGATTGGATGAGGACCATTCAAAGGTTGAACAGGCTCCTCCTGAATTCCAAAAACATGAAGGTCCTTCGCAAGGAGCGCTATTAATTATATTTTCATAAAATGATTCAAGTATACTATTACCACCCCCATGCAATACTTGTCTTAAAAGAGGAACATGTTGCCAATCTCCTGCTATACATGCGCTTTCAACATAAGTACGTGTTTGGTTAACATAAGGTGGAATGTTAACATCAGACCACCATGAATGTCCAATAGTTGCAAGGAGCGCAGGTTTGTATGCATCGTATGAAAATGTTGCATAAATAGGAACTCCTAGTCGTAATAGATTCCATACCGTTGCTTCCGATTTACTATAAGTGTCATGGTAACCATCGCAACCTCTTATTGGTAAAATGTTGGGAGGGGAAGTAAAAGGACTAAAAGTATTCATGGAAAATTGATTTTCGATATAACATGCAGCTTCAGCAGCACCATAAGAAAGTTCTTTTACTTGATGCCCTCTGAATACAATATTATTGGTAACAGGGTTCTTTATTTCCCAGTTCTTTGACTTAAGGTAGTTAATTATTCTAGCAGTTATATCGATAGCTTCTTGCCTAAGATCTGTATTATGTGTTATCTCATTCACCTCAAAGTTTTGGTAATTTGTGCCTGGATCTACAAATTTACTTACCAATGAAAAGCCCATAAATAAACTCCAAACCTGATCATGGCTCATTTCCTTATCCCTAGTATTTCCATACCAAGGCGGGGCATAATCGGAATAAATTGTGTCAAGATGTTTGTTTGATGTTGTTCCATTTGCTAATCTTGGATGATCTGTAATAAAGGTTGAAGGCACATCGTCTCGAATAAAAAAACCGTTTTGTGAATTAGTCCCTCCAAAAGCGGATTCTGCATTATAATCTAGTCGATTAAATGTCTTTAATGCATAAAACAACTCTTGTATTGTTGTATCTGTGGGTTGGTTGTTTCGTTTTAAAAGTTCATATTCTGTTGCAAGTAAACTCATATATTCTGCCAAAACAATTGTTCCATCGCCCCATCGTCCAACTGGTGAATTGTTTTCGAATCTTTCATTCATAGGGATAGAGCAACCTTTACAATCACCTTTTACCATGAAATCATTTAAAAGTCGGTAATGATAAAACCAGTATTTTTTATGATTTAAAAAATCCGTCTGACTGTGGGATGCAAATGGCAATAATATCAATAATAAATAGGAAAATTTCAATTTCATTTTTGCTTATATTTTACGTAAAAAGTTCTGCTTTCAAATGTGCTTTCTAACCACATTTCTTTTTCTGTTAAACGTTTTATATACCATATTACCTCTTCTCCAGTGGCAAGTGCTCCAATAGTAGGGATATTAACGTTCGTTGCTCCAACAGTTACAATGTATGTTTTGTCAGATGATATTCCCCAAAAACCATCAACAATATGTCCGTTTAAATATGAATGAAAAATATATTTTCTCCCATCCTTGTATTTGCTGAATGAATAATAGCCATAGGTTTGACTATTCCTAAAATAATCAGTTGAATCATATCCATTTATACCTAAGTATTCAATATCCCATTCCCCCACAACTCGATGCTCTTTTGAATAGAGGCTAATGCAGGGCCCTTCTTCGTATTTTTTACAAGTAGTAAATAATAGGATAGCAAGTACTCCAATTATAAAGAGTTTATTTTTTTTGTAATTCATTTATCTGTGTTTTTTGAATATCAACTGTATTTTTTAAATCTTCTAATTTTTTATTAAGGTCTATAATATAAAGCGTTAGTTCTTCTATTTTTTGTAATTGAATTTCACTCATTTCACCAAGTGTTATCCCTTTTTCTTGTTTAACTTCTGCAGCACTTGGAACCCCAGGTAAATGCTTGTTCGTATTTATATACAATTCTACTTCTTTTAAAGATTTTAAATTGTAATTTTTTTCAAAAACAAAATCTGGATGTAGAAATGGATCTAATGAAACCTTAATGTCTCTTGCAAATACATGTCCATCACCAAAAACCACAAAGTTTTCGGTATATACACCATTACCATTTGCTACCACAAAGGCTTTTCTAGAGTCAGAATCTACTTGACTGATTATATTTGCTATTTCAGCTGTTGTTGATGTATTGATAAACGATGATGCAACTAGTAAACCAGGCGTAGCTGTATTATTATTGTTCCTAATTTCGATTTTAGCAGATGGGGCGTTCGTTCCAATTCCAACACGGTCATAAAAAATAGAGTTTCCAATTACTTCAAAAGTATTTCGAACTTTTGCATTTCCATTAACATCCAATAATTCATCAGGTGTACCTGTTCCGATGCCTACTTTACCATCTTTTTTTACAGTCATTCTTAATGCATTATTTGTTTTGATTCTAAAATCAAAATTTTCAATAGTTCCAATCCATCTGTTATCATTTGTTACGTGATTTCCATAAGTCTGCCAAGTGAATGGAATAATTATAGGCTCAGGACAATTTGGACTGTTAGGGTCGTAGTTTATTTCTAAATTGCTATTCATTTGAACTAAATCACCATCTGGTTCTAGTCCAATAAGATTAAGACAAGGACTCAGTGCTACTGTGGCAGATGAAATATTAATAGTGCCTGCCTTTAAATTGCCATTAACCTTTACATCGCCAATAACTTGTAATTTGCTGTCTAATTTCACATCATTTTTAAAGTTGCTAAAACCATAAACGGCTTTAGTACTATCCATTTTTATTGAATCGGCATTGATTGCAGCAGTTTTAACTTCTGTATTTGCATTTACTTTGTCAGTGATTATTATGCCTCCACCAACGTAAAGATTGTTTGAAATTCGAGCATCGCCAATTACATCTAAGTTTACCAAGGGATTAGTGGTTCCAATTCCTACTTTACCATTTAAATAATAAATGTCGCTACCATTTTGTTGCCAACTTAGGTTTGGTAAATTTGGCAATACGCCCCAAGTGCCATTAGCATATAATACTTCATTGCTATTTCCACTAAATACCAATGGCTGTATTTTACCATTGTTGTCAAATGTTACTATTCCTGTTCCTAGGTTATCAAGTGATTTAATTATAAGGTTGCCATTTGCTTTTATTTTAAATGCAGTTGTATTATTAGTTTTGAAAATTAAATCTTCATTATTCGTTGTACCTATAAAATCTCCAGTTGTTGTATTGTTACCATTAGTGGCCCATTTTTGACCAGTTTGAGAATATGAATCAATAATGAATAACAAATTGATTACGACTAAAAATGAAGTTTTGAATAGAAAAGATTTATTTGAAAATAATGTTGCTTTCATTGAATCTAATTTAGAGTTAATACTTAAGTTTGACAAACATAAAACAATCTTTTAAAAAAACAAATGATGTGTAAGAAAATAGAATAGTTTGTTAGAAATGCTTATTTTTACATAGACACACAAGCAATGACTTTTTTCGACAGGAAATATTATCCTTATCTTTTACTTTTTGCAGTAGTACTCATTTCTCGTTTACCATTCCTATTTGCTGGTTATGGTATTGAAGAGGATTCATGGGCCATTGCTATTTCTACCTATTTAACTAAAACAACGGGTATTGTCGAACCTTCTCGTTTGCCTGGTCATCCCATTCATGAATTCCCATTGGTATGGACTTGGAGCCTGGGTCATATTTGGTTTAATTTTTTATCCGCATTTTTTAGTGCTATTGGTGCTTTGTTTTTTGCATTGATATTAAAACATTTTCAGTTCAAACATTATTTCATTGCGGCTCTTGCATTCGCATTTATTCCCGTTTATTTTATAAGTAGCACTTATACTATTGATTTTGTTTGGTCCCAAGCATTTGT
This sequence comes from Bacteroidota bacterium, assembly GCA_016707685.1. Lineage (GTDB taxonomy): Bacteria > Bacteroidota > Bacteroidia > 2-12-FULL-35-15 > 2-12-FULL-35-15 > 2-12-FULL-35-15. The sequence continues at coordinate 41,973 of JADJHE010000028.1, forward strand.
TTTAATTGCCTTGTATTTATTGTTAAAAGAACAATTAGTGATTGCTGGTGCTTTTCTTGGTTTAGCAGTTGGTTGTCGTATTACCAGTGGTGCCATGTTGTTGCCGTTCATGATTATTGTTTGGAAACAAAACAATTTAAAACAAAACATCATCAGCTTATTTAAGTTAGGAGTTCCTATGACACTCATTGGTGTTGGCGCATTCATTCCCATCATGCTGCAATATGGAAAAGGATTTTTTATGTATTACGATCAATTTCCATATCCATCCTTTGCAAAATTTATTTACAAATACAGTTTTGGTGTTTTTGGCTTTGTTGGATTAGCAGCCATTACAGCAGCTAAATATTGGATTTTCAAAAATAGAAAAACCTTAATTACTGGCGAACTGTTCGAAAAAGGAATCGACCGAAAAGTAATTATTGCTAGTTATGTAGTCGTGATTTTGTATACCATTTCCTACATCCGTTTGCCACAAAAATCGGGATACATGATTCCAATTTTGCCATTTGTAATTCTGTTGTTTGGTTATTATTTGGATTCCAAACGATTCAATTTATTAGCATTTGCATTCATCGTTTCATCATTTGTATGCAGCATTAATTTAACCGATAAAATTCGTGGTGCCGAATATTCTAAATTGGCAATTAAAACAACGGTATCGGGACAAGAACTATTTTTTGATGTGCTGTCGGGACCTATCTTTTCGGATTATTCCAAACGTAAACAAAAATTAAAGTACACCGATTCGGTAATTGAAAGTGTACGTGGTATTACTAAAAAAACAGTTGTTATTGCTGGTTGGTGGTACAACGAATTGGAAGTAAAAATGCTAACTCGAAAGCGTAGCAAAGTGGTGAAATACGAAGCCTACATTGATGAACAAAAAATAAACGAATACATTGCCGCAGGTTATAAAATCATGTATTTGCCCGAACAAAACAAGTACAACGATTTGATGTATAAAATGGAAGTGACGGATAAATTGGCGGTTCCGTTTTGATGGCATAGATAAAAGATGTAAGACATAAGATTCAAGACAAAAAAAATCAACACAGAGGAGCAGAGGAAAAGAGTTGCACAGAGAAAAGGATTCACCACTAAGTCACAAAGGACACAGAGAGCTTAAGAGAAAAATCAAGACGGAGGAGAGAAGAACACGATGTTCACAGGGAATATTTTTACGAAGCTTGTCATTCTGAGTGAAACGAAGAATCTCATTTTAAGAATAAAATTTTAATAGAATAAAAATAAATTCAATGAAAAAAATTACACAATCATTATTGCTGGCAGCCTTTGTAGTTTCAACGGCAGCTGCACAGGATAAAAAAGACAAAGCCATTTTTAAAGAACGTAATCTTGGTTTTTACGAGCAAATTAAAAAAGGCAATGAAGCATTCAATGCTCCTAAAACCACCACACCAATGGTGTTTAAAATGGATTATTCTACCGTTGATCTTCCTAAATCGGCAGCAGAATTTAAAACCGTATTTGCTCAAAAGCCCGAATCGCAAGGTGAAACAAATACGTGCTGGTGTTTTTCTACTACTTCTTTTTATGAATCGGAAATAAAACGTTTGTCGAATGTAGATGTGCAATTATCCGAATTGTATACCGTGTATTGGGAAACTATAGAGAAAGCAAAATTGTTTGTGAGCACACGTGGTACCTCTGCATTTGATGAAGGATCAGAAACCAATGCTGTGGCACGAATGATGAAAACCTATGGTGTTGTTCCTTTGGAATTTTACAATGGAATGAAAGCGGGTCAGCCTTTTCACGATCACAAAAAAATGTTTGAAGAATTGAGAGCGTATTTGGATGGTGTTAAAAAATCAACGGCTTGGAATACCGATGCAGTGGTTGGAACAGTAAAGTCAATTCTAAATCATTACATCGGTGAGCCTCCTGTAACCGTTACAGTTGCTGGTAAAAAAATGACACCACAAGAGTATCTTAAAAATGTGACCAAATTAAATTTAGATGATTATGTTGATTTTATGTCATTGATGGAAAAACCATTTTGGACACAAGCCGAATACAAAGTGCCCGACAATTGGTGGCATTCAGCTGATTATTACAATGTGCCTGTTGTAGATTTTATGAGCATCATTAAAAATGCAATTAAAAATGGTTATTCCATTTCTATTGGTGGCGATGTGTCTGAAAGTGGTGTGGATAGTAAATACGGAGCATGCATGGTTCCTTCTTACGATGTGCCTTCGGCATACATCGATGACTATGCACGTCAGTTACGTTTTACAAATGGATCAACAACCGATGATCATGCAATGCATTTAGTAGGATATGTAGAGCGTGCAAATGGAATGTGGTTTTTAATAAAAGATTCAGGTTCGGGCGGACATACCAATGCATCGGCTCCAGGATATTGGTACATGCACGAAGATTATGTAAAATTAAAAATGATGTCGATTACCTTGCATAAGGATGCTGTGAAAGAAGTGTTAGTAAAATTCCCAAAGAAGTAATTAACAATTGTATAACCTATTTTTAATATTACTAAATTTACTTCCGTAATACTAAAAAAAGAAACATGCCTACGATACAACAAACTTATGAAATGAATGCTACTCCAGAGGAAGTGTTTGAAGCACTTGTAAACCCTGAAATTATTCAGTTGTGGAGTGAGGACGAAGCAAAGATGAGTGATCAAGTGGGTGGAACGTTTATGCTTTGGGGCGGACAAATGTTCGGAAAGAATTTGGAAGTAGTAAAAAATAAAAAATTAGTACAAGAGTGGTGTTACGACCAGTGGGATGCAGATGCTCCTTCTAAAGTAACCATGATTATAAAAGCAAAAGGCAAAAAATCAATTGTTGAATTACTACACGAAGATGTTCCTGAGAAATCAGTAAAAAGCATCACCGAAGGTTGGAATGATTATTACCTCGGAGCAATGCAAGACATGTTCGAAAATGCTAAATTGAAAAAATAAAAAATCGCCCTTCTAACCAAGGGCGTTTTTTTTATCCTCTGTGAAACTCCGTGCTCTCTTTTCCTTCGTGTTGAAAATAAAAATAAATAAGTTTCGTCCCTACGGGACTTAAAGATCATAGTCTACACTACTTTACCAATAGCACATCCCTACGGGATTAAAAAAAAGAGATTCTTCGCTACTCTCAGAATGACAAGCTTCGCAAAAGATTCTTAGTGTTCTCCGGGCCTTTGTAGTAAATGTTTTTTCTCCGTGAACCTCCGTGTTCTCTTTTCCTCCGTGTTGAACCTCTTTTTTTCTAACGTTCTTAGTGTTCTCTCCGTGCCTAAGTGGTAAATCCTTTTCTCCGTGAAACTCCGTGTTCTCTTTTCCTCCGTGTTGAACCTCTTTTTTTCTAACGTTCTCAGTGTCCTTTGTGCCTTAGTGGTAAATGTTTTTTCTCCGTGAACCTCTGTATACTCTCTTCCCTCTGTGTTGAAGTTTGTTCCTCTGTGTTGAACTACTTTTTTCTAAAGACCTTAGTGTTCTCCGTGCCTTAGTGGTATATACTTTTCTCTCTGTTGAAACTTCAAATTTTATCTTTAAATTCGTTTTATGAAAAAAATCCTTTACACCTTTCTATTTATTTCCTTTTTGTTTGCTTGTAATAGCAACGAACCAACAATGGATTCTTTCAAATGGTTAGAAGGAAATTGGAAAGGAACAATGGGTGATACCGCTTACTTGTTCGAAAAGTGGAACAATCCCGATGGCAAGCAATGGAAAGGACTAGGGGGGATGGTAATAAATGGTGATACTGTTTTTTGTGAAAAAATTGCCATTCATCAAAAAGCAGATGGATTGTATTATGGTGCCGAAACAGTTGAAAACAAAGATGAAGTTCATTTTAAATACATCGGTACGCAAAACGATTCAGTCATTTTCGAAAACAAAGCCCACGATTTTCCACAACAAATTGTCTATTATTACAAAACTCCCAATCACCTGTATGCACATGTTGTTGGGACTCAAAATGGAAAATACCGAAAGGAAATTTTTGAGTTTGACCGCGAACCCTAAAATTGATAAGTATTTATAGGATAATAAATGCCATTTTCTTAAATTTATATCCTATATCGTTTATCATGAAAAAAGTAATTTCTTCTTTACTATGTATTGCTGCATTCGCTTCTTTTAGCAATGCTCAAACCTGTCAGCTCAATAAAAATCACCATGCAGTTGATTTAAGTTCAAAAGAAATGCGCGCAAGTAATTTGCGTAGCGATACCATTGATGTATTAAACTATACCATCAACTTAAACATTACCGATTTTACAAATGCTACCATTGCTGGAAATACGCAAGTGAAATTTACACCCAAACAAAACGGAATTACTGTTTTGAATTTGGATTTGTTAGAATTAATAATCGATTCAATCGAATTAAATTCAAACAACCTTACTTATACTTACAACGATACGTTGCTTGCTGTAAATTTAGGTACAACATTGAATGTAAATGATACTTCTATTGTTACCGTTTATTATCATGGTTCTCCGCAAGGCGATGCATCCAATTGGGGCGGATTTGATTTTGCAAGTGGCTATGCTTATAATTTAGGTGTTGGTTTTGCAGCTAATCCACATGTGTATGGTCGTGTTTGGTTTCCTTGCTTCGATAATTTTGTAGAGCGTTCTACTTATGAATTTAACATCATTACCAATGCTGGTAAAACATCTTATTGCAATGGTTATTTAGCACACGATACTACCGATGGTAGTGGTAATCGCACACGTAAATGGATTATGAATGAACAAATTACAACTTACCTTGCATCGGTTGCAGTAGCGGCATACACACAAGTGAACCAAGTGTACAACGGAATTAATGGTCCTGTTCCAATTGTGTTAGCAGCATTGCCAGCAGATACCACTAATTTCAAAAACTCATTTGTGAATTTAAACAATGCATTGTCTACGTTCGAGAATCGTTTTGGTCCATACATGTGGAACAGAGTAGGTTATTGTTTAGTTCCTTTCAACTCTGGTGCCATGGAACATGCTACGAATATTGCTTATCCAAAAGCAACTGCGAATGGAACATTACAATATCAAACCTTGTATGCACATGAATTATCGCATCATTGGTTTGGCGATTTAGCAACTTGTCGTACTGCTGAAGATATGTGGTTGAATGAAGGTTGGGCGCGCTATTGCGAATATATTTTTACTGAAGGTTTGAGTGGTTATCCTGCTTATTTAAATTCTGTTAGAACAACACACGAAGCAAATTTGCAATTTAACATTGTCAAAGAAGGCAACTTAACATTATCGAATATTCCACATGAATATACCTATGGTGATCATGTGTATGATAAAGGTGCTGATGTTGCACATACGATGCGTGGCTACATGGGTGATAGTTTGTTTTTTCATTCCGTTAAAACCTATTTATCGCAGCACAATTATACCGATGTATCCAGTAACGATTTTTTGAATTCATTAACAGCAGCTTCTGGATTAGACATGAGTGATTTTTTTAACGACTGGGTAAACAATCCAGGTTGGTGCCATTTTTCAATCGATTCATTTACTGTTGTTCCTCAAACAGGTAACTATCAAGTAACCGTTTCTCTAAAACAAAAATTAACTTCTGCACCCAATTATTATCAAAATGTTCCATTGAACATTACTTTCAAAGATGCCACATTTAATGAGTTTACATCGCAAGTTGTAATGAGCGGACAATTTGGAACATACACCATTACGGTTCCTTTTAATCCTGCTTTTGTGGCAGTGAACATGGATGAAAAAATTTCACATGCAGTTGCTCCTTTTTACAAAGTAATAAAAACTGCTGGTACACATAATTTTACGAATGCAAAAATGAATTTAATAGTAAACAGTATTTCTGATTCAGCATTTGTGCGCATCGAACACAATTACACTGCTCCAGATAGCATCAAAGCTTGGTATCAACCGTATCGTTTATCACCCAACCATTATTGGAAAGTGGATGGTATTTTACCTGCAACATTTAAAGCCAAAGCAACTATTAGTTATGATGGCAGAACAACGGGTTTTTCAGGTAATTTATGGTTGGATAATTTATTGATTACAGGTTTTGAGGATAGCTTGGTTTTAATGCACCGCAAAAATGCTGCAGACGATTGGACTGTTTATCCTTATTATACAAGAAATTATCAGGGTAGTAATAACGATAAGCGTGGTCAAATGGTAATCGATACGCTAGAATTAGGCGAATATGTATTAGCTATGCAAGATGCTACAAGCGTGGGAATAAATACCATTAGCACCAATAATTCAAACTCCATCAGTGTTTATCCAAACCCTGCCAAAAATGAAATAAAAGTAGATTTAAAAGTTTGGCAATTAATGGAAACGATGCTGGTACTTATAGCATTATGGATTTACGTGGCAAATTGCTTTTAACAGGGAAATTAATAACGGGACAGCACTTGATGTCAATTGATCTTTCGGCCTTGGCATCGGGCATGTACGTACTATCCGTTACTAAAAATAATAAAAATACAGCTCAACAAAAAATTGTAGTGCAACGTTAAACAAAACTGTAAAGTAGTTGTTTATAGAACATTGCAGTATCATTATGGGATATAAAAGCACACAAGAATGTATTGATGACCTCGAAAAAAATGGTCATTTGGTCCGTATCAAAGAGGAAGTAAGTTCCGATTTAGAGATGGCTGCTATTCATTTGCGTGTGTTCGAAAAAAACGGTCCTGCTATTTTATTTGAAAACATAAAAGGTTGCAATTTCAAAGCTGTATCCAATCTTTATGGAGATGTAAACCGTAGTAAATTTATTTTCAGAGATACACTGGATAAAATTAAAGTGTTGGTTGATATTAAAAACAATCCGCTCGAAGCCATCAAACATCCGCTAAAATATGCGAATGTTGCTCGAATTGCTTTTTCGGCATTGCCAAAAAAATCGCATTTTAACAATCCTGTTCTCAAAAATAAAACTACTATTTCGGCATTGCCACAAATTAAATGTTGGCAAAACGATGGTGGCGCATTTATTACTTTGCCATTGGTTTATACCGAAGATATTGATCAGCCAGGTGTGATGCATTCCAATTTAGGAATGTATCGCATTCAGTTAAGTGGCAACAATTATGTAAAAGATAAAGAAGTAGGATTGCACTATCAATTGCATCGTGGTATTGGTGTTCATCAAACAAAAGCCAACGCAAAAAATCAACCCTTGAAGGTGAGTATTTTTGTTGGCGGACCTCCATCCTTAACACTTGGAGCAGTGATGCCATTACCCGAAGGAATGAGTGAGCTTACCTTTGCAGGTGCATTGGGAAAACGTAGGATTCGATATACCTATGATGATGAAGGTTATGCAATAGCATCAGACGCTGATTTTGTAATCACCGGTGATGTGTATCCAAATGACAACAAGCCCGAAGGGCCTTTTGGTGATCATTTGGGTTACTATAGTTTAACTCATGATTTTCCTGTTATGCACGTAAAAAATGTTTATCATCGTGATGGTGCTATTTGGCCATTCACAGTGGTGGGCCGACCACCACAAGAAGATACCGCTTTTGGTAATCTAATTCACGACATTGCTGGTAATGCCTTACCACTCGAAATTCCAGGCTTAAAAGATGTACATGCTGTGGATGCCTCTGGTGTTCATCCTCTGCTTTTAGCAATTGGTAGCGAGCGTTACACACCGTATTACAACGAACGTAAACCACAAGAAATTTTAACCATTGCCAACCATATTTTAGGATCTGGACAATTGAGTTTAGCAAAATATTTATTCATCATTGCTGGTGAAGACAATCCAGCATTAACCACACATGAAGTAGCTGATTATTTCAAACATGTGTTGGAACGTGTGGATTGGACCAGAGATTTACATTTTCATACACGAACCACTATTGATACCTTGGATTACAGCGGAAGCGATTTAAACTCAGGAAGTAAGGTAGTGGTTGCTGTTGCTGGAGAAAAAAAGCGTGAGCTGGTAACCGAACTAGCAGGTGATTTTTCACTACCTCCAAATTTTAAAAATGCAAAAGTGGTAATGCCAGGAATCATTGCTGTTACAGCACCTGCCTTTACTGATGCAAAAACAGCGGAAGAAGAATTGGCAAAATTCACGGCCTATTTAAAAGAATACAATACCATTAATTTGCGTGGATTCCCCTTGATTATTGTTTGTGACGATAGCGATTTTGTTGCCGAAAATTTGAATAATTATTTATGGGTAACATTTACACGTAGCAATCCAGCAAACGATATTTATGGCATTGGTAGCTTTACCGAAAACAAACATTGGGGCTGCAAAGGTTCATTGGTAATTGATGCACGCATTAAGCCTCACCATGCTCCACCATTGGTTAAAAATCCTGAAATCGAAAAGCGTGTAGATGCTTTGGGCGAAAAAGGAAAATCATTGTATGGAATTATTTAAGACGAAATAGAATTTATAAATAGTAATAAGAACGGAACCCAATGGTTCCGTTTTTATTTTGTATATTTATAAGTAAGGTATTGACTTAGTTATACCCAATCACCAAAAGAATTGCTGAATGAAAAAGCAAATTAGTGCATCTTTTTTTTTCTTATTCAGTTATGCTATTTGTATAGCACAGTCATCTGCTTCTGCAATAATTCCATTTAAACAAAACAACAAATGGGGCTTTTGTTACAATACATTGGATAGTATTGTTATAAAACCCTGTTTTGATGGATTCGAGACATTTAATGACAATGACAACCCAAGCCCAAAAGTTTATTACAAAGTGTATTCTTCCGACAAGGTGGGATTAGTAAACGAAAAAGGAAAACTCGTTCTAGATACCGTATATCAACTGTTAACCCTTTTTGGTGATGATACCAAAGGTGTAAATGCAGTGAACTTAAAATTAGGAATGTATGCCTATAAAAATAACTTAATGGGTGTATTCGATTTATCTGGAAAAATGCTTGTTCCTATTCAATATGAGTCGGTTGATTTAATTAGTGTTGACTGGCAGAATGAACTAAAAAATGTATATCAGCTAAAATTAAAGGATAGCATTTTTATTTTGGATAATTATTTTAATCCCTTGCTCCGAACATCGTTTAACAAGAATGAACATCCTGTGTTTAGGGCACACTATTTTGGTTATTGGGTTTATACGGTGAATAAAGGCGGTCAAAAATGGGAAGGCTTGTTAAATAGTGCAGGGAAAGTGATTATCAAACCCATGCATTGTGGCATTTATCCTCAAGGAATATATGATAGGGAGGGCCAACCAACAAATACTTGGGATAAAACATTTGTTGTATCGGTACTCGATAAAAAAAATAAAACGCGCTACCAATCGCTAATGATGAATGAAAAAGGAAAACTTGGTAAACGATTTACATACATCGAAATGAATGGATTGAGCGATAGCTTGTTTTTAGTTTCTTATAAAAAAAGTGACCCTGTGATTTATAATCTCAATAGCAATGCTATTGTGAAGTATAATAATAGCAAGAAATATTACACATCATTTTTGATAAGTGACAAAGCCACTAAATTGTATACCATTTCACAAAATAGTAAAACAGCCATTATCAATGAAACAGGAAAAATTGTTTTGCCCTTTCAGTCGGATGGAGTTTATTCATTAGGCGATATGTATTTATTGAATAATTTTACAATTAATGAATATCATTTTCATCCAGATGATACCACTTCATCTTCATTCAGCAATTTAGATTCAGTTTATTACTACAATACAAAAGGTGAGTTTTTATTCAAATACGATGTTAATACCATTGTAACAACGCATGTTAGTTCCAAAACTTATTTTAATGGAACTACGGTAATGAATTTTAAGGGTGATACATTGTTAGATGCAGGTAAAGGACAATTTACTCCACTAAATATATATGATCCAGACTTTAGTTCCGATACCTTGACCGGTATTGTTTACGATTATACCAAGCATCCCTATAATGCCTATTTGTACAAAATCATGGACAAGGCAATCCTTGTCGATTCGGGACATGTAGGTGAATTTCCTGATTTATATTATAAAAGTGTGTTTGCGATAGCAACTAAACCTTTAATTAATAAACCTTTTAACTTTGATAAAATTTACGACAAAAATTTAAATTTAGTTTTCAATGGAAGTTCAATCGAACGATTGAATTTTGGCTATGTTCTAAGTAATGATAGTTTGTCGGTTAGTTATGACAATAAATTAAAAGTGATTGCAAAAGATACTTGTACATTTATATGGCAAGTGGGCTATCCAAAACCAATTAAACAAAATGCACACAAATGCTTTTGTGTAATTGATGCCACTACGGGTGAAAAGGTGGAAGGTAAAAGATATTCGGAGTACGTGTACGGCACTCCATATGCTTATTGGTCGTTTAGACGCGTTAAAATCAATAACCGTTATTATTTAACAAACGACAAATTTGAAATTTTGCATGAGTTGGATGATACGGTAACAGAAAATGGTGCTAAGTTTTGGGATAAATACATTACGAACAATTTATTTAGTTATCCAATGACTATTAAGCGTGCAATACCTATTTTAAATGAAGCTGAACACATTGTTGCTTTTCCTTATAATAAACCACATCCAGGATTTTTTATGACTCAAAAAGGGAAAACATATTCCTTGTACGATTCCTTGGGGAACCTTTGTGTGCGCAATGAACTCAGCGGAACCAATGCTAAATTAACGAATGAGTTTTTAAATTTAATTATGAATGGAGCATTTTTTAAAGGAGACACGCTGCATTGGTATACGAAAGAGGGACTAAAGAAAATTAGAATTAACGACAGCATTTACCATCGAAACTCGATTGATTTTCAACTAGGGAAGTTGATTAAAATTAGAAGAAAAGTAAATGCTCCCCAAATTGATTATCCAGGTTATTTTGATTTGTTGGATTTTAATGGAAATGTGGTGTATGACAGTATCCGTACCGATTATGTTTTTAATACCAAGTCCATTATTCTTACCAAAGATGATGTATATAAATTAATAGATAATACAGGAAAGGTATTGTATGAAGACAACAAGAAATTGGCCATAGGAATTGATTACAATGGGAATGGTTTATCCCGTTTAATCCGACAGGATAATTATGAGTACTATCCTGGTGTGATTGTTTTTTATTTTAACAAGGATGGACAGCCAGTGTATGCAGGAGAAAAAAAATAGTTACTTTCTTCTATTCTCATTAATAAAAATCTCCAATTCGTAAGCACGTTCCGATTTTACACAACTTCTAATGCGGGTAAAATTATCCAATAATTTATGGTCATCTATTCTAGGACCTCTCGAAGGACGTTCTTCAAACAATGGCAATAATAGATTGATGATTTCAGTAATGGTTTGTGCCGGAAAATTTTCTCTTTTGCCAAACACCGCATAATTTATAAATTGTTCACCATTGATAACATCATCTTCGCCAGCAACAGGTGCTAATTCATTTGCTCGTTTTATTATTTCATCCAAACGTTCACTAGAGTGTTCAATGTGCACTGGTTCCCAATAGTGCAGGCCAGCCATAAAATCGTCCCAAGAAACGGCTTGCACCCCATGTTGGTTGTTTTCAATCAATAACAATTCTCCATCTTTTGAAACACCATATAAAAAAGCATAATGCCAAGTGAATTTGCCTTTTGCACCAATCATCTTTCTTCTGAAAATACTTCCTACATAGCAGTAGCCTTTACCATACTGACAACTGTACCTCGCCATTTTAGGCAGGAAACTCAATCTATAGCTTTCGTCTTTGCGTTGCAGTTCGTACATGTATTCTTTTGTTTTTAATGGTAATTTTGTTGTGCAAAGGTATCGTTTTTCCTGCTAATTCTGGCGGATATTAAATTCTTGATAGGAGGGAATACACCAATTGATTATTTTATGTAAATTTATACCTTCGGTAGTTCGAAGTTTTGCTCTCCGAAAAAGCGGAAAACAGAATAGGTTAAGTATGGATTAGTGGTTCGACTCCGTTTGGGTCCACCAATTCCAACTCGAATGAGAGACGTTGTTCCAGATGCTCTAAAAGTTATACTAACCCCAAAGCCTATGTAATATGAAACTACAATATTTAGTTTTATTCGTTTTGTTTGTTAACGCATGTAGCTCAAGTCCTTCGGATAAAAGTGAAAACAAAAAAGAGTTTACCCTCAAAAAGAACGTTAAGAATGAAGAAATAACGAAGGATAGTTTGTTAAATAATATAACACCTATATGGAAAGTTGAGATGCTTGGAAATGGGGAAGAGGTTTTAGTGAAAGGAGATAGTATTAATTTTATAAAAGATGATTATCGACAATTGATAATTGCTTTAAATAAGAACAACAAAGTACAGATAGAATTTCAAAAAATTCGTGGTGATTGTATTTATGTTGAAATTATTAATAGCACATATTTTACACAAAGTATTGGCGATACCGGTGCTGATTGGTATTTAGTCTCACTCGTTTATACTTTAACTGAAAGTAAAAAATTTAATTATGTTTTTGTTAACTTTAAAGAAGGTGATCATGGAGGCTTGCCAGGTAAAAAATCAAGAAATTCTTTTAATTACAGGATACAATAGTAAAATAAATATTTCATGTTCATTGCTTTACATTTAAGATGAAAATTTGATAAAAAATAAAATGTTTTGAATTATGAACTATAATTGACTGAAATGCCTAAAACAACTCTTTCTTGAATAGCACCTTCTACAGCTCAAGATATACAGTATATTCCAACTGGCTGTCCGCATTCGGAACTATTTTAGATAACCGGAACTTTGGAAATAGCCCGAGAGTTGGTTACCAAGGATCTGAAAAAGATAATGAGATTAAAGGTGATGGAAATAGTTACACTACTGAATATAGAATTTTAGACACTCGATTAGGCAGATGGTTGTCTATTGATCCTGAATTCCGAACACAACCTTGGGCAAGTTCGTATCTATCAATGAATAATAATCCTATTTGGAAGAATGACCCCAATGGAGATGTTGCGGAAAAATCTGAAGATGGAAAAAACAATGGCCCTGAAGATAAGCCCGCAGACAAAGGAAAAGAGATTGAAGTTTCA
>JADJHE010000029.1 GCA_016707685.1 Bacteroidota bacterium
GTGATCGAATTGGCTACTGGAAAAAAGAAGAGGTTAAAACATTCGATTTAATACATTCAAAAACCAACGGAAGCATTGCAGGTGAAGGCGCTGCTCATTTATGCTTGGAGTTGAAAAGAATGAGCATAGCTATGCTAAATTAAATGGGCTAAAAACCATTTACAAACCAGAAAATAATGCTGAAATTGAAAAACATATTCAAGAATTACTAGCAGAAAAAGGTTTAACAACAAACGACATTGATCTTGTTATTTATGGTATCAATGGAGATGCTCGCTACGACAATGTATACTATGATTTAAAAAACGGTTTATTGAAGGATGCAAGTGCTTGTTACTTTAAACACTTATGCGGTGAATACCAAACGGCATCAAGCTTTGCAATGTGGATTGCATCCATGATATTAAAAACACAAACTATACCTGCTTCGGTTTTAATTGGAGAACAAAAAAGAAAAACCGTAAAAAATATTCTTATCTACAATACATTCCTAAACACCGATCACAGTGTATTCTTGCTTTCGCAATGCTAACATTCAAATCCTCTAGCCTACTATTCATTTTATCACTGGCTATATGTGGTTTGTTAGTTTATGTGTTTTCTATAAGTTGTTGGTGGTTTATCATACCAGTATTCCTCTTTAAAGCCGCCATTATTTATGGGTCAGCAACAATTCAATCTAATTTTTATTTAAAAGCATACAACTCGGCTAGTACTACCGAAAAAAAAATAGCCATTACTTTTGATGATGGACCTAATCCACTTTACACACAAAAAATACTTTCAATTCTAACTGAGTATCAGGCAAAAGCTACATTTTTTTTGATTGGTAAAAATATTGATGGCAACGAACATATCCTAAACGAAATCTACAATCAAGGTCATTTAATTGGTGGGCATTCCTTTAATCATGGTTTCTTTATTGACTTTAAAAGCGTAAATGGTTTTATAGAAGAAATAAATCAAACCAATCACTTAATAGAAACGACAATTGGTAAGCGTCCACGATTATTTCGTCCGCCTTATGGTGTAACTACTCCCAATATTGCAAGTGCTGTAAAAAAATTAAAGCAAGATGTTATTGGATGGAATGTAAGATCATTGGACACTACCAATGATTCAACAGAAATCGTTTACAATCGGGTAATTACTCAATTAAAACCTGGCTCAATTGTGTTATTTCACGATACATCCGACAAAACAGTGGAAGTATTAAAACAAACGCTTAATTTTGCAGAAGAAAATGGCTTCAAAATTGTTAATGTCGATGAGCTATTAAAAATCCAAGCATATGAATAAGTTAATTACACTCGTTTTTTTATTTTTCTCCACATTTCTATTTGCTCAAATTCCAGCAGGTTACAAACCGGTAAAAGATACTCTAGCTTTTAAACAAAAGATGGAAGCACAATCTAAATTGGTAAATACCATTGAAAGTGATTTCACACAGGAAAAATATTTAAGTGTGATGTCCGAAAAAATCATTACCAAAGGGCATTTTCTTTTCAAAAAAGTAAACATGCTACGTTGGGAATATACCACTCCATTAAAATATTTGATTGCCATTAATAAAGATAAAATGTACATCAAAGACAATGGTAAAGTAAGTAAGTACGACATCAATTCTAACAAAATGTTTAAATCCATCAATGAAATGATGGTAAATACAGTTCAAGGTAATTTATTGACAAGCAAGGATTATAAAGCAAAATATTACGAAAATGAAAAATTTTATTTGCTTGAATTAACACCTTTACAAAAAGGTGCGAAAGATTTTTTAAAAGTAATTCAATTGTATATCGACAAAACAGATTATGCTGTTGTGAAAGTGAAAATGATTGAACCAAGTGATGATTACACAATGATCGATTTCTCAAATCGCAAAACGAACCAACCAATAGGTGATGAAAAATTTATTGTTAAGTAGTTTTATTGCTGTACTTATTTCTGGCTGTACATTCGGGCAGTATGGACAGCTAAAAAAACTATAAGCCCGAATCGCCATCTCCTAAATCAATTTTTGGAGAAAATTTCAATTCCTTTTTATTCAAAACAAACATCAGAGTTTACGGAAAAGATTTCAGTGGTTTGCTTGTTACGAAACAAATGCAACCCAATGATTATCGTGTTATTTTTACTACAGAATTAGGAATGAAATTATTTGATTTTGAGTTCAAAGACACCTCTTTTACACTCCATTATTGTGTTCCACAATTTAACAAACCGGCCTTATTAAAAACAATTCAAAAGGATATTCAAATCCTTTTGATGAACGATGTTAAAACCGAAATATTTGAAGTATTTACGAATCCCAAAGACAGTTGCTATGTTTATCGTATAAAGAATAATAAACTTCATAACTATTACTTTTTAGATCAAAGCAATAAGCTGTTGGTTAAAATAGAACATGCAAAAAAGAATACAAAAAAAACAACATTTACTTTGAATAATTATTCCGACAATTTTCCAAGTAATATTCTGATTCAACATCATGATATTAAGCTAAAAATTGAACTAAACCTTTTAAAAAAGTAAAATGACATCCTCTCAAAACACTTACAGCCTTCCTGTATTGCTCTATCATCGTATTGTAAACAAACAATCGGTTATTGGCAAGCATAAAGTGTATGTATGGGAAAAAGATTTTGAAAAGCAGATGCAATACTTAAAGGACAATGGTTACAAAACCATCACATTTTATGATTTGCAGAAAGACCCCAAGATGGATTTAACAAAAAAAATCATTATTACTTTTGATGATGGTTATCTTGATAATTATGAGCTATTGTTCCCTATACTTAAAAAACACGACTTCAAAGCGGTTATCTATTTGGTAACAAAAATTGATCACAATGCTTGGGGAGTAAAAGAAGGAGAGCCTAGAGTAAATATGATGTCGGCTGCACAAGCAAAGGAAATGAGTGATTACGGCATTGAAATGGGAGGACATACGCAACATCATGTTGATTTACTGCGCCATACTGCTGCAGAACAAATGAGTGAAATCAAAGGTTCTAAAGAAGACGTAGAAAAAATTACTGGTAAACCTGCGATTAGCTTTGCCTATCCATTTGGTGGTATCAACGAAGATATCAAACGTATTACCAAAGATGCCGGATTTGATTATGCCGTATCAACCAATACTGGTCCAAAAGAATTTGGAAAAGATTGGATGCAGATTCGTAGAATTGAAGTAACCCCAAAAACAACCTTATTGAGCTTTAAAAACAAAGTAAGTGGAAGCTACTTCTACCCTAGCTTCTTAAAATCATTGTTTACTGGCAAACAAACTAAATAATCTTTTATCTTCGCATAATCTAACAAACGAATAAGATGAAAGTATCAGGATTTTCCTTTATAAAAAATGCGCTAAAATTTGATTATCCCATTATTGAAGCAATAACTTCTATTCTTCCGATATGTGATGAATTTATTGTGGCTGTAGGAAAATCAGATGATAAAACATTGGACTATATCAAATCCATCAATTCACCTAAAATTAAAATTATTGAGACAGTTTGGGATGACAGTTTGCGTGAAGGTGGTCGTGTATTAGCGGATGAAACGAACAAAGCATTTAGAGCGATTGCTGCTGACAGCGATTGGGCTTTTTACATACAGGGAGATGAGGTTATTCATGAGAAATACTTGGATAACATAAAAGCAGCAATGCTTAAATATAAAGATGATAAAGCAGTAGATGGATTAGTATTTGACCACTTGAATTTTTATGGATCTTACGATTACATTGCCGACTCCAGACATTGGCAGAAAAAGGAAATTCGTGTTGTTAGAAATCAGAAAAACATTTATTCTTACAAGGATGCAATGAGTTTCAGAAAAGACAATGACGACAAACTTAATGTGGCCTATGTTAATGCTTGTATTTATCATTATGGTTGGGTAAAAACACCAACTGCTATGCAGCAAAAACAATTGGAATTTCAAAAGCTTTGGCACGATGATAATTGGATTAAAGAAAATGTGCCACAAGTAGATGAGTTCGATTTTTCAAATGTTGATTCGGTGGATTTATTCAAAGGAACTCATCCTAAAGTTATGGAACAGCGCCTAAAACGCTTGACTTGGAAATTCTCATTCGATCCTACAAAAGCAAAAAAAGAATCATTAAGAAGACGTATCTTGAACAAAATATACAAAAGTACTGGCGTTCACATTGGGGAATTCAAAAATTACAACTTGATTAGAAAATAAAACAACGATGTTAATCAACGATTTTTTTACAATAAAAGACATTCAAAATGCTGAGAAGTATATCATCAGTATTGAACTAAATCCCAAACACAAAGTTTACCAAGGTCATTTCCCTGGCAACCCTGTTGCTCCAGGAGTATGTTTAACTCAAATGGTTCAAGAAACAGTTGAGCAAGTTATTGGAAAAAAATTGACGATGGTTAGTGGCGATAATCTAAAATTCACAGCTGTACTTAATCCAGAAATAAACCCCAATGTAATCTTAACATTTTCTCTGAAAACAAAAGACAACGGTCTTTTGCAAGCTGATGGAACTGTATCTGCAGGAGAAACAAGTTTCTTTTCAATAAAAGCAAGCTACAAAGAGAGTTAAGAAATACCCTTAAAAAGCATAAAATTATGGTCTAAAACTGCACAAAAATTGCTATTTTTGCAGGTACAGAAAAGTTGCCAATGGCAACCTTTTTTGTTTAAGCTTGTTAATAATTTATGGCCATTCAAAGTAAGGAGTTTTATCGTGAAAAATTAAACGCACTCAATTGTTGCGTGATTGTTCCTACTTACAATAATGAAAAGACAATTTTAACAGTTATTAATCAGGTATTAGAATACACCTGTAACTTGATTGTTGTGAATGATGGAGCAACGGATAGTACTTCCGAATTACTGAAACAAGTAGAACATAAAATCACATTACTTTCTTATCAACCAAACAAAGGCAAAGGAATTGCACTTAGAACAGGTATTAAATATGCTCAGGAAAAAGGATTCCGTTATGCCATTACTATCGATAGTGATGGACAGCATTATGCTGACGATATTCCTGTGTTTATAGCTAAAATTGAAGAGGAACCCGATACACTGATTGTAGGAGCACGAAATTTAAATCAGGAAAACATGCCAAAGAAAAACACCTTTGGAAACAAGTTTTCTAATTTTTGGTTTAAGTTATTTACGCATATCGATTTACCAGATACCCAATCAGGATACCGCCTCTACCCTATTGAAAAAATGAAAGGAACACGTTATTTCACTTCAAAGTATGAATTTGAAGTGGAGGTAATGGTAAAAGCAGCATGGAAAGGAATCAATGTTGTTCCTGTTCCAATAAAAGTTTTTTATGCAGAGGGCAATGAACGTGTAACACACTTCAGACCAGGGAAAGACTTTACACGAATTAGTTTATTAAACACCTATTTGTTCTTTCTTGCTTTTCTTTGGTATAAACCTAAGTTTATCATACAAAATTTTACATGGAAAAACATTAAAGCGTTTTTACAAAAACATTTCCTGAATGAAAATGAATCAATTACACGAAAATCGCTTGGTGTTGCATTTGGAGTATTTATGGGCATTATTCCAATTTGGGGATATCAATTTGTTAGTGCATTAATTCTAGCTCATTTTTTAAAATTAAACAAAGCCATTGTTGGCTTGGCAGCACAAATTAGTGTTCCACCAATGATTCCGTTTTTAATTTATGGCAGCCTTAAAACTGGTCAGCTAGTTTTAGAGGGAAATATCAATGAAAGCATCTTTGATTCCTCTATTAATTCGATTCAGGAAATTTGGGAAGCAATGAAGCTTCACTTGGTAGAATATCTTGTTGGTAGCCTCATATTTGCGATATTATTAGCTATCTTATTGGGTATAATTACATTTATTACGTTAAAAATAATTGGCAGCAAAACTGTTGCTAAATAAATCAAGAAATAAGAAATTGCATTTACTATTTACATCCATCTATCGTTTATTAAAAAGAAGAAGAATTCTTTTCTTTTTAATATTCATATGTTCGATTGCCTTTTCTGTGTTTTTTGCATCAAAAATCACACTGGAAGAAGACATAACGAAGATGATGCCTACAGATGCAAAGGTAGAACGATTAAACAACGTATTTAAGAATTCGAAATTTTTAGACCGACTAGTTGTTACTGTCTCACAAAACGATACAACAAAAGAAGCCGACTCTTATTCACTCATGGAGTATGCCGATAGCTTAGTAGAAGGAATAGAAAGCATTGACAGTTCACTCATAAAAGAAATTACCTATAAAGTCAATGATGATGTGATGTATGATGTTTACAATACATTCATCGATAACCTTCCGCTATTTTTAGAAGAACATGATTATGCTACCTTAGAAAACCTAATTACTCCAGAAAAACTAGACACAACAATGGAGAAAAGCTATAAAACGCTTCTTTCTCCAGCAAGTGTTGTATTAAAGAAAAACATTTTACGAGATCCAATTGGAATAACACCCTATGCATTAAAGCGAATGCAAAGCTTACAGTTTGATGATAATTTTGAATTAGACAACGGTTACATTTTCACGAAAGATAAAAAGCACCTTTTATTTTTTATATCACCAAAACCAACATCATCCGAAACAGCAAAAAATACGGAGCTACTCAATAAAATTGATAGTGTAATTGCTATTCACAAAATTTCAAATGCAACTATACATGCTGAGTATTTTGGTGGATTAGCAGTAGCAGTTGGTAACGCAAAGCAAATTAAGAGCGATGTAATACTTACTTTATCCATCACAATCATTGGATTATTCTTATTCATTAGTTTTTTCTTTAAGCGTTTAGAAGTATTCTTTGTAATCTTTATCCCCGTATTATTTGGTGGTGCTTTCTCACTAGCACTGCTCTATCTTTATAAAGGTGAAATATCAGCAATTGCATTGGGTGCCGGTTCTATCATTTTAGGAATTGCAATGGATTATACCATCCATTTCTATACCCATTTCAAGCATTTAAATTCAGCAGAAGCAACCGTAAAAGACCTTTCTTTTCCACTAACACTAGGCAGTACAACTACCATTGGTGCATTATTAAGTTTGGCATTTGTAAAATCAGAAGCACTTCAGGATTTTGGAATGTTTGCAGCATTCTCTTTACTTGGTGCTGCACTGTTTACGCTTATTCTTTTTCCACATTTAATGCGAAAGAAAAAAGCAGAAGCAATTGAAAAAGAACACAAGCCAAACATCATAGAAAAAATAGCAGCATACCCGTTTGAAAAAAACAAATTATTAATCTGGTCAATTCTAATTTTGTCTGCTGTTTCACTTTTCACTTCACAAAAAGTAGAATTTGAAGGAGATATGATGAATTTCAACTACATGAGCAAAGACCTTGCACAAGCTGAAAAGAACCTAAATTCCATTAGCAATGTCTCCCTTAAAAGCGTCTATTTAGTTTCTAGCGGTAAAACATTGGATGAAGCACTTGCAAACAATGAGAAAAACCTACCAATACTGAAGCGATTAGAAAAAGAACAAGTATTAAAAAAGTATTCTTCAATTAATACCGTTTTATTATCAAATACCGAACAACAGAAACGAATAACAAAATGGAATAACTTTTGGACAAAAGAAAAAAAAGACAAACTAAAAAATGATTTAATCCAAAAAAGTGCGGTCTATAAATTTAACTCAAACGCATTTCAACCATTCTACAATTTATTAGACAAGAACTTTAGCACAATTGATGCAAGTGCATTCAGTGGATTAAAATCAACCCTTTTGGACAATTACATCTCTGAAGGCAAGGACGAAACTACCGTTGTTACTGTAATCAAAACAACAGCAGAAAATGAGGATAAAGTATTCAATGCATTCAAGGAAAACGAACATCTGGTTGTTTTTGATAAAAAATTCCTAACCAATCGATTTGTTGAAATCATAAAAAATAATTTCAATTTAATTCTAACCATTTCTTCATTGTTGGTTTTAATCATGCTTATTATTTCCTATGGCAGATTTGAACTAGCACTAATTACCTATGTACCAATGGTATTAAGTTGGCTTTGTATACTTGGTATTATGGGATTATTTGGAATTAAATTCAACATCATAAACATTATTGTTTCAACATTCATTTTTGGTTTAGGAGACGACTATAGCATCTTTATAACAGATGCGATGATGAGTGAATACAAAACCGGAAAGAAAAACTTAGCATCTTATAAAACAGGGATATTCATTTCAGCAATAACAACAATGATTGGAATTGGTGTTTTGATACTTGCATCTCATCCTGCACTTAAATCAATTGGATTGATTACCATTATTGGAATGTTCTCGGTGTTACTTATCTCTAATACCATTCAACCTGCATTGTTCCGTTTTTTCATAACTAACCGTACTGATAAAAAACGAGTTCCATTTACACTACTAAGTTTACTGCAAACTGTTTTGGCTTTTGGATGGTTTACATTTGGCTGCCTTACATTAATCCCAATGGGCTTTGTAATCGTGAAACTATTGCCGATTCCAAAAAAAACACGTTTAAAAATATTTCATCAAATTCGACACTACTATACAAAATCAATGATTTATATTCATGCACATGTACGCAGGAAATTCATCAATGAACACAATGAAAAATTTGACAAACCAGCAGTCGTTATATGTAATCATCACTCCGTTATCGACTCTTTATTGATGCAATCATTAAGCCCGAAATTAATTTTAATGGTAAATGATTGGGTATGGGATTCTCCATTTATGGGACCTATTGTCCGCTTGGGTGGCTTTATTCCAAAGTCGGCAGGATACGAAGAGAACCTAGATAAAATCAGAGAACTCATCAATGATGGGTATTCATTAGCAATATTTCCAGAAGGATCACGATCCGAAACTCCTAAAATTGGTCGTTTCCATAAAGGAGCATTTTACATTGCCGAAAAATTAAATGCAGATATCGTTCCAATTATATTTCACGGAACAGCATTTATTCAAGGGAAAGATGATAGCACACTTCTTAAAAATGGAAGTGTAACCGTAAAATATTTACCACGAATTGCTGCAAACAATCAATCATTTGGTAACGATTACAACGAAAAAACGAAGAACATCAGCAAGTACTTCAAACAGGAATATGCTTTAATGCGAAAGGAAATAGAAACAGTTGATTATTATTTCAATCGCTTAAGTAAAACTATATTTATAAAGGTCCGATACTTGAATGGTACATGCGAATAAAAGTTGGGCTTGAAGACAATTACAAATTATTTGAATCATTGCTTCCTAAAAAGGGAACAATTACGGACATTGGCTGTGGTTATGGTTTTTTACCATACATGTTAAGCTTCATGAGTGAAGATAGAATTGTGATAGGAACCGATTACGATGAAGAAAAAATAGCAGTGGCTGATAATTGTTTTGCAAAAACTAAAAATTTATCCTTTTTCGCTGCCGATGCTACCACATGCGATTTACCAAAAAGCGATGCTTTCATCATGAGTGATATTTTACACTATTTACCTAAATTGGAGCAGGAAAAATTAATTATTAAATGTATCAATAATTTAAACCCAGGTGGAATGATCCTATTAAGAGATGCTGATTCCAGTTTAGCAAACAGGCATTGGGGAACGCGGTACACCGAATTCATTTCAACGAATGTTGGATTTAATAAAACAAAAAACAAATTAGAATTTGTTTCTTCTAATTTTATTGAAGAAATTGTATTGAAAAATAATTTTTCCATACAAAAAATTGACAACACAAAATTAACGTCAAACATAACCTACGTTATTAAAAAATAAAGAATCGATATGTCTAAATACGATGTTGTTATTATTGGTAGTGGACTAGGAGGATTAGAATCTGCTTACATTTTAAGTAAAGAAGGATACAAAGTATTGGTACTTGAAAAAAATCGTCAATTGGGTGGTAGTTTGCAAATATTTGTAAGAGATAAAGCCATTTTTGATACAGGAATTCATTACCTAGGTGGTTTGGATGAAGGACAAAATTTAAATCAAAGCTTTAAGTATTTTAATATCATGGACAAACTCCACCTTCAAAAAATGGATATGGATGGATTTGATCGCATTTCATTTGAAGGAGATGATAAAGAGTACAAGCATGCTCAAGGTTATGATAATTTTGTAGAACAATTGGCAAAGGATTTTCCTCAAGAACGAGAAAACTTAAAAAATTATGCAAAAAAAATTCAAGAAGTATGTGATTACTTTCCGCTTTATCAATTAAAAGAAGATGAAGCTCCTATAATCGGAACAAAATATTTAGATGTTAATGCAAAAGATTTTATTGCATCCATAATATCAAATACTCGCTTGCAAAATGTTTTAGCAGGCTCCAACCCACTTTATGCTGGCGATGGATCAAAGACTCCTTTATATGTACATGCGCTTGTTGTAAACACCTATATACAAAGTTCTTATAAATGTGTTAATGGAGGTGCGCAAATAGAAAAACATTTAACTAAAAACATAAAAGAACTAGGTGGCGAAATTCGTAACTATGCTGAAGTTATGAAGATAGTAGAGAAAGATGGATTGATTACGCATGTAGAATTAAAATCGGGAGAAATTATAGAAGGAAAAAACTTCATTAGCAATATTCACCCTGCCACAACAATGCACATACTTGAAAGCACAAAAATAAAAAAAGCATATAGCAACCGATTACAAGGACTAGAAAATTCTGTTTCAGCATTCATTATTGACATTGTTCTTAAACCAAATACATTTAAATACATTAACCATAATCACTATCATTTCAAACGAAACGATGTATGGTCAAACATTAATGTTGCAGGAGATCAATGGCCAGATGGTTACTGTTTATTTGTACCGAAATCATCAAAATCGGATGAATATGCAGATAGCATGACAATTTTAAGTTACATGAAATATGATGAAGTAAAAAAGTGGGAAGACACATTTGCTACTATTCCAAAACACAATGAAAGCAGAGGTCAAGAATACGAAGATTTCAAAGCTGAAAGAGCAGAAAGAGTAATTGGCGAAGTCATCAAAAAGTTTCCTGATTTAAGAAGCAAAATTCAATCGTATACTACATCTACACCTTTAACTTATAGGGATTATATTGGAGCCAAAGATGGAGGTTTGTACGGTATTGCAAAAGACTATCGCGATCCTCTCAAAACATTTATTTCGCCAACAACCAAGATACCGAATCTGTTCTTTACAGGACAAAATTTAAACATGCACGGAGTATTAGGCGTAACTGTTGGAGCTATCAGAACTTGTGGTGTTTTTGTAGGACAAAACTATTTGATCAGAAAAATAAACGAAGCTTAGTTTAAAACATGTTTTTTATCGGGAAGTAAGTTCTCTAGTGTCCAATCTAATCGTTTGACATGCGCTGCTTTTCTGAAAGCACAATCTTTAATAGGACAAATTGGGCAAGAACTTGGTAGGCAAGGATCTGCATGAATAAAAAATTCAACCTCCCCTTCTAGCTTTTCTGTAATAAGATTTTCAACGGCAGTAACTTCTTCATGTGAATCTTCTAATTTATCGTACCAAGGCAATGTTATGTGTGCGTCAATATGCAAATGAGCACCATATTTCAACACACGTAAATTATGCATGTCAATCCATTTTTCTCTTCTATTGTCATTCAATATTTTTATTACTTTATCCAATTGAACGTAATCGGCTTCATCAAGTAAATTATTAACTGACTCTTTTAAAAGCTTATACCCAGTATGAAAAATAAAAACTCCAAATAATATTGCAACTACATTATCTAACCAATATAATTTTGTGAAATAAATCACTACTAATCCAACAACCAATCCAATACTCGATACTGTATCACTCAACAAATGCTTCCCATCTGCAATCATTAGTGCGGAATTGTGCTGCTTGCCTATTTTCTTAAGATACGTTCCCATAAAAAAATTACACAAGCCTGCAAATACCGAAATAGAAAGTCCTATATCCAAAGAATTAACCTGAGTAGGATGGAAAAATGCCATTATTGATTTTAGAATAATTGCCCCACCTGCAATCAAAATCAATCCCCCTTCAATACCAACCGACAAAAATTCAATTTTGCCATGCCCGTATGGATGATTTTCATCTTTAGGCAATGATGCATAGTAAATGCTAAACAATGCAAAACCACCTGCAACAACATTGATTATACTTTCTAATGCATCTGTTAAAATTGCATTCGAATGCGTGATAATGTATGCAACAAATTTAATACACATCAAAATAATGCTAAAGAGAAGCATTAAGCGCATCGTTTTAATCTTCGTACGATTAATTTCTGAAATCATATTGTAAACATATTAAATAAAGACAACTGAAACCATCTTTTAAGCATAAAAAATTAACTTTGATTAAAATTTAGAACAATGAATGATTTTTTCGAAGATTTAAAAGTTGTAGAACTAGCAAATGTATTAGCTGGTCCTGCAGTTGGAATGTTTTTTTCCGAATTGGGTGCAACCGTTTTGAAGATCGAAAACAAGCTAACCGATGGGGATGTAACAAGAAGTTGGAAACTGACATCGGAGGATAAAAATAAAAATTATTCTGCCTATTATGCTTCTGTTAATTTTAAAAAGAAGAGTGTTTTTCTTGACTTTACAAGTGAAATTGATAAACAAATTGCATACGATGCAATCAAAAATGCTGATATCGTAGTTTCAAATTACAAACCAGGTGATGACAAAAAGCTTGGATTTGATTATGATACTATTAAAACATTGAACCCTCGTATCATATATGCCCATCTAACTGGATTTGGAACAGATAGTAAACGCACAGCATATGATTTAGTTTTACAAGCAGAAACTGGCTTTATGCATATGAATGGAGAAGAAAACTCCAATCCACTAAAAATGCCTGTTGCATTGATAGATATTTTAGCTGCACACCAATTAAAAGAA
Organism: Bacteroidota bacterium; assembly: GCA_016707685.1. Lineage (GTDB taxonomy): Bacteria > Bacteroidota > Bacteroidia > 2-12-FULL-35-15 > 2-12-FULL-35-15 > 2-12-FULL-35-15. Next base: position 12,909 of record JADJHE010000029.1, read on the forward strand.
GGGATTCTAGTTGCGTTGCTAAAAAAGCAAAAAACAGGTGAAGGCTCAATGGTTACGGTATCACTATACGATTCTGCTATCGCGTCATTAGCTAATCAAGCTAGCAATTGGCTAACTGCTGGATATAATCCAAAAGCGATTGGATCAAAACATCCCAACATTGCACCTTATGGTGAAATCTTTGATACTGCCGATCATAAAAAAATTGTTTTGGCGATTGGTAACAATAAACAATTTAAATTACTCTGCGAAACACTGAATATTCTAGACATTATTAGCAATGAAAAATACTCCACCAATACAAATCGCGTTAAAAACAGAACAGAACTTGAATCTCTTCTGAACCAGATTATATTGAAATATCAATCAGATGAACTAATGAAGCTATTTATTGAAAAAGATATTCCTGCTGGCATTATAAAATCGGTACAAAATGTTTTTGATGAAAAAGAAAGCCAATCGTTAATTTTAGAAGAACGAACTACCGAATTTGAAGGACTAACCAAACGTGTGAAGACTGCCGTATTTAAAGTTAAGTAAACGTTACTAACATATTGTTTTTCATAAGATTAGCCTATTCTTTGATTTATACGTATTTTTTTTATATTTTTGCTAAAATTACAGCATAAGAAACACATGCAAAAACGAATTATACTACTCTTACTCTTAGTATTACCATTTATGGCAACTGCTCAATACAAAGGCGGCAAGCGTAAAGGAATTAGAACAAATAGTAAGTTTGCAAACAAACGCAATAAACCTCGAAAAGAGTACATTATAGGTATTGGAGCTAGTAATTTTTTAGGTGAATTAGGTGGTGCCAACCAAATAGGGACAAATTTTGTAAAGGATTTAGAATTTACAGCAACCCGTCCTTCTTTTGCTTTGGGAATGCGTTACAAATTTGCGAAAAGATGGGCTGTTAAAGGAGGTTTACACTACCTCTTGCTTAGCGGAAATGATAAACTTACAAAAGAGCCTTTTCTTCGTAACAATAGAAATTTGAGTTTCCGCTCACATACCTTTGAACTATCCGTTCAAGGAGAGTTTTATTTTACAAAAGAACAATCAGGTCACATATATAAAATAAAAAATGCAAAAGGGATGAAAAGCTATGATTATCAAGGCTACATTTTTGTAGGTATAGGTGGTTTCTATTACAATCCGCAAGCAAAATACAGAGGTAATTGGGTTAATTTGCAGCCATTAGGAACTGAAGGACAAGGATTAGCTGGTGGGCCTAAAAAATATTCAAGAGTAAGCATCTGTATTCCTTATGGAATTGGAGGTAAATATGCAATCAATAAAGAATGGGCAGTAGGTTTAGAATTAGGAATTCGTAAAACCTTCACTGACTACATTGATGATGTTAGTGGTGTATATTATGATAATAATGCTATTTTCCTTGCGAAAGGAGAAGCAGCTGCTGCACTTGCAGACCCTTCACTATATGGATACCCTGAAGAGTTTGGAGGAAATTCAGTTTCATTAAAACAAACTGCTGCAGGACAACAACGTGGGGATAAAAAAGATAAGGATGCTTACATGTTTTTAAATGTTACTGTAAACTATAAAGTACCTAGCAAACGAAGAACACGTTCTAAATTCTAACTTTTGTTAAATCAAAAAATAAAAATTATTGAGCCTCAATCTCCTAAGAGTTTGAGGCTTATTATTTAGTTAGGTATAATACACTCAGAAAGCCATGGAACCAACCTATTGGCTCAGAAAAAGATAACCATGAAGCAGAAAGTATTCACGCAATGGCTATAAATGAAAACAATGAGGTATTGGGTGTTTGCAGACTTCAATACAATTCTGCATCCGAGGCTCAATTAAGATTCATGGGCGTAATCGATGAAGCACAAGGTCTTGGTATTGGACGTTTACTAATTAATTACATGGAGTTTAAAGCTAAAAATCATGGTACCAAGACCATGATTTTGCAAGCACGTGAAAATGCTGTCGATTTTTATAAAAAATGTGGTTATACTGTTAAAGAAAAAACCTTTTTATTATGGGATTTAATTCAGCACTATTTAATGTCAAAAGAATTATAAAGCTGGCAATGCCTTTGCTCTACTCTCTCCAAAACCAATTCTCAGCCCATCTTTCTTGCAGTATCCTCTAATAATAACTGAATCATTATCGTTTATAAATTTACGTTCAGTACCATCGCTCATTTTTACAGGCTTGGTACCTCTCCAAGTAATTTCTAACATTGAACCAAATGAATCAGGTGTTGGTCCGCTAATTGTCCCCGAAGCCAACATATCACCAACATTCATATTACATCCATTTACTGTATGATGAGCAAGCTGTTGCTCCATTGTCCAATACATAAACTTATAATTCGAATGAGAAACAATCGTTTCTTCTGCATTTTCAGGTTGAATAAATACATCAAGTGTGATGTCAATATTCTTTTCTCCAGTGTATTCTAAATAAGGCAATACTTTCGGATCTTGCTTATAACCTGGTACTCTAAATGGTTCCAATGCTTCTAATGATACTACCCAAGGAGAAACAGTTGATGCAAAATTCTTAGCTAAAAAGGGCCCTAATGGAACGTATTCCCATGTTTGAATATCACGAGCACTCCAATCATTAAACAATACCATACCAAAAATATGGTCATCAGCATTTTCTGTTGAAATTGATTCACCAAGCTGCGTTCCTTTACCAATTATAAATGCTGTTTCTAATTCGAAATCCAATAGTTTACAAGGTCCATAAACAGGAGGTTCTGTTTCAGAAGGTTTTGTTTGTCCTTTCGGACGATGAAAATTTGTTCCAGATATTGTAATTGAAGATGCACGACCATGATAACCTACAGGTAAATGCTTCCAATTCGGCAATAAAGCATTATTTGGATCGCGGAACATTGTTCCAACATTTGTTGCATGATCAATACTAGAGTAAAAGTCAGTATAATCGCCTACCCTAACAGGCATTTGCATTTGAACATTACTGATGTATTGCAACACTTTAGCTCTAGCTTCTTTATTATCCCGTAAATCGGCTGTATTACTATTTAATAAATGAGAGATACGTTCACGAACAGCATTGGTTGTTTGCTTACCCAATGCGATAAAATCATTCAGAAACTGATTTGTAAATATTGCATTATCAATTTTCAAATCATCTAAATAGCCTAACTTATTTAATATTGCTAAGTCCAATACTTGATCGCCAATAGCAACGCCAACTCTAGGACTCGAACTTTGTGTTTTAAAAATACCAAAAGGTAAATTTTGAATTGGAAAATCGCTATTCAACTCTACTTCTATCCAAGATTTTAATGATGGGTCGTTTGCTTTAGACATGATATAAAATTTAGACTGTAAATGTAATAAAAAAGGGAGTTTAGTGTTTTAATAATCATAAAATATTAACCTATATCTTTTTGCTACATTTACGTTATTACAATAAGCTAGACATGGAAAAACTACTCCTTCTTCTTTTGCTCCTATCAATTTCATTCATTCGGACAAACAAAAAAAAATGGAACCATTAAAATCAAAAAAGTAGATTCAATTGAAACCTCATTTGACTCGGTTGATTATGCAGATTTGGATGAACTACCACAATTTCCGGGAGGAAATCAAGCACTATTAACCTTTCTAAGTAGTAATATAATATACCCCGATAGCGCCAAAAATAATGGTATAACAGGAAAAGTTTATATCTCCTTCGTTATAAATCCTGACGGCAAACTATCCGATGCAAAAATCTTAAGAGGGGCACGCTACTGTTCTGAATGTGATTTGGAGGCTTTACGTGTAATTCTGCTAATGCCAGATTGGATTCCGGCTAAACAAAAGGGGAAAGCTGTAAAAGTTAAATATATGCTGCCTATCAAATTTAATCTTAGATAGTCTGTATCTTTTTTAGAACTTTACGTTATAGAATAAAACTCAGTAAAATTTGCATATGCTACAAACATCAAAATATCACGCAACAACTACCGATATATCAAATGAGCAAGCATTGGTAGAGGCTGCGAAGCAAGATGCTGCAAAATTTGCTGTACTTTATGACAAATACTATGAACAGATATTCCGATTCATTTATCAACGATTAGACGATAAAGAACAAGCATTCGATTCAACACAACAAGTATTTGTGAAAGCATTGGAAAAATTATCGAAATATGAATTTAAAGGTGTACCATTTTCTTCTTGGCTATACCGAATAGCATCCAATGAGGTTGTCGATGTTTTTAGGGCACAAAAAGCTCAACGAACTGTAAACATTGATTCAGTTAATATCTATGGAATCATTGAAGAAATACAGGAAAGTAAAATCGATGAGTACCATGATAAAATTGTAGGCATCATCTCAAATTTGCAGAAGATGAATTAAAACTAATTGAAATGCGCTTTTTCGAAAAAAGAGCATTTAAAGAAATTGCTGAAATATTAGAAATAACAGAAAATAATGCGAAAGTAAAGACATATCGCATTTTAGAAAAGCTAAAAAAAACAATAAATTAGAATTAAACATTGATAATATATTACTCAAATGAATCGTAAAATAAATTTAAATCGACCAGAAGTTAGCGCAGACGAAATTGCCAAGCGCAAGAATTTCGATTCGATTTTAAAAGCCAATGTAAAAGTGAGTAAACCACTTATTAAAAAACCGTGGTTCTTATCAAGCATTGTTGTTGCAACTGTAGCGATTGTTACCACAGCAGTTTTGCTCAACAAAAAACGATGTAAACCCAACAACATCAAATACAACTGTTAATGATAGTATAGCACTCGAAAACTTTTATAAAACAGAAGAAGCTAAACCTTGCATAGCTCCACCAATTGAAGGACTAGATGTTCCATATACTACCTATATGGTAATGGCAGAAAATGGTGGAACATTTGAATTTAAAACAGGTTCAACATTTACCGTTCCTAAAAATGCTTTTGTAGATCAAAACGGAATTGTAATTAAAGGCGAAGTAGAAATCCGTTACCGCGAATTTCACGATATGGTTGATGTATTTGTTGCAGGTATCCCCATGACATACGACAGTGCTGGAACACGTTATCATTTTGAATCTGCAGGAATGCTGGAAATAATCGCTTATCAGAATGGAAAAGAAGTTGGAATGGCAAAAGATAAATCCATAAACATTGAAATGGCCTCAAATGATCCAAATCCAAAACACAATTTATATTTACTGGATACCGTCCAAAACAACTGGGCTTGTTTGGGAAAAGATAGAATTGTGAAACAAGCTACTTCAACTGAAAATTTCAATAATGATGTCCCTGTAAAATTTAATGAAACACCTGAATATAAATCAATTGAAACTAAAAAGGAAGATGCAAAAATTGTAAAAGAAGAAAAGATAGCGGCATTGCCAAAAGTTCCTTCTGAACCCAAAAAACCAGCGAAGGTAAATGCATCAAAATTTACATTTAATATTGATGTTAATCCGAAAGAATTCCCCGAATTAGCTGTTTACAAAGGTGTTTTATTTGAAGTGGGAGATGAAAACAAAAGCTTCACCACAAATATGTATGATATTACCTGGGATGCCGCAACCATAAAATCAGGAACAAAAAAGGATGTAAACTATTTATTGACATTACAAAAAGGCAGTAAGAAATACGATTTGGTTGTTTATCCAGTTTTTGAAGGTAAGAACCACGAAACAGCGATGAAAACATTTCAAGAAAAATTTGATAAGTATGAAACTATTCTTGAAAAAAGACAAGCGGAAGAGAAAAAAATAGAGGCCGAGTATCTGGCTAAGGTTGCTGCCTATCAGAAAGATCTAGAGGAAAAGGAACGAAAATGGAGAGCTGCTCAAGATGAAGCATTTAAATCAATGGATACGGAGCAAAAAGTAAAACGTGTATTTGCTATCAATAATTTTGGTGTTTACAATTGTGACAATCCCCATGCTTACCCTACAGGCGTTGTTTGCACTGCAAAACTGAATAATGATGCCGAGAAAAAATTAGAAATTTACGATGTCTTTTTAGTTGAAAAGGGCTTAAATGCAATGTTCACCTATTCACGCAACCCAGTAGTAAAGTTTTCATTTGATCCAAAAGCAAAAAATATCTTGTGGACAGTGGAACAAGGAAAGCTATATTATCTAAAGCCAGAAGATTTTAACAACTTCAAAAATGGAGTTGGCACAACTGATATTAAAATGCATGCTGTTCAACAAAAATTTGCCAATGCAGATGAAATGAAAGCTTTTTTCGAAATTTAATTCTGAGATTTGTTCTACTCAACTATTATACAATTTTATTTATGGAAAGTACTACAATTAAAACGTAGTGCTTTTCTTTTATTGGTATTCACTTTGTTGCCTTTACTAAGCATTAGCCAAACCGATTCCTTGCCAAAACACGGTACCATTAAAATTGGTAAAGCAAAGGATAGTGTTTATATAAAAGCTGAAATATTTTTTATAAGTACACTGTTGACAAAGAAAAAGAAAATGTAAAAAATGTTAGCTATTCCGATTTTGTAAACACGAACAAAGCAATTACAAATGGTCGAATATCCGCTCCCTACCCAACTGTTAATAATCAAAAGGCCCCAAACTTTGATTATACGTCCTATTTTTATTCGAACTCCATTACACAAAAAATAGATTTATTAGAACGCGAAAGCGATACGGTAAAACTGTTAATTTTTGTTGATAAAAAAGGAAATGTAAAATACCTCGATTTAACGCCAATGCAAAAAATTGGAAACACAATAGCTGTTTATGATTCGAAATCAAAAAATTATGTAGTTGATTTGGTGCATTACAAAGTGAATAATGCAATGAAACAATTAACACAAAAAAAATGGAAGTCGGCCTTATTACACAAAACAATAAGAGGAAAATTCAAAAAAACAACACTTATAAAACCAATAGATGAAAAATTAAATGCAACGGGCGTTTTAACAATTATATTCTCAACTACACCTATTGAATAACAATCAATTCAAAAATCTTAGCTATATTTAGAGCTTCAAAATAAGCTATGTCGATTCTTAAAAACAGAAAACTTTATTTTTTACTTTCCTTCATTGAAGGAGGCTCTGTAATGGCTGCAGAACTTTTAGGCGCAAAAATGTTAGCTCCATACTTTGGCTCATCCTTATACGTATGGGCAACGGTATTAGCAATCACATTAGGTGGATTAGCTGCAGGGTATTTTATGGGAGGCATTTTATCCTATAAAAGTAAAAATCCATTGTCGCTATTTTATGTTTTGCTTGCAGCAGCAACCTTTACGGTATTAATGCCATTTAGCTCAAAAATGATTCTATGGTTAGTTGGATCACATAGCCTGATTCCTTCTGTAATTGCCTCTGCGACTTGTATTTTGTTCCCACCTGTATTCATGATGGGAATGGTATCTCCACTAATTATTCGTGCTATTACTACTGATATTGAACAATCAGGTAAAGCAGCAGGTGCTATTTATGCTGTTTCAACCGTTGGTGGAATTATTGCAACATTCGCATTTGGTTTTTGGATTATACCCACATTCGGGTTAACCCTTCCATCAATCGCTACTGGGATAATACTTGGCTTGATACCCGCAATTATTATTCTAAAACACAAACAAATTTCAAAAGGAATAGGTTTTTTTTTGCTTTGTGCATGGGCTTTTTCAGCTTCTTCATTTAATAAAACGTCCTCAAACATAAAAGTTGTTTACAATACCGAAGGATTATTGGGACAAGTAATGGTATTGGATTATCCTCGTTACAAGGACACTGCGATTATTGGAACAAGTAGATGGTTATTTGTAAATCGTATCTCACAAACCATGTACGATCCCTATGCAGATGAAAATAATCATGAAGAAAAATACTTTACGTATGTATACAAAATAGGAGAATTTGCAGACTCTTTGCCCAAAAAATCAAACATATTATTGCTAGGATTAGGCGGTGGCAGTATTGCAAAAACACTATCGGCAAAAGGATTTAATGTTGATGTGTGTGAACTCGATAAGCGAATAGCATATGTAGCTAAAACCTATTTTCAATTGAGCGACAAAGTAAATATTACTGTAGACGATGCACGCCACTACATTAAAACATGTAACAAAAAATACGACCTGATTATTTTTGATACGTTTAAGGGTGAAGATCCTCCGAATCATGTTTTTACAATGGAATCATTAGAGGAAACGAAACAATTACTTACTCCAACAGGAAATGTATTTGTAAACAGTTTAGGATACTTAGAAGGCAGTATTGGAAAATCAATGCGTTCTATTTATAAAACATTTATTGCTGCAGGATTTAATGTGGAAATTCTTCCAACAGATCCCGATCCTAACCAGCGTAATTTATTGTTTTATGCATCATTAAATACTGTAAAGCCTAATCCTGATTTTATATCAAAATCGGCAATTGACAGCAACGATGCTGTGGTCTTAAAAGACGAGTATCCTGTATTAGATATCTTAAATGCAGAAGCAGCAAAACGTTGGAGGGTATTGGCTATTAATAGCTTTAATGCTGATTACAATCAGCAACGATTACCAATTTTCAAATAAGTTAAACAATTCGTTTTAGTAAACGTAATTTGTGGGAGTAATCTCTTTTCTCGTTGTTAAATATTCCATGATGATCAAACCCATCAATGCGAACTTTTCCGGAAGCATGAATAATTTTATTATTGTCTAAAACAATTCCTACATGCACAATTCGTCCTTCCTCATTATCAAAAAAAGCTAAATCACCTGCTTCTGCTTCCTCAACAAAACTTAAGGTTTCACCTTGTTCAGCTTGCTGATAAGCATCGCGAAGTAATTTGATACCATTTAATTTATAAACGGTTTGTGTAAAACCACTACAATCAATGCCAAATGGCGTTTTTCCGCCCCATAAATAAGGTGCATTTAAAAACAACATGGCCGAATCAACAATTCCACTTTTTGTAAATGGAAGGTATCCATTAACGAATGCACCATCGTAATTAAAAGTAGTGTTTTCAACGGCACATTCAGCGTTATCAAAATTTGGCAAGTTACTACCTATTGTTATAGGAAAAAGCTGTTTACTTTTTAAATCTGTAACAACTTGTATTAATTCATTACAGTGGTATGCTTCAGTTGAATTTATAATATCGAACGTATGTTGTTCTATAGGGAGATACTGCTTTTTATCAATCCAGCAATTGTAATCATCAAATGCAATTTTAATATGTACCCAATTTCCTTGAATTTCAATAATTTCAAATGTTTCGCCAAACAATAATTGAGTAACCATCTCACTTTTGTCAGACGGCTCTCTTCTACAGGGAACAACACTTAAATTACAAATTCCGAACATTTTTGAGGTCAGGTTTTATAGGAAAAAGAAAGAATTTAGATGTGAGCAAATGAGTGCTCACATCTAAATTGCATTACTTAGATCTTTTCTACCACAACAGCACTAGCACCGCCACCACCATTGCAAATACCAGCAGCACCGTATTTTGCATTATTTTGTTGCAATACATGAATCAATGTAACAATGATACGAGCACCAGAACAACCCAAAGGATGGCCTAAAGAAACCGCACCACCATTTACATTCACTTTACTAGCATCTAATTTCATTTTTTGCATGTTCACAATTCCAACCGTTGAGAATGCCTCATTTAACTCATAATAGTTAATATCGCCCATTGTTAAACCAGCTTTTGCAACAGCTTTTGGAACCGCCAAAGAAGGAGCAGTAGTAAACCATTCTGGTGCGTGTTCTGCATCGGCATAACCTTTTAAAATAGCAATTGGTTTTACACCTAATTTTTCAGCTTTTTCTTTGCTCATCAATACAACTGCTGCTGCACCATCATTCATTGTTGAAGAGTTTGCTGCTGTAGCTGTACCTTCTTTAGAAAAAGCGCCTTTTAATTCAGGGATTTTATCAAAACGAACATTCTTATATTCTTCGTCTTCTTTCATTAAAATTGGATCGCCTTTGCGTTGTGGAATTTCAACTGGCACAATTTCATCGTTGAATTTACCAGCAGCCCATGCAGCTTGAGAACGCTTATACGATTCAATTGCAAACGCATCTTGTTCTTCACGAGAAATATTACATTCTTTAGCACATAAGTCTGCAGCATTTCCCATTGGGTAGTTATGGTAAACATCAGTCAAACCATCCTTTGCCAAACCATCAATCATTGTAACGTTTCCGTATTTATTCCCCCAACGCATGTTTTCGGAATAAAAAGGAACTTGACTCATATTTTCCATGCCACCAGCAACAACAACATCAGCATCACCACACATAATGCTTTGAGCTCCTATCATAATTGCTTTCATACCTGAAGCACAAACTTTATTAATTGTAGTACACTGCACTGTATTTGGCAAACCTGCAAACATTGAAGCCTGACGAGCTGGTGCTTGGCCTAAATTTGCTTGTAAAACACTTCCCATATAAACTTCTTGTACTTCTTTTCCATCAACACCAGCTTTCGCCAATGCACCTTTTATAGCTGCTGCACCTAATTTAGTAGCAGAAACACCTGCTAATGCTCCACCAAAACTTCCCAATGGTGTACGAACTGCCGAAATAATGTATACTTCTTTCATAATTTATTTGTTGATTTAAAATAATTCTTGGTTTATTTAATTGAGTTCAAATTTAACGTTATTCGCCATATTATTAGCTGATTTTTGTGCTTTTTTATTAAAAAAATGTGAATAAAACTGTGAACAACTGAGAATCATAACCCAGCTAACAGTTGGTAAATATTCCTATTTTCGCTTATATTCTATACTATCTGTGAAAAAAGTAATATCATTCATTCGTCATAGTCATCCTGAAATCTATAAAGGAGTCTTATTTGTTTTAGCAATAGGATTTATTGTATACATATTCCCAAAACAAGGTAAATTCAAATACGAATTTCAAAATTTAAAAGGCAAACCTTGGCATCATGAGGATTTAATTGCACCCTTCGATTTTTCTATAAAAAAAACAAAAGAGGAATTATCGACTGAAAAAATTGAAGCGATAAAGACTGCTAAACCCTATTTTCGAATAAATAAAGTAGAGATAAAAAAGAAAAAGGATGTTCTAGCAAAAGATTTTGATAATAATTGGACCTTAAAAAACAACAAACTAAAAGAGAATAGCTTAACTATAGCCAACCATATTCTTGATAGTCTTTATTTAAAAGGTATTATTGAAAACAATCCTATTATTGAAAACAAACCAAGTGATTTTTCAATTTACATTTTAAACAATAATGTTGCAGAAGAATATGAATTAAAGGATTTTTACACTGTAAAAACGGCTTATAATTTTATACAAGCTGAACTTCAAAAAAACAAGAATAGTATTTCAGTGGAATTTGTCCGTCCTTATTTAGAAAATGCTATTTCACATAGCATCTTTTATGATAAAGCAACAACTGACAAAGTACTTCAGCAAACCCTAAACGAGATAGCTCCTTCCAGAGATATTATTCTTAAAAATCAACGCATTATCTCTAAAGGAGAAATTTTAGATCCTATTAAATTTCAAATTATTCAATCACTAAAAGATGAGTACGAGCAACAAGCTGGAGATTCCAGCAATTACTACTTTATTCTATTAGGACAAATTGTAATCGTAACCTTGTGCTTATCTGTTCTTACTGTATTTCTTTTGTTTTTTAGAAATGATATATTCTTAGATAATACTAAGATTACATTCATTTTAATACTTATCAGTCTACAAGTATTGATGGCTGATATTGCAATCAACTCGCAAGCATTCAGTATTTATCTATTACCATTTTGTATTCTACCTGTTATTATTCGTGCTTTTTACGATACTCGAATAGCTTTATTTGTGCATTTAGTAACAGTTTTAATTATTTCGTTTATTGCTCCTAACAGATTTGAATTTGCATTTATTCAGCTACTTGGAGGAATGGTTGCCATCTTTAGCATTGTGAATATGCGCAATCGATCACAAATATTCTTGTCATCCATTATTATCTTTTTCACCTATAGCATTTCATACATAGGAATAACAATCATCCAAGAAGGTGGAATTGATGTTATTTCAGGATACGATTTTGCTTGGTTTGGTATTAGTGCTTTACTTACATTGTTCTCTTATCCATTGATTTTTATTTTTGAAAAGTTGTTTGGCTTCATTTCGGATGTATCCTTATTAGAGCTTTCTGATACAAATGGTAAATTATTACGCGAACTAGCATCAAGAGCACCCGGAACATTTCAACATTCATTACAAGTAGCTAATTTAGCTGAAGAAGCTATTTATACAATTGGCGGGAATGCTTTATTAGTTCGAACAGGAGCACTTTATCATGATATTGGAAAGATGGACATGCCCATGTACTTTATCGAAAACCAAGCACATGGTATTAATCCGCACGAAGATTTAAACTTTGACGAAAGTGCTTCAATCATCATTGACCATGTTATAAAAGGAGTTGAAATAGCAAAGAAAAATAAATTACCTGAGCAAATTATTGATTTCATTAGAACACATCATGGGACAAGTATTACAGCCTACTTTTACCGTTCGTTTCAGAATGCTTTTCCTGAAGAAAAAATTGACGAATCTAAGTTTCATTACCCTGGCCCAATTCCATTTTCAAAAGAAACTGCTGTATTAATGATGGCCGATTCAGTAGAAGCTGCATCCAGAAGTTTAAAAAAGTATGATGCAGAAGCAATCGATAATTTAGTTGAGATGATTATCAACAAACAAATTGAACAAGAACAATTTGTAAATGCTGATATCACCTTTAAAGACATTAATACGCTAAAGAAAATATTCAAAAAGAAATTGATGAACATTTACCATGTTCGTGTAGAGTATCCTAGATAGAGCAGCTTAAACAGCTACTCTATCTCTCTTTTAAATCCAAAGTCTAAGATACGATCAATAAAATCATATGGTTTATAACCATTGATTGCAGTTTGATGGAAGATACAAGTTGCAGGTGTCATTCCTGGCAATGAGTTTACTTCAATAAAGATTACTTCTACTCTATTCGCATCGTAAATACGAACAAAAGCGTCTATTCTACAATATCCATTTACCAACAACACCTTTGCTGCTGCACCTAAGGTTTGTTTTACTTTATCCGAAATTTTTTGACGTTCAATTGAATCTACAGCATAACGAGCGGGTGTAATATTCTGTCCTTGCCCTGCAAGAAATTTTTCTTCCAATGATAATACTTCACCTTCACTCAATGCTTCTGATGCTTCAAATACTTCATAAGAAACATTTCCAGAAGCATCATACGTTGTAAGCATGCCTCCAGTTATTTCTAAAAAGTGTTTTGCATCACGCTTACTAATTAGCTCTTCCACCAAAATTACCTGCTTTTGAGGAAACTCTTCTTTTTCTTTAATGTGCAATAAATTGGCTGATGCTTCGTCAAAGAATTCGTTTTTTCTAAAAATCAATGTTGCAAACGCATCAAATTCTTCTGCTGTTTTAATTTTCTTAACTGCAGAGGAGCATCCATCATCAACAGGTTTGGCTATAAACGGATACTTGATATTTTCTTTAATTGTATTTAAAACTCCTGACTTATCTTTCATCCAAGCATCTTCCGTAACAAGCATATGTTCTGCAACTAAAAATCCATTTTGTTTTAAAATTTCATTGGTACGATACTTATCAATCGTAATTTGAGAACTTTCAACTCCCGAACCATTATATGGAAACCAACTCGTTCTAAGTTTGCTTGTACTGCTCCATCTTCACCTGGTCGACCATGCAATGCAATAAATACTGCATCAACCTCTTTCGCTAAATCTTCATAGGTTAAACGCTTTGGTTTTGCTAAATTATCGGCACTAACATACTTCGATGAAATAGAAGAGGTTTCAGTTATGATTTGTTTTACTAAATCATGAATTTTATAATGATCAATTTTATCTTTTATATCATCCGCATTATCTTTCAATAAAATATTGATTGGAATTTGATATAAAATATGTTCTTCGTTACTACCTGTTAAAAACACAGGAATTGGTTCATATTTAGCTGAAGAAGCTAGTTTTTCATAAATATTCCTACCACTTTCAACAGAAATATGTCGTTCGGACGAGTATCCACCAAGTATTACAGCCACTTTACTTTATTGGTTGTTGCTGACTAGATCATTTTAATGAGCGTATCCAATTTATTCAACAGATTATTAAAAACAAGTGCCTGCGCATTCGCTTTTATCCGTTGAGCTAATGAGGTCCGAATAATGTAAGTTAAAAATTGTGATGGGTTTAAGCCTATTTCTGCTGCTTGATGAAAGAAGAAGGATGAAGGCATCATTCCAGAAGTAGTATTCGGGTCATTCAAGAATATTTTTCCATCAGTCGATAAAAAACCATCAATGCGCGCATATACATCAAAATTTAATGCATAAAATAATTTCTCACATTCTTTTCTGATTACTTGAATTTGCTCATTTGGCAAATCGATGGGAGTGATTTTTCGTGATAATCCAGGCAAGTACTTAGAACGGTAATCGAACAATTCTTTTCCTTTTCTAATTTCGGTTGGAGGCAATGCAATTGCTTGACCATTTTCATCTTGAGCAACAATACACGAAAACTCTTTTCCTTCAATAAATCCTTCAATCAAAACAGTCGTTTCACCATCAATGGCTTCAAGAACAATACCCTCTTTTTCTGTCAGAAACAACTTATCCAAGTATACAATCAAATCGTGAGGATGATACACAATTGTTTTATTGACAATAAGAGGCATTCCAATCCCTTCACGAATATCAGCAAGCACACGAACAAAAGCATTTTTAGAATCAGGATTCATTGACTTCCATTCGGAAGCATCAATCCATTTTGTAAAGAAGGCTTTCTCGATAGCCTCCATAAAAGAATAGTCATCTTCCTTATGCAAAATAGTAATTCCAATAGATGAACCTTGATTTGCAGGTTTTATAACTAGCGGCAATCCTATTTCTTTTTTTGCTTTTTCAAAAACACCTTTACAATTTCCATTAATGTAATCGGCTCTATTAATGGTTATAAATTTAGGACTGTTAAATCCTGCATTAACCATCATTCGTTTCTGAACACTTTTATCGATTCCAATAGCAGAAGGTAATATTCCTGAACCAGAATAAGGAATTCCTAAATATTCGAAAAGACCTTGAATTTTTCCATCCTCACCAAATGGTCCATGCAAACACAAAAAAGCAAAATCAAAGTAAGTATTTAGTTCATTGGCATTTATTTTTTTGCCGATTTTTTGAATCATTTTAAGTTGCTTATCTACATCAACTTCACCTGTCTGTTCAGCATAAACTTGAAATGCACCCTCTTTTTCAGGAATAAATTCTACAGGAGGATAAAAATCACGAATACTTCCTTTGTAAATAAATTCCCAATTGAGCAATACAAAATTGCCAAAGCTATCCACAAATACAGGCACAGCTTCGAACAATGATTTATTCAAATTATCGTAAACGGTTCTTCCTCCAGCAAATGATATTTCGCGTTCCTTAGAAAAACCTCCGAAAATGATTCCAATTTTAATTTTCATTTAGAATTAACTGTTATAATATGTAACTACAAAATTAAAACTATGAAGGGGTGTTATTAGGCAAGTTGGTTTAAGTATTCAACAAGTTTATTAACCATATTTTGCTCTGTGGAAACGACAAACTGAGTAATAAATTATGTTACAACTAAATTCAAAGCTATATAAAAGCTTATATTAGCAACCTGTTTAGTGTTTCTATCGATAAAAACGACCATTTTGCATGATTTCTCTTATCCAAAACAATCCTTTTTTAAAAAACATACCACTTGTTAGAAGGTTCATTTTTACTTATCTGAAAAATTGGCTTCAATCACATCCAAAAGATGAATTGGTAACAAGTATCATAAAAAACATAAAAATGAATCTCTCTGTTAATGACTGGGTTCAACAAAATCTTTTTTTATATGGATTTTATGAGAAAAACGAAACCGACTATTGGCTAAAACGCACATTAAATGCAACTACAGTGATCGACATTGGAGCTAATGTTGGTTATTACAGTCTATTGGCAGCAAAAAACGTAAGCCAAAACAATGGAAAAGTGTATGCATTTGAACCCGTTTCGAAAACATTTAACCGCCTAAATGAAAATATAAGTCTAAATAAATTCAAAAACATTGAGACATTCAAAAAAGCAATTTCAAATCAACATAATACAATTCAAATCAATGTTGGTAATGATGAAAATTGGGGTATGTCGAGTATAAATCAACATGAACATCTATCGGGTGAAACAGAACAAGTAATTGCTGAAACCCTTGACAGTTTTTGCGATGAAAATTCGATTACAGCTATTGATTTAATAAAAATTGACGTGGAAGGGGCTGAATTTAATGTTTTGCAAGGCATGACTGCTGTTTTAGAAAAACACAAACCAGAAGTATTAATCGAAATTCTTGATCAACATTTAAATAAACAAAATGTAAGTTCTAAAGATGTATTTAACTTTTTTTGGAGTAAAGGATATCAAGCATTTCAAATTATAGAAAACGGGGAATTGAATCAAATAAGCGAAGCGAAATCCTATGCTGGTTTAATTTGTTTTAAATATTCTAAGAGTTTATAAGTAGCTCTTGCTCTATGTGATATTTTATTTTTCTCTGATAGATCCATTTCGGCAAAAGATTTATTATATCCATTTGGCATAAAAAGGGGATCGTATCCAAACCCATCTTTACCTCTTTTTTCAGTTAAAATTTCGCCATCCACAATCCCTTCAAACAAATGCTCTTCACCATCAATAACTAAAGAAATTACTGTCTTAAATCGAGCCTTTCTATTTTCTACCCCTTTTAATTCAAGTAAAATTTTGTCCATATTAGCATTTGCATCTTTCATTTCGCCAGCGTAGCGCGCAGACAAAACACCTGGACGGCCATTCAATGCCTCTACTTCTAATCCAGTATCATCGGCAAAGCAATTAACTTTGTATTTTTCAAACACATAAAACGCTTTTTGAGAAGCATTACCTTCTATAGTAGTTTGTGTTTCAGGAATATCCTCTAAACAATTTATATCATTCAAACTTTTAATTTTAATAAAAGGAGGAATCAGCGTTTGGATTTCCTTTGCTTTGTTTTGGTTGGCTGTAGCGAATACTAATTCCATTTTACTTCGTTAATAATTGATTAAATAAATCCAAGTATTTGTCCTTATTTGCTTCAACAGAGTATTTTGTAACAACAGTATTTCTACCTGCTTTACCAACTTGTTCGCGCAATTCTTTTGACTCTATCAACAACGATAATCGAGTCAACCATTCCTCTTCCGAACTAGCTAAAAAACCATTTTTACCATCTTGAATAATTTCAGTATTTACACCCACAGGCGACATAATTGTAGGGATTTCAAGCGCCATGTATTGTAGACCTTTTAACCCACACTTACCATTGGCCCACTCATCATCTGGCAATGGCATTATACCTATATCGAAAGAAGACAAATCGTACAGTTCGGTTTGTTTATTCCAACCAAGCCCCTTAATCCCTAACTCCGCATTTGCATAATTAGCATCCCCAATAACTTTTATTTCAATAGTATCCTTGTATTTAGCTTTTAGCTTTTTTAGAACAGATAAAGCATATTCAAAATGTTGAATGGTAGTAATACTCCCACTCCAACCTATCACAACCTTTTCAGACGTGGGTACATGCACCTTTTGATATTCTATAGTATCAATTGTTGTTGGTATAATTTCAACGTTATTGTTAAACTGAAGCGCATAATCTTTCAAATAGCTATTTCCAGCAAATACTAAATCACATAATTTTATGATTTGAGATGTTTTGGACGCATCTTTCAAAAATGCAAATGCTTTATTTGAATTCGAAACATTATCTATCCATATTGCATCATCAAAATCAAATACCAATTTTGTTTTTTTCTTTTTAAACTGCTTTTCAAAAAAATAAGATCCAGTAAAAAATGCTTCTCTAAAAATAAACACAATATCAAATTCTTCTGCCCGATTTAAATCAGATTTCCTTAAAAACCAACCTTTAAAAACGATTAGAATTTTTTTAATTATATTCCTTTTACCATAAAAGATTTTATCGTCTTTTTCATTCAATAAAGGAGAAAGCACGCATTCGAATCCATTTTCTTCTAAAATGAAGTATACTGCTCAAAGCGAAATCGTTGACCAGGTGATCGATCTCTCCTATTATGAATAATAAATAAAATGCGCTTTTCATAACTATCTTTTCTTCCTATGGCATGCCAAAAGGAGCATTATCAGAAAATTGAATATTAACTAAACCAGCGTTAATCATCATTTGATGAATCTGTTCTTTTGTAAATCGTTGTTCCAGTGGAGTACCAAACCTATCCAAGGAATCATTTCTCATTACATAAAAACTTTTATCATGATAATAACTTAAAGGAATTTTTGCATAAGATTTAGGAGCTATTTTTTTTATTGCTAAAGCAAATTTTGCGAAAGGAAAGTAAATTAATGTAGCGATAATATCACAAACTACAGCTTTCAATTTAGCTGGCATTTTTGAGATAAAAGATCGTAAACCATTCGCCAGTTGAAATAAAAATCGAAATAAAAAGCCTCTGTTATCTAGGTTGTAATATAAGTAAACTAAAAAATAACCTCCTGGTTTTAATTTCCGAACACACGCATTCATAGCCGATTGCGTATCAGGAATATGATGTAATACACCTAAACTAAAAACAAAATCAAAAGAGTTATCTCCAAATGGAATATTTTCAACTGAAGCTTGAGTAACACGAACATTGTTTACTTTATCGTTCATCTTAGCAGCTTGTATTACTGCGGAACTAGGATCTATCGCTTCAACAAATTTTACTTTAGAGGAAATAAATTTTGTCCATCGCCCAGATCCGCAACCAACATCCAAGACATTCGATTGTGCAGAAATATGTTCATCTGAAACAATATCAAAATACTCATTACCAATAGATTCAAGTTCTTCTGAAGAAAAATCATTAAATCGTTCCCATTCTTCTCCGAACGATTGAACTGTTATCTCGTCAATATTATTATCATGGCTAGTAATAAAGGATGAAAGCTCTTTATCGCCAGCTTTGATTTTATGTAGTGGTTCAGTTGTATAATCAATCATCTAATTAATCTTCTAACCAAACCTTAGGTAAGTTTTCTAATATTTCGATTCCTTTGAAATTTTCACCTTTTTAACT
>JADJHE010000030.1 GCA_016707685.1 Bacteroidota bacterium
AGGAATGAACATTGTTGGTGATTTGTTTGGTGCAGGTAAAATGTTTTTGCCACAAGTAGTTAAGAGTGCACGTGTAATGAAAAAGGCCGTTGCTTATTTGGAGCCTTATTTATTGGCTGAGAAAGAAGCAAATAAATTAGCAGGTATTGCTGGCGATGGACGAACAAACGCAGGAAAAATATTATTGGCAACAGTAAAAGGCGATGTGCATGATATTGGAAAAAATATCGTGGGTGTTGTATTGGCTTGTAATAATTATGAAATCATCGATTTAGGCGTAATGGTTTCTTGCGATAAAATATTAGAAGAAGCAAAAAAACACAATGTGGATGTAATTGGCTTGAGTGGTTTGATTACACCTTCTTTGGATGAAATGGTGCATGTTGCAAAAGAGATGGAACGTCTTGGATTCAAAACCCCATTGTTGATTGGTGGTGCAACAACTTCTAAAGTTCATACGGCTGTTAAAATTGCTCAAAATTATTCAGGTCCGGTTGTGCATGTAAACGATGCAAGTAAATCGGTACCGGTGGCGAGTAGTTTAATTTCCGATGAATTGCGTGCTGCATTTATGCAAGATGTTACAAAAGATTATGACCGTGTACGTGAACAGAATAAAAATGCACAATCACAAAATAAATTTATTTCGATTGAAGAAGCGCGTGAAAATAAGTTTCCGGTTGATTGGAATAAAACAGAGATTGCTAAACCTACATTAATTGGCAATAAAGTATTTGACGATTATGATTTAAATGAAATTGCTGAATACATCGATTGGACACCATTTTTTCACAGTTGGGAATTAAAAGGTTCGTATCCTAAAATATTTAATGATGCAGAACGTGGTGCAGAAGCAAAGAAGTTATTTGAGGATGCTCAAAAAATGTTGAAGCAATTAATTGCTGAAAAATGGTTGAAAGCAAAAGCGGTGATTGGAATTTATCCAGCAAAGGCAAAAGGAGATGATGTTGAACTTTCTGTAAATAATGAAACGGTTGTTTTTCATACAATCCGCCAGCAAACCAAAAAACCAGCAGGGCAATACAATGTGGCGCTTTCAGATTTTATTTTACCAGCAACAATCAACCAACAACCAACAACTACAACTGATTATATTGGTGCTTTTGCATTAACAACAGGAATTGGAATCGATGAGCATGTTGCACGTTTCGAAAAAGATCATGATGATTATTCTGCCATTATGTTGAAAGCATTGGCCGATCGTTTGGCAGAAGCATTTGCAGAATTGATGCATAAAAAAGTGCGTAAAGAATATTGGGGGTATGCTTCCGCTGAAAATTTAGCGAATGAAGATTTAATCAAAGAAGAGTATGCCGGTATTCGTCCAGCACCAGGTTACCCAGCACAACCCGATCATACCGAAAAACCAATCATTTGGGATTTATTGGATGTGGAAAAGAATACCGGAATGATTTTGACCGAGAGTATGGCGATGGTTCCAACTGCTGCAGTTAGTGGTTTGTATTTTGCTCATCCCGATTCACATTATTTTGGAATAGGTAAAATTCAAAAGGACCAAGTGGTAGATTATGCAAAAAGAAAAGGCATGACTATTGAAGAGGCTGAGCGTTGGTTAGGTCCGAATTTGGCATATTAAACTATATTTGTAGCATGAGACTTCAATTTAAAATAAGTGTATTTTTTATTTTCCTTTTTATTCAAGGGGCTATTTTTGCGCAAGGCAATGCAAAGAACAAAGCAAAATTTCCGAAGTACGATGTTGTTGGAACATTTAACAATGGATTAGCAAAAGTAAAGTTTGAAAAAAAATGGGGATTTATTGATACATCTGGAGTAGAGGTTGTGCCGCCACGTTACCATGAAGTGGGTGACTTTGTTGATGGATTGGCCCGTGTTCGCGTAAATGAAAAATGGGGATTGGTAGATACAACTGGTGCTGTAATTATTAAACCAACCTTTCATTGGATTTATGATTTCGAAGGTGATCGTGCAAAGGTTTTGTTAGACAATCAAATTTATTATATGAATCGAAAAGGTCAACGAGTAGAATAAAAAAATCCCTTCCATTTTGGAAGGGATTTTTTGTTTTAGTGTAGTTGATGAAGTGCTGCACTTTCAGTTGCCAAAACAGCGAGTTCAATTCTATTCAGGTTGAATACAATTAAAGGTATTGGCAATTTTTCAAAATTGCTTTGTTCCCAAGGAATTGATTCGCCATATACAACTACATTAGTTGTTGTTAGGTTGTTTAAATCAATGCTATCATCTAACTTAGAAATGATTGATTTATAGTTTTCAATTTTTTCTTTTAGTTTAGCTGCTGTATAGTTTGAATTTGTTGCAGCGAATAAAATTTCTGAAGTTATATCGCCACCACCACTGGTTCTTAATTCATCGATATTTATCTTGTGCGCAGCTTCTAATGAAATGTTTTCCGTATTCGAAATTAGGAATGCTTTCATGTTTTCCATGTATTCAATCAACTCAGTAGTACTTGATCTAAGTTCCTTGAATACAGTTGAATTGCTAGTTGAATCACTACTTGAATTTGTTTCAACCATTTTATAAACCAATTGATTTTCTTTTTTCACAAAATTCAACAGTTGTTCGTTTTCTGTTACACCTCTCCAAAAACTATCCGATACTTGTCTGGTTAGTCCTGTATTAGATTCAGTGATGAACAAACCAGCACCAGCAATAATTAAAATGACAGTTGCTGTAGCATTTATTTTGTTTGTTGTGTTTTTGTAGATGCTTAGAAAATAAACAGGAAGATAGCCTAAGACTAAAAGAGCACAACCAGTAATAGTAAGCAATCGGGCATTAGGCCAATGCATTATTCGAAATAAAACACCTGCAGATATTGCTAATGCAGCAATAAAGCCAATTGTGCTTAAAACGACACTCCTATTGTTTTCGGCACTAGCTTTAAACTTTAGAATGAATAATAATGGTAAAAATAAAACAGTAAAAAAGAATACCCCCAAAACCATCATCGGGCTAGCGCCTGGCCAATGGTTAAATTTAAAAAATGCTCCGAACAGGATCATCAATGATGATACATATCCACTAATTTTCATTGTTTTGTTCATGGTATAATAATGTTTAAATGTTAAAAGTCGATTTGTCTCGTCTTGTATTTCTTTCAATCCATTTTTGCCAAATAGCAAAATGGTTTCTTGATATACAGTGTCGAAGTTCCTGTATTCATCGAGCTTATTTTCAATTAAACAGCAAATGTGATCCAACAGATCGATACTCAAGTCAGGAGAAGTAATTCCCCTGACTTTAATATCGTTTTCAATAAAGGCGATTTGTTCTTCGGTTAAACTAAACATACTTTACACTTGGCTTGAGATCAAGTAAAATATTCATTGTATTAATGAAATCGGCAAACTCATAGATTTTATCTTTCGCACGCTCAGTTCCGGTTTGAGTGAGGGAATAATATTTTCTAATTCGTTTCCCAATGTTAACAGTTTCTGTTGTTACTATTCCCTCTGCTTCCAGCTGATGAAGTAAAGGGTAAAGCGCGCCTTCGGTAATAACAATTTTAGAGTCTGTTAACTCTTTTACTTTTTGTGTAATCTCGTACCCGTACATTTGTTTTGTCTCGGATAACAACTTTAAAACGATTGTTTTTAAAGTTCCTTTTATTAACTCTGATGAATACATAACACAAAGATACATAAGAAAATTATGTATAAGCAAATTGTGTATTGGTGAATTTAATTAAAATACTGATAATCAACACAATAAAAATTAAATAAATTCAAGGAGAACAAGAATTGGAGGTTTGAAAAATACTAATTGCATAAAAAAGGGCTGAATTACTCAGCCCTTTTTGGTAGTTATTTGCCCCAATTTTCAATTTCTTCTTTGGTCCAAAGTTCGGGGAAGAAAATTCTGCGTTGATAAGAAGGATGTAAATATTTTTGCCATTCGCTACCACCAGTAGCTGCTTTGTTTTCTCCTTTTGAGTTTAAGTAATACTCTGCTGTTTTTAAATGCGAAAGTGGCCAAACTACATTGTAGGTATGATCAAAATTGCGCAATGCCGTTTTTAATGCTTTTACTTTTTCATCACTTGCATTTAATTTTAAAAAGCGGTTATAAATGTTTTTGCCTTTGTATTTAGTAGCTGTTGCTTTTAAGCTATCAATATAACGATCTTCAAATTGAGAGAGTGTAAGTGTTTTCTTTCCAGTTTTGTGATCAAGTCCAGCGTCTTTCCAGTATAAATTATCAAACAAATAATTCATATCCGAATCGGCATTTACTTGCGCTTTCACTCTACTGTTTACCAGTAGATGAGCATCGGTACAATACAATTCAATAAATCGGAATTGAGCCGACTGAAAACCACTTGCAGGAGCCAATGTTAATCGAAATTGATTGTATTGATCGTAATCCATTCCTTCGCGCATTACTGCAAACGACTCCGTTAAAATTCCTGAATAACGATTGATACGATCGATTTTATTAGCAAATATGGCAGTGTCTATATTTTCGTTGTCAACAATTTGTTTTATTTCGTGTGTAATTAGTTTTAATAACAACTCCGTTACTTGATGATACATAATGAAAATAGGCTCATCAGTAAAATCGGTTCTTGGTTTTTGTAAGGAAAGTAAAGTGTCTACTTCAACATAATCCCAATAGTTGATTAATTTACTATGAAGAAGTCCTTTTAAATAGGTGTTGGGATCTTGTCCCATATTCTTATACTTTTCTTCAATTGCTTTTACGATATCGTTGCTCATGTTTATTATTTTTTTCGAAGATAATACCAGTTTTTAGATTATCGTTATGAGAAATATCATTTTTTATAATTCTTTTGTTCGAATTGTGTGTATTGACTTATAAACAAAGCGTTTTAGGAGTTGTAATATTGTCACTTTTTCAGTACTATTGTACCTACCTACTCAATAAATCTATGTTTACCAAGTATTGGGAATTTATATCGAATTTAGGCATTGACCAAACAATAAATCGCGAAAACATCAAGCGGTTAAAATTGACGAATCAGTTGATACTGATTTCTGTTGCTTTAACCTTAGCTTATGTTGTTATTTATTATTCATTGGGCTTAATGAAAATTTGCTTTTTCGAAATAATTGCAGCAAGTTTTTATAGTATTCTACTTTTTTTCTCATTTTTCAAATATTACAGGCTTGCTCGGTTTTTATTTGTTGTTGCTCTCAATATTCAAATGTATTTTCTTTCTCTGAGTTTAGGAGTTGAGTCGCAAGTACAATTGTTATTTATTCCAATTGCTGCAGTTCCAGTCGTTTTATTTCGATTGAAAAATGTTCGTTCTATTCTTTCGCTCGTTTTCTTAAGTCTATTGTTGCTGATAAGCTTATATGTATACAATCAGGATAGTTTTCTTTTAATTGCTATTGAACCAGCATTGTTGTTAAAATTACGTCCTATATTTATTGTTACTTCTTTAATTTGTGAAGTAATCGTTATTTATTCAATTATTAGAAACTACGAAGCCAGTGAAGTTAAATTAGGCAGATCAAATGAGTTACTTCAATATCAGTTTCAATCCATGTTCGACAATTCATCTGATGCGTTGTTTTTGGTAGATATGATGAAAAGTAAAATTGTAAAAGCAAATAAGCGTGCAGTTGAACTTTTTGAAATGGAAAAAGAGTCAGACTTTTTTGATTATGGTGGATTGGATTTTCATAAAACAGGGCCTTCAATAAAAGAATTGGAATCTATTCGAACAATCTTGTTTGAAAAGGGCTTGTATGAAGGAGAAATTTTATATAATACAAATTTAGGGAAAGAGTTTTGGGGGGCATTGGCAATTCGCTTGATTTATATAGGAGGAAAGCCCTTCCAGTCATTACGTGTAACAGATATTTCGGAACGTAAAAAAGCAGAGCAGTATACAAAAGCATCCTTGCAAGAAAAAGAGATTTTATTGGCAGAAATTCATCACCGTGTAAAAAATAACATGGCAGTTATTAGTGGATTAATCGGTTTGCAATCGAGTTATGTACAAGATGAAAAAGCAAAAGAGCTTTTCGAAGAAAGCCGAAACCGAATTCATTCAATGGCATTGATACACGATAAACTTTATCAGCATGAAACATTTGCAAAAATAGATTTTTGTGGATACATCAACGACCTGATGGACTATATCAAGAGCTCCTATAATTCTACAGAAACAGATGTTGTATTCAATGTAACCTGTAACGATATTTTTTTGAATATTCAACAAGCCATTCCATGCGGATTAATATTGAATGAATTAATTTCAAATGCATTTAAACATGCTTTCAAAGATAGACGAGAAGGAGAAGTTAAAATAGTTTGTACAAAAATGGGGGGTAAGTTTACAATGATGGTTAGTGATGATGGTTGCGGGTATGATGTAGAGACTAAACTAAAAGCGTCTAGCACTTTAGGGTTAACATTGATTAATGCACTTGTTGATCAGTTAAGCGGTGCTGTTAAAACAACCAATCACAAAGGAACGGCATATTATATTTCATTCGAAGGATAAAACACATGAAAAAAATTTTGATAGTTGAAGATGAAGCAATTGTTGCAATGGAAAACAAGATGAACTTGACCAAGGCCGGTTTTCTTGTTGTTGGAAGCGTTTCATCTGCTGAAGATGCACTTTTGAAAATAGCAGAAACATTACCCGATTTGATTTTGATGGATATAAAATTAAAAGGCGATTTAAATGGTATAGATGCAGTTTCAATTATTAGAGAAAAAAATAATATTCCGGTTGTGTTTTTAACAGGAAACTCCGACAATAAAACACAATTATTGATGAAAGAAATTCCCAATACAACTTATTTGTTAAAGCCTGTTTTGACAAATGATTTGATTGCTTCCGTTCACAAGATGATTGATTCTCAACCGAGTCATTAAATTGCTTGATTTTACATTATGTCTATAGCACTCGATCGTCTTTCTCAATTACGCCAATTACTCAAAATTGAACGCGATGAAGATTTTGAACAATACAAAGCCCATTTTTCTAGGAACAATATTAACTACCGTAAACAAAATGGTGTGACCTGGTATCCAATTGTTATTTCTAATATTGAAATTGGATTAGGTGAATACTTAAACATTGATGTTGAGCGAACAACCAACCACAATGAACCTCATCAATTTTCTGGAGGAAAAATAGCGTCTCTATTTTCGAATAATCATCAAGATGCAACTCCGCTGAATGGAACCATTAAAGTGATCAACCAAAATAAATTAAGGTTATCGCTATCTGTTGATGATTTGCCAGAATGGTGTGACGATGGTAAATTGGGAATAAATATCTTGTTTGATGAAACCAGTTTTAAGGAAATGGACATTGCATTGGAAAAAGTAATCAATGCAAAGCATAACCGTTTAGCTGAACTTAGAGATGTACTCTACGGAATTAAACCTGCTGAATTTGAAAAAGAAAATGGGCAACTTCAAATTACTGGTTTAAATCAATCACAAAACGAAGCAGTAAAAAAAATTATTGCAGCAAAAGATATTGCAATCATTCATGGCCCACCAGGGACAGGCAAAACAACGACACTGGTGCAGGCTATTCGTCAAACACTTAATTCCGAACGTCAGGTATTGGTTTGTAGTTCAAGCAATACAGCTGTTGATTTACTTACTGAAAAATTACACCGCGAAGGCATTAATGTATTGCGATTGGGGAATCCTGCCCGTATCTCTGAGGACGTAATTAATAATACATTGGATGCAAAAATTGCAGCACACGAATCGTATAAAGATTTGAAGAGCTATCGCAAAACAGCTGATGAATATTTCCGAATGGCTGGCAAATACAAACGCAATTTCGGAAAGGCGGAGCGGGAGCAGCGTCAGTTATTATACATTGAAGCACGGAAAATATTACAAGAGGCACGACAACTAGAAGATTTTATTTTACACGAACAATTTGATAAAGCACAAGTAATTGCGTGTACACCCGTGGTGTCATCCGGACGAATGATGCGAGACAAACATTTTACTACAGTATTTATTGATGAAGCAGCACAGGCGTTAGAGCCCATGTGTTGGATTCCAATTACAAGAAGTGATCGTGTTATTTTTGCAGGCGATCATTTTCAGCTGCCGCCAACTGTTAAGTCGAAAAAGGCTGAATCAATGGGTTTAAAAGAAACATTGATGGAAAGATGCATGAGTCTGGAAAACGTTTCAATTATGCTGAATACGCAATACCGCATGAATGAAAAAATCATGAATTTTTCAAATCATGAATTTTATCAAAATGGATTGAAAGCCGATGCTTCTGTAAAAGATACTGTATTGAGTTTTGATGAAAATGAATATTTATTGCACTCTCCATTCGACTTTATTGATACTGCTGGTTGTGGGTATAATGAATTATTGAATCCGGAAAGCCTAAGTACTTCTAATCCAGATGAAGCACAATTGCTTTTGAAACATTTAAAGAATTTACTGGAACAATACGAGCAAAGCAATAAACAAAATAGAAAAATAACAATTGGCATTATTTCTCCCTATAAGGAACAAGTACAACTATTAACAACTAAAATTGCGGAGGATGAGTATTTAAAAACATATTCTTCACAAATTGCCATTAAAACAGTGGATGGTTTTCAAGGACAAGAACGTGATGTAATTTACATCAGTTTGGTCCGCTCCAATGATAGTCAGGAAATAGGTTTTTTAAGTGATACCAGAAGGATGAATGTTGCTCTAACGCGTGCCAAGAAAAAATTGGTTGTGATTGGCGATAGTGCAACGTTTGGTAATCATCCCTTTTATAAATCATTTTTAGATTATACCGAATCGATTGGGGCTTATAAAAGTGCCTGGGAGTTTATTTCTTAATCTAGTTGTATTCCAATAATTAAAATATCATCTGTTTGTTCATTGTTATTTTTCCATTCCGAATGCAGTCGTTCCAACTCGAACTGTTGTGTCTGAATAGAATATTTTGAAGTTTTTACAAATGACTCCTTGAGCTTTTTGACCATAAACTTTTTATTTTTTTCTCCTCCAAATTGATCAGCATAACCATCTGATGTTAAATACAATCGATCACCTGTTTTGAATTTTATTTCTTGACTTTCATACGGACGCTCATCTTCAATTCTTAATCCTCCTATTGGATAGCGCGATCCATCGTACTTATTTAATTCCCCATCAACATAATGGTAAATTGGACGTAAAGCTCCTGAAAAATGAATTGTATTTGTTTCCTTGTCAATACGGCACAATGCAATGTCCATTCCATCGTATGGATGTTTTTCTTCGTCAATTAAATCCATTGAATAGCTAAACGCTTTTTTTAATTTATGGTCCAAGCGCTGAAGTATAAATGACACGTCTGTGTTTTTTTCTTCAATTACAATTTGATTTAATAACTTATTCCCTAAAACCGACATAAATGCCCAGGTATGCCATGTCCAGTGCAATCGGCTACTGCTACCAAAACTTTATTTTCGATACGTGTAAACCAATAGAAATCACCACTTACAATATCCTTTGGTTTATAGATTAAAAATGATTCAGGGAATAATCGCAAGAGGTGTTTTTCTTTTAACATCATTCCCTCTTGTATTCGCTTCGCATAGATGATGCTATCATTTAGCTCATCTTTTTTGTTGTTCGGCTTCGTGTTCTTTAATCGTATTTGAAACTTGTTTTGATTGTTATTAACCAATTGAGTGATAGAAGCTACTAGTGTTTTTATTGGATTAAAATTGTTCTTCAATCGCTGACTATTTATATACATAGTATGTTTATTGTCTGTTTTGTGAGACAATAGTACAGCTATGTTAATACTTGTAAGTATTAGTAAAATAAAGGAATTGTTAATTAAGAGGAATGGATAAAATGATAGTACGAATTGTATATATTAGCAGATAAGTTTTTTTGGCTTCCCTAAAAATAGTTAATTACAATTTATGATGGAGCTTACAATTTGTTTTAACAGAGAACTTACCCATGCTTAATTTTGAATACCAAAATAGTGCTTGCTAAAACAAGTGTAATGGCATTCGCGATAATGATGGGCAGCTCGCCCAGATAAAATCCATAAATCAACCAGCAGGCAATCCCAAATGTAAAAAGGATGTACATTCCCAAGGAAATGCCTTTGGTATTTTTGGTTTTAAGGATTTGTACTACTTGTGGTACAAAGGAAATGGTGGTACAGGTTGCCGCTAAAAGGCCTATTATGGTTGCAAAGTTCATGTCTGTCGTTTCCTGCAAAGCTACTAAAATTAGCTAATTGCTGCCAAATAAAATACTTAAGTTTTTGCTTGTATTTTCCCTACCTTTAGTGTCGATTCTATTCTTAAATTTGCCGTATGAACTTAGCCTTACGATTCCTACTTTTTATTTTGTTTTTTGGCAATGTACTTTTTGCTCAAGAGCAACAAAAAGTGAGTGCATCAATGACACTCGAGCAGTGTATTGATTTTGCATTAAAAAACAATATTCAAATTAAACAAACGGAATTAAATACCGATTTGAGTAAAGTAAATTTAACACAAAGCCAAGCAAACTTATTGCCTTCTTTGAATGCGAATGCTTCTCATTCGTATAACATTGGTCGTACCATCGATCGATTCACGAACCAGTTTGCCGATGCGCAAGTGCTTTCTCAAAATTTTGGATTGAGTACAGATGTTACCTTGTTTAGTGGTTTACAAAATATAAATACCATTCAGCAAAATCGTTATACTTATTTGGCAAGTAAATATGATGTAGATAAAATGAAAAATGATGTTTCCTTAAATGTTGCTACTGCATACTTACAAGTGTTGTATGCCATGGAAGCATTGGAGAATGCAAAAAATCAATCAGGTATAACTGCTGCTCAAGTAGAACGCACTAAAAAATTAGTAGAGGCTGGTACTGCTGCAAATGGTGCCTTGTTAGATATTAAAGCACAATTTGCATCAGAAGAATTAACGGTTACCACCGCTCAAAATCAATTAGACATTGCTTATTTATCATTGGCTCAATTATTAAATTTAACAACAACTGAAGGTTTGGAATTGCAAAGCCCGAATTGAATGTTGCGAATCAAACCTTGTTGGATGTAAATCCAAATCAAGTATACAATTCAGCAGTTACCACATTGCCTGAAATTAAAAGTGCAGAGTTTAAAGTAAAAAGTGCCGATAAAGCAGTTGATGTTGCTTGGGGCGGATTAAGTCCACGTTTGTCATTCAGCGCTTCATACGGTACTGGTTATTCAGGATTAAGTCAGCGTGTAATTGGAACACCTAGCTTTTTAGGTTATGGTCCTAATGGTGACTTTACATCAGCTGGAGATACCGTTTTAACGCCTTATTTTTCTAGTCCTGCAACCGAAAAAATTCCATTTGCTGATCAATACAAGAACAACGTAAACAAATCGTTTGGTTTCTTTTTAACGGTTCCAATCTTTAATCGTTTTCAAACAAAAACATCCATCGACCGTGCACGCATCCAAATGTTAAATGCTGAATTGACAGTTGAGTCAACAAAATTACAAGTTCAAAAAAACATTCAGCAAGCCTATGCTGACGCAAGTGCAGGTTTGAAAAAATACAATGCTACTGTTAAAACGGTTGAAGCAATGCAAGAATCGTTTAAATACACGCAACAAAAATTTGATGTTGGAATGATTAATACAAACGACTACAACGATGCAAAAAATAAATTGATTAAAGCTCAAAGCGATTTGTTACAAGCAAAATACGAGTTTGTGTTCAAAACAAAAGTGCTTGACTTCTACCAAGGGAAACCATTGAAATTATAAATTGAATTTTACAAAATAACATTACAGATGAAAAAAATAGTTTGGATTATCATTATTGGCGTTGTGCTATTATCACTTGTGTTGATTTTTACTAAATCAGGTACGAAGGCAATTAATGTTACTACTGAGAAAGCAGAGAAAAGAGACATTACCGAAATGGTTTCTGCAAATGGTAAAATTCAACCAGAGGTAGAAGTGAAAATTAGTTCCGATGTATCTGGTGAGATTGTGGAGTTGTATGTAAAAGAAGGTGATCAAGTAAAGAAAGGCGATTTACTTTGTAAAATCAATCCTTTAATTTACGAGTCAAGTTCAAGTAGAATGGTAGCCACTTTAAATGGTGCAAAAGCAAATTTGGCAAACTCAAAAGCACGCTTGGATCAAATCAAAGCGTCTTATATTAATACAGAGGCGTCTTACAACCGTAACAAAAAATTGTTCGATCAAGGTGCAATTTCTCAATCAGAGTTTGATGCTGCAAAAGCGGCATTCGATGGCGCTAAGGCAGATGTGAAAGCTGCCGAAGAAAGTGTGAATGCATCGGAGTACAATGTAAAAAGTACCGAAGCATCCTTAAAAGAAGCAAATGATAATTTAGCAAAAACAAATATCTATTCTCCAGTTAATGGAACCGTTTCGAAATTGAACAAAGAAAAGGGAGAGCGTGTAGTTGGTACTGCTCAAATGGAAGGAACTGAAATTATGCGTTTAGCAAACCTAAACGAAATGGAAGTAAGTGTGGATGTAAATGAAAATGATATTGTTCGTGTGCATTACAACGATACTTCTTTAATTGAAGTGGATGCCTATTTAGGTCGCAAGTTTAAAGGTATTGTAACGGAGATTGCAAACTCAGCAAACACAACAGGAGTAACTGCTGAACAAGTAACAAACTTCACTGTTAAAATTAGAATCCTACAAGAGTCGTATCAAGATTTACTAGTTGAAAACAACAATCGTCCTCCATTCCGTCCAGGCATGAGTGCAACAGTTGATGTACAAACTAAACAAGCAAAAAGTATTGTTACTGTTCCTATTCAGTCGGTTACTACTCGTAGCGACAGTTCTGCATTGGAAGGCAAAGGAATGAAAAAGTCGGATGAAGAAGATGGAGAAATTGTAATAAAAGACGAGAAAGATAAATCGGATGAAGATGTAAAGGAGTTAATCAAAATTGAAGAATGTGTTTTTGTTTATTCAGATGGCAAAGCAAAAATGGTGAAAGTAAAAACAGGTATTCAAGATAATAATTACATTCAAATTATATCTGGAATAAATGCCGGTGATGAAATTATCAGTGGTCCATACAGCGCGGTTTCTAAGCAATTAAAAGATGCGATGGAAGTAACCAAGGTGGATAAGTCTGAATTATTTAATGCCAACAAAAAATAGAATCAATTCCAATTGGCACTTATTTTAAATATAGAAACGGCAACAACCATGTGCAGTGTTTCCATTGGTAAAGATGGACAACTGTTGGCATTAAAAGAGTTGAATGGTGATTATACACATGCCGAAAATCTGACACTATTTATTGAAGATGTTGTAAAACAAGCGGGAATACAACTTTCCGATTTGGATGCAATTGCTGTAAGTAAAGGACCAGGCTCCTATACCGGTTTAAGAATTGGTGTTAGTACAGCTAAAGGTTTGTGTTATTCATTGGATAAACCTTTGATTGCTATTAATACATTGCAGCACCTCTCCCTAGCCCTCTCCGAAGGAGAAGACTCATTGTTGTGCCCCATGATTGATGCACGTAGAATGGAAGTGTATTGTGCAGTGTATGATTCTAATGGTAATGAAATAGTCCCTACAGCAGCCGAAATAATTGATGAAAATTCGTTTGCCGATTTATTGAAAAAGGGGAAGCTGGTTTTCTTTGGTGATGGTGCAGCTAAATGCAAGGAAACGTTTGCTTCAAATTCAAATGCTATTTTTATAGATGATATTTACCCCTCCGCAAAAAACATGATTCCCTTATCTGAAAAAGCATTTAACGCTAAACAATTGGAAGATGTGGCTTACTTTGAACCGTACTATCTCAAAGACTTTGTAGCGGGTAAAAAGAAAGAGGTAATTTAGTGGATTACCGAAAAACGTTTTGTTCCCATAACACTATTGTTGCCGATTATTCTAACTAGATAAATCCCCTCCCTTAAATTTTTTGTTTCAACTTTAAAGGTTTTGTCATTAATAATGACTTTATCAATAATTTTCCCTGTAATGTTAATTATTTCATAATAATCAAGTTTTTTGTTATCACTGACTGTAATGGTCAAGTTATCATTACTAGGATTGGGGTAAAGTGAAAAATTAATATTGTGATACATTTCATCTGTTGATATTGTAAAATCACACGGCATTAATGGATTTCTTATATAACTCCCAAACGTACTATCTGAATAGCATCTTAATCCATCATGTGTGGCCTCATCTACCCCAGAGCAATACATAATTGGGTGAAAATAAAATGCAGAAGAAAATCCCATATTTTCAATAACTGTATCCGTAATATAGTTTACTAATGGAAAACGATAATGTTTAATGTATAACCATTTTAATGGTATTCCATTAATGATTTTATTTCCTTTATTTAAAACTGTGATTTGTTTGAATGAATCAGCGCAAACAGAATCCATCACATATGTGATTTTCCATTTATCACCAATTTGAGCATTAATATTAAAAAGAGTATCAAATTGGTTATGACCTGATTGGTTGTTATATAAATAGGTTACTCCTGTTTGTGAATATGTATATTGATTAGCTCCGTTGCCAAAATAATGCATCGGTCCGTAATGCCATTCATAATAGCTGGCTATTTTTTTACATTGAATACTGTTAATTATTGTGTCAGATGTGTAAAAAAATTTGGTGTACCCATCAGTCATTCCATAGTACCAAGTAGCTTCAGGTGGACACCATGTTTGTGCTTTCAGATTTATACTTAAAAGTGAAATGATACAAACAATTGTAAATTGCTTCATTTGTATAAGTATTAGTAATAACGAATTTAATTATTATTAATGCTAAAAGCAAGAGCTTGGCTGTTTAATTTATAGAGTGAGTTTTATTTAATAAAAACTATATCCGAATTTTACAATTCCAATGGATGCGTTCTTGTGATCGCGATTGATATACGACTTTACCAATTTTTTATTTTCATCGTATAAGTAACTCAACTCATTTAAGAGTTCATTGTTTTTCATTCTTTTTTCGGATAACAAAACACCATTGGTATCGTATTCAAATACATTTTCAATTTTCACTTCACCACTGTGATTGCTGGTAAATGTTTCTTCTACTAAAAATCCCTGATTGGTATATTCGTATTGATTTTCCTGATGCATCCAACTTACTAAGAAGTTAAAGGTTTCAGATATTTTTTCTCCTTTTTCATTGATATTGATAATTGAATGTTTGTATTCTCTTCCCTCATCATTCAAGCATTTCTTTTTTATTTGTGTTGGTGTCAATTGTTCGTATTCAAATGTTTCTTTTGATAATACGGTTTGTACACCCATTTTAAACTCTTTTTTGTCTTCACTAACATTCGTTTCCTTGCAATGCATCTCTTTTATTACTTGTCCTTTTTCGTTGTATTCATAATAAAAGGCATCATAATAATCGCCCAAACACGTACGTTTTAAGATTATCCGATTAGCGTTGTCATAAAAAATGGAAGCAAAAATGGTGTCGTTTTGGTAGCGACTAACAGTTTTGGTATATGCTTTTTGAATGATTCGTCCTTTGCGTTTTATTGCAGGAACATTTACTTCTTCATACACAACGCCTTTAAAAATGGTGTAATAATATTTCGACACCCTTCCTTCTGTATCAAATTCATATCCTTGTCCGGAGCCTTTATCCACAATTACCTTTCCATCGGGCTTATCCACCATTACCACATCAATTTTTTGTACTTTATTTTCTTTAATAATACTAGCATTAAAGCGAATAGGTCCAACATTAATGTCGACTGGTTTGGTAGTGATGATTTGCGCTTGCGCACCCATCATCATTAGTAATAGTGTATAGAGTAGAATTGTTTTTCTCAAAATGCCATTTGTTTAAGCGCATCTTCTGGTTCTTTTACTGGTAATAAACAGGCTTTGTCTTTGCAGACATAGATGAAGGTTTCATTTTCAATAAACCTGTTTTTTAACAATGGTAAGGAACTTTCGATGCTACTACCTGCAAATATCACATTTGGTAAATAATGTTTTTGGAGGGAACTCATCTTTTCATTAACAGTTTTACCAACAATTGCAACTTCGTAGAACGATTTGGTGAACCAAATGAGTAAGGTTCCCCAGTTGCTGTAACCAGCTCCATAGCTGCCAATGTCGTCTAAAACCGCTGTAAGCATTGCTTTGCTATAACTACTATATTGCTCATTTTCGAAATAATGACCCAATAAAAACAATGATTTGGCAATGCTGGAATTGGAGGCTGGAATTACGTTATCTGCTAATTCCATTTTTCGGGTAATGAGTGCTTTGTCTTTATCAGAAGTAAAAAAGAACATACCGGAATTGGAATCCTTAAAATGTGTGATGCAATATTCCATTAAATCATTTGCTTTCTGAAGATAAAATGCGTCATGTGTTATTTGATAAATGGCAATCAGTGCTTCTATTGTAAAACAATAATCTTCCAAAAAGCCATTGATGCTCGATTTGCCATTTTTATAAGAATGGTTTAATCGGTTCTCTTTATCCAGTTGTGTATTTAAAATAAAGTCGATGTTCTTCTTTGCAATCGATAAAAAATGTTCGTTGTTAAATGCTTTGTAAGCATCAACAAATCCTTTTGCCATCAATACATTCCACGATGTTAACGTTTTATCATCCAATCCTGGTCGTATTCTTTTTTCGCGAATGGGCAACAGCACTTGTTTACATTCTGCTATGATTGATTGCAATTGAGGAGTTGTCAGTCCATGTTTTTTGGCAATTACTTCATCTTCCTCATTGCGCAATAAAATGTAGTTGTCGTGTTCCCAAAATCCTATTTTATTGATGTTGAAATAATAAGCAAAAATTGCAAAATTGTTTTTAAGGATGTTTTGGAGCTCTTCTTTTTGCCATACATAGTATTTTCCTTCTATACCTTCGCTATCGGCATCTAAAGCAGAGTAGAAGGCGCCTTCTGGAGAGGTAAGTTCTCGTTCAACAAATGCTAAGGTGTCAAAAACAATTTGTTGATACAATGGATTTTTTGTTGCTTGAAAAGCTTCGCTATACAATGAAACCAATTGCGCATTGTCGTACAGCATTTTTTCGAAATGGGGCACTTTCCAATAGTGATCAACCGAATAACGCGCAAACCCACCACCCAATTGGTCGTAAATACCACCAAAGGCCATTTTCTTCAAAGTCAAATGAACATGGTTTTCCGCTTCTGTATTGTTGAACAACCTTGAATACTGCAATAAAAACTGGTAGTTATTGGGCAATGGAAATTTTGGTGCTTTGTTGGGTCCACCATCGGTATTGTCCATTCGAAGCTTCCAGTTTGTATAACATTCATCTATAACTGAACTGCTAAGTTGTGTTTCTGGATTAGATTCTTTTACTAATTCAGCTAGTTTTACACCTTCCGTCAATTGTTTAGCATAGTCAATCGCTTTATCGGGTTCATTTTTATACAAATCAGAAAGGTTCAATAAAACA
Organism: Bacteroidota bacterium; assembly: GCA_016707685.1. Classification (GTDB taxonomy): domain Bacteria; phylum Bacteroidota; class Bacteroidia; order 2-12-FULL-35-15; family 2-12-FULL-35-15; genus 2-12-FULL-35-15. The sequence goes on from JADJHE010000030.1 coordinate 17,440, forward strand.
TTGATCCATTGATTTTTTTGAAAGTAGGTGCCGCCATAAATTGGTCTTCCATCAGGCAATGCAAAACAGTTCAATGGCCATCCACCTTGTCCCGTCATTAATTGAACAGCAAGCATGTAAACCTGGTCAATGTCCGGTCGTTCTTCACGATCTACTTTAATGCAAATAAAATAGTCGTTCATTATTTTGGCTACGGTTTCGTCCTCAAAACTTTCGTGCTCCATCACATGGCACCAATGACAAGCGGAATAACCTACACTTACAAGTATAAGTTTGTTTTCGTTTTTCGCTTTTTCGAGTGTTTCATCATTCCATGCATACCAGTTTACTGGATTGTGTGCATGTTGTAGTAAGTACGGACTCGTTTCGTTGATGAGGGAGTTGGTATATTTATTCGTTGCCATGCTTAAAAATACAAAGTATCGGTTGAATTGTTTCGTTAATTTTTTTATTTTCACAAAATGTCACAAAAACTAATTGGTGAAGAAGAGTCGAAATTAAAATCCTTTCTTCGCAAAAGAGGACTCTTTATTGCTATGGCAACAACCGTTCTTGGTTTGTTTGTAGGTATTCCATTGTTATTTTGGTTGTATTCACAAATGGTAATTCCTATCGGACTATTGTTAATATTGATTTTCGCTTCGGGAACGCTAGGGATTTTGCAATGGGGATTTGTGAAAAATTTAGTGGACATGGAATACCATCAATTTGCGATGTATGCTTTTTCTGGATTTGGAATGTGTTTGATAAATGTTTTTTTGTTGTTGAACTTTTTTACCAATATCGGTACTTCTACAAAAACTTTTCAGATTGATAAAATAGGAGTACTACGTAATGAGTTTGATATTTATTTGTTGGGCGAGGATGCAAGTTTTGCATTGGAAAAAGCATTGAGTACTTATGCAACTGAACATTTCGAATTTCTGCCTAATTCAGAACAGGTAACCATTGATTTTGAAAAAGGGATACTTGGGATTGATAAAATAGTTGATTGCCGGTTCGATTAATATTGGATATGCTTTCCTCTAGTACCTTTTAATCGTTCACGGTAATTTTGACGTTGATTAATAGGTACAAAATTTTTCTTTTTTGTAAGTGTGGTATCCATTTCTAAGGGAAGGTTCATTTTGTTTTTAATGCTGTCATAGATAATAGGCATAAAATGAATTTTTTCTTTAAAGTGTTTTCGAGCATATTTTTTTAGCATCATGCATTGGAAAGGATCAGTTGCAACTGCGATACTTTTATATCCCATTTTTTTCGCCAATTGATAACCATAATAAAGATTCTCCGTGCTGTGTTCAGCAATAGTATCTATTAATATATGTTCAGAATTTATTCCTAATTGTTTTCCTAAAATTGCCATTGATTCGCCTTCTACCCATGGTGTATAAACGGCATTTCCAGAATATAGAATTGTTGAAACAACTCCTTTGTTGTATAAAAATTCAGACCAAAGGATTCGTGATTTTAAAAGTGTGTCTATTTTTCCATTGTATAAAGGTAAGCCAGGAACAATAACAACATCAATAGGTTTTATTTTGGATGCATTATGATAATACTTTCGTTGCGTTGAATTGAGAAACATGCATGAACAAAAGCTACATAGCAAAATAAAATACAGGATGCTTTTCATCAAACTTGTTTGTTTTTTTTAGTGTTGACAAATGTATACTGTAAACCAATGCTGAGTATAAAAACAGGACTAAATTTTGTGTAGCTAACATCAATTTGTTTGGAATAGGGGATCATGAATTGTCCTTGAATGACACCCGCAATATTTTTCATCCCAACTTTATTGGTAATGCAGGGTTCAAGTAGGTATAAATTCTTGTTGTAATATTCTTTATTTATATTGTTTATACTAGATGTGCTATTCTCTCTATATATATATTTATCAAAGTGGTTGTATGAACCTCTTAATGACAATGCAAAGGAATAGGAAAGTTTATAAATTTCTATTTTTGAAAAGTACCCAAATGAAGTTTGAAAAAAGTATTTATTGTAGGTAGAGTAGGTTTCATAACTTGATTTTTCTTGCTGAAAGATTGAAAACCAAGCATTATTTTGTTCTAGAAAATTATTATTGTATCCATAACCTCCTTGTAATTCGTATCGCCATTTGCTGTTTGCCTTTGAAAAACCATATATACCAATAAAGCCTTCATAAATCCGTATTCCTTTTCCATGATTTAGATTTAATCCCAATTCAAAATGGTTTATTGGATTGCATGCAGCTTGTAATTCAATATGATTGCTACCAGCATAAGCATTGGTAGTTAATTGTTTTTTGTCATCCGGTAAAAACACATTTTGAGTAGTAGGAATGTATACACTACGAACAGCACATCCATATACAAAAAAGAGTATAAGCCAGCTATATTTTTTCATTTGTTTGTGAAGAAGGATTACCTCAAAATCTGTAAGCGATGTGAATCTAATTTCAAGAAAATAAACAAAAGTATTGTGAACGACCAAAGTGATGAGCCTCCATAGCTAAAGAAAGGCAATGGAATTCCGATTACTGGTGCAAGGCCTATTGTCATTCCAACATTGATGGTTAAGTGAAAAAACAAAACCGAAGCAACACCATATCCATAAATCCTACTAAATGGTGAACGTTGTCGCTCCGACATAAATACAATACGAATAATTAATACCAGTTGTAATATAATTACCAATGAACTTCCTAGGAATCCCCATTCTTCCCCAACAGTACAGAAAATAAAATCTGTATCCTGTTCAGGTACAAAATCGTATTTGGTTTGCGTTCCTTGCAAATATCCCTTACCTGCAAAACCTCCAGAGCCAATTGCAATTTTTGCTTGGTTTACATTGTATCCTTCTTTCTTTAAATCTACGGTTCCTCTACCTAGCAAGACATCAATACGTACTTTTTGATGTGGTTCCATGTGTTCGTAAACGGTACTTGTTCCTTTTACCATTCCACAGGCAACCAAGCCTACCAATGCAACGATGAATAAGTTTTTGGGAGTACGTTTGATAAATAAAACAGCAACCACAGACAAAGAACCAATGATGGCAAACAAGTACATGTTGTTTACCAATAAGGCCATCACAAATAAAATAACAGCCAAGAATCCTAATAATAAATAATTAATGGATAAGCCTTCGCGGTAAAGTGTTATAATGAATGCCACAAATACGATAGCCAAACCGGTTTCATCTTGCAACACTTTAATAAGTAGTAATGGAACACCAATAATAATTAATGAAATAATGGTGTTTCGATAATCGGATATTTTAATGCTCTGGTTACTGAGGAATTTTGCTAAAGCAAGATTGGCCGCAAACTTCATAAATTCAGCAGGCTGAATACCAAAATCGCCAAATCGAAACCAAGAGCGACTCCCTTTTACTTCACGCCCAAGAAAAGGAACCGCAATATTAGCTAGTATGAAGAACCCAAAAATAAAATAGGCAAAGGCGGTGTAGAAACTTTCATCGATGATAAGAATGATGAGCGCCAACAAAAAAGCAGTACCTATCCAAATCATTTGTTTTCCGTACTTCTGACTGATATCGGTAATGATGTAATGCTCCTCGTTGTATACAGCAGCATAAATGTTCATCCAACCCATAATCACCAATACAACATAAATCAACACGGTTATCCAGTCGATGTTATAAAAATACTTGTATTGTTGGATTGTCTCAATTCAAATAAATATTAATGTGTTTTCTTTTCTTCAACTACTTTTCCTTTGTGAATCAAATCACCTTCAAGCATTCGTTTTTCTAAATCAGGACGTGTAATTTTTCCTGTTAAATATTTTTCCATCATTAGGCGTGCAATCGGACCGGCCCAAGTAGAACCAAAACCTGCATTCTCAATTAATATACCTACTGCAATGCGTGGTTTTTCAATGGGTGCAAAACATACAAACACCGAGTGATCTTTTCCATGTGGGTTTTGCGCTGTTCCTGTTTTTGCACAATACGGAATGCCTTCAATTTTTAATCCCGCTGCTGTTCCACCTTCTACAGCTTTTGCCATACCTCGTATTACATCGTTGTAAATGGCTGTGTCGGTAATTTTGGTATAGTGTTTTACTTTAAAACGATCCAACAAAGTATCATTTGCATTTCCACCAATTGCTTTTACAATGTGTGGTGTGTAATAATAACCTTTGTTTGCAATAATGGAAACCAAGTTCGCATTTTGTAAAGGAGTGATCCCCATCTCCGCTTGTCCAATCCCTAAGGAAATAACAGTACTTGCTTTCCATGAACCTTTTCCAAATACTTTATCGTAGTATTTTATGCTGGGTACATTTCCTCTTAATTCATTTGCTAAATCGGATCCTGTTTTTACACCCAAGCAAAAACTCATAGCAATGTCTCTCCAATTCTGATAAGCTTTATACGTGTTGTTGTATTTTTTATCATCAATAACACTTTTAAATACATACGAGAAATAAGAGTTACACGATGTTCCAATAGCACCATGCAAATCCATTGGCGATGCATGCGGATGGCATTTTGGTCGTCCACCCAACGGAGGATAACCTCGCGCACAAGGATAACGTGTACTCGCTGTTAACACGCCTTCGTTTAATCCAATTAAAGCCATTACCAATTTAAAGGTAGAACCCGGAGGATATGATGCCATGGTAGAACGATTGAACAATGGATTCCCAACCGTATCTTTTAAAAGTGTTGCGAAATTTTTATTTCGTGCTCTACCAACTAATAAGTTTGGATCATAAGTAGGACTAGTAATGATGGCTAAAATTTCACCTGTTTGTGGATCGATGGCAACCAAACTACCAATTTTATTTTGCATGAGTTTTTCGCCATACTCTTGTAAATCGGCATCAATGGTAGTTGTTAAGGGTTTTCCTGAAATGGCCATAGTATCGTAAATACCATTCATGTAGCTTCCTTTTTCGCGGTTATGAACATCTACCATCATGATGCGCATTCCTTTTTTTCCACGCAATACTTTTTCGTAGGTCTTTTCAATGCCACTGATACCAAGGTAGTCACCATCCTTGTAATAAGGATTCTTTTCGGTAATGTTCTTATCGGCTTCACCAATATAACCTAACATGTGTGCTGCAATTTTTTTCGGATACTTTCGGAGTGTACGCGATTGCACCCAAAAGCCTTTAAATCGATACAAACGTTCTTGCAAGGAGGCATATTCACGTGGCGATAATTGTTTTTCGAAAATGGATTCTCTTCGAGGTGAGTTAGGCGCCTGAACGGCCTTTTTCATTTTTTTCAAAAATTGCTCTTTTGTAATACCAAGCAATTCACAAAAATCATTTGTATCTAAATCTTTTACATCTTTTGGCAATACCATTAAATCGTAGGCTGCTTCATTGTATACCAATAGTTTTCCGTTTCTATCATAGATGTAACCACGAATAGGATATTCTGTTTTGTATCGGAATGCTTGATTACGAGCATCGAGCTTATACGTATCATCAATTACTTGAATGTAAAATAAACGGGATATGTAAATCAATCCAATAAGAATGAAGATACCAATGATGAAAAATTTTCTATCGCCTAATTGGTTCATTCTTTTTCAGATTTACGATTGAAAAGGTATTGCGAGATGATGACTAATACAATGGTAAAGATGGAACTAACAATTACTCTAAAGAAGGTAGAGAAAAATTCGGAGAAGCGGAACATTTCAATGTAAAACAAAACAAGGTGATGCAATACAACCAAAATACTTGCATAGGATAAAAACCAAGGAATTCCTAAATACTGAACAGTGGGTTGTGTTCCAAATTCATACCCATCGCGTGGAGAAAATAATTTTAATACACCTGGTCGGATATAGGCCATGAATACTGTTGCTGCAGCATGCATCCCAGCAGTATCATAAAACATATCAATGCTTATTCCTAAAACAAATGCGCTTACAAGTAATAACCATTTTGGTGTTTCAAATGGAAGAACAATGATGAACAAAACATAAATGAAGGGATTGATGAATCGTCCCAGCTCTATGTTTTTTATAATCAGTGCTTGTACAAGTACCAATAAAATAAAACGGATTATATTTCTGATGATCTCGTTTATCATTTTATTCTTTTGTTTCTTTTTCTGTTTTTAATTCCAATGCCTCTTGTTCTTCTTTAAACATGTTTGTTACAACATATACGTGCGTTAGTTTTTTAAAGTCGGTAGTTAGTTTTACTTTAACGGTATAAAAATATTTTCCCGATTCACGTTCAAAGCTTTCGACTGTTCCAATTAAAATGTTTTCTGGAAATGTAAGAGAGTAGGGACTTGTAGCAATCGTGTCGCCTTTTACTAATTTAACATGTGTAGGAATGTCATTTAATGTTGCATAATCATAACTTTCACCATTCCAAACAAGCGGACCGTATGAACCATCTTTTTTAATTTTTGCACTTATCGTAGTTTTGCTGTGTAAGAGCGACATGATGGTGCAAAAGTTATCCGACACTTCTTGTACTTGACCAACAACTCCATTACTACAGATTACCGCCATATTTTTACGAACACCTTGGTTTAATCCTTTGTTAAGCGTAAGGTAATTATTTCTTCTACTAGTAGAATTATTTACCACTTTAGCAGCAGTGTAAATAAATTTTTGATGGATGCTAGGTTTGTTAACGTGAATCGTATCCGTTGTTACAATAAATTTTGAAGCCAGTAATTGAGAACGCAATTCAGCATTTTCTTTTGCAAGGTTTTCATTTTCCGATTTCAAATAAAAATACTCTTCAATTGCTGCGGATGTTTGTAAAACTGTTGTGGAAGCAGCATTGGAAGAGTTAACGAAGCTTGCTTTTTGATAAAAATTATTTTGAACAACCAATGAAACGCAAATCGTTTCAATAATTAGAAACAAGAAAAAGAAATTGTGTTTCCAAATAAAGATTACGAGGTTACGCATTTAAAATAATTGTTGAGTTCTAGAATTATTGAATTGTTGAATTGCTTTTTTTGATTTAGCAATTCAACAATTTTTCACTTTTTTATTTCATTAGGAAAGGGAACTTGTCTACATTTTTTAATGCAATACCAGTACCACGAGCAACCGCACGAAGTGGATCTTCGGCAATGTGAACAGGTAATTTAGTCTTTAAGGAAATACGTTTATCCAATCCGCGTAGCATAGAACCACCACCAGCTAAATAAATACCAGTGCGGTAAATATCGGCAGAAAGTTCAGGAGGGGTCATTTCCAATGCATTCAAAATCGCTTCTTCAACTTTTGAAATCGATTTGTCTAATGCATGTGCAATTTCAACATAAGAAACATAAATTTCTTTTGGAATACCAGTCATTAAATCGCGACCGTGTACAGCATAATCAGGTGGAGGATTATCAATTTCTGTCATGGCAGCACCAACTTCAATTTTTACACGTTCAGCAGAACGTTCACCAATTAAAATATTGTGTTGTCTACGCATGTATTCTTCAATGTTTGCTGTAAATTCATCACCCGCAATACGAATTGATTTATCACATACAATACCACCCAATGCAATTACGGCAATTTCTGATGTACCACCACCAATATCAATGATCATATTTCCCATTGGTTCTTCCACATCGATACCAATACCGATTGCAGCAGCCATTGGCTCATGAATTAAATAAACTTCTTTACCACCAGCATGTTCAGCGCTATCACGTACCGCACGTTTTTCAACCTCAGTGATACCAGAAGGAATACAGATTACCATTTTTAAAGATGGTGTAAATAATTTTCTTCCTGGGTTAATCATTTTAATCATTCCACGAATCATGTGTTCCGCAGCATGGAAATCGGCAATTACTCCATCTTTCAATGGACGAATCGTTTTTATGTTTTCATGGGTTTTACCATGCATTTGTTGTGCTTGCTTTCCAACAGCAATTACTTTTCCTGTCATTCGATCAACGGCAACAATAGATGGTTCATCTACCACTACTTTGTCGTTGTGAATAATCAGCGTGTTTGCTGTTCCTAAGTCGATTGCAATCTCTTGTGTTAAAAAATTAAATAAACCCATAGTTTAATTAGATAATGGTTTAATTTGAAAATTTGAAAATCTATTGTTGGGGTAATGTAACGTCAATAAATTTTCAGTAATTTCAAATTAGGTGAATTTTTATTTGTAATTATTTTATTTTCAATTTTTCCATTTAGGTCAATTCGATTTTCTAATTTTCAAATTGACACATTTTCAAATTGTACTGTTAATGTTTAAAATGTCTTGTTCCTGTCATCACCATCGATACATTGTTGTTATCGCAGTATGCAACAGAATCTTTGTCCTTGATGCTTCCACCTGGTTGGATAACCGCAGTAATTCCAGCCTTGTGAGCAATTTCAACACAATCAGGAAAAGGGAAAAATGCATCGGATGCCATTACCGCACCTTTTAAATCAAAGCCAAAACTTTCTGCTTTAATGATTGCTTGTTTTAATGCATCCACGCGTGATGTTTGTCCAACACCGCTTGCAAGCAATTGATTGTTTTTTGCAAGTACAATGGTATTTGATTTTGTATGCTTCACCAATTTATTTGCAAATACTAAATCTCTCAATTCGTCATTGCTTGGTGCTGTTTTAGTAACCGTTTGCATATCACTAATAACTTCTGTTTTTAAATCTTTGTCTTGTTCAATTACTCCATTCAATAACGTTCGGAATGATTTGTTCGACAGCTTTGCATTTTTTTGTTGAAGAATAATTCTGTTTGGTTTTGATTTTAAAAGTTCAATTGCTTTTGCATCGTAGGATGGAGCAATGATTACTTCAAAAAACAATTTATTCATTTCTTCAGCAGTAGCTAAATCAATTTCTTTGTTGGTGATTAATACTCCACCGAATGCGCTTGTTGGATCACCTGCTAATGCATCTTTATAGGCATCCACTAATTTTTCGCGTGATGCTAATCCGCATGCATTGTTATGTTTTAAAATTGCAAATGTGGTATCTGTAAATTCAGCAATTAAATTAACGGCAGCATCTACATCCAATAAATTGTTGTATGATAATTCTTTGCCATTAAACTTTGTAAACATCTCATCCAAGTTGCCATAGAACACACCTTTTTGATGAGGGTTTTCGCCATAACGAAGAACGTTTGCATTTTGAACCGATTGTTTAAATGCAACCACATTGTCGCCATTGAAATAATTAAAAATAGCAGTATCGTAATGGGATGAAACGTTGAATGCTTTGCCTGCAAGTTGTTTGCGGTCGGCTAATGTTGATTCACCTTTTTGTGCAACAAGAATGGTGTCGTGTAAAAAAGTGTATTCACTTTTTGATGGAACAATGATTACATCTTTGAAGTTTTTTGCAGCAGCACGAATTAATGAAATGCCACCGATGTCAATTTTTTCAATGATGGCTTGTTCTGCAGCACCCGATGCAACTGTTTCTTCGAAGGGATATAAATCAACAATTACCAAATCAATTTCTGGAATTTCGTATTCTTCCAATTGGTCGATATCGCTTTGCAATTCACGTCTGCTAAGGATTCCACCAAATATTTTTGGATGCAATGTTTTAACACGACCACCTAAAATAGAAGGATAAGAAGTTAATGATTCAACTGGAGTAACAGCAACACCAAGGTTTTCGATAAACTCTTGTGTACCACCAGTGCTGTATATTTTTACGCCTAATGAATTTAATTGATGAATTACAGGCTCTAAATTATCTTTGTAATAAACCGAAATTAATGCATTTTTAATTTTTTTCAATCCGCTCATAACATATAAAAATTTGCTCTTACAAAAGTATTAAAATTTAAGCGCTGAATGGCGCTGTTCTCAATTTGTTGATAAATGTTTTTTTTGTTAATAACGCGGATTTTGGGGCTTCGAAACACCGATTTTTTTTAATCATTTTTTGGGATAAAAAAATGGTACATTTGCTAAAACAAAATTGCCCGTCACCGAATGATTTTTTTAGGTCTATTTAAAGAAAGTATTTTATTTGCTATCCATGCTTTGGTGGTGAATAAGTTGCGTACCATCTTGTCGCTATTGGGCATCACCATTGGTATTTTTGCCATAATCATGGTTTTTACTGTGGTGGATTCCTTAGAGCAAAATTTGCGTAAAAGCGTTCAAAGTTTGGGTGATGATGTTGTTTTTATTCAAAAATGGCCCTGGGCATTTGATGAGAATTATCCTTGGTGGAAATACATGAACCGTCCTTTGCCCGATTACAATGAGTTAGATGAGGTGTTGAGAAATTGTGATGGTGCTCAATCGGCTGCATTTGTTGCCACTAGTAGGATTACGGTGAAATACCAAAGTAGCAGTATCGAGAATGTTACTATTGTGATGGCTTCCCATCAATACGATCGTGTAAAGAATTTTGAAATAGCAGAAGGTCGTTATTTCACTGAAATAGAATCTTCTGCAGGACGACCGGTTGCTGTGATTGGTGATGTGTTGGCTCAGGCCTTGTTCCCGCTTCAAAATGCATTGGGACAAACCATCAAAGTGAATGGTGCAAAGGTTACGGTTATTGGTATTTTCAAGAAAGAAGGAGAAAGTATTTTAGGTGGTAGTCCGGATACACAAGTATTGGTGCCAGTAAATTACGCTCGTGGCATTGTTGATATACGTGATGAAAGTTTGGATCCACAGATAATGGTACGTGCAAAACCAGGAGTCACAAATGATGATTTAATAAGTGAACTTACCGGCTTGATGCGCTCCATGCGTAAAATTAAGCCCATGCAGGAAGAAGACTTTGCATTGAACCAAACCAGTTTAATCTCTAATCAGTTTGATAGCCTGTTTGGAATTATTGGTATTGCGGGTTGGATTATTGGAGGGTTTTCCATTTTGGTGGGTGGTTTTGGGATCGCAAACATTATGTTTGTTTCGGTAAAAGAACGTACCAACATTATTGGAATTCAAAAATCGTTGGGAGCCAAAAACTATTTTATTCTGTTGCAATTTATGTTCGAATCGGTATTCCTTTCATTTATTGGTGGTTTGATTGGTTTGTTCATTGTGTTTCTCATCACCCTTTTTGCTGGAGATGCTTTTGGTATGGAAATCGTTTTGTCGCGTTCCAACGTAATTTTAGGATTTACCATCTCTATTTTGATTGGAGTGGTTTCGGGGTTTGTTCCAGCTTATACGGCCTCTCAGATGGATCCTGTAGAAGCAATTAGAAGTAGTTAATAAGGTTTAATTTATTTTAAATGCAAGCAATTCAAGTAAAGCGTCCAGTATTAATCACCATTGTATCCATCATTGGATTTATTTGGGTGATTATTAGTTTGCCTGGTGTTTTTGCTCCAGAAGTGAAAAAAATTGGTGACTGGATGCCAGCTATTTTTGGTATTATTCGTGCTTCCATGTTTATCTCGCTTATTGGAGTTTGGTACATGAAACGCTGGGGTGTTCGCCTTTTTATAATGGTATTCTTCTTTAAAGAGATTGTTTTTTTATTAATCAATGACACTAATTTTCTCGGCATCTTCCTTTCTATCTTTTTCATTATCAGCATGTTGGTGTATTATAAGCGTATGGATCCTAATTTATAGCTATCAATTGCTAAGCTTGGTCGAATAGAACCTATTGAAAGTCATTTTTTTTAATTATAATTGTGTATTATCTTTGCAATGTTTTAGATAAAGAGTTCTATATTGGATAAAACAAATCACTTAAAACACAATCGTTTTTGACTGATTTAAAATAATTAAAGAATGAAACCAAAGATTAAATTCATTAACAAAGACAAAACACAGTTTTTCAATGTGTTGAAACAACGAGTAGACGATTATTTTATTGAAAACAAAATTTCGCAACATGCCAATGGTTTGATGTATTTCAAGTCGTTTTTTATGTTGGCATTGCATTACATTCCCTATGCGCTTATTATTTCAGGAGTAGCTACTGGCTGGGCTTTTTGGCTTTGTTGGGTTGGAATTGGGTTGGGATTAGCTGGAATTGGAATGTCGGTTATGCATGATGCTAACCATGGAGCCTACTCATCAAGTAATTTTGTAAATAAAATGATGGGTTATACTGTGAGTTTGGTTGGAGCAGATGTAAACAACTGGAAAACACAGCACAATGTGTTGCACCATACCTATACCAATATTCATGATTATGATGAGGATATTGATGATAAAGGTGGAATGCGTTTCTCGCCAAGTGGTAAACATAAAAAAGTTCAACGTTTTCAAGTAGTTTATGCTTTTTTCTTTTATTCATTAATGACACTTTATTGGATTGTTGGGAAAGATTTTATCCAGTTTTCGCGTTATGTGAAAGAAGGCCAAAACAGAGATATTAAACGCGATCGTATCAAAAAATACATTCAAATGGTGGCTTTTAAGCTGTTCTATTATGCATATATTTTGGTACTGCCTCTTTTGATTTTAGATGTTCCTTGGTGGCATATTATTGTAGGTTTCTTAATTATGCATGGTGTTGCTGGTTTAATTTTAAGTGTTGTATTCCAGTTGGCGCATGTGGTTGAAGGAACATCTTTTCCTTTGCCTGATGAAAATGGTAATATCGAGAACGAGTGGGCGATTCATCAATTAAATACAACTGCTGATTTTGCTGCAAAAAGTCATTTGATTACGTTTTATGTGGGTGGCTTAAATTATCAAGCAATTCATCATTTGTTTCCGCGTATTTGCCATGTACATTATCCAAATATTGCTCCTATTGTAGCTCAAACAGCTAAAGAATTTGGGGTTCCTTATTTGTATTATCCTACATTTTGGGATGCATTAATGTCGCATATGCGAATGCTTAAGAAGCTAGGTCGTAGCGAAATTCGCCAACTGGCAAATGAAATGGGTTAACAAATTGTTTTAGTAAAACTCCTTTCTTACTCTATTTTTAATTGATATTAAAATCTTATATCGAAAAAATTACTAATTATGGCGTGAAGTCTACTTACGCACCATGGGAAGTTTTTTTAACTAGGAAATTAAATATCATTACGCTCATTGCTCTTTTTAATATGAGTCTTGGTGTAGTGGCTTTCTCTGTAATGGACTATCCGTCAATTGTTTTCGATTGCTTCATTGTACTTCTTATTGGTCCTGGCGTTTTCCTTTGTAATAAATTCAAAAATTATATCTGGGCATCCTATTGGTTTTTCATGATAGGTTTCATCTTTTTCGTATTTGTAAATCTTAAGATGGGAAAGGATTCCTACATGTTACTATTCTATTTTCCCGTACTTATTAGTCTTATACAATTGCTAGGAAGAAGAGAGATGGTAAAGCATTTAATAATACTCAGTGTTTTGGGTTTTGCCTCTATTGTATCTATAGTTATGGGTTTTCGGTTTCATTGGGTAATACCAATTGTGGAAGAAGGATCATTTAGCAATTTGATGGTTTTTAATATTCTAGTTAGTTTTTTTACTGCGATATCTTTCATTATCGTTGTTGTTTCTGAATCGTTGGCACAAGAGCGTTTAATAAAAAACATGTTGACAGAAAAAGAAGTATTGCTTTCCGAAGTTTTTCATCGGGTAAAAAACAATATGAATATTGTAACAAGTTTGTTGAATTTGAAAAAGAATAGTTCAAATTCAGTTGAGGTGCAAGAAGCATTGGAAGAATGCCGTACAAGAGTTTTTTCAATGGCATTGGTTCATCAAAAAATATTTGAACGTGAACGTGTAATTGATTTGAATTTCAAAGATTACATTCATGACCTTTTGAATGAATTAATGAGCTCTATGGGAAGGAAAGATAAAACAGATATTGTTATTGATGCAGATTCAATCTTTATCGAATTGTCGAATGCTATTCCCTGTGGACTAATTCTTAATGAGTTTGTAACCAATTCATTCAAGTATGCTCAACAGCCAGGAAAAATGCTTCAACTAAAAATTTCACTTAAAAAACGAAATGATTTTATTGAGTTTGAATTAAGAGATAATGGTCCTGGATTGCCTTCGGATGTTTCCTCGAAAACCAATTCATTGGGTATGGGTTTGATGAAGTCTTTATCAGAGCAAATAGATGGACAGTATAGCTTTAGCAATGATAAGGGTTTGGTGTTTAAACTAAAGTTTAAGCAAGAATAATTTGTTATTCAAGCCATTCAAAAAGATACTCTTCATTAAAATCAATTTTATATGATTTTAAAAAATCGACATATTCTTGCCTAAATGATTTTATTCGATGATGTTCTTCTTGTTTTTCAATGTAGTTAATCACTTTACTTATTTGCGATTCTGATACGGAGAAAGAACCAAATCCTTCTTGCCATTGAAATTTTCCTAAGATTATTTTTTTTTGATTTATCCATTTAGAAGAATTAGCCTTAATATCTCTTACTAAATCGGAAAGTAAACAATTGGGTTTTATACTAATTAGTATGTGTAAGTGGTCGGGCATCCCATTAATTGCATATACCTTTTGATGATTATTTGTTACAATTCCACAAATGTATTTATACAATTCATCTTTGAATTTATTGCTAATACTGCTTTCTCGTCCTTTTACCGCAAAGACAACGTGGATATATATTTGTGAATAGGTGTTTGCCATATAATATTCAGATACTAAAATTTTTTATTGCCTTTTTTCATTTTGGGAGGCTAAAATAAATTATTTGGGAAGATTGAAACAATTTAGTTTTTGAAAAAATAAGGTTTTGGATGCCGCTCCTCTGGAGCTTAATTGTTGATTGGTATGTCTTATTAGTACTGTTTTTCCCCTCTGGGGAAAGCAGAATATTTTTTGGATATTGGGGTGATTTTGTTTTGAAAAAATAAGGTTTTGGATGCCGCTCCTCTGGAGCTTAATTGTTGATTGGCATGTCTTATTAGTACTATTTTCCCCTCTGGGGAAAGCAGAATAATTTGTTTCTGGATGCTTTGGTGATTTTGTTTTGAGAGGATAAGGTTTGGGGTGCCGCTCCTCTGGAGCTTAATTGTTGATTAGTATGTCTTATTAGTACTATTTTTCCCCTCTGGGGAAAGCAGAATAATTTGTTTCTGGATGTTTTGGTGATTTTGTTTTGAGAGGATAAGGTTTTGGATGCCGCTCCTCTGGAGCTTAATTGTTGATTGTCATGTCTTATTAGTACTATTTTTCCCCTCTGGGGAAAGTAGATTGGGTTTTTGGATATTGGGGTGATTTTGTTTTGAGAGGATAAGATTTTGGATATAACTCCGTAGGAGTGTTATCTCAATAGAAAAGGATGTGAGCTATTATATCAAGCTCCATAGGGCGCTGTAATGAAGTAGTGTTATTCTAATAGGAAAAGATGTGAGTTGTTATAACAAGCTCCATAGGAGCGACATTTTAATAGAAAATAATTGTTTTAAATAACTCCGTAGTAGTGTTATCCAAATAGAAAAGGATGTGAGCTGTTATAACAAGCTCCATAGGAGCGACACTGTAATAGAAAACAATTGTGTCAGACAACTCCGTAGGAGTGCTATCCAAATAGGAAAAGATGTGAGTTGTTATATCAAGCTCCGTAGGAGCGAAATTTTTCGAATAGTATTTAAGCAAGAATAGGTTTTAATGCTACAATAGCATCATCAACTTTTTTAATGTTTTCGAATGACAAGGTTAATTTTCCATTGGTCTCTTTCATTTTACACAACCTTGGATTTTGTTGTACAAACTTTAACACTTTAGTAAAAATCTCACTTTGATAATAAGGTGAATCTTGCTTCGGAATAAAATATCCAACCATACGATTGTTTTTTAATAATAACTTCTCGAATCCGATTTCCATTGCTAACCATCGTAATCGAATGGTGTGAATCAATTCAATTGTTTGAGGTGGAACAGGACCAAAGCGATCGCGTAAACGTGTTTCAAAGATGTTTAATTCCTCTTCCGTTTTTGAATCGTCCAATTCGCGGTACAAGGTTAATCGTTCTGTTATATTGGTAACATACTCAACAGGAATTAATATTTCCATATCGGTATCAATGTTACAATCGTAAATAAATTCACCGTGTCGTGCTTTTGTGAATTGCTGTGTGCCTCCAGTTTCGGCTAATCGGAATTCTTCATTTTCTAAACGTAATTCCTGAATGGCTTCATCCAGAATTTTTTGATACATTTCAAATCCAATTTCTGAAATAAATCCACTTTGTTCCCCACCTAATAGATCGCCAGCACCACGTATATCTAAATCGCGCATAGCAATGTTAAAGCCGCTGCCCAATTCCGAAAATTCTTCAATCGCTTTTAAACGCTTGCGTGCTTCGTTAGTAAGCAATGAAACAGGAGTCGTCAATAAATAACAAAAAGCTTTTTTGTTCGATCGTCCAACACGTCCACGCATTTGATGCAAGTCGCTCAATCCAAACATGTGAGCTTGGTTAATGATAATGGTGTTTGCATTTGAAATATCTAAACCTGCTTCAATAATTGTAGTAGCAACCAATACATCGTATTCGCCTTCTACAAATTTTAGCATCACTTCTTCTAACTTGTCTCCATCCAATTGTCCGTGGCCAATTCCAACACGTGCATCGGGGCACAATCGGTTAATCATGCCTGCAACTTCCATAATGTTTTGTACTCGATTATGAACAAAGAACACTTGTCCGCCACGAGAAATTTCAAAGGATACAGCATCGCGAATAATTTCTTCGTTGAAAGTATGTAGTTCCGTTTGCACTGGATAACGATTAGGTGGAGGAGTGCTGATAATGGATAAATCACGTGCACCCATCATTGAAAATTGCAAGGTGCGTGGGATTGGTGTAGCGGTGAGTGTTAAGGAATCAACACTTGTTTTAAATGTTTTTAATTTATCTTTTACTGCAACACCAAATTTTTGCTCTTCATCAATTATCATTAATCCTAAATCTTTCCACTTCACATTTTTTCCAACAATGCCATGCGTGCCAATTAGAATATCCACTTCGCCACGAGCTACTTTTTCGAGTGTGTCTTTTTGTTGTTTCGCTGTTTTAAAACGATTGATATAATCAACGGTGCAAGGCAAATCTTTTAAACGTTCTTTAAACGTTTTGTAATGTTGTAATGCTAAAATGGTTGTTGGAACAAGCACAGCCACTTGTTTGCTATCGCACACCGCTTTAAATGCAGCACGAATAGCAACTTCTGTTTTACCAAAACCAACATCACCACAAACCAAACGGTCCATTGGATATTCTTTTTCCATGTCGCGTTTAACATCTGCGGTTGCTTTTACTTGATCGGGAGTATCTTCATAAATGAACGAAGCTTCCAATTCATTTTGCATATAGTTGTCGGGACTAAACTGAAACCCTTTTAACGCTTTACGTTTAGCATATAATTTTATTAAATCGAAGGCAATTTCTTTAACCTTCTTTTTTGTTTTTTGTTTAAGTGTTGCCCAAGCATTGCTGCCAAGCTTGTTTATTTTGGGCTCAGTCCCTTCTTTACCGCTGTATTTAGCAATGCGGTGCAAGGAATGAATACTAATATTTACTATATCGTAATCCTTATAAACCAAGCGAATGGTTTCTTGCATTTTACCATTTACTTCAATGGTTTCCAAGCCACCATATCGTCCAACGCCATAATCAATGTGTGTAATGTAGTCTCCTGGATTTAATCCTTTTAATTCTTTAAGTGTAAGTGCTTCGTTTTTTTTATTGAAGGAATCTTTTAAACGGAAGCGGTGATAACGATCAAAAATTTGATGGTCGGTATAACAAACAATTTTTAAATCATTATCAATAAAACCTTCGTGAACAATGGCTCCGCCCCAACCTTCGGTAAATGGAAGCTTGTTGCTGGTGGTGCTTTTTGTTGAAATGTCTTCAAATATTTTATATAAGCGCTCAACTTGTTTATGATTTTCAGCAAAAATGATGTTCTCGTAACCATTGCGAATGTTAGCGTGTAGGTTATCGAGTAGATAATTAAAGTTTTTATTGAAGCTTGGTTGAGGTGAAAAATTATAGGTGATTGTTTTTGTTGGTGTCAATGAAAAATGATTCCCGAATTCAACCAAGTTTACACCTAGTGCTTGTTTGGTAAAGGTATCTTTATCTGTGTACAATTCAAGTGGCTCCAATTGTTTGATAACATTGTCCAGTTTATCATAGGCTGTTTCCGCAAGCAGAAATGCTTTTTCGATACGGTCGATGGTGAGCTGAAAATGTTTGAACCAAATAACAGTGTCTTCCCCTAAAAATTCTAAAAATGTTTGTCGGCTTTCTTGTAATATTTTTGCTTGAATATTCGGAATGATGTTGCAAAAACGATGAGCATTAATAGAAAGCTGAGAGATGGAGTCGAAGGAACGAATGGATTCTACTTCATTTCCTAAAAATTCAATACGGTATGGATTATCACTCGAGAAGGAGAAAATATCTACGATACCACCTCGTATCGAAAATTGTCCAGGTTCAACTACATAATCAACTCGTTCAAAATCGTATTCAATTAAAACATCGGTTATAAAATCAATGGAAATTTTTTCTCCTTGTTTTAGTTCCAATGTGTTTTTACTAAGATGAGCTTGTGTAACAACTTTTTCAGTTAAAGCTTCGGGATAGGTAACAATACAAATGTGTTTTTTACCCGTAGCTAGTTTGTTAAGTACTTCGGCACGCAAAAGAATATTGGCATTGTCAATTTCTTCATGCTCGTAGGGCATTCGATACGATGCAGGAAAGAACAATACATTTTCTTCACCCAATAAATTTTCGAGGTCATTTAAGAAATAAGCCGCTTCTTCTTTGTCGGGTGAAATTAAAAGTGTGGTTTTGTAAATGTGCTGAAAAGCAGTGGCGGCAATAAAGGAAGCACCTGATCCAACAACATTTTTCAACTGAGTACGCGTAGCTTTCCCATTCAATTCTTGTGTTAGTAGAGAATTGTTACTTGATTCACTGTACTTGCGTAAAATATCTTCCTTGGTCACTTAATTCTAAAACGGAAAACAAAAGTACGAAATATGCTTTGTTTGAGCAATGCTAATATCATCATAATTGCTTAGTGAATAAAACGTCAACCAATCCGTTCTCGATACAGCTCGTACCTCGCCACTGAACTGACATTTTTTAAAACTTGTGTGGTCTTGGTGGTGGAGGAGGGGAGCTTTTGTTTTTTACAAGGTGTTGCTCATAACTAATTGTGTGGGGGTCGAGAGGGGAGATTATTTGATTTATATTTTAAGAACGAATGTGTGATAAGATTTACTTGAAGTTCTTTTTTGACAACTCAGGAAGGGATTCAAATTTTGAATCTATCAAAGCTTGTTTTTTTGATTTGCTCCATTTTTTGATTTTTTTCTCATATGCAATTGCAGTATTGGGATCATTAAATGCCACATAAAAGACCAGTTGAAGGGGTCTTCTGGACTTTGTGTAAGATTCTTCACTTATTCCCGAATTGTGTTCTATAATCCTTCTTTCAAGATTATTCGTTACTCCCGTATAAAATGTATCGTCTGAACATTTTAATATGTATACATACATCGTTTTCATAAATTAAATTTATGTTGAAGAGTAGTGGGCTAAAATAATGATTTTTTAATCAATTCGTTCTCGATACAGCTCGTACCTCGCCACTCGAACTGACATTCTTTTTCAAAAACAATTAATTTGTGTGTGGTCATTTCGAGTGTGAAGTGAAACGGAACGTATCGAGAAAGTGGGCAGGAATGGTAACCATTTCTGAAATGTGTTTTTTGATGTGATGAATGAATTAATATTTATATCGTATTTTTGTGATGCATGTATTTGGTACAACCTACATATCTTATAAAATCTATTTATCCAAAAGCAATTTGGAGAAAAGCGCTTACAGAAAAAAAACTGTACCTCACATTCGATGATGGGCCTATTCCGGAAATTACAACTTGGGTATTGGATGTGTTAAAACAGTACAATGTAAAAGCAACCTTTTTTTGCGTTGGGAATAATGTGGAAAAGCACCCCGCTATTTTCCAGCGCATAGTAGATGAAAAACATTCAGTTGGGAATCATACCTATAATCATTTGAATGGTTGGAAAACACATTCGCCTTTGTATTTGAAGAATGTGAGTAGATGTAAAGAATTAGTAGCTTCTAATTTGTTTCGCCCGCCTTATGGTAAAATAAAAAAAACGCAGTTCAATATTTTAAGGCGATATTATTCAATTGTATTGTGGGATGTATTGAGTGGTGATTATGATAAAAAAACTAGTTCAGAAAAATGTTTAAAAAAATGTGGTGGATAAATACCGCAATGGTTCCATCATTGTTTTTCATGACAATGTAAAAGCGTGGACAAATTTACATTATGCATTACCAAAATTTATTGAACATGCCTTGAAGGAAGGTTATCGGTTCGAAAATTTATAAAAAACAAAAGAGGCGCAATGTTTATTGCGCCTCTTTTGTTTTATGCTTTTAAAATTACTGATTCATTTTTGGCGACAAACCATAGGTTTGTAAAATGGTATTGTAACGCGCTTCAAATTGTTTAGATAATTCAGGTTGTTTAAACATATCCGTGAAATAAATTAAACGTTCCATGATTTCTTGTGTGCGTTCAATGTCAGATATAAAAGAAACTCTGTCTCTGCTCTTGAATGAACCATAGTATTTCATGTTCTTTTCAAAATTGTCGAACAATTTATTTGCTAAATCATTTGCTTTTTTATCAGCTCCTGCTTGGTAGTAAGCAATTGCTATTGAGAAAATAGTTCCATCAAATGGTACATTTTCTTCAGGCGTAATTTCCAAACATTTATCCAACACTTTGATTGCTTGTTCTTTCTTGCCTTCAGCAGCTAATGCAGAACCAAGAGCAGCAATGCGCTGACGAACATTCAATGCACAAGAGCGAACAAATACATCGTCTAAGAAAACATCTTTTTTCTCCATTCCACCCCAAACAAATTTGGTCATGATGTTATTGTACATCGTGTCGGTAGCAATGCGTGTTTCTTGTTGTTGTTCAGCAGCAGTTTGTTTGATTGGAACCAAACGGTATGCTAAACCTTCTAATTGTAAATAAGGTGCAAGATTCAAATATGAACTTGCTGGTGCAGTTGCTGCAAAATAGATAGGGCGTTTCCAATCGTTTTGTGACAACAAGTCGATTACCATCAAATCATTTTTTTGAACATAATTTCCTTGAATCGTCCAGTCGATACTTTTTACAATTCTACCAGCTAATTCTTTTGGAACGGTTCCGTTGTTTACAACAGTTGCGCTATCTACTGGTACACTCATGTTACGAGTAGGGAAGTAGTTGTAGAATGTTCCTGATTGAACTTCTAATTTATTTGCTTTGTCTTCGCTTCTTACAAACTCCATCAATTCTTTCACAGAGATGTTTCCTTTAATTCCTCTTTCGTGAAATAAAACGACATCGCGTGTTCCTTGACGGTATTGATCTTTTTTCAAGGAGAAAGGAACAGGTTCAGATTTGTATGCTTTGTGAACCATTTGATCGATGTACCAATCGGTGTTCAATAATTCTAAACACACTACACGTACATCGGTACGAATACCTTCTACCTCTTGTGCATACCACAATGGGAATGTATCGTTATCACCATTGGTGAATAGAATAGCATTTGGTGCACACGATTCTAAATAGTTGCGTGCAAAATCGCGAGCGATGTATCTATTCGAACGATCGTGATCATCCCATTCTTCTTTTGCCATTATTGTAGGCACAGCTAACAAACAAACAGCAGTTGCAGCTGTTGCACTAGCCATCTGATTCATTTTGCTTTGTAAAAAATCATAAATCGCCAATACTCCTAAACCAATCCAGATTGCAAATGCGTAGAACGATGCTGCATAAGCATAATCACGTTCGCGCGGCTCAAATGGTTTTTGATTCAAGTATACCACAATTGCAATGCCTGTAAAGAAGAATAATAAACCAACAACTGATGCATTTTTTCCATCCTTTTTAATTTGATAGAATAAACCAATCAATCCAAGAATAAATGGAAATGCATACAATGAATTGTTTCCTTTATTGTTTTCTGCATTATCAGGTAAACCTACTTGTGGTCCAAGTCTGCTTTCATCAAGCCAGTAATTCCTGTTTTCCAATTTCCTTCGTTCGGACTGCCATGCCCTTGAATTTCGTTTTGGCGACCAATAAAGTTCCAAGCAAAATAACGGGAGTACATCCAACCTAATTGGTATTGGAAAAAGAATTTTACATTCTCGCCAAATGTTGGTTTTTCAACCGTTTCGGTTTCACCAGTTTGAGGATTATTAATGGTAATACGTTGGTAGTTGCGTGTATTTGTCCAGTTGCGGTAACCTGCAACGTGGTTCGATTGATTACTCCACAAACGAGGGAATAAAGTAGTAAAACGAGGATCGTAAACAGGTACAGAGCCTTTTCTGTCGTCAGAGATTACATATTTTCCTGTTTTTTCATCTTGTGAATAAACTGGATTTCCATCATCGTATTTAATAACAGGAGCAGTAAAATACTGACCATGTAAAATTGGCCAAGTACCGTATTGTTCACGGTTTAAGTACGATAATAAGTTTACAGCATTCTCTGGATTGTTTTCATCCATTGGTGTATTTGCTTGAGAGCGAATAACCAAAATGATGAATGAAGAGTAACCGATTAAGATTACGGTGAAACAAAGGATAACCGTGTTTAAAATGGGTTTAACCATTTTAGTAGTGTAGCGTAACCCGAATACAATTCCACCCACCAATAACAATGCATAAATGATTGTTCCGCTATTGAATGGTAAACCGATGGTGTTTACTGCAAAAATTTCAATTTTAGCAGCAAGTTTCACAATAAGTGGAATAACACCACCTTGAATACCACCTAAAATAACAACGGATAAAAGGCCAGTAATGATGATTCCTTTACGGGTAATTTTATCGTATTTTTTGAAGTAATAAATGAATACAACAGCTGGGATAACCAATAAATTCAATAAATGGACACCAATTGCTAAACCAATTAAGTAGGCAATAAGGATAATCCAACGGTCGGCATGTGGTTGATCAGCTTCGCGCTCCCATTTTAAGATAGCCCAAAAAGTGATAGCGGTAAAGAAAGATGACATAGCGTATACCTCGCCTTCAACAGCAGAGAACCAGAAAGAGTCAGAAAAAGTGTATGCTAAACCACCAACAGCACCAGCACCTAAAATAGCGAACAATTTACCAGAAGTAAGTTCTCCTGATTTTTCCATGATTTTACGACCTAAAGCAGTAATTGACCAAAATAAGAACAAAATGGTGAATGAGCTACACAAAGCACTCATGGCATTGATCATCATTCCTACTTTGCTAGTGTCGCCAAAGGCAAAAAGACTAAAAAAACGACCAATTAAAAGGAACAAAGGAGCTCCAGGAGGATGTCCTACCTCTAATTTATAGGCACAAGAGATGTATTCCCCACAATCCCAGAAGGAAGCAGTAGGTTCCATTGTACTCAAGTAAACAAAAGAAGCAATGGCAAATACCAGCCAGCCTACAATGTTGTTAAAGCGTTGATAATTAGAAGTGTTAATCATATTTAACGAGTTGTTTTTTTGAATTTTAGTGATTGCGAAGTTAGAAAATTAATTGAACCTACAGCTGTTAAAAAAAGACAAGATTTTCAAAAAAATGTTTGTCGGTATCATTTATTTATTATTTTTGCAACCCAAATCATTAACAAATGATTGGAAACTGTCCGATGGTGTAATTGGCAACACGTCTGGTTTTGGTCCAGAAGAGTTCAGGTTCGAGACCTGATCGGACAACAGTTAAAAAGTAGAAACCCTTGACTATCAATAGTTAAGAGTTTGAATTTGAAGTAAACTTATAAAAGCTAAATTAAGAATAGCCGTTTTTAACCGTTTATAATCGGATAATTTAATCTATTTTAGATTACTTAAATATTCACTATGAGCGAAATACTACTATTAATTGCAATTGCATGGACTATCTTTGGATTCTATTGGATGCTACAAATGTTAAAACTTACAAAGCAAAGCCGTATTATAAATTCAATGATGTTAAAGGAAGCGTTTCTAAAATTACACTTCTGAAAACAAAGGGGTAAACATTGATATTCAAAAAATTCAAAAGGAAGTAGAGGATAATGTTTAATATTTACAAACGCTTTTGTCGTATAAAGTTAAAAGTTCAATTATGATTAAGTATAGTATTGTAGTTTTAGTTTTTATGTTTTCCAATTCTTTAATAGGGCAAACAGATAGTTTGACTATTAAGTTGAAATATTTGAAATCTTTAAAAGACAGTAGTTTAATTTCAGAGGTTGAGTATTACAATTCAAATGAAGTTAAAGAGTTGAGTTTATCACCTAATAAGTTTAGTTAAAGTCCTGAAGTAGAGAAGCTGAGAGAAAAAAAGAATTCAGGGTAAGATTGTCAGGCTTCAATTGGCTCTATTTTTGCTACTGGCTTTTATGGTACTATCTATGTGAAAAACAAAACAATTGTTCCTGAATTTGATGTCAATGGTAATTTTGACCAAAAGGCTTATGATTTTCAGGTACGAGGCGAAAAAATAATACTATAATGCTAGAATTGCTTTTACGGGCTTAATGATTGTTTTTACTGTTGTTAATTTGGTAACATTACAAAGTACTTCTGATAAATTGAAAAAGGCAAAGCAAACGATTTCGCTCAATATTAAAGAAAACGGCTTTACCGTAGCTTATCACTTTTAAAATCTGTTTATACCTCCATTTCCACTATTTTATACTATAATAGTACAAAAATCACCTCTGCTTGCCATGTGCGAGAAACTATTTTATAGGGTAAAAACTCTTTATAATGGTGTAGGAAAAATCTTTAATAGCCATGTTTGAAGAGTACTCAATAAGACCATGTCCAAAAAGTCTTTATTGCCACGTCACTAAACCCCTATAATGGTGTAAGAAAACACTTCCTTTAACCATGTCTAAAAAGTCCTAATAGCCATGTTTAAAAACCTCTATAACCACATAAGAAAATACTTACTATTACTGTGTACATAAATACTTATTGCCATGTCATTAAACCCGTTTTTACTTACCGTAATAATTGCCTTTATTTGCCTATTCTGTTTTATTCTTAGATACTTTTTACTGTAAATAACAATAAAATACAGTAAAACTACTCAGCTTTTAAGGTTTCGATTTTAAAAGTTGGTACTATTCCAAACTGATTATAAAACACATTTTTTATAATTGAAAGCGCCTTTTCAATCTGTTCATTTTTTACTATGATCGAATCATGTATAGTAAATGGAATAATACCTATTTGAACAAGTTCTTTTGCAATACAATCTATGAAAATGTAGCTTTCTATTTTCTGAAGGTAAATAGGCAAAAGTGAATGGTCATACTTTTTTAGCGCCTTAACACATTCAAGTACATAAGGAAGTACTTTGTTAAATACAATCTTCTTGTTTTGGTAGCTTTCATTTTTTGAAAATAGCACTTCAAAAGTTATCTGTTTCACCTCATCTCGAGTTATTCCTTTAGTATAAGACAAAACAAAATTCTCATAAAGCTTGCCCTTTAATACTGATTCATTGTAGTAGTTTAAATTCGCCAAAAACTCATTTTCTTTATCTTGGTGAATTTTACTAAATAGTACAATAGGTTTAATACCAAAGGTTTTAACTATTTCTTTATTGTCTAATAAGTAACAAGTACCCTCCCTATTATTATTTATTATACTTTCTAATAACATAGATAGAAAAGGTTGGGAGATTTTTAGGTCTATACTTACATAGTCACCTACTATAAACTGCCTAAGATTACTTTTTAAATTAGTTAAATTCGTATCTAGTCTATTGTTTGTCCTGTTCCGTTTAAAGTATCTAAATCGTTTGTCATTTAGATTGCTAATAGAGGAGGTGTATAGCATACGTTTATATTCCTTTGGTTCTTGCATTATCCAACTGTTAGCCTTATCATAGTCAAGTTCCAACTTCATAAAAGCTTTACACATAATTTGTAGGTGATTATCCAGCCTATTATTATGGGAGCGCTTATTTTCATACTGCTTTAATATTCGCCTAAACAAAGGGTGGTCTTTTGGTACTTCATGGCTAACAATTGTTCCTTTGAGATAATTGGAATTTATACAATACCATTGCCCCAGACTTTTGCCTACTTTATAGCTTTCATTACATTTTATAAACTCGCCATTTTTTAATATTTTGATATAAGCACCAATGTTATTAATGGTTTTAGCTTGTAAGCTTTTAATGTTTAGTTGTGTGTAATAGTCTTCTGTTCCATTGCATCTGTTTTTATTAATGTTTTGTTGAATCAATAAATGATTAATAATGTAATAGAAGTACGTTTTGTCACATTTAAACGTAGTAGGTTGTTCTTTTAGATAGTTATCTAGTCTTGCCTTTAAATCGTTCGTTAAAAGCAAGGAAATCGGTTTAGATGCTTTCATATTAAAATAAACAATTGGTTTGGAGCTGGAAGTAATCTTCATTGGTAGTTAAATACCATGCTTTATACCCCGTTATTTTACAAGCCTTTTCTATTTCATGCCAATAGCCCTCTTTTTTCAAGGTCTTTTTATACCTACAAATATTCTTTTGCGGCATACCGTTACTACTTACCATTGAAGCGTTTGCAATATGTGTTTTTAAATATGAAATATGGTTTGCTTTTGGGTAAGTGCCATTACTAACTCTTTGCTTTGCGAATTATTGATAGTGTTTAGGGCTTTTCCTTGTTTATTCATGGTTAAGCCCTTTCTTTATGATTAAAGGAGTTAATACGGCTTCAATTTCACTACGTTTGAAATAAACCCTATTCCTAATCCATAGGGCGTTATTTTACCTTTCTTGCACCAATTGTGAATCGTGCTTAAATCACATTTAAGTAGTTTGGATAATTCACTACGGGTTAAAAAATTCGGTTGGTTGTTTTGGCTCAAGGTTTCTTTGGAGTTCTTTAATCTGATTTTGGAAAACTACTCAAATAAGATTGCTAATTGTTCTG
>JADJHE010000031.1 GCA_016707685.1 Bacteroidota bacterium
GGTTTAACAATGTTATTTGCATACAAATGCAAATTCATAATTTCACTTGCGCTTCTATCTACTAATTGATTTCTAAACAAAATCAATTCGATTGATTTTTCGAACCATAATTTACCAATTGCACCAATGAGGTCAATTGCAGCCTTTTCGTGCTGAATCCATTCATTTAACTCTGTTTCATACGAACCTTTTGCTTTTCCCATGGTTGGTTCTTTTGTTTCAAGTGTCATAGCTTGTTAATTAATTGTGTTAGTGATATTAAAACTTGGTTATTTTTTGCGGATTAAAAGTAAAAAAAAACCGCATAAACATCAGTTAAACTTATTTTTAGTTTTCAACTGAGTTTATGCGGTGTTCATTTCATTGTTGCTTATCTTATCCTAAGTACGATTTAAGAAGTTTGCTTCTAGAATTGTGGCGTAGTCTGCGGATTGCTTTTTCCTTTATCTGACGAACACGTTCGCGGGTAAGGTCAAATTTAGCTCCTATTTCTTCTAAGGTTAATCCGTGATTTACACCAATTCCAAAGAATAATTTACCACATCAGGCACCCTTCTGTTAAAGTAGAAAGTGAGCGTTCGATTTCGCGTTGTAACGATTCATTTAATAAACCATTATCAGCACGAGGTGAATCATGATTTACCAATACATCCAATAAGCTGTTTTCCTCACCATTTACAAATGGAGCATCCATTGATACGTGGCGGCCAGATACTCTCATGGTATCTGCAACTTTATCTTGAGGTAATTCTAATATTTCAGAAAGTTCTTCTGCACTTGGTTCGCGCTCAAACTCTTGTTCTAATTTTGAAAATGCTTTGTTGATTTTGTTCAATGAACCAACTTGGTTCAAAGGCAAACGAACGATACGAGATTGTTCAGCCAAAGCCTGAAGGATAGATTGACGAATCCACCATACAGCGTAAGAGATAAATTTAAATCCACGTGTTTCATCAAAACGTTTTGCAGCTTTAATCAAACCTAAATTACCTTCATTAATTAAATCGGGTAAACTTAAACCTTGGTTTTGGTATTGTTTTGCAACCGATACCACGAAACGTAAATTCGATTTAGTTAATTTTTCTAATGCAACTTGATCACCTTCTCTAATACGCTTAGCTAACGCTACTTCTTCGTCAGCATTAATTAATTCCTCACGACCAATTTCTTGTAGGTACTTATCTAAAGAAGCACTTTCGCGATTGGTAATGGATTTTGTTATTTTGAGTTGTCTCATGTTGTAGAAAAAATTTAAGATGTGGGTTAAATCTTTGCAAAGTTAACTTAAAGGAATGGATTTACAGGTATTTACAACGTTAAAAATATTGTTGTAGTGTTGGAAATCAATTAATTATAATAAATTAGACAAGGCTTTTAAAAGCGTCCATAAAGACGCTTTTTTTGTCGATAAACCTGAATAGGTTGATTTTAAAGGCCAAATCCATAGTATGCACGCATACCATTCGGATAAACCCCTTCAATCAAAACACCATCTTTTTTATTTTCCAAAGTAGTTTTAATATCGTCCGTAGTACTGATTTTTTTCTTGTCAACACTGGTAATAATAAACCCTTCTTTGATGCCGGCACTTAGCAATTTTCCTGCGCCTAATTTGCTGATTTTTAGTCCGTTTTCGATGTTTAGTTTTTTCTTGTCAGCATCCGTAATATCTTCGAAAGTTGCACCTAAAGCGGAGATTACAGCAATTTTGGGTTTTTCGACTACATCGGTATTTCCATTTTTATTTTTTAATAAAACAGAAAGTACTTTTTCTTGGTTGTTTCTTTTTAGCGTAACATTAATTTTGTCGCCAGGGCGGTAACGACCAATTTGTTCTTGTAATTCAGGAACTTTATTGATAGCAACATCACCAATTTTGGTAATTACATCACCTTCTTTTATCCCTGCATCTTCTGCCGATCCGCCTGTTGTTAAGCCATTTACATAAACACCTTTTAACTCACTAATGCTTTTTTCTTGTGCCAATTTAGAGTCTAGATCACGAATACTAACCCCAATAAATGCACGTTGTACTTCTCCAAACTCTAATAAATCTGCTACAACCTTGCGAGCTATGTTAACAGGAATTGCAAATGAATAACCGGTATAAGAACCTGTATTGGATGCTATGGCAGAGTTTATTCCAATTAATTCGCCTTTCGTGTTAACCAAAGCGCCACCGCTATTTCCTGGATTTACAGCCGCATCGGTTTGTATAAACGATTCAATTGGATACAGTCCTCTATTAGGATCGTTGTCTAATAGATTGATGTTACGTCCTTTTGCACTTACAATACCTGCAGTCACTGTAGATGTTAAATTAAAGGGATTTCCAACAGCCAAAACCCATTCACCAACTTTTACATTATCGGAATTTCCGTAGCTAATGAATGGAAGATTTGTTTCTTTTATTTTTAAAAGTGCCAAGTCTGTTGTAGGATCTTTTCCAATTAAATCGGCAGTATAGGTTCGTTTATCGTTTAAGGTAATTTCAATTTTTTCGCCATTGTCAATCACATGGTTATTGGTAACAATGTATCCATCCTGTGAAATAATAATTCCTGAGCCAGTTGAACTCGGTGCTTCTTGCTGACGAGGTTGTCGTTGACCGAAAAAATCACGAAATGGATCGTAATATTGGTTGCTGTAATTCATTGGATAGGTTGTTTTTACATTCACTACCGAATGAACTGTTAAATCGGCAGCAGTAGTAAAGTCGGTTGTGTTTTTCGACAGCATTCCCTGCCAGTTTTGCATAATGAATGGGCGTAGGAGTTGTTATATAATTTGCTAATGGATGATTTTTTGTAGAGTTATTCAAGAAATGATTCAGCCCTAAAGCCGTTAATCCTCCAATACTTGCAATAAAAAATGCACTTGCTATCTTTTTCATAATTGAATGTATTATTTGGTTACTAAATTAGTGATAAATAGTTGGAAAATACTACGCAAAATTTATTCCTATGTTGTTGTTAATACTTATTTTTAACATAGATTAACATAAATATAAAAGGTTGATTAACTTTGCAGTCGATTTTATAAAATAGTATAACAGAATTGAGCAATTTAAGAGAAAAATCACAAGTTTTTATTATTGGTTTACTAATAGGTTTATTAGTTGCTGGTGGCTTTTTTGTGTTTAAGCTTGACGACTATTTTAAGGAACTAAATTTCTACAAACGATTTGCAGAAACATTTGAGGAAGAAAAGAAAGCCGCTCCGTTACAAGATGCTAGTTTAGAAAAAACAGAAGCTTCTAAAAAAGTTAGTAGCAAAAAAAGCAAATCTTCTATCAATATTGTTAAGTCGAACCTAACTGTGTCAAACGATTCACTAGCTTCAACAGATAGTGCTAAAATTTCTGAAGGTTCTTTTTCAGATGAGATTGTTGTAAAAAAAGACGAGATGATTACTTCTAAAACAATGCAAGTAATTCAACTAAGTCCAGCACCTATAAAAAATGGTAAAGATTCATTACTTCAAAAAGTAACGGGAATAAAGGAAGAGAATAATTCAAAACAACTTTTTAACATTGAATTTTGGACATCTCCTTTAAATTATAAAGGCTATAAAATGGGTAAATACAAACTTGTTTTATATGGCATCAACGCTACTGACGACATAAAGATTTACCGATTGGATGATGTTGTGTATCTTAAAAACAGTTCTATTGTTTATCAGTTAGATTACGTTAGTGATTTTAAATATTACGAGCGTATTACAGATGAAACCATTTTAAGTAAGTTGAAATAATACTAATTTAATACTCCTTACGTGCAAATTCATTTTTATAAATACCAAGGTACAGGCAACGATTTTATCATTATTGATAATCGTATGAATGTATTCAATAGAAGTAATACCGCTTTGGTTGCAAAACTGTGCGACAGACGTTTTGGCATTGGTGCTGATGGATTAATGCTTCTTCAATCAAAAGCTGGATACGATTTCGAAATGGTGTATTACAATTCGGATGGAAATGAAAGTAGCATGTGTGGAAATGGAGGGCGATGCATTGTTGAGTTTGCTCGAACCTTAGGATTAGTAAAAGAAAAAGCCTTTTTTATTGCTATAGATGGAGAGCATCATGCAAACGTACAGCCTGGATTCATTTCTTTAAAAATGAAGGATGTTTCGAGTGTTGAATTGAATGCTGATTTTGCGTATTTGAATACAGGCTCGCCACATTACGTGCAGTTTGTAACAAATGTTGAAATGTTTCCTGTTTTTGAAGAAGGCAAAAAAGTTCGTTACAACGAACGATTTAAAAAAGAAGGAACAAATGTGAATTTTATAGAAAAGTGTGAGAACGCACTTTTTGTTAGAACCTATGAGCGAGGAGTAGAAGGGGAAACCTATTCTTGCGGAACAGGAGTAACGGCTGCTGCGATTGTTGCAGCAATAAAAGGTGTTTCGACATCTCAGAATGAATGCGAAATAAAAACCTTAGGTGGAAATTTAAAAGTGAAATTTAATCGTACTTCTAATAATTCATTTAGTGATGTTTGGCTGGAAGGTCCTGCTACATTTGTGTTTGAGGGGAATATTTAATGAAGAAACTGTTAGTTGTTCTGTGTATTGTGTTCTTGTCGGCTTGCACTATTTACAATCCTTTTCGGAAATTTAAAATCAATTATAAGGAAGTGCAGTCGGTAGAAGTTTGGCATGGTAACGATACGTTATCACATCATCTGATTACGAATAAAGACTCAATAAAGCATTTAGTTAAGAGATACATCAACAAAAATCATTACGAACTGGTTCTAAAAGCAAGCAGAAATTATCATTTGAAATTAAATTTGAAAGACAGTTCTGTTTATATTAGTACTTCAGGTAGAATCATTAAAACAGATGAGGGCTATTTTATTACAAGAAGGCCAATTGAAAATTATTTGAATGCAAGTAACAAAAACATACCAGCTAAAAATTGACAAATCGTTTGACGAAGCGGATTTGCAAAAAGGTGTGTTTCTAACTATTTTGCACGCCACACGAACGCCACCTCATATTGGATTAATCATTGATAAGCAGTATCATTCACTTACCATAAAGGGAGCTGAATTAAATATTGCTGTCGAATCCTTAGTTCGTACAATTCATCAACGAAAAATTCCCAGTTTATTCATTCAATTAAAACCGCATACAACTTTTAGTGCTTCGTATTTAAAAGAACACTTTATTTTAAACATACAAGAGTTCCCAAAGGTAGATGTGAATATTGCAACGTGCTTGAGTCCTATTAAATTGTTTTTAGAAGAAACGTATTTGCTTTCATTGCAGCAAATTAACTACCTCTATGAACTTGTTCCTTTTTTGGATGATTTACAACTCATCCAATCCGCTTCGGCTTTATACCTTGACGAATCGACATTCGAATTGCCTGTTTATAATTTATTGGAATTGAATAATGGGATAGTAAAAGCTCATCAAGAAGCAGCACAAATTAAAAATGCAACTAAGAACCATGAACTTAAAAAATAATTTAATCAGCTTAAGGGCTTTGGAACCGTCTGATATAGATGTGTTGTATGCATGGGAAAATGACACACAAAATTGGGTAATTAGTAGTACTCAAACTCCTTTTTCTCGATTTGTGTTGGAGCAATACATTACAAGTGCTCATGAAGATATTTATTCAACCAAACAATTGCGTTTAATTATTTGTAATGCCGAAAACAAAGCAGTTGGCTGCATTGATTTATTTGATTTTGATCCGAACCATCAGCGAGCAGGAATTGGAATTTTAATTGCCGAAAAGAATGATAGAAGAGGAGGGTATGCTTCCGAAGCTTTGAAACTACTTGTAAATTATTGTTTTGAAACATTGAACCTTCATCAGCTGTATTGCAACATTACAACGGATAATGAGCCGAGCATTTTGTTTTTTCAGAAGCATGGATTTATGATAACAGGAATTAAAAAAGCATGGATTCGTGATGGCGCAAAATTCAAAGATGAATTGTTATTGCAATTAGTAAGAGCCTAAGCCTTTCTGTTTTTTAGCCATTCATATACGGTTACTACTTGTAAAACATTCAACATTCCATAAAATGCGTCTTCGAGCGGAATGGTATAAAGTCGAATTCCCATGTTTTCAGCATCGTTATAAATCAATACAGGCATTGCAGTTAAAACACCATTTACCATAAAAAAAGGAATAAGGCAAACCAACCATGCCAGGTAAAAGCGACCAAGGTAAGATGATTTTAATATGATTAAATGGAACAATAGGAAGATTGCAAGTAAACTAAATGTAACAACGGTATAAAGTTGATGACGATACAGTACTGCGATAATGATTGAAATAAGAATGAGAATTATTGTGATTGTTTTGGAATAGTTTGCCAGCAAATCTCTTTTAACAAAGTAATTCATTACTTCGTAAATAAAAACGCAGGAGAAGGGTACAACAATAAAAAATAGCCATTCTTCGATTGGTAGTCCGCCAATAAACAATCCTAAAACATAATCGGGATTAAATTTCCAGATTTCTATGGAGGTAAACCATATGTCCCAAACGATAAAAAAAGCACCACTCAGTAATAGGCCTGGGAAATAAAAATTTCCATTTGTAGCTGTATTGAATCTTCTCTTCAAAACTCTTAAACAGAGGATAGGAGATGGTAAAAAGAATAAGTCCAATATAAATGAAGTGCATTTTTTGCTAGTTATTAAGCTTTGCGTTTTTATCCTGCTTAAAATATTTTAGCGAAACTATTAAAAAACCGAATGATTCACCATTTTCTTTTGATAAATGTTTGTGATGCATCTTGTGAGCTCTTCGAATAGCTCTGAAATAGTTTGTGTCTAAATTTCTAAAAAGTTTAATGCGTTGGTGAATAAAAATGTCATGAACAAAAAAATAAGCAATTCCATAAGCCGTCATGCCAAATCCGATACTAGCAACGTAATAATTTTGATAAGCACAACCTCCCCAGATGAATAAGCCACTAGGAATAGCGAATATAAGTGAAAACCAATCATTTTTTTCGATTTTCCCTTCAGAGCCCGTGTGGTGATCGCTGTGCAGGTTCCACATAAAACCGTGCATAACGTATTTATGAGTAAACCATGCCATGAATTCCATTCCGAAAAATGAAATTAAAAAAATGATTGTATAGATTGTAACGAGCATTGTTTTATCAAATTATAGTTAATACACCAAAGAAGAGTATTTGTACAAAATATAACAACTTAGCAATTGAATTGTTTTTATTGAATTGAAATTTATAAAAAATCATTAAAAACAAGAAAGAGAAAAGAAACCATGCCACATAATTTTTGAATGGAACAATTCCGTTTTGCCAGGTCCAAAAATCGAACTTAATTGCAATGGGTTCAATTAGGAAATCAAGTAAAACAAGCATGAATGCACCCAAAATAGACTTTAAAATGAATGATATGTTGGCGGAGTTGCATATGCAAGCACAGAAAAAAAAAAAAACTAGCATTAGCCAATTTACTCCAATAATCAAAGGAATATTAAATAGCTTTAGTCCTAATGTATTCCCATAATTGTATTCTCCAAATAATACCCCTGTTTTTACGCCAATTAGTTCCACTATAAATCCCATTAAGTAGATTAACATGCTAGCAGCTAATAGCGACTGATTGTATTCTTTTTGGTTGATGTAAATAAAGGCAACACTAATTAATAAATTAAGTGGTGTTAGAACTAAAAAAAGATCTTTGAAGGATGAGTTAAGGCCAATAATTCCAACGGTATGAATGATCAACAGAAAAATTGCTGAATACAGGATTTTTTTGTTTTTAAGCACATCAGCCATATTTAAGTAACGGACTTTAGTTTTTTCTTTTCTGCATCCGTAAGATAGGTGGATGCTAATAAAAAAGCTTTGATACTGTTTTTGGTGTTTACATTTTTGATAGTATCAAAATTTGCCAAAATGTAATTTTTGTCAGTCGTAATTTGTTTGTTATAGCCCAATGCTTTTGGACAATTGGTTTGGATTGTCATTCTTAAAAAACGCAATTCAATATTGTTACTATCCTTTACTATTGCTTTTTCAAGTAATTGTTTCCCTTCTTTAAAAAGATTTATTTTTTCTTGTTTGTTTTTGGAGTAGTTAGCCATTGATGCAGTAATTGCACCTTTGTAGCCGGTCAACAAATTATCGGTAATTGTGCCTTGGTTGATTCTTTTATACAATTTAGCACAAGAGCTACTGTCTGTACGTGCACTTTTTCATAGTCTTTCGTATCGCATCAAGACTAACTGTTTGTGCAGTTAGAGATGAACAGATCATCAAAAAGGATATAATCAACAGTGATAACCGCATTAGATAGAATTGAAACTGTGTTTGAAATAGGCACCTAAAAATAGCATGTATTTTTTAGAATCGGAAATTCGGATACGAATACTAATAACTTTCTCTGGTGCTGTACGTTCTATTTTTTTAAATAAAGAAATATAGTAGATATAAGCCAAATAAACGCCCAAACGTGCTTTTTAGGAAGTTTTTTAATACCTCTTAATCCGGCATCAAAGTCTTTTTGAATATCGGCTTCAATTTCTTTTTTAGTTATATCATTGAAATTATTAACGTCAAATCCAGGGAAGTAGGAGCGTCCTAGTGTTTGAACATCCGCTTTTTAAATCAGTGAAGGAAATTTATTTTTGAAAAGCAGAACCCAGTTTCATAGCATCAGGTTTAAGAGCTTTTGATATTGTTGTTCGTCTCCTTCAACAAAATTCGTATAACATCAACCCTACAACCTCTGCGGATCCTAAATGTACTTTTCTATAACCATCTTGATTGTAATTGGTTTTATCCAAATCCATTTTCATGCTTGCTAAAAAGTATCACTCAGTTCAATGTCAATATTGTATGTGTTAACAGTGTCTTGAAAACTGTGCAAAATAGGATTTAAGCCAATTTTTTCCTGAATGGCTGTATGTGTATCTGCAATGAATCGATCCAACAATTCTTTTTATCGACCGTGAAATGTATCTACAATTTCGTCAGCCAAGCGAACAAATCCATAAATTGCATGTATGGGCATGATGAAATCGCGGTGAATAAGCCTACACCCAATGAAAAAGAAGTACTGTAGTTATTGAAAACCAGTTTGCTGCATTTATAACTTACATCGCTATAGAGGTCTTTCATTCTGATTACTAATTTGGGAATTGTTTAATAATTTGTTTAGCAACTATTTTACCCGAAATAATAGATGGCGGAACACCTGGTCCCGGAACCGTTAATTGTCCAGCATAAAATAGATTGTCTATTTTTTTATTCTTTAATGAAGGTTTGAATATGGCTGTTTGCTTAAGCGTATTCGCCAATCCATAAGCATTACCACCAAATGAGTTGTAATCTTTTTTGAAATCCGCAATTGCAAAACTCTTTTTTACAATTACATGTTGTTTGATTGATTGTCCCGTTAAGTACTCCAATCGGTTCATCATGATGTCAAAGTATTTTTCGCGGATGGCTTCAGAATCTTCAATATCAACAGCAATCGGAATGAGTAATACAAATTTTCTTTCCAGCAGGAGCAACTGATGCATCTGTTTTAGAAGCACAAGTAGAGTAGAAGAGCGATTAGCCATTGTGGGCGGTCGTAAATTTCTTCGGCATGCAAATCAAAAGGAGCATCAAAGAATAAATTATGATGTTCCAACTTCTTCAATTTGTTTATCCAAGCCAATGTAGTACAGCGAGGCAGGAAGGCGCCATTTTTCTTGACTTCAACAACTTTCGAACAATGCGGTATTTTCCCTAATAAAATTTGTTCAATGTGATGATAGTCGGTACCAACCACAACCTCTGCCACATAGGAAAGTTCCATTTGATACAACTCCTGTTGCAGTATTGTTGTTTATAATTATTTTTTTCAATTGCTTGATTTGTTTATTAACACTTTGTTGAGGAGAACATTCACTACTGCATCAACAATTTTCACCATTCCATTCCATAGGATGTCATGTTCCCAAACAACGCTCGGCATAATTCATCATGCTATACAATGCAGGTAATGTCATCGGTTTGAACTCTAAAATATAACTGAAATTGAGTAGCTGAACCAGTTGTGTGTTTTGAAATTTGCTTTTGATGATTTACTGATGGATTAAACAAAATCCATGCGAAGTGCTGCATTCAGGATCGAAATCCCATGAATTGCAAGTATCGAAAGATTCCCGATTGAACAAAGCTTTCATGCTTACATTGTACTTGTATTCAAAACAGACAAAAATTTTTTAGTTTAACACTACTCCTAGTTCATGTTTTTCGAATAATTGCAGAATTCATTTAGGCTGGCAGGAATGCGAAACACATCATTCTCATATAAACACTTATAGGATGATCCAATCGAACTAAATCGTATTTGTTGCTTTACAGTTGTATCAAAGTCTTCTAAAATAGTTTTCAAATACATCTGGCATCCAGTACCAACGGTCACATGTCGAAAGCAAATCCACTCCATTCCTAGCTTTCGAGCCCTGCCACCAACTTTTGTCTTTTCGAATAAAGAATCTTGATAGGCCGTTTTTTAGTCAAATAACTTGTTGCAGATAAGCCTGCAAATCCACCACCGATGACAATCGCTTTTGTTTTTTCATCCTAATAGAAACACGGTAAACTTATTTTTGTTTCACGCTTTAACTCTTTTAAGTCAGCAATTGTTCTGTGTTGATTGGACGAGGAGAATACAGTATTGCCAGCAACAGAATACCGTTTGCACCAGCCTCAAGTAATTTTTATGTTGGAAACCAAACCTCCATCAATTTCCGATTAAAGCGTTTGATTTTTTTAGTACGGATCATTTCTCAAGATCGCGTATTTTGTAGTTGGTATTTTCAATGAATTTGTCCACCAAAACCAGGATTTACACTCATCACAATAAACTAAATCAATATTTCAGCAATAACATCCAAAAAGATTAATGATGTATGAGAATTGATAGTAACACCTGCTTTCATTCCTAATGCTTTATGCCTTGTATTAGTTCAGGAAGATGTGTATGCCTCAATATGAACCGTTAACACATCAGCCCAGCATCTTTGAATGCTTGCAAGTATCTTTATCAGGATCCATAATCATCAAATGTACATCCAAGTGTGGTTTGCTGTTTTTTATTGCTTTATAACAGAAATCCAAATGAACATTTGAACAAACATTCCATCCATAAGGTCCAATATGAAACCAGTCTGCTTATTTTTATTAATCATTTCAACATCGCGTTGAATAATAGCAAAATCGCCTGGATAAAATTGAGGTGCAACTAAGGGGTTCATAGAGAAATGATTAGAATGAATGGTTGCGAAGGTAGAAAAAGCGTGGAAAAAGGTTTTTTTCCACAGCTTAAAATTTTAATTACAAACAGCAGTATTAACTCAAATAGGCTTTTGTAAGAATTTTGCTTGAAGTATGTTTTAATCTGCGAATGGCTTTTTCTTTAATTTGAGCGAACACGTTCACGTGTTAAGTCAAATTTTTCACCATTTCTTCCAAGGTCATGGTGTCATCACCTAAACCAAAGTACAAACGAACAACATCTGCTACCATGAGAAGTAAGGTTTAATGCACTTTCGATTTCTGCGTAAATGATTCATGTAATAATCCATTTTCAGGACTTGGACTATCATCACTTTCCATTACATCGTACATGCTACCTGCATTGTCATCACCTGCAGCCAATGGTGC
Organism: Bacteroidota bacterium; assembly: GCA_016707685.1. Lineage (GTDB taxonomy): Bacteria > Bacteroidota > Bacteroidia > 2-12-FULL-35-15 > 2-12-FULL-35-15 > 2-12-FULL-35-15. The sequence goes on from JADJHE010000031.1 coordinate 11,673, forward strand.
GTCCATGGATACATGGCGACCTGTGTTTTTCATTGATTCTTTACATCCGATTCGAAATGTCCAGCATCTGAGCGATTTCGTCCGCACTAGGCTCACGCTCAAATTCTTGTTCTAATTTGGAGAATGTTTTATTGATTTTATTGATAGAACCAATTTTGTTCAAAGGCAAACGAACGATACGAGATTGTTCAGCCAAAGCTTGCAAAATCGATTGACGAATCCACCAAACGGCATATGAAATGAATTTAAAACCACGTGTTTCATCAAAACGTTGAGCCTGCTTTGATAAGTCCTAAATTTCCTTCATTAATCAAATCGGGCAAACTTAATCCTTGATTTTGGTATTGTTTCGAAACGGAAACAACGAAACGTAAATTTGCTTTTGTTAGTTTTCCAAGCGCTAATTGATCTCCTGCCGAATCTTATGAGCTAATTCAACTTCTTCATCTGCTGTAATTAAATCAACCTTACCAATTTCCTGTAAATATTTATCTAATGATGCAGTTTCTCTGTTGGTAACTTGTTTCGATATTTTTAGCTGTCTCATAAAAGGTATATATAATTGAACTTATTTTCTTAGAACCAATGACTATACGATAATGTTTCCTAAAAGTTTCAACTAAAAGTACATTTTTTTTTTTTTTTTTTCGACAAAGAACTATTTTTTAACGATAGAGGCTATGTTCTTATAAGCCATTTATAATCAATGTTTCCAGAATTTTTTAATTTGTGGTATGATATTTTGACAATTGTTAATATCTAAAAACCTGTTTTAGCATAAATTATTGCCTACATTTGTTCGTAGATTAAAAAATGACAATATGAAAAGACTAGTACTACTAATTGCAATTTTGAGCTGTTCTACATTGATTATGCTCAAAGTTTACCCGATTTAATAAAAGGAAATGCAAAAGCTTGCTGCGCAATGTTGCAGGTGCAGAGCAAGATTTTTCCAATGCAATAAAAGTTAATGAGCCAGTAGTTACAGCATATTTAGACAAAATGAAGAAATATGCAACTATGAACGAATTTCAAAAATCGACATCGGATATGCCTGATGGCTTTGTATATAATCATGATTTAGCCTCGCTACTTTGGAAGAGGTTTAGCTTACGCAGGTTTTGGGCAAAAACGATGAGCCTTTTCTGACTACGAAAAAAGCAATTAGCATCGATCCTAAATACTCCGGATGCATTGAGCCAAAGAGGAGTGATGAATATTTGCAAAAAGAATCAAAGATAAAGGCTGTTTGGATTTTGAAAAGCAGGTACAGCAGGAAGTGCAAAAGCAAAAGAGTTGTTCGATAAAAAAATGCGTGTTTCCCGGATATCGCACAAGCATTTTATAACTGCAGGTGATAGCAAATTTGATTCAAAGGATTATGCTGGAGCATTAGCAGATTATACTTCTGCTGTTCAATTGAATAAAGATTCATTCGATGCATTTTTAAAGAGAGGAAAATGCAATGTTCAATTGAAAAAGTATGCAAAAGCAATTTCTGATTATGATAAAGCACTGAAAATCAAACAAGATACTGTTCAAGTGTTGTATTTGAGAGGATTGGCGTATAATGCTTCGGAGAATTTTGTACTTGCATTTAATGATTTTAGTTGTGTTATTCGCATCGAGCCGAATAATTACGATTCGTATATGAATAGAGAATGCTTGCGAAGGGATGCAAAATTCCGTTCCGCTATTTATGATTATTCGGAATGCGTTCGAATTAAACCTGAAGATGGAATGGCATATTATAAAAGAGGCTTAATTAGTCAGGATTCAAAAGACACCATCTTGTAAAGACTTTAAAAGCAGCAGCATTAGGATTGGATGATGCGAAACAATTGGCTGAAGGCTGCAATGCACCACCAGCCCTCCTAAATGTTTTAAAACCTTTATTGGGGATTTTTTATTTTCATTCTGCAGAGTTTATCTGTAACTTTGAATCGTAATAATTGACGTATGTATAAGGTATTTATAAACCAATATTCTTTTTGTTTCAACCCGAAACATTCATCACATTGTATTTTAAAACAATCAAGTATTTTTTGCGCTATTCCAGGTAATTTTTCATCCATTATTAAGTCGGTTTACTTGTAAACGACAAACGACTAGAACGTAAATTGTTTGGATTAACATTTCCTAATCCTGTAGGTTTAGCAGCTGGTTTTGATAAGGATGCAAAGCTGTATGATGAATTAGGATATTATGGTTTTGGTTTTATTGAAATTGGAACACTAACTCCAAAAGCGCAACCGGGAAACGAGAAGCCCTGAATGTCTCGTTTGCCTGAAGATGAAGCATTGATTAACCGAATGGGATTTAACAATGGTGGAGTGGATGAAGCCGTTATTCGATTGAAAAATAGAAAATCGAATGTGATAATAGGTGGTAATATTGAAAAATAAAGTTACAGCCAATGAAGATGCCGTTTCTGATTATGAAAAAATGTTTTGAAGCCTTGTTTGATTATGTTGATTATTTTGTGGTGAATGTAAGTTCGCCAAATACTCCAAACCTAAGAGCTTGAGGATAAAGAGCCATTGACCCATTTATTAATGCGAGGAAAAGAGTTGAATAATCAAAAGAAAACTCCGAAGCCAATCTTATTAAAAATTGCTCCAGATTTAACGAACGAACAATTAGATGATATTATTGGTATTGTATCTGAAACAAAAATTGATGGTGTTATTGCAACAAACACTACCATTTCGAGAGAAGGATTAAAAACAGATGCGAGTCGCATTTCAGAAATCGGAGCAGGCGGTTTAAGTGGGAAACCACTTACCAAACGTTCAACTGAAGTTGTAAAATACTTGAGTGATAAATCAAACAAATCATTCCCAATAATTGCTGTGGGTGGTATTCATACGGGCGCTGATGCGATTGAAAAATTAAATGCAGGCGCTAGCTTAGTACAAATTTATACTGGTTTTATTTATGAAGGACCAGGAATTGTAAAAAGAATTAATAAAGAAATTTTAAGAACGATGTGACGTTAGAGGACTGAAGTCTGACGAAGAGAAATATTTTAGTATAAAAAATTATGTCACAAGTATATAAATTTGAAAAGTTAGAGGTATGGCAGTTATCGCTTGAATTGTCTGATATTGTTTATGAATTAGACAAATTGTTGCCAATTTCAGAACAATTTAATTTATCATCCCAAATAAAGCGGGCTGTAACTTCAATTTCCTTGAATATTGCAGAAGGCTCAACTAATTCATCAAAGTTGGAATTTGCAAAGTTTTTGAGAATTTCAATTAGGTCGTATCTCGAAGTTTATGCCTGTTATTTATTAATAAAAAGAAGAGGATTTGTTAGTCCTAACTTGCCTATTTGTAATAGCTTTGAAGAATTAGGCTCGAAATTATTTGCCAAGCTTCAAGCGCTTTTAAAATCTATAAATTAATTTTTTGCGGCTTACATCAACTCTATTTTGAAATGCGGTTTTGATACGGTCGACTTTGGTAGTTTCGTTTCTCCTAAAGCAATTCCTCAGATGCGTGATACTGCTCAGTTGTTGGATCAATTGGATTTGTCGGCTACTAAATCAAAGTTGCTTGCAATTATAGCAAATACTCGTGGAGCACAAGATGCTGTTGAGTTTGAAGAAATAACTTACTTAGGTTTTCCTTTCTCTATTTCAGAAACATTTCAGCAGCGCAATGCTAATTCATCCATTGCCGAATCGTTAACACGTGTTGAAGAAATTCAAGATTTGTGTCTTCGTAATAAAAAGAATTGGTAGTATACGTCTCTATGGCCTTTGGTAATCCTTATGGTGACGATTGGAGTGGTGATGTGGCGATTTCTTGGACCAAACGATTGGCAAAGATGGGCATTAAGATTATTGCGTTAAGTGATACAATAGGCGTTTCAAATCCAGAAAATATCACTAGCTTATTTTCTAAATTAATTCCTGAATTTCCAGGAGTAGAAATTGGTGCACATTTGCATACAACACCTGATACTTGGGAAGAAAAAGTACATGCTGCCTATACAAGTGGTTGTCGTAGATTTGATAGCGCTATCAAAGGATATGGTGGCTGTCCGATGGCAACAGATAAATTAACAGGTAATATGCCTACAGAAAATGTGTTATCGTATTTGAACAAAAATAAAATTACGTCAGGCATTGACGAACAAGCATTTGCAGAAGCTACACGAATGGCAGGTTTAACTTTTCCAATCTAAAAATGGGGTCCATAAAATTTCAAAAACTTGTCAATAATGGGTTTTTATTCAGAACATTTCTTCTGAGTAAATTGCCAATGGCATTCATTGCAAGTGTAAGGGCAAAATCATTAAACGATTCAACAACAGTAATTACTATTAAATATAAATGGCTGACTCAAAATCCGTTTCGCTCCATGTATTTTGCTTGCCAATCGATGGCAGCCGAAATGAGCACCGGTTTATTGGTAATGAATCACACATATGATTCGAGTCCAGCAATCTCCATGTTGATTGTTAAAAATTCGGCAGTTTATACAAAAAAAGCGATTGGAAAAATTACATTCACTTGTTATGATGGAAATCATATAGCACAACTAATCACTCAAACCAAAACTACTGGTGAAGGAATAACAACCGACCTAAAGGCGATAGGCGTTGATGAATCAGGTGAAACCGTTGCCGAATTCATTTTTACATGGTCGTTGAAAGCTAAAAGTAAATAGTTTTTAACACTTTTTTGGTAAAAATTTAACAAACAATTAGCTATAAAAATAATTACCTTTGTGGCATAATCAATTAATAAGCATACAATGCAAAAAGTTAGTTTTAATAATAAAAACAGTGTGTTTTTTAATGCACTGAAAGAAAAAGTAGATACTTACTTCAAGTCAAACGATATCAAAGAAACCGGAAATTTTAAGCTCTATTTTAAAACAATCTTACTTTCAATTTCAGCTATAGGGATGTATGTTGTTTTAGTATTTTTCACCCCCCCTGTATGGGCATCTTTATTATTATGTGCTTTATTGGGATTAAATTTTGCAGCTATTGGCTTTAATACGATGCACGATGGTGCTCACGGAAGCTTTTCTACAAAATCATGGGTAAACGATTTAATGGGTTATTCATTGAATGCAATGGGTGGAAGTGTTTATTTATGGAAATACAAGCACAATGTGAATCACCATTCATTTACAAATATTGAAGGGATGGATGACGATATTGATATCAAACCATTTATTCGTGTTCATGCTGATCAAAAGAAATTTTGGTACCACCGTTTTCAACATATTTACTGGGTTGGTTTATATGGTTTAACTTATTTATTATGGATTTTTGTTCAAGATTTCCAAAAGTATTTTACTGGTAAAATCGGTGATTTACCTTTCCGTAAAATGGATTTGAAAGAACATATCATATTTTGGATTACAAAAATCGGATACATTGCTGCATTCATTGTATTGCCTATCTTCCAAGTAGGAGTTGTTGAAACAATTGTAGGATATTTAGTAGCCTCTTTAATTTGTGGCTTTGTTATCGCTGTTGTGTTTCAATTAGCACATGTTGTTAAAGAAGCGGCTTTTGAAGTACCAACTTCTGATAATCACAAAGTAGAAGCAGAGTGGGCTGTGCACCAAATTCAAACAACAGCTGATTTTGCAACAAAAAGCAAAATTGTATCTTGGTTTACTGGAGGATTGAACTTTCAAGTAGAACATCATTTGTTTCCACGAATTAGTCATGTTCATTATCCAAAAATCAATCAGCTTGTAAAGGAAACATGTGCTCAGTTTGGAATCAATTATATTGAATTTCCTACTGTAATGGCTGCTGTAAAATCACATATAGTACATTTAAAAGAAGTAGGACGAGTATAACGTAATTCTCTAAATAGACATCATAAAAAAAGGAACTCAATGAGTTCCTTTTTTTATGAAAAAACAATACATTTAACACAAAAACCAGCACTATGCCAGTCATAAAACCATTTAGAGCATTGCCTCCTATTAAACGCCACCGCGAATACAATTATGAATTTGCTGATTATGTGTGGTACAAAGGTTTATTTAATGCTGATGAAGTAGCTGCTATTCGTAGTTTATGGAATGATGAACACTTTCAGGAAGCATCGGTAAATATGGCTGGAACAGAATTGTCGCGCGATGAACTGCGCAAATCAAAAATCATGTTCATTAAACCGGGTGCAAATGATTGGATTTATGATCGTTTAGCACAAGCATCTATTCAAGCAAATACGAATCGTTATAAATTCGATGTATTGGGTTTTCAAACCGAATTGCAATTAGCAAACTATAGTAACAATGATTTCTTTGAATGGCATATGGATTTTGGTGCTGGTGACATCTCTAATCGCAAATTGAGTATTAGTGTTCAGTTATCGGATGAAGACGAGTACGAAGGAGGCGAATTGCAGTTTATGATTAATCAGAACATTATTACAGCTCCAAAAGAAAAGGAACTGCTATTATATTTCCATCTTTTGCATTGCATCGTGTATTGCCTGTTACAAAAGGTAATCGCATGTCGATTGTGGGTTGGATTGCTGGACCTCCTTATAAATAAGTACGCTGACCGAAAATTGAACTTCCTACACGGACCATTGTAGAGCCTTCTTCAATGGCCATTTGGTAATCGGAGCTCATGCCCATACTCAGGATGGAGAGCTCGAAGTTCGTTGTTGAATGACTTTTTACAGCATCAAAAAATATTTTTAATGATTTGAATTCACTTCGAATTTGAGTAGTATCGTCTGTATTTGTTGCCATTCCCATCAATCCAACAATCTTTATGTTGTTGAGTTGTTTAAATTCAGTGGAGTCGATTAATTGTTTGGCTTGAAAAGGATAATCCAAATTTGGTGTCCGCATTTGCAATGTAAATTTGTAGCAAACAGCTAATGATTCGATTGTTTTTAGCCGCTTGTTTGTTTATTTCCTGAAGTAGTTTGATGCTATCAACAGAGTGAATTAAAGCTACAAATGGAGCAATGTATTTTACTTTATTGGATTGTAAGTGTCCAATCAAATGCCATTCAATATCTTTAGGTAATGCTTCGTATTTATCACAAAGCTCTTGTACTTTATTTTCTCCAAATTGTTTATGTCCGGCAGTATACACTTCCATTAGTTTTTCAACTGGATGTGTTTTTGTAACAGCAATGAGTGTTACCTGTGCAGGAATTGTTGATTTAATAAAAGCAAGATTTTGTGCAATGCTCATTATTCGCTCTGCTTATAAATTACCAATCCACTTCTCATTTTAGGCTCTACCCAGGTTGTTTTTGGTGGCATAATGCTATTGGTGTCGGCAATGTGTTTTAATTGCTCCATTTCAACTGGATATAAGCCAAATGCAACAGTAAAGTTCCATTTGTCAACTTGATTCTTTAATTCTTTCATTCCTTTTATTCCAGATACAAAACCAATTCGTTTATCAGTTTTTAAATCGTGAATATTCAGAATAGGAGAGAGGATATGATCGGTAAGGATTGTAGCATCCAAGCTACCAACAGGTTCATCATTATGAATGATTTCTTTTTTTGCATCCAGCGAATACCAATTGCCATCCAAGTACATACTAAAATTATGCTTCTTGCAAGGTTTGTATTCTTCTTCACCTTTAAGTTTTAATATAAATTTCTCTGCTAATTTTTTCAAAAAAGCATCTGAATTCATTCCATTTAAATCTTTTACTACACGATTAAAATCGTAAATTTTTAATTGTGTTTCTGGAAAGAAAACGCCTAAATAGTAGTTGTAGGGCTCTTTTCCTGTATAACCAGGATTGTTTTTTCTACGTGATGTTCCTAACAATGCAGAGGATGCCGAACGATGGTGTCCATCAGCAATGTAAATAGCTGGTATTTTTTCGAAACGAGATTGGATAGTTTTTACTGTTTCGGGTTTGTTTACAACCCATAACTTATGACGCACTCGATCAGTTGTTGTAAAATCGTAAGTAGGTTCCGTTTTTAAAGTAGTTGCAGTAATTTCATCAATCACTTCATCATTGGGATAGCTAAACAAAACCGGCTCTGCATTAAAATCACAAACTTCTAAATATTCCATTAGTTTCTGCTCACGTTCGGTAAGTGTTTGTTCGTGAATTTTAATTACTCCATCAAAATAATCATCAATACTGCTACAGCCAATAATTCCCGTATATACATTGCCATCTTTAAATTGCTGGTAGATGTAGTAACTAGGAGCTTCATCGTTTACAAAAACTTCTTCTTTTAAAAAATCTAAATATTGTTTTTTGGCTTTTTTTAAGCGCTCAGGAGAACCCGGTTTGCTTGTTTTTCCATCTTTATAATCAGGACTAATTACATGCAAAAAGGTGTATGGATTTCCATGCAACTTGTCGTGCAATTCAGTTTTATTATAACCATCAACAGAGCGTGATGCAACTAGATGCACTTTGTCTTTTGCCGGACGAATACCTTTAAATGGAATGATTGTAGCCATTGTTATTTATTAACTTGGAAGGTTTTATCCCCGTTTTTAAAAAACTTTACAATTTGATTTGCTGCAGCTAATCCTGCATTGATATTTGCTTCCGCTGTTTCTGCTCCTTGTTTTTTAGGTGTGCAATAGTATCTGTTTTCAAATTGCAAAAGGTCTTGATGACAGTCAGGCATAATGTCTGAAATGTATTTAAAATCAGGTCGAGCCACAAATACTTGCTTCAATTCTACTTCATTAATCACTTTACGAGCTGTATTAATTACAGTAGCACCTGTTGGCATTTTTGATAATAACTCCAGGTTAATCGAATTTTTTGTTTTCTCAGTAGCAGGAATGTTCAATGAAATATAATGGCAAGTGCTGTAAAGCTCTTCTACTGAATCTACTCCTTTGATTCCATCTTTTTCAATTACTTCACGCGGTACAAATGGATCGAATGCATACACATCCATGTCGAAGCCCTTAGCAATACGAGCAACGTTCTTACCCACATTTCCATAGGCATGAATACCAATCTTTTTCCTTTTAATTCCGTTCCTGAGCCTCCTTTAAAGTTTCCTCTTGCCATAAAAACAAGCATCCCAAATGTTAACTCCGCTACTGCATTCGAATTTTGTCCAGGTGTATTCATAGCTACGATACCTTTTGCTGTTGCAGCTGCAAGGTCAATGTTATCATAACCAGCACCAGCACGTACAATTAATTTTAAATTCTTTCCAGCTTCAATCACTTCTTTCGTAGCTTTATCGCTTCGAATAATTAATGCATCCACATCGACAACAGATTGTAACAACTCTTTTGGGTCGGTATAATTTTCTAATAAAGCAATTTCATAACCTGCTTCAGTGATTATTTTTTTTATTCCTTCAATAGCAACTTTTGCAAAAGGCTTTTCTGTAGCGACTAATATTTTTGTCATAGCATGATCTTATTTCGTGTAAAAATACTGTTTTAGCTTGTTATTTAAAATATTTTAAGGTTTTTCTAATGCAACATGAAATTTAAGATTGTATCCCATTCTCAGTTCTTTGTTTGTAAAGTGGTTCGTATCGGCAGTAATTCTGCCGAATAGAGCATTCCACTTGGCGGTAAGGGGTTTAAATAGATGAGTGTGTCTTGTGTAGTCGATTGTTTAGTTCAGTTATAAAAGCTATGCGTTCATCGTTTTGTGATGCATATGTATTTGAAATAGAAGTTTGTTGAATGAGTTAAAGCAGCACCGAAAAAGATGCAATTAGGGATGTTCGTCTAAGGATGTTTTTGTAAGATTGAGAATGGATAATTTTGTAAAAGCCAATCAAAAAAGAAACAATAGAAAGGTATACGCTAAGAAGGAAAGTTACGAAAAACAGAATACGGGCTGGACCTGTTTCTACCATTACAAAAGCAACAAGCAAATAAAAAACAAATAACAGTGTTAGCAGTGCTATACTCATTCGTTTTACAATCAGTTTAAACTGATTAATGCTGCCAGGATGCTTGCTAATTGAGTTTCCAATAAAAATGATGGGGACAGAAAAAGCTAAAATGTAAATTATTTTGGATGGAAGGTAGAGTAGAAAAAGTTTTACAAATGATTTAGCTGTAAGAATGAAAGATTGAAAAGGATGGTGTTCTGGGAATAAATCATCTCGTAAATAGTTGCCAGGTGCTATAAGAACAATGATAAATGCAATACCTAAAAAAAAGTAAGCGATTACTAATTTTCGATTTATTAAATTATTCCAGAAAGTTGTTAATGAACGGCTTTTTTTTAATCGATAAATGAGTAGGAGTGTATAAGCCAAGCCAATAATTGCAGAAAACAATTCAGATGCACCACCAACGTATATGAAACATACCGAAGCAAGAATCGTATTCCATTTTGAATTTGTTTTTGCAATCAGAAAAGCGCAAGCAGATGAAAGCTGTTATGCTCCATAGATAAGAGCTGCAGCCACAATACCAGAACCATGTTTCGCCAATGTCAAAACTCAAAAAAAACAAAAGACTTGTAAAGCAAAAGCTAAATAGGAATGCATTCGAAAAAGTTATTTCAGCAAAAAGTTTTTTTATTAATTGGCATGCTCCAGCAAATATTAAAACATAGGTTAACGGAGGTAAAAGCGTATAATAGATTTGATTTAATCCAAAGGTATTGTAAATAATGTTTATGGGTAATGTGGCAGCAAATCGTCCAGTCCAATTCATGTATTGAAACCATACTTGCTCAAACATTCCATGCGTTTTTATATCGCCAATAAAATAATAATCATCGGTTGCTAATCGGCTATTGAATGATAGGATTAAAAAAAGTGTAATGAATAGAGCGAATAGAATAAATAGGAGAGAAGTGTAGCGTTTACTCATGAATCAAAAATAAACAAAAAAGGTTTCACAATTTTGCGAAACCTTTTTGTTTTTGTGTAATCAATAAATTCTATTTTACTGATTCAACGATAGCTTTGAAAGCTTCTGGGTGATTCATTGCTAAATCAGCCAATACTTTACGATTCAAGTTTACATTCTTGCATGAACTTTACCCATAAAATCAGAGTAAGATAATCCATGAGGACGAACACCTGCATTGATACGTTGAATCCAGATAGAACGGAAGTTACGTTTTTTCTGTTTTCTATCGCGGTATGCGTATGTTAAACCTTTTTCTAAAACATTTTTAGCAATTGTTAAAACGTTTTTACGCGCTCCCCAATAACCTCTTGTTTGTTTTAATACTTTTTTTCTTCTGGCTCTTGAAGCCACCGAGTTGACCGATCTAGGCATTTCTTTTTTGTTTTTAGTTTCGGTAAGCAGTGTTCTGACAGTTAGCAGAATCTTTTGAACTGATTATCTGGTTCGTATTTGTTGAATAAACTGTATTTTCTTTTTTGTGATAATCGAAAAATTATTTTCCGATAGTCAACATTGCTTTTACGCGTGGCATATCTGTACTATCTACTAAACCAGCTTTAGACAAAGCACGTTTTGCTTTAGTGTTTTTTAGTCAAGATATGACTTTTGAAAGCATGTTTTCTTTTTACTTTCCTGTTCAGTCAACGAGAATCTCTTTTTGCACCGGACATTGTTTTCATTTTGGCATCTTACTGAGTTATATAATAGTTAATTTAAATTTTACTTTTTCTTTGAAAAAGTTTGCAATCACCATAATCATTTTTACCTTCTAAAAATTGGCATTTGTTCAGCTTTTCCGTATTCTTCTAGTTCATTTACAAAGCGTAATAATAAAATTTCACCTTGTTCTTTAAATACAATCGAACGACCTTTAAAAAATACAAATGCTTTAACTTTTGAACCTTCTTGCAAAAACTTAATTGCGTGGTTTTTCTTGAAATTAAAATCGTGATCATCTGTTTGTGGACCAAAACAATTTCTTTGATATCCGTTTTTGAGCTTTTGCTTTTAATTCTTTTTGTTCTTCTTTTGATCGTATCCTAAATTGAGTAATACTTTATTTAAAATTGACTAATTCTGTTTTGTATTTCAGTGTTAATGATGTTAGCAAACTCTTCAATTGAAAAACTACCTAAATCACCATCACCTTGTTTACGCACCGATACTTTGCTCTCTTCTTCTTCTTTTTCCCCTACCCCGCGAATATCGTAATTTTTTAGTAATTCTAAAACTTTTTTTGCGTAATCGTTATATTTTTCGCTAATCGGCAAAATTGCAATTTGTTCTGGTGTTAACCACAAAGGGAATTTTCCAGCGCAATGTTCAATCAAAACAGCTACAAAACGCTCCAATGAACCAAATGGTGCACGGTGAATCATTACGGGGCGATGTTTCATGTTATCGCTGCCTGTATACTCTAATTCAAAGCGTTCTGGAAGGTTGTAATCCACCTGAATGGTACCCAATTGCCACTTTCTGCCAATCGCATCTTTTACCATGAAATCCAGCTTTGGACCATAAAATGCTGCTTCGCCAAGTTCAACAACGGTTTTTAGTCCTTTTTCAGCTGCCGATTCAATAATCGCTTGTTCCGCCAATGCCCAATTTTCATCGGATCCAATGTATTTCGATTTATTTTCTGGGTCGCGCAATGATATTTGTGCCGTAAAATCATTAAAATCAAGTGCTTTGAATACGTAAAGCACCAAGTCAATTACTTTACAAAATTCTTCTTTTACTTGGTCGGGGCGACAAAATAAATGGGCATCATCTTGTGTAAATCCACGCACACGGGTTAAGCCATGCAACTCACCAGCCATTTCGTATCTGTAAACTGTTCCAAATTCTGCAAAACGAATTGGTAAATCTTTGTATGAACGAGGTGATGTTTTATAAATTTCGCAGTGATGCGGACAGTTCATCGGTTTTAAAAAGAACTCTTCTCCTTCGTGTGGTGTTAAAATAGGTTGAAATGAATCTTTTCCGTATTTTTCGTAGTGACCAGATGTTTGGTACAAACGTTTGTTTCCAATATGTGGGGTTATTACAGGTAAATAACCTGCTTTTAATTGTGCTTTTTGTAAAAATTGAACCAATCGTTCACGCAACATCGCTCCTTTTGGCAACCATAATGGCAAACCCATTCCTACATTTTCTGAAAATGCAAAAAGCTCCTAATTCTTTACCGATTTTACGGTGATCACGTTTTTTAGCTTCTTCTAAAAGTGCTAAATAATCGGTTAATTCTTTCTGTTTGGTAAATGTAATCGCATAAACACGCGTCAACATTTTATTTTTTTCATCACCTTTCCAATACGCACCAGCAACACTCATTAGCTTTGCAGCTTTTATGAATCCAGTGTTTGGGATGTGTGGTCCACGGCATAAATCGGTAAACTGACCTTGTTCGTAGAAGGTAATTGAACCATCTTCTAAATTTTCTAACAAATCCAATTTGTACTCATCGCCTTTTTCTTTGAAGTACGAGATAGCATCTGCTTTTGAAACTTCTTTACGAACATATGGATTGTTTTGGCGCGCCAAGTCAAGCATTTTGTCTTCAATTTTTTTGAAGTCATCCTGCGAAATTGTTTTACCACCTAAATCAATATCGTAATAAAAACCATTTTCGATTGGAGGGCCAATACCAAATTTTGTTCCTGGAAAAACGGCTTCAATTGCTTCTGCCATTAAATGGGCTGATGAGTGCCAAAGGGTTGATTTTCCTTCCGCATCATTCATTGTTAATAGCACCAATGAAGCATCCGTATTGATTGGACGCGTAGCATCCCAAACTTCACCATTTACTTTTGCTGCTAAAACATTTCGTGCTAATCCTTCAGAAATTGACAATGCAACTTGAAGTGCTGTGGTTCCTTTTGCATATTCGCGGATAGAACCATCGGGGAGTGTAATTTTTATCATAGTTTGTTTTTTTCCAAACGTCCAAACAAACGGACGCAGGTTTTTGCGGCTGCAAATATATGCTAATTATGCAAGTTTACAATGCTTGTGGTGTTATTTTGTTGAATAGCTATTCAATAGCATTATGCATTCTTTATGGTCAATTTCGATAGCCGATACAGGAACAGAAAATTCGATAATGTAAGTACCATGTTTTTCAATATCAATTGTGAAAGTAGGGTTAGCTCCACCAATGGATGCCGTTGAAACCACAATTAGCTCTTCTTTTTTAGGATGTTCTTTTGTTTTGATGGTAATGGATACCGTTTCTTCAAATCCAGAAGAGCAAAAATGCAATTTGTATTTCTGTCCTTTTAGAGCAATGAATTCGGACTGAACTGTTTTGGTTTGTTGGTTGAATTGTAAATAGTTAGTCGTAAAGCCATCAAACAAGAACGGACTTGTGATTTTAGGTTTATTGTTCTTTACAATTTCTGCAATTTTACATTGTGCTGAAGCCGAAAATGTAGCGAAAAAGAGTGGGAGGAAAATTGAAAAGATGTGCTTGTACATGCTGTAGATATTTCTACAAATATACAGATTTTGTTAGATCAAATTATTCTTTATCACCTTTGTCTACGAACCCTATTAACATTACAACACAAGCTTTTTTATCTTTCCCAGTTGAGCTTGGCGGCAATTCATATTCGATGTAATAGTTACCTGATTTAGGAGGCACAAATGACCAAAAATTATTATCGATTCCTTGTGAATTATCGAAGATTTTTTTTCTTCCGTTTTTTACTCTGTTACTTTTATCATAAATGTTTAATGTTACTTGTTCTTCAAATCCCGATGAACAAAAGATGATTTTGTATTTTTGACCTTGGAAAGCAGTAAATTGAACTTCTACTTTTTGCTTTTCTTTAGTAAAGGTAAACTCACTAACTGCGTAGCTATCATACTTGTATGGCTTGGTGATATTTGCTTTCGATTTTTTTACAATATCTTTTGCTTTACAATCTTGTGAAAAAGAAAAATGGTTAATGCAAACGAATGCACTAACCATTATAAATATTCTGAGTGATTTTAAGTTCATAAAATAGGTTTTCTCTATTTTACGACAAAACCTATAAAAGGTTACGACAAATTACTTGTATCCAACCATAAATGCAACACAACCCGATAATTTCTGAGTTGGGCTTGCAGTACTATCAGCAGGAACATCGTAATCGATATACATTTTGCGAGCACGAGGTGCATCGAACACAAGAACCGTTTCTCCTGCTTTTACTTCTTTATTTGTAAAAATAGCTTCACGCTTCTTTGCTTCTTTATCTTTAGTATAGATATTAATGCTTACTGGTTTTGGAAGACCAGAAGTATTAAATACAATACGGTATTTTTCTCCAATAAATACAGGCACTTCAACTTCTAATTGTTGTGCTTTTTTAGTGAAGTTAATTTTAGTGAATTTTTGGCTATCGTATTTAAACGGCTCCATTTTCTTTTACAAGTAGCTGTTATTGCTTTTTTATCACAATTATCTTGTGTTTGAATTGTTGTAAAGCCAACTAATGCAGCAATTCCAATAATTCCGATGTAATATATTTTTTTCATAATAAAATACTATAAATGAGTTTAATAAATTTTATCCGTTAATAATCTTAGTGCGAACTTCCTCGATTTTTTTAGTCAATTGAATAACTTCGTCATCGCTAAGTGTAATGTCTGCATCTTCATTCGCAGCTTCGTTGTATTTCTTTACAGATTCTAAGCTATCGTAAATTGCTTTAATAGATTCCATGTCAGCAATTAAGCCTGTGATGTTTGCATCTTTCTTTTCTTCTGCTTTTAAAGCATTGATAATACTTCCTAAAATGGTCATTTGCTCCGAAAGTTTGCTGTTCAAGTCTTTTCCTTTCGATTTTTCATACACTTTAGAACCGATGTATAAACTTTCAACCCACGCACCAGAGAATACGATTGATGTAATTTGTTGTTGGTTGTTCTCGTCCAAATACATATCAGTTACCATTTGCAATTCAGCAATGATGTATGCTAATGAATCTTCGTTACCTAAGTTTTTCTCAAAACGACCAGATAAATTCCCTTGATCAAACACAGAACCCATACCTAAATTATCAGCTAACTGACGGCATAATTTCATGCAGTTCATTGCTTCTTGGTTTTGTTTGTTTAATACCGTGTATGATAAATCGGCACTGTAAACACCTAAATTCAATGCTTTAGATAAGTTAGTGGTATATTTAGCAGCATCTTTTTGTGAGCTAGTAATACCGTCTTTGTATTTTAAGCCTGATTTTTTGAAAATAGAGGCAATTTGCAATGGAGAAGGTAAAGAGTATGAAGATGTTTCTGTTTCTTCTTCAACAACCGTTGAATCTACTGCAACAACTTCTGTTGATTCTTCTTTTGGAGTTTCGCTACCACAAGCAACAAATAACATACTTGTTGCAATAAGCATTGTGCCTTTTAGTGCTAATGATTTTCTGTTTAATAACATGGTTTTTGTTTTATCTGTTAGGTTAATAATGTTCTATGAGTCAGTTTGGAGTCGCTAAACTACAAAAAAAAAGTTATTGACAAAATAAAGTACCTTAAATCTTACATACTATTTTGTAAGGTGTAATTTGTTGTTATTGATAACGCCTAGCACCTTTCCTGTAAATTTTGTTCCTATAAAAGGTGTGTTTGCCGATTTAGAATGGATACTTTTCTTGTCAAATTCCCAGATTGTACTTGGATTAAACAAGGTCATGTTTGCTGCTATTCCCTCTGAAATAGATAACTTTTCAAGCTTTAACAATTTTCTCGGTTTTGATGTTATTGCTTCAACAATGTCTTCCAATTTCAGTTTCCCGATATTGCTATTCAACAATCCAAAAAAACTTTCCAAACCAATCATTCCATTGGATGCATGGTCAAATTCTAAATCTTTTGATTCAATGTCTTGCGGTCGGTGATCGGTTGTTATGCAATCAATGGTGCCATCGGCAAGTGCTTTTCGCAATGCTTCGATGTCATTTTTTGTTCTTAATGGTGGGTTTACTTTATAATTGCTATCAAAATCCATTAACAAAGCATCGTCTAACACCAAGCTATAGGCATTTACAGAAGCGGTAACTTTTAATTTTTTTGCTTTTGCTTGTTTAATTAGATCTACCGATTTTTGAGTAGAAACATTCATGATATGTATAGGCGCATCACAATATTCAGCTAAAAAAATGTTTCGAGCAACCATTAGTTCTTCTGCAAGTGCTGGTATTCCTTTTAGTCCCAGCTTTGTAGAAGTAATGCCTTCATTCATTTGTCCATCGGTTGATATGCTTTTGTCGTCAGCATGTGTCAGTACCAAGGCATCAAAGTTTTTAGAATAAAGCAATGCACGCATTAGTAATCCTGCATTTGCCACACTTTTTTTATCGTCCGAAAAAGCGACAGCTCCTGCTTGTTGCATATCGAACATTTCGGCTAATTCTTTTCCTTCCTGATTTTGAGAGATGGTTCCAATTGGATAAACATCTACCAATGCATCTTCGGTATTGTGCTTTATATATTGTACTTGTGCTTTTGTATGAATAGGTGGGTTGGTTGAAGGTACCAACGCTACAGCAGTGAATCCACCAGCCATTGCTGCATTAATACCCGATTGTAAATATTCTTTGTGTTCAAATCCTGGATCACAAAAATTTGCTTGCATATCCATCCAGCCCGAGGAAACATGAAGGTTGTCTTGTTCCAACACTTTGATGTTTTTATCTGTACTGATTTTGGATTTAATGGATTTGATGATTCCATTTTCCACTAAAATATCCATTACTTTTCCATTAAATGGTGATTGGGAATCAATAATGCGGGCTTGTTTGATAAGTATATTCATAATCCTTCTTTTTGTATTATTAAGAATGTTATTTCATAAAACGCAATAACAGTACTTCAGCAGCAAAAAATACGAGTGCTAAAATAATGCAAAGTTTCCATAGTTTTTTACCTTGATCTAATTCTGTGAGCGTACTAGTTAGACTTTTTTGTGAACTCTCGATGGTAGCAAAATTTTGTAAATTGTTTTTACTTAATTGCTCGTTCAACTCTTCAATGGTGTAACATGTTAAATCAGACTCTTTTCTGTTGAA
Organism: Bacteroidota bacterium; assembly: GCA_016707685.1. GTDB lineage: Bacteria > Bacteroidota > Bacteroidia > 2-12-FULL-35-15 > 2-12-FULL-35-15 > 2-12-FULL-35-15. The sequence continues at coordinate 29,569 of JADJHE010000031.1, forward strand.
ATTAAAGCTTAAGCCCGTTATTATTGTTTTATCACTTAGTAAATTATAGTTTCCTGCATTGCTAATTTGATTGTGCGTATAAATAAGCAGTTTAGAGTCCATCGATTTATGCTCCGGAATTACATCAAAACTATTGTTTACGTTCTTGATATGAAACGCATTTTCTCCAACCACAACAGCATTTGTTTCAATGATTTCATCGTTGCTAATGGTGTAGAAGAGGGGAGTGCTTGTTTGACTGTAAATTGTAATTTTATAAAGTGTAGGAACAAACAGAGCATGTTTACCTAAATTGCTAAAATTGGAGTTGATGCCAACTGCGCTTAAATACAATTTGCCTTTTCCAACCGAATACTTCGATAAGAAGTTGTTTCCATTTTGAAGTTTGAGTAAGTATTCTTCGTTGCTTCGGGTTGTTTTAGAAAGAGCATAATATTCGTTCACTTTCGGCAAATCAAGGTTCGTAGCACTAAATGTTTTTTTATCGAACACATCTTTGTAAATGGGATGCTCCAGATTAATTTTATCCACTTTTGTATTCGCAGTATCTAGCTTTTCATAATAGTTGGCACGGTTGGCCAGGCAAAATTCCTTGTAAGTATTTAACTCAATGTCTTTTGCCGGAAATACAAGCACGCTGCCACCATTCTCCATAAAGCGTTTTAGTTCCACACTTAATCCCGATGAAATGCTTTTTAATTCGTTTAAAATAATCAAGTGTTTGCTCGCTAAAGCTGCATAATCAATTTGATTTTCGGCTACCGAGTTAAATGCAAAGAGGGAGTCGCTGCCAAATAATTTAGTGAGGTAAGTATTCTCCGTTCCTAATTCCTTGCCATTGATAGCAAGCACCGGAATGTTTTTAGCCACTTCAAAACTAAAATAAAATTGATCATCGAATGTTACAGGAAAATCGTTCAGTTCTATTCGGCAGTGTTGGATGCCACTTTCGCGTGAAGCAAAACTAAGAACAACTTCTGTTTCACTGTTTTTATCGCAATTAAAACTTGCGGGTGTTTTTTGAGTATTGTTGATGAACAATTTAATAGAATTGTTTTCCAATACTTTTTCGGAAACATTCTTGATGCGAACATGCAGCTTTTTCTAATTGGTTGAGCTGGCGAACAGGTGTTTCGAACCAGCAGGTATCAATGTATACATTGCTCTTTTCATTGGCTAGTAAAGGAATAAGCTTTACAGAAATGCTGGTATCGTTCTTAATTAATTGTACATCACTAACACTTTTTTGAAAGTCGGAGAGCACAAACAATTGCTTGTTTTTTATTCCACTTTGTTGTAGCACATCGAATGCACGAGCGCTTATTTCTTTAATAGTGCGGGTTGCTGGTGAAATTTTAACTTCATCAATTAATTCGGTAAACTCTTCTTTATTTAATAGGCGTTGGTGTTTGCCTTCAAAATCATTTATAAATAATTGAAAACGATCGGTTGGTTTATAAGCTGAAACAATTTCTTTTGCTCGTTTTTTTGCTTCATCCAGCAAGGTTCCATTTTTATTGATTGCATCCATGCTGAAGGAGTTATCAATAAAAATACTTATGGCTTTGTCGCCAACTAGGGCCTTTTTATTATCCGATGGAATGTAAGGTTGTGCAAATGCAAACACTAAAAGCTGATTGCTAATATGCGGGATGCCAGAACTAATAAATGTTTAAGTTTGGATTTGGCTTGTGTTTCTTGTTTTACTTCTTTTAAAAAACGAACATTCGAAAAGTAAATGGTCTTGAATTTTCGGAAGTTAAATAAGTGAATGATGATAGGGATGGCAATTGCCGAGAGTGCGAATAGAAATGCTGGATTGCTAAAGTTCATCAAAGCCCAAAGATAGCATCTTTTTTGATTAAATTAGTAGAGAATTTCTGTTTTGTTTAAATGGCAACATTCAATGCACATCCTGAGCGCATCCAAGCAATTTACATCACACTAACTCTTACCTTCTTTGTTTTTAGTTTTGTATTGTTTACCAGAGGAAGCAATTTGTTCACTTTAGATGCATCCACTGCTACAAAAGCACAATCGTGTTTTATTTCAATGGTTCCCAAATCTTCGGTAGCCAATTTACCTTGTTTTATAAACAAACCAGCAATATCACCTTTCGATATTTTATCTTTTCGGCCTCCCGAAATATAGAGTGTTTGCCAGTTGACTGCTTTTTCGGCAGCAGCTGGTTTTGCATTTTCAAGTGAAAATACTTCTGGTTTTAATTCAGCAATAAAGTCGGGTAGGGGTTGGTTATCCCATACCATCACGTATGCTGTCCCGTTTTTGTTCATGCGGGCAGTACGACCATTACGGTGGGTAAATTCTTCTTTTTTGAGTGGCAACTGAAAGTGTAAAATGAATTTTAATTCGGGAATATCAATTCCTCTTGCAGCCAAATCGGTTGCTAATAGCAGCTGAGAAGAGCCATTTCTGAATTTTATTAATGCGCGTTCACGATCTACTTGTTCCATTCCTCCAAAAAAGCATGAGTGCGATATTCCATTTTCTTCTAAAAAATCACTAACATCCTGAATCGTATCCTTATAGTTGCAAAAGATGATTCCTGGCTCGTTGCCAATTTTACTCAATGCTTTTACAAGCGTTTGCATTCTATCTTTTGGAGTAGATACAATTGTTTTTATTTTTAATTGTGATGTTTTTTCGTGTAGGTAGTTGATGTAAACAGGTTTTGCTAAACCTACAAAACTTGGTATTTGAACGGCTTGTGTTGCCGATGTTAAAATGCGTTTTTTTGCGGCTGTTAAAGCATTGGTAATCTCCATCATTTCTTGCTCAAAGCCAATTTCCAAGGATTTGTCAAACTCATCTAAAACTAAGGTTTGGATGGATGCCAATGAAAAAGCTTCTTTACGGAAAAGGTCGGCCAAGCGCCCTGGCGTACCAACCAAAATTGCTGGTCGGTGTTTTAGTTCAATTTTGTCTTGTGAGCCAGCTCTTCCGCCATACACTGCATTTGCTTTGTAGCCAGTTCCCATTTCACGGATAACTTGTTCAATTTGAATAGCCAATTCGCGAGAAGGAACAACGATTAATACTTGAATTTCTTTGCAAGCAGGATCTAGTTGTTCGATGATGGGTAATAAAAAAGCCAATGTTTTACCTGTTCCAGTAGGGGAAAGGAGTACAATTTCGGTGTTTGCAGGGATAATGTTTTTAGCTTCTTCCTGCATGGGGTTCAACTTCTGAATCCCTAATTTTTGTAGGATTTCCGCTTGGCTTTTTTTCTCACTATTCATGCTACAAAGGTAAGCTTAATTTTGGACCAGCAGGCAAGGATTATTGTTAGCCCTTTAGGTGTTATCACCTGCCTGCTTTATGACATAATTTTTTGTTGGTGATAACACCAACAAAAGCATATATGTTCGAATTGTTTATTTGCAAGCTTCAGGATCTTAGCCCTTGCAGGTGTTATCACCTGCAAGAATTATGATTTTTTTGTGATAAAGCAAAAGGCATAAAAAGGTAGAATAGCTAGAAAAATTGTTTGACAGCTTCTACTATTATTAATAACTATTGTTTAGTTACAATACTTGAATAGTTAGGCGTTCGAATAAAATAGATTCCCTGCTTTAATTGAGATAAATCGATGATAAGTTCTGTTTTTGATACTTTTTTAATAGTAATATTCGCTATTACATTTTGCCCTAAAATATTGTATACACTCAAATTATTAAGTTCAACTTCTTCTGCATTAACCGTGATTTCTCTTGAAGTTGGATTTGGATATATTACCAATGGGTTCGTTTTTCGTTGCATTAAAATCAACACTTTTGATATCAGAATAGGAGTAGTGTCCATCAAAATCGGTTTGTTTTAGTTTATAATAAGAGGTTCCGTTAAAAGGTGCCTTATCCTGCAATTGATAGCTTAAAATTGCTGATGAATTTCCAGCACCTTTTATTGTTCTAACATCCATCCAGTCAAAGCCATCTTTCGATCGTTCAATAGTAAAGTAATCATTGTTTAGTTCGGATGCCGTTTTCCAGTCAAGTTGAACATAGCTATTGTTCACATTGCTTGCATTAAAGTACAATAGCTCTATTGGTAATGGCGTTTGGGTTGTATTAATTGTTCCAATAGTAAACCGTAAGCCATTTGCAATCGCTGTTACTGCTGAAAATTGGTAGACATTTCCACCTAATGAAGATGCACCCGATATTGGTGTCTCATCTGAAAAGACACCATCATTATCTGTATCTACAAGTAGTCTTAAATCGGAAGTAACAATTGTTCCTAATCCTGTTAGGTTAAATCGTACATCAATAGATCCTACATCAACAGCAGAGTTTGATAAATCCACTTCACTTGCTCTCCACACGCGATTAAATCGTGCTTGTACAGGTGACGGAACATCCGTAAGTTCAATTGCCTGTGCAACGCCATTGTTGTGTCCCCACAGTAAAAATTTATTATCGGTTAATGAACTAGGATTTAAGATGCGTACAATACCAGTTCCTTGTGAATCGTCATGAAGATTCGATGCATCCACTCTTCCAATGCCTGCAACATCATGGTCGTAGTTGCCATTTGCAGGATTATCCATTGTATATAAATCATTTGTCGCACTTGCAATATCATATTTTGCTGCAAGATAATTTTCAATGATGATTCGTTGTGCTGTATTTATTTTTTGTAGTAAACAAAATCATTTCAGTAAGATCTCCTACAAACCCATTTGTTCCACTGGTATTTCCTCCAAGGTTAAAGCGCTGTGTGGCATGACTACTATAAACGGTTGTATTTGCTCTGTTCAGTAATAAACTACCATTTCTGTAAAGTTGTTTGCCAGATGTTGGGTTGGCATCGTACGACCAATAGGAATAGTTATTTAAGTTGGTTAAACCACCTACATCTAATCGGGCATCGTTACCACAACAAACACCAATGTCGTAATAAACGGTACCAGACCAAGGAACATGGCAAGTAAAACGTGTTGAACCCACTAAAGGATCGGTCGTGTATACACAGGATGTTTGAGTTGTATTGTCGGCACGACATACTAAAAATGTGGAGGCTTGATCGTTTACAAAGTTGGTGGTAGTTAAGTTTAGCCCTGTTCTAAGGCAATTGCTTCCTGAAAAACTTATCTCATTGTAGCCATTTACAACTCCTGCAACTAGTGTTGGTCTCAAAGCGCCTGTTTCCGAAACGGTAAGTGTTGTAATTCCTGCTGAATTTGAAATGCTATCTACGAGTGCGCCAGTTGTACTTACGCCATTATCTGTTCTGTTCCAAATTTTAAGGCTGGATGTGCCTGTATTAGTTCCAACACCACCTGGTCCAGTTTGAGCAAAGCCTAATGTTGTACTTGCGATTAAAAAAGACAGTAATATTCGTATGTTCATGCTTTTACAATTAAAACAAATCTTTATTAAGTTCATTATTTTGTTTAGTAGTTCAAAAATACCAAATGCAATATAAGTTACTTTTTGTAATTATAAAATTAATAAAAATATTTTTTCTGAAAAGCTTCGAATGGTTTGTTCTGAAAAGCATAGCCCTTGCAGGTAGTATCTAATGCAAAGGCTATGATATGCTTTTTGTTGGTGATAACACCAACAGAAGCATAACTCTTAAAATTATTGCTTTACAAACTTCAGTGTTTGTTGTTGCGAATCGTTTGTGATTTTGATGAAGTACACACCATTTGAATAATTTAGAATGTTCAATTCAATGGTATTATTCATATTGAATTGGGCTACTTTTTCACCTATTACATTCAACACCTCAACCAACTTTTGTTTGTTATCAGCTGTTTTAATATTTAACCAATTATTTACCGGATTTGGATACACATCGGCTTGAATTCCAGAAGCAGTTTCATCGATTGATAAGGCTACACAGCCGGCTTGTATTTCTGCTTCGGTGTTGCAACCAACAATGTTTGCATTAATTGTAATGATAGCACCAACAGGTGGATTCGCTAAATAATTACAGATGCTTGGAACAGCGCAAGTGAAAGGTCATCATTGAATGCTAAATCTAAATTACCACCAACAGTAGTTGAATTGTTTCCTAGTCCAGTTAAATTAGTAAGTACCGTATTGGCTTCTATAAAAATCCCACCTTCTGGTCCGCCCACAATACTGTTTACATTGCTCAAAGCAGCAACACTTGTTAATGCATAGTTTTGAACCAATTCTAATGTTTCACCAATATGCACCAATGATTCCAGTCCGCTCAATGTAGTTAAATTGGCATTGTCACGAATGATTAATGACCCATTAGCAGTATCTACATTGTTTAATCCGGTTAAATCAGTTAATGCATTGCAGGTACGAACGGTAAACTCTCCAGTAACTTTTGTTAGGCTGCTTAATCCCGAAAGGTTTGTTAAGGCAGGCAAGTCACGCAAAATGAATCCATCCAATGCATCGTTACCAACACTTGTTAAGTTATTTAACCCTGTTAAGCTGGATAATATCGGACAATCTCTAATTTCTAAAATACCTCCAATGGATGTAAGTTGTGTTAGTGGACTAAGGTCTGTTATATCTAGCCCCATTACTTCCAAATCAACTCCGTCTGGAAATGCAGTACATCCTGCATATGTTGTAGGGAAAGCATTTACTTCAGCTTGTGTAGCTAATACGACTGCTGCTGTTGGGCATTGTGCTTGAATAGCGAATGCAGCGAATAATCCGATGCTTAAAAAAGTCAATTTAGTATTCATACTTCTGTTTGTTATTCTGTTTTTCAGAGTGCAAAAGTACTGCTTTTTTACAGCTTATAGCATATAATAGAATTGTTTTTCAGAATCTTTTAGCCCTTGCAGGTGTTATCACCTGAAAGATTGAATATGATTTTTTTGTTGGTGATAACACCAACAATGGCTTGTTTTTAATAAATTATTTCACCTTAAAATACTCCTTGTACCAATCAATTTCATGATGGTCTTTTGCAGTAGTATTAATAGTATGATTCGGGTCAATTTTAGAATATAAAATCTCTAAGGAAGCATAATCGCGCTGACTGATTACTTTAATTCCGTTGCGAATAAGTTGTGCTGCGCTCACACCAGTACCAATTTGGTATACTTTGTTTTCGGCAAATCGGTTACCGCTATAGATTACCTGACTTCCACATGCAGCACTCACATCCATCATTACAGCCAAATCTACTTTTTCAGCTTTTGCAATTTCCAACATTTTTTCGGAAGCTTTTATCATTCCTTCCGACCAATCAATTCCAGAATCCTTAGCACTTTTGCTTTCCCATTCAATACATCCATTCCTGTTCCTCCATGTATATCACACATTTCGCGAGGTGAGCCAAATGAATATTCTTCTGGACAAAACTTTACAATTTTAACCGTATCGTAGGTTAAATTTTTAAAGCACTTGGATATTCTCCATTTGCTGTTCCATCGAAGCCGCAAGTAATACCTGCAAGGCATGAACTCATTAAAATTCGTAATGGATTCTCTTTTGTAGGAACCCTAAGGTTGTTGAGATAATTGCGGTCGGTCATGCATTAAAAATACAAAAATCCATTTATTTTAAATGGATTTTTGAGGTAATTATTTTTTTAATTGACATGGTATCGAACCAATCGCCTTTCTGTATAAAATGGTGCAGATGCAAAGAAGGGAGCACCTCTGTTACCAATCCAACATTTTCAGCATACTTGTAATTACGAAATCTTATACTCCCAGCCGATTGATAGTTGGGATACATATAAAATTTCTCTTGTGCATTTAGGGTGTTAAAATTACCAGCATCGGTACTCACAACTGTTGCTTGTCCATCCATCTTAAAGACTACTTTACAAAGGGTGTCTGTTGGAGCAGCTGTATAATAATTTGTTGCAAATATTGTACTTGTATCAGACGAAGAGAAAATTATTTTTCCCGTTTCATTTACAATGTAGTTTAAAGAGTCTCTTAAATAGGACACCTCAACTTGGTTTGCAACATAAGGTTTTGGTTTAATCAGTTTAAAATAAGTGGTGCCATTTATACTGGTATCGGATGCTACATAACAACTATCAAAATTATTTTTCGGTGTTAAATTTCCTAATGTATCTAAATCGTATTGTTGGTATACCCAATAATTACCAATTGCCAGTTTTGAATAATTTGGATAAGTTGTGCTGGCAGGAGTTTCTGGAATTGGATCTTGTTCTTTTTTACACGAGATGATGAGGGTACTTAATGCTAAAATGGCAAATGCAAAGCTTTTATTTTTCATTGTCGTTTGTTTTGTTTTTGAAAGCTAACGACAGATTAAAATTTATATTGTTCTAACTTTTTTTTGAAAAAGATTATTCTTCGACAATTGTAAAATCGTTTTCTGCTTCGTCAAATTTCAATTTAACTATTAGAGGAGGAGTATTTCTTTCTAATTTTTGTAAGTGTACAAATAATTTAAATAAAGCAAATTCATCTTTTGCTCTTTTATCAGGAACATGAGTATCTATATAAATGAATTTTGTGGAATAACCATCTTTGCTTAGTTCAATAATATAATTTTGGTTTAGGTCAAATTCCATTTCTTTGCTTTTCCCTTCTATTTTTGTTGTTTGGCCCAATTTTCCATTTTTTGATATGGTGATTGTTCCATTTGTTAATTCATTTCCTTCGGTATAAAGCTTAAGTTGTAAATGAAATGCATAAATTTTTGATTCCGTTAGTTCATTTTTTGCTCTACGAACAATGGTGTCGTTTTGACTGAAAGCAGAGATACAAAACATTAGTAATAGAATCAAAAAAGTAGTTTTGTTTTTCATGTTTATTAATTAAGTTCTTCTAAAATTACTTCTTTAAAATAGCTATTGGGTTTATTCTTGAAGTGGTGTTTGTTTTTGTAAACCTGAAAAACCATTTTGTCAAAATCGAATTTCCAAGAAGTTGGAATGTACATTTCATTTTCGATTGTAAAACCAAAGAACTCAGCATGTTTGTCTGTTCTCCAAATAGTAGTTTCAACATATTCGATCGTTCCTAAAAAAGGAGAGTTCTTGTTTGTTTGGTTTGCTTTGAATTAATTGAATTTTACTGTCAAGGTCACCATTACTTGATGTTATATGTCCTTTGGCATCTGATTGCAGTTGAGTATTATAACTATACAAGTCAAGAAATTTACTTGTATCGGGCGAGTAGAAGTAGAGCTTTTTTAATAGCATTTGTTCTTCGCTTTCCAGATTAACAGGTTCCCATTGAAATTGAATGGGTTGTTCTTTCCCTTTAACAAAAAAACTCTCATCTTCTAATCCATGAAATTTTAGCCATTTGCCATATTCGTTTAGGTCTTTGTGAAATGCACTTGCAAGTGTTAACACCAAAATCAATAAAATAAATTTCAAATGTTTCATTCCTAACTTTTTAGTTAAACAAATATATTCAATTTAATAGCCTTTGCAAGTGTTATCACCTGCAAAATAGATTGTGCAAATTTTTTTGTTGGTGAGAACACCAACAAAGGCTGCAAAAGGATTCTATTGGAAATAAAAGTATTTATTGCCTTAAATAACCATGTTCTTTCAGGTCATTTTCTGTTATAACCGGAATGCTATTTCCCTCTTTTAAAACCAGCTTTTTGTTTGCTATTTCAAACACATCCTTGTAATAGTGGTCGGTGATAATAAAGCCTTTTTCTTTTTTAGTAGTTTGAATGATTTCCTTAATAGCTTCTTTGTGCAAAGGTTGAATCATGGAGAAGGGTTCATCGAGCAAAATGAAAGGGTTTGGCAAATTTACAATTAAAAGAAACTCGAGGTAGCGCAGTTCGCCTAGTGAAAGGGTTCCAATCCGTTGAGCATCTATTGGTGCAATTAATGGTGCATGGAAAATTTTATTTTGCTTTTCTTCATCCTCGAAATAGAGTGGTATAACATCTCTTACTTTTAAATCCTTCGGTAAAAATGACTGTTGTGGAAGGTAGGCTATTTGTTTACTTTTTGTTGTAGGAGAATAGGGTTCACCGTTTATCATTACATCTATCAAATCTGGTTTTAATGTTCCAAAAAGGGCTTCTAGTAATGTGGACTTGCCTGAGCCGTTGCGGCCAAAGATTGCAACAACATCGCCAGTTTCGCATTCTAAATTAAATTCAGCAAACAGTTGTCGCTTTCCATAATGGTGTTTTATTTGGTTTAACTGCAGGCGATTCTTCATCTAAATATTACAAATAAAACGGTTGCTATTAAAAAATTCAACAGAAAGGTTTTTCGCATCAGTTCCTGTTTTGTAAAACCTTGATTTAGATAAAAACAGTATTGTTCTTTTTGAAAATAGCTATAAATCATGAATGAAATGAGGGTACCAAAGGTGCCGAAGCAAATGATAAAACTGCTAAAGAATCCGATTACAAGGGTAACCAGCAGATTGATTTTAGTAATGTCAAAGTAATATTTAAGAAACAGATTTGTCATAAGCCCCGCCAAAGAGCAAGGATAGTGCCAATTAATTTGATGTACTATCAAAAAAATAGCGAAGCAAGGTGCTTCGCTATTTTATATTGTTGGTGATAACACAACAAAGGCATTAGGCTTTATCTCATGTCTAACGTCTTATATCTAATTTCTAATTAACACCATTCACTTTTGTATTGTAAATGTATGAGGTGGCCACAACTGCAAAAATTGGAATCATCATCAACATTCCAGGATCATATCCATCAGTCATAAAAATTGAATAAACCGCTGCAATTAAATCAAAGACCAAACCGGCATAGGCCCATTCTTTTATTTTTTTGAAGGAAGGAATTAGAATAGAAATGCTTCCTAACAATTTTGCAAGGCCAATAAATGGAATAAAATATTCGGGATAACCCAGATGAGTAATAAATTGGATTGCTTCGGGAACTTTTAACATATCAGGAATTGCCGAAAAGGTCATGAAGGCTGCAAACAGTACTGTTGTCGACCAATAAATTATTTTGTTCTTTTTCATATTTGTTGTTTTAGGAATTATCTTTCATCTTAAATCTTATGTCTTTTATCTAATTCACAAAATTAATCATCCAATTAATGCCATATTTATCTGAAAATTCACCAAAGTAAGCTCCAAAAAACATATCTGCCATAGGCATTGTAACGTTTCCACCTTCCGAAAGTGCATTAAACAATCTATCTGCTTCGGCTCTTGTTTCGGGTTCAATGCATATGTGCATATTGTTTCCTTTTATTAGTGTAAAGCCCATTTCTTTTGGTGCATCTGTTCCCATTAAAATGTAATTGTCGGTTATGGGCAATTCAACATGCAAAACCATTTTCTTAATTTCATCGGGGATAGGAGGATGGCCTTCTGTTGCAGGAATTTCTCCAAATCGTTGAATACCTTTTCCTATAAATTCTGTTTTGAAAACCGATTTATAAAATAAAAACGCTTCTTCCGTTTTTCCATCAAAATTTAAATAATTTGTCACTCTAGCTTTGTTACTTTTTTTGTTTTGTTTGCGAAGTTTAAATTGTGCTTCCAAATATTGATCAAGGTTCCCCAATGCCATGGTGAATCCTTCTTTAAGCCCAATGAGATAATTTTTCTAAATCTTCTAAGGAATCATATTGTGCAACAATGTTTACGGTAGTAATGTTATCGCTTGTTTCAACAAAGGTGTTGGTCCATTCTGTGCGAGGAAATTCGGTATTGATGGTTCCTTTTTCATCGCAAAAAGCATCCAAGCCCGAATAACTTTTTAAAGGTTTGATGGATTTGTAATGATTCAAGCAATAGTGTTTTTCTCCTTGCGGACTAACCATATAATATAACCACATACCACCTTCTCTAAAATCCATAGAAACGGTTTTTGTTTGATATGGCTTTTGTGCCCACCATTTATCCAGCAATTCAGGCTTGGTCCATGCATCCCATACTAATTGAAGGTCGGCCGCAAATTCACGCTTTACATTTACGGTGTTGTTTTCCTTGTTTACGATAAAATCGAATTGAAGATTTGGATTCATTTTTTTTTCTTTTTAAGGTTTGCTAATACATTATCTAATTCATTAAAACGGTTTTCCCATATTTTGCGGAATTGTTCCAGCCATTTATCTATTTCTTTCATTTTGGTAGCATTGAGCTGATAATAAATTTCTCGACCTTGGTGTTCTTGTTTTACCAATTCGCATTCGGTGAGTATGCGTAAATGTTTTGATACTGCTTGTCGCGAAGTATCAAAATGTTCGGCAAGGGCATTGGGTGTCATTGCCTGAAGCGCTATCAACGTAATGATGGCACGTCTGGTGGGGTCGGCAATTGCTTGAAAAACATCTCTTCTCATTGTTATTAAAATTAATTTAAGAAACCATTCGGTTGCAAATATAGGTGTAACTTTTTGGTTGCGCAAGTTTTTTTGAAATTATTTTTTGTAAATATTTTTGAGAGGGAGGGAAAGCAGATGGATTATTTGCCTTTAGCCTTTGCAGGTGTTATCACCTGCAATATTTTTTGCTTATTTTTCTTTGTTGGTGATAACACCAACAAAGGCGTGAATTTTACTTTCTTATTTTTAAAACCCAGTTTCCTCTAGCCTGATATGTCTATAACTTTTTTTTGGTTTACGAGGTTTATAAGGTTTTTGAGATTCCGTTTTTCTGAGCTCAGCGTTTTTGTAAAAGTACAGCCAAGTTCCTCTTTTTAAGTAAGAGATTTGTTTGGTTTTGGTCATTCTTAAATCAAATGAAGAATAACGTTTAACAGTTTGTTTATGAATCTTAACTTTTCCTTTTGCCAATATTTTGGTTTTTAAGGTGTCGGTATAATAATACATCGTATCATTTTTGAGTTCCTTTATTTCAGTTAAAGGTGAAATTTTAAGTAGGTTGTAAGGAATACGATAATGTAAATAAAATTTATTACTAGGTAAGTTTTCAGCTACATGCTTCATTATCTCTAATAATTTTAGCTATGTTGTATGTAAACTCTCCTTCTACAAATGGTATACTGTCCATAAGAATCGTTGTTTCACTTGGAATGTCAACCAAGTTCAGAGTCATCTTTTTTTTGCCTTTTGTAAATGAGATTTTTTTCAATTGGGTATGACAACCTGTGTTGAAATTGAAAAGTAAGTCTGTAAACGGAAATTTTACAAGTCCGATGGAAGCCGTTCCTGTATTACCCTCGCTCTTAATTGTTTTAATAAATAGATTCGAAATGGGCAGCTTTTTCCCGTCAATCGGTCTTCCACCACCAATGCCTGTTGCATTTTTGGGAATATTCATTCCAAGTGTATCGCTTATGGCAGGATATATTATCCCCACAGGGTCAAATATTCTGAAATAAAATTTACCGCAACAACATTGTGCAAATGTGTCAAGAGAAAACAATGTAATTAGTATGAATATTTTAAATTTCATAGCGGGCTTTTAGCATTTCCTGTAACGTTTTGCGGCTTTGCGTTGGAGGGCATGTGCTTCTCTTTCTGTCTTCATTTTTAGTCCTCCGTTTCTCGTTTAATAAATTCAGTCCGCTCGTCAGTATGGTCGTTCCAACCAGTCCAAATATCTTTTAAAGATAAATGAATTCCGTCAAAGGAAACTACTTGATAAATCCAAATTCTCGGTGGACAGTGTTCATTAAGTCGAACGATGTCCTGTGTGTAAAATGTTGCGTTGTCAAGCCAACGAATTTTCAAAGTGTCAGGATGCCAACAGTCCATTTCATTTGTCCAAGTGACAAGTGTCGGGCTAATGAAGTTGAACCCTGAACATTTTGAATCTTTCATTATAAATCGTCCTGAAATTTTTGTCGCAAAATTTTCTGCTTTGTTATTGATGTTAGAGGTTATCATCAAACTGTCAAGTTGGTCTTGTGTGATTGTCGCAAATATGGGATTTGCTTTTTGTAAACTGTCCACTTGTTTACCGTCCGCCACAACTCCGTTTGCAAACTGTTTCATGTCGTGAAAGTACCAGCCTAATACAAAAGTCATCAGTCCAGTTACGAGTATTGATATAATAAATTTCCAGTTCATTTTCTTATGTCGTGTTGGTCGGTCGGTCAACTTAGCCAATAACATTTTCAGGTTACACGCAGTGCGGAATAAATAGCCACAAAACTGTCATGAGTGAAAACCTTTATTAAATGTACTGAACTATATTGCAAATACAAAAACAATTTGCGCGAAGCGCACCTTTAAAATTGTATTTGCATCTTGCACAAACTCCGCATTGCGTGTAGCCTGTGTTATGCACCGTTATTTTGCCTTCTCTTCAGTTGTCGTCAACTGTTGCGCTTTTTCAAAATATTTTTTTGATTTCTCTGCTTCCCCCTTGTCTGAAAATAAGTCACCCAAAGCAGAATAAACGTCAGCACTTTCAGGATAATATTTTTCAGCCAGTTTTAAGAATGAGTAGGCCATGTCATATTTTTTATCAAGTGCTCTGCATCGCCAGGCTAATCCAAGAATCAAATCTTCTGGTGGATAAATTGTAAAGCCCATTTTCTTTGAAAGATTTTCATAGTGTGTTGAAAGAATGTTTGCCGAACTGTCGGTCATTTTAACAAATGAAGGTCGTTTATAGAATTTGAAAATAAACCGCAAGCCGTCATATGAGCCAATAAGGGGAACTGATCCATGACTGTCTTCATTGTAGTACTTGCTCGTCCAGTTTAAAGATGGCGGAGCATTACTTTTTAAAACAGTCTCAAACTCATTATTACTTTCGGTACAAAGTGATGAGCCACCAAGAAAAAAACTTTTATTTTCAAATTTATCATTTGCCATAATAGATTTTGATTCTAAAAGCAATTTCTTTTTGTCCCAATCAAAACTTGGGTCGAGTGCTAAATAAGAATTAAAAAGTGAGGTGTGTTTAAGTAAAGTATTTGTAACAAATAAACCGCCTAACGAATGTCCAACTAACATGCGATATGGAGCTGTAGAGTAGTGGGATTCAACATAAGGGATTAGTTCCTTCTCAATAAATGAAGTAAATAATTCCGCGCCACCATTCGGTTTATAATTCGACAAAGAATCATAGGACGTAGTCAAATCGCGTCCGCGGTTCGTGTTAACAATGCCTATTACAATCATGTCAGGAATAATTGCATTTCCATTTACTTCGCTCAGATGGCTTACTTCACCAGTAAAAGAGTGGAAGTAGTTGTCTCCGTCTAGCAAGTATATTACAGGATATTTTTGTTTCGGATTATTTTTAGCACTTTCAGGAACATAAACCCAAATCTCTCTGTTTTCTTTCAAAATTTGGGAGTATACACTGTCGACAGTTCCAATTGATATTTTATTACTTACTTGTCCGAACGAAAAAGATATGATAAAGATTAAAGTTGTCGAGAGAAATAATTTCATATTAAGGTGTCTTTCTTTATAATGGTGCATAACTTGTATATACCCCAACTTTTTGTTCGCATATACATCTTCCGTAGTGCAGATAAGCGAACATTCAGTTCATTTACCAAATATAAACTTTTTTGTTTTGAATTCTCTTTGTTGGTGATAACACCAACAAAGGCATGATTCCTCAATTAACCTTCAGCGATCTTCAAAACTACATTCCCTGTCTTTTGCCCTGATTCCACATATTTATACGCTTCTACAATTTGATCTAATGTGTAAGATCTATCAATTACAGGTTTGAATTTGTTTTGTTGTACCAGGTCTCTTAAAAATTCAATGTCTTCTTTCTTGGTTAGTGGAATAGGGAAGAGCAGCTTTTTTCCACGGCTAAACTTAGACGTTAAGGCATATAAAATGTTCTCTCCATTTTTGCCCAGTTCAGTAGAAATATAAATGCCTTTTTCTTTTAATAAAGGTTTGCATTCCCCGAAGGAACTTTTTCCTACGGCATCAAAAATGAGGTCAAATTTTTGATTTACCTGTTTATAATCTTGTGTTTGATAATCGATTACCACATCGGCTCCGAGAGACTTTACCAAGTCCACATTTTTTGTATTGCATACGGCTGTTACAATAGCACCAAAATATTTTAACAATTGTACTGCTGCCGAACCAATGGCTCCCGTTGCTCCGTAAACCATTACGTGCTGACCAACACTTACCTTGGCTGCATAAATATCTACTAATGCATAATGTGCTCCTTCGGAGATGGCAGCTGCTGTTTCAAAATTTACATTATCGGGCATTAATGCTACTCCTGCTGATGCAGCAATGGTAAGGTATTCGGCATGACCGCCAAATTGCTGATCATTAAAACCAAATACGTTGTCGCCCACTTTAAATTCTTTTACTTGTGCTCCAACAGCTTCTACCACACCTGAAAACTCAGAACCTAATGTTTGTTGTTTGGGTTTGAATAAACCACTCCAAAAGCGCGAAATAACATATTCTGCACTTCTAAAACCTGAGTCGGTGCGGTTTACTGTGCTAGCATATACTTTTACCAAAAGCTCATTTTCTTTGGGTACAGGTTTAGTAATGTCCTTTAATTGTGCTACTTCTGGCGGACCGTATTTTGTATGGATGATGGCTTTCATTGTATCAACTAATATTATATAAATGTAGTAAAATTTAAAACCCTTCAAATACACCCAATCCAAAAAGGGCAAATCCCTATTTAATAGGATCTTTTTTGTCGAGCTTGCGTAAATTGTTGCTTAATTCGTCCACCGCTTTCCAATCGTTTTGGTTTCGTTTCAATACACCCAATTTCCTTCCTACATTGCCTGTATGCACATCCAGCGGACACATGAGGTCGGCAGACTTTAAGTGTTTTTTCCAAAGTCCAAAATCAACTCCTCGTTTATCATCACGCACCATCCAGCGCAAATACATACACAAGCGTTTTGCCGAAGAGTTCTCCGCTGGGTTGCTTACATGCTTGCTTGTACGACTTGGATGTGGGATTTCAAAAAAGCTGTTTCTGAAATTTACAATCGCATTTTTGCAAGCATCTTGTTTGCTATTGGGCACAAACACATTTTCCAACCCTCCATGCTTTTTATAGATGTGTTGTAAACTCTGCATAAAAAACACCGTATCGGTGCTGTTAAAAGTGCGGTGTACAAAGCTATCAAAGCGTTTTAAGTCTTTGGTTTTGGCATTCATCACAAAGTCGTGTGGTGCATGCTCCATCAGTTTCATCAATTTATTGGCATTGTTGATAATGGTAACCCGCTGTCCCCAAGCAATGGTGGCTGCCAAAATCCAGCAATCTCAATGTCTTCTTTTTGGTGAATTGGTGAGGAATGCTAATCGGGTCCGATTCAATAAAACTGAAACGGTTGTACTTTTCGTACTTCTCGTCCAAAATTCTTTGGAGTTCGGTAGGGGAGAGTTTCATGCTTAAGCTTTGTTCAAAATTGTATTCAAGCTTACTACTTCTTTGGCTTCTTTCACATCGTGCACCCGAAGTAGTTTGGCTCCTTTTTGAATGGCAATAGTATTTAAAATAGTAGTTCCGTTAAGAGATTCTTGTTGACTGATATTCAATAATTTATATATAATTGATTTTCGGGAGATACCAGCAAGAACCGGCAGTCCAAATTTCTGAAATTGTTCCAGGTTTTGAAGCAATTCGTAGTTGTGTTCCATCGTTTTTCCAAAACCAAAACCGGGGTCTAAAATCACTTTTTTTGAAACCTAATTTTCCAAGCAAAGCAATGCGTTCTTCAAAAAATGACATCACTTCCTTGGTCACATTTTGGTAGGTTGGGTTTACTTGCATGGTTGCTGGTGTGCCTTGTATGTGCATCAACACATAAGGAACATTCAATTTGGCAACGGTTTCGAACATTTTTTCATCCATCGTTCCGCCCGAAATATCGTTGATGATATTGGCTCCTGCTTCAATTGCTTTTTCTGCCACTTTTGCACGGAAGGTATCGGCCGAAATTAAGACCTCAGGAAATGCTTTTCGGATGGATTGGATTGTTGTTGTAAGTCGTTCAATTTCAGTTTCTTCTGGCACATTTTTGGCGCCAGGACGGGTAAGAGTAGGCGCCAACATCGATGATGTCGGCACCTTCGGTAATCATTTTTTGAGCCTGTGTCAGCCACTCAGCCTCTTTCAGGTACTTACCACCATCGTAAAACGAGTCGCTGGTAATGTTTAAAATTCCCATAACCAAGGGAGGTGATTTTTGGTCAAAAATCCGCTCTATTTTCTGAAAAAAAACTTTATCTTGTGCCACCTAATTAGTAATTGATTCGTGTAACGACTAAATTTATGAATAAAACTTCTCCTCAATACGATACCGCGGTAGCTTCTTGTAAAGATATTTTTATTAAAAAATGAAGGATTATGGAACTGCTTGGCGTGTATTACGCACAAGTTCTATCACCGATCAAATTTTTATCAAAGCACAACGCATTCGTAACATCGAGGACAAAGGTACTCAAAAAGTTGTTGACGATGTTCGTTCAGAATATGTTGGAATTATAAATTATTCCATCATTGGTCTTATCCAACTAGCACTTAAAAACGATTCACGCATGGAGCTTCCTGCCGATGAGGTAGCGAAATTGTACGAAAAATATGCGAATGAAGCCAAAAGTTTGATGGAGAATAAAAACCACGACTATGGTGAAGCTTGGCGCGATATGCGCGTAAAGTTCATTAACCGATTTGATATTAATGAAATTGTTACGCATCAAACAAATTGAAGATAACAAGGGTGAAAACCATTATCTCCGAAGGCATTGATGCTAATTTTCGTGATATGATTAACTACTGCAGTGTTTGCATTAATTAAACTTAGTGAATAAGAAAAAATGAGAACACTCACCATCATTTCCCGCATTTTGTTGGATTGCTTTATCTTCTCTGGCTTTATCAAAGCCAACGATACATTGGGCTTTTCCTACAAATTGGTGGAATATTTTGAAGTGTTTGGTACTCACTTTTTAGTTCCCATTGCCACACCATTGGCAATGTTCATCTGTATTTTCGAAATTGTATTAGGATTCACTTTGTTGATGGGTTCTAAAATAAAACTTACCCTTTGGCTGTTGTTGTTAATGATTGTGTTCTTCACCTTCTTAACATTCTACTCGGCTTACTACAACAAAGTAACTAGCTGTGGCTGCTTTGGCGATGCAATTCCACTTACACCTTGGCAATCGTTTACCAAAGATTTAATTCTGTTGGTATTCATCATCATTTTGTTTATTGGTAAAGACCATTTGAATCCATTGTTTGGTGAGCGTTTTGAGAAAGCAATGTTGGTACTTGTTGTAATTGCTTCCGTTGCATTTCCAATTTACACTTACAGTTATTTGCCAGTTATCGACTTCCGTCCGTATGCAATTGGTAAAAACATTCCTGAGCAAACGAAAGGGATTCCGGATGAACTCAAATATTTTTACATCCTGAAAGACAAAAAATCGGGTGAACAAAAAGAGTTTGATAAGTGGCCCGACAAATGGGATGAGGTTTACGATTATGTGGACAGCAGAACAGAAGTAACCATGGTGAGAGCCAAAGATCAAAGATTTTAGCATTTCCAATGCCGATGGTGCCGATTATACTCAGGATATTATCGAAAATCCAGATTACAACTTTTTGTTGATTTGTTACGATTTGTCGCAAGCCGATGAAGATGTATTTGGTGCAGTGAATGATTTTGCAGCGCTTTGCAAACAAGAAAACATTGCATTTGTAGTGCTTACTGCTTCTACAAAGAGGATATTGAAAAATTGAAATCAGAAACAAATTCATCGCAATTGGAATTTTACAATAGGATGGAACGTTTAAAATAATGATTCGTTCCAATCAAGATTGATGCTGTTAAAAGCAGTGATATGTTGGACATAATGGCATAAAAATTCATTCCCATCCTACAACGATGTGAAGAGCAAACATTTTAAAAAGTAGAAGAAGCATGATAAAATTTATATTCAAACGACTGTTTTACGGATTCCTAGTTTTGCTAGGTGTAATTACTGTTGTGTTTCTTTTATTCAATGTATTGCCAGGCGATCCAGCCCGTGCAATGTTGGGGCAGCGTGCCGACCAAGCATCCATTGATGCCATCAATAAAGATTTAGGAAGAGATAAACCATTACCTGTTCAGTTTATCATGTACATCAACGACTTGTCGCCTATATCGGTGCACGATGATGTTGATAAAAGTCATTATTTGTATTTGAGTTTGGATAAATATTCATCGCATACCAAACTGTTTCATGTAAGTTCATCCAAGGTGGTTGTGTTAAAATTTCCGTACCTCAGACGATCCTACATTACCAAACGTAAAGTATCCGAAATTGTAATCGAAACATTACCAGAAACTGCCGTGTTAGCTTTTGTATCCATTACGTTTGGAGCCATCTTAGGAATTTTGCTGGGTATTTTATCGACGGTAAAAAGAATCCAAGGCACGATAAAGCTCCTTGATTTTGCGATTTTTCGGCAACTAGCAGGTCATCCTTTTTCGTTGGTTTATTATTGGCTTGGTTGTTCGGTCACGTGCTAAATGCTTATACTGGACTAAACACCGTAGGTTTCAGTTACACACCATCGATGATTTTGGGGATAAGCAATTGGACTTAAAAACCTGATTTTACCCTGACACTTACTTTGGGCTTACGTCCATTGGCAATCATCATTCAGTTAACACGTAGTTCCTTGTTGGATGTATTGTCACAAGATTATATCCGTACAGCAACCGCAAAAGGTTTGTCGTTCTACAAAGTAGTATTCAAACATGCCTTGAAAAATGCATTGAATCCAGTAATCACAGCTATTTCGGGTTGGTTTGCTGGTTTAATGGCAGGTGCAGTGTTTGTAGAAAATGTATTCAACTGGAAAGGTATTGGAAGCGAAGTAGTAACTGCTTTGTCGGCAAACGATTTGCCGTAGTAATGGGGAGCTACATTGTGTTTCTCGCGACCATATTTGTAGTAATCAACATTGGAGTGGATATCGTTTGCGGAATTTTAGATCCGAGAGTTAGAGTTCCAATAATTGTATTTGAGATATGAGAAGAAAGATAGTAGCAGGAAATTGGAAAATGAATAAAGATTTAAATCAAGGAATTGATTTAGTAACGGAGATTCTTTCAGGAACATCGCCTGCTGATGTATTAAAAATCATTGCTCCTCCATTCATACACTTAGCTGCTGTAGCAGAAAAAGTAAAAGGCAATGCTGCATTTGCTGTAGCTGCTCAAAATTGTCACCAAGCTGCAAACGGAGCCTTTACTGGTGAAGTATCTGCCGAAATGATTGCTTCTTGCGGAACGGATGTGATCATTAGTAATTCGAGCGCAGATTGTATTTTAACGAAACA
>JADJHE010000032.1 GCA_016707685.1 Bacteroidota bacterium
TTCCATCTACATCCATCGCTACGTTTGGTTGAATCATGGTATGATACAATGCGGTGTAAAAGATGCTTAGTTTGTCTTTGTCATTACTCGTTACTTCTATTTTACTCAGTTCTTTATTCCAAACTGCTTCTGCTTCTTTTTTTGTTTTTTCAAAATCCCAGCCTGGTAATTCTGCTTTCATGTTTTTATTAGCTCCCTCGGCACTCACATTTGAAATAGATACTTTTACCATTAGTACATCTCCTTTTTTTACCTTGAAACTGTATGCTTGACAAGCATTTGAAAATGTACCTGGACTGCCCACATTTTCTTTTATAGATTTACCGTTCTCAATGAAGTCTTTTGAAAATTCTATTCTTGCAAAAAGAATTTGATCCTTTGCCCATGCCTCACTTCTTCTATAAACCTCCAACGTTTTGGAGTCAATCACAATTACTTGCCCATCTATCAATTTATCACGATGTTCTAGATCAAGAATAATATTTGCATCACCCTCTTTATTAAAAGTATACTTGTGAAACCCAACGCGGGTAGTCGTTGTCAATTCAACATCAATATTATCATCCTCTAGTTTTATACTATAAAAACCAGCAGTTGCTTTTTCGTTTTTATGAGAATATTTTGACGAATAAATTTTATTGTCAAAGCTTGGAGCTCCCATCATTGGCATTATCATGACATCGCCATAATCGCTGCATCCTGTTCCACTTAAATGCGTATGTGAAAAACCATAAATAATTGAATCACTATGGTGATAACCACTGCAGCCATCCCAACTGCCATCAATACGAGTATCGGGCGATAACTGCACCATTCAAATGGAACCGTAGCGCCAGGGAAGGTATGTCCATGACCACCAGTTCCTATGAATGGATTTACATAGGATGCGTAGTTACTTGTTTGTGAAATTCCAATTTGGCTGATTAGTAAAATGCTTAAAAGCGAGAGAATGTATTTTTTCATTTTAATGTCAATTCGTTTTAATAGGTATCAACTAAAGATACGAGTTTAATTTTTTTCTTTAAATTTTTAGTATTGAAATGTTTGGGCAGATAAATGGTTTTAGCTTCGTTAGGCAATAAGTCAAAGTAATTATCGCTAAGGTTAAAGGTTTCTCCTTCAATACTAATCATTACATTTTTTAGCAACACATCCGATTTTATTGAAAAGCATTGACATTGCTCACAACTATTTTCTATGATTTCTAAATTTCCTTTTGTAAGTGCCAAATCTTTTGGTTTTACAAAATAGTGCAGGTTAACAATGTCTGAAATATGTCCTTCGAATTGTCCAATAGAGCATTTTAACAAAACCATTTTCGAATCATATTGTTTTAAAATTGATTTGTCAAAAGTGAAATATGATTTGGAAGAGTTAGCCTCAATTTTTACGATTTGAGAATTTGTCCATAAAAGCTTGCCAGAAAAGTCGATTAACTCTACCGTTAAATAGTTGTAGTCTGATTGATAATTTAAATCTGATATGACAAATACATTACAAGAGTCTTTTTTTTCTTCAATTGAAATAATGATGTCCTTATAAAGCTGTTTTACTTCATACTGTGAAGCTTTCCAAGTATTGTAATAATCAATTGTACTCCACGATGTTACCGGCCAGCAATCGTTTAATTGCCAATAAAGTGTTCCCATGCAATAGGGCTTTGCTCTACGATGCGCTTCAATTGCTGTTTTCATTCCTTCTGCCTGAAGTAATTGAGAAACGTAAGTAAAATGTTCAATACGATGTTGTGGAACCTTGTAATCTCGTTCCATATAAGTTTTGATGGTTTGATATCCTGTTGGATGTTTTTGATGAGCTTTTAAAATTGTAGAGTCAATGGAATGTGGAAAAATGTCAGATGCATATTGATCTTCAACTAAAATATCTTTTTTATTTCGTTTAGGAAATAAGCCAATTTTCATTAATGTGTTTAAGTTCGGCATTCCTTGAAATCCATATTCACTTACAAATCGTCCTGTTTTAATTTTGTAATTTTCAAAAGGTTCCATTCCCCACCAAACACCCCAATAGTGCGAGTCTCCTTGCTCTAGACTTCCTTTATGTCCCCAGCCAATACTTGGAGAAGATGGCCAATAGGCTCTGGTTCCGTCATAAGTATTTACAATGTCTTTAATGAAATAATCAAACAGTATCGTGTTGTTATCAGCTATTGAAGTAGAATCTTCTGTTGAATACTTGTATTGTTTTTGCCAGCCCCAATTTTGCCATCCTTCATCTACTTCATTGTTGCCACACCATAAAGCAATGCTTGGGTGATTTCGTAAACGTTCTACTTGCTTAATAGCTTCAGCGGCAACATTATTCATGAACTATTTGTCGCCTGGATACATGGCACAAGCAAACATGAAATCTTGCCACACCAAAATTCCATTCAAATCACATTGATTATAAAATTCATCGTCAGCATAAACGCCACCTCCCCAAACACGAAGCATGTTCATGTTGGCATCAACTGCATTTTTTATTTCAGCTTGATAGTTTTCTTTTTTTAAACGAGGTAAAAAATTGTCGGATGGAATATAGTTTGCTCCTTTCATAAACACGGGAATTCCATTCAGTTTGAAATAAAAAGAAGAACCGATGCTGTCCTTGTCTTGAATTAATTCAATAGTTCGCAATCCAATGGAAGTGTATTTTGAATCTAAAAATACTGAGTTATATGAAAGACTAGTTTTAAAACTGTACATAAATGGAAAGCCAAGTCCGTTCGACCACCATCGACTAGGATTTTTAATGGTATAATGAATGGAGTAGGAGTGGATTCCTTTTTTTAGAGCAATTTTAGTTGTTCGTTGCCCACTGTTATCTTTCGTATCAGATTGTATAATATCGATGTATGCATTGGCGTCCACATCACTTTTTATTTCGCAACTGAATTCTAATTCTGCAATGGAATCGTTAAGTGTTTTTTGAATGTTTTTTATAGAAATAATTTTTGCCTCATTCCATGAAACAAGTTTTACATCTTTATAAATGCCGCAAGTAACAAATCGTGGTCCCCAGTCCCAACCATATTGATATTGGGCTTTTCGGGTAAATACTTTTTCATCACCTGGTAATGTGTAATTTAATTTTGATGCTTCTTCTTTTCCCTTTTTTACTGCGGATTCAAAGATGATTTTGAGTGAATTGTTCCCAATATGTGCTGCTTTTTTTATATCTACCGTCCATGTTCGAAACATATTATCAGTAGTTAGAATGAGTGAATCATTCAAGTAGATTTTAGAATAGGTATCGAGTCCATCAAATTGAAGTTCGAGGTGTTGTTGTATAAATTCTTGTTTGGAAATTTTTAAAATACTTTTGTATTCCCAATTTTCATTTTCAATCCAATGCAATTGTTTTTCATTGGTTCCATAAAATGGATCTGGAATAAGTTTATTGTTAAATAAATCGGTGTGAACGGTTCCGGGTACAGATGCTTTGTACCATTTCGCTTCAAGTTGCTTTTTGAACTGCCATGATAGCGTATTCAGTTTTTTTTCAATTACTTGAGCCGTTGCAATGAATTGAATAAAAAGCAAGAAAAATATAAGTGTTTTTTTCAAGAGAGTTGTTCTTTGAGTGATGTTACTTCTTCCATGTTTGCTAGTTCATTTTCAATAATTGCTGAAGAATGGTAATAATTGGCATGTGTGTATTCTTTAATTTGTTTAATGTTTGTTGAGCGAACACCACCGCCAGGCATAATACAAATCGAATCGTTTGCAAGTTGAACCAATTCTTTTAATTCATCCAATCCTGCTATTGCTGCGGCTTGATGACCAGATGTTAAAATGGTTTTAAATCCACAATCGATAATTTCTTGTAATGCTTGTTTTGCATTTGGTGTTTTATCGAAAGCTCGGTGAAAGCTACATGGTAATGGCTGAGCGAGCTTTACTAATTCTTTGTTTTGTTCTATATTAATGGTGTTGTCAGTATTTAAAATGCCAAATACAAAACCATCTACATTCAATTTTTTAAGTTGAACAATGTCTTCTGTCATCTGATTGAATTCTGCATCGGAATACACAAAGTTTCCTCCTCTTGGTCGAATCATAATTAATAATTCAATGCTAATTTTTTTTCGTGCTTCTTCAACCACTGAAAATTCGGGCGTTGTTCCCCCTTCTCTAAATTGATCACAAAGTTCGATGCGGTCGGCACCACCAGCTTGTGCAATGATTGCAGATGCTAAATTGAAACAAGCTATTTCTAATTTTGGATTTTTCATTTTAAATGTGAATCAGCATTTATTAATTTGTTGCCCGAGCTATCATGCACTGCATAATTAAATCCCGATTGAACACAATACGAGCCATATTCACCTTTTTTATTTAAGGCAATAAATCCAACTTGAATATCTTTTAAATTCTTTTTGCGATTGGCTGTTAGTTTTACAACTCTGTTCACCGCTTCAATACATGCTTGTTCTGGAGTTTTTCCTTGACGCATCAATTCAACTACTAAATGGCAACCGGCAATTCGAATAACTTCTTCACCATGACCAGTTGCTGTTGCTGCTCCAATTTCATTATCAACATACAAGCCAGCACCAATGATGGGTGAATCGCCAACTCGTCCATGCATTTTGAATGCCATGCCACTGGTGGTGCATGCTCCCGATAAATCACCATTTGCATCTAAAGCAATCATTCCAATAGTATCATGATTTTCGATGTTTACGATGGGTTTGTAATTGCTATTCTTTAGCCATTCTTTCCATTCCTTTTCAGAATCTTCCACCAATAGGTTTTCTTTTTTGAAACCTTGAGACAATGCAAATTGCAGCGCGCCATCACCAACCAACATAACATGTGGTGTTTTTTCCATCACTGCTCTTGCCACTGAAATAGGGTGTTTGATATGCTCGAGTGCAGCAACAGAACCAATATTTGCTTGTTCATCCATGATGCATGCATCAAGTGTAACACGACCATCTCTATCGGGTCTACCACCATACCCCACACTGCGCTCAGTAGGATCCCCTTCTGGTATTTTTACACCTGCTTCTACGGCATCGATTGCTTTGCCATTTTTGCTCAAGATTTCCCATGCTGCTTCATTTGCTTTTAGGCCAAAATTCCATGTCGAAAGTACGATTGGTTTGTTAGTTTGGTTCGTTAGTTCTTCTGCTGGCAGCTCTTTTGCTGATGTTGATTTGTTAATCAACATTGCTGCGGATGCAAAAGAGGTTGTTTTGATGAAATTTCGTCTGCTGGTCATATTTAATATAAAAATAGTCGTTCGATTTCTAAGAATAAATTAAAATTAATTGGGCATAAAATGATATCCTTTATACATTTGTGCCAGTAGTTTTTTCTTACATGTTGAGTGTAAGTGTTTATCCAAATCCCGATAGGTTTAGTAGTCCTATCGGGATTCTTTTTTTTATTTCTTTTGTTCAAAATGTTTGGCGTAATTCACACCCATTTTATCCAGTGTTTTTGCATGTGCTTTTAATCGTACAATAAAATCTTTGTAATTCTTTTTTGCTTTTGGTGTCCACAACGATTCTGATAACGCAGCCATGCGTGGCATCGACATGTATTCTACTTGTGAGAAGCTGGTGATGTATTCTGTCCAAACATTTGCTTGAGCACCCATTATGAATGTTGCTTCCTCAGCTGTTAAATTTTTTGGAGTAGGATTGTAGGCATAAACTGAATCCAAAGGATTAAATCCTCCAATAGCCATTGGTTCTTTTGTTTTGTCTTTTGATTGGTAATGATCGAAATAGCACGGTTTCCCTGGAGTCATAACAACATAGTGTTTTTGTTTTGCTGCTGCAATTCCTCCTTGAGTTCCTCTCCAACTCATAACAGCTGCATTGGGTGCAAGCCCACCTTCCAATATTTCATCCCAGCCAATGATTTTTTTACCTTTTGCATTTACAAATTTTTCGATGCGTGTAATGAAATAACTCTGTAACTCATTTTCATTTTTTAGGTGTTCATCAGCAATTCGTTTCTGACATTTTGCACACACTTTCCATCTTTCTTTTACACATTCATCACCACCAATGTGGATGTATTCACTCGGGAAAAGTGCCATTACTTCGGTTAAAATATCTTGAATAAATGAAAACGTTTCATCATTACCTGCACAATACACATCGTCCGAAACACCCCAGCGTGTGAATGTTTCGAAGGGACCACCTGCGCAGGAGTATTGAGGGTATGCAGCCAATGCAGCTAGTGACTGCCCAGGCATTTCTATTTCAGGAACAATGGTAATGTGTTTGCTTTTTGCATAGGCAACAACTTCCTTTATCTCTTCTTGTGTATAAAATCCTCCATACGATTTGCCATCGTATTTGTCTGTTGCAGATGGTTTACCTTCTTTATCAAATGTTGGTTTACCAATAAGTGTTTCTTTACGTTGAGAGCCAATAGAAGTTAGTAAGGGGTATTTTTTTATTTCAATTCTCCAACCTTGATCATCTGTTAAATGCCAGTGAAAAACATTGAACTTATACATTGCTAAATAATCGATGTATTTTTTTACTTCCTCTTTTGTGAAAAAATGGCGACTGCAATCCAAGTGCATTCCTCTCCATTGGTAGCTTGGAGCATCTGTAATTTGAACACAAGGGATTTTTACTTCTGCGAATTTTACCACAGGAGGCGAAGTATCGCCTACCTGAAAATCTTTTAATGTTGTTGTTTTCTCAACAGGCAGCAACTGAACCAATGTTTGTATGCCATAATATAATCCTTGATTGTTTTCTGCTGATAACAATATCTGATTAGGATTAATAGAAAGCTCATAGGCTTCATTTGCACCTGTTTTTTTATCAGGAGAAAGTACAATGATATAATTTCCATCGCTTGGTAGGGTGTTTACAATTTGTAATTCGAATCCTTGACTTGTTTTTAATTGAGTATTCAAATAGTCAACTTCTTGTTTAAAAGCATCATTCATCAACACCAATTTAGTTTCGGTCGAGAGTGGGAAGTTTCCTTCGCTTTGCTTTAGTTCTTTTGATAATGGTATGATTGGCAATGTAGCTAAGCCAGTTTGTTTAGGTTGCGCAATTATAAACTGGCTGTATACTAATGCAAATGCAAGGATGATTTTTTTCATGGATCGTTAATTCTAATTATTTAATTTCTTTCCAGATTAAAGATGCTGCACCTAGAATAGCAGCATCGTTTTCTTTCAGTTGAGAAGGTAAAAGCTTGATTTTGTTTTTATAGATATTTAATAAGTTTCGTTCCATACTTTCTTTGGTAGGTTTAAATATAAAATCACCTGCTTGAGCCAATCCACCAAATAAAAAGATGGCTTCTGGACTTGTATATGCAACACTATTAGCTAAAGCTAAACCAAGTATATCGCCTGTATAATTGAATGCTTCAATGGCACTTTTTTCACCTTCTAGTGCTTTCTCATAAATGTATTTAGCATCCGCAACTTTATCTTTTAAATTTACTTTTTCATGATTGCTCATCAGTAAATCAGAATAGGTTCGTTTTATTCCTGTTGCCGAACAATAGGTTTCCAAACAACCTTTTCTACCACAACCACATTGTCGGCCATCTGGAAACATAATTACGTGACCGATTTCACCAGCGAAACTATCATGCCCATAAATCATTTCACCATTTGCTACTATGCCACTTCCTAATCCCGTTCCAAGTGTGATAAAGATAAAATCCTTCATACCTTTTGCTCCTCCAAACATCATTTCACCTATTGCAGCGGCGTTGGCATCATTCGTTAAAAGCGTTTTTATGTTGAGGCGTTCTTCAAATAGCTTTGCTAATGGTATAATTCCTTCCCATTTAAGATTTGGTGCAAATTCGATGGTTCCATTAAAAAAATTTCCGTTTGGAGCACCAATGCCCATCCCAACCAACTCATGAGTTTTTGAAAAAGAAGCAAATGCTCTTTTGATATGTTCACATGCAACAGCTACTAAATCCTCGGGAATTGGAAAATGTTCGGTATGTATGTTCTCTTTAAGCAGAATCTGGCCATTTTCATCTACAAGGCCAAAAACAGTATTTGTGCCACCAATATCAATACCTACAACGATTTTTTTCATATTCCATAAATATACGTCAATTCTCAAATTTACCCAAAAACTGTTTCTAATCAGTTTTTGATAATTTATTGGTTAAAAATTTTGCAGTTTAGAAATGGATTTTTACTTTTGACTCATTATTTAAATTTATTCTAAATAAGAAAATGCAAAAAATCAAAGTTACCATAGCAGATAGTAATTTTTTAAGTAGAAAAGGATTAGCAGTTCTACTAAGTGAATGTGCTGATTTTAGCTTGTTGGCTGAAGCATTAAGTACTTCTGATCTTGTAAATCAAGCAAAATTCTATCAACCTGATTTAATCGTAATTGATTATGAAAGTGCTAACTTTAGCATTGAAGGCTTAGTACAGGTAGTAAAAAAATATCCGAAGGCTAATTTGTTGGCCATTACTGATTTTAAGTCGAATGCAATGATTGCAAAAGCATTGAATTCAGGGATTAAGAGTCATTTGTTAAAAGATTGTGATCAAGAGGAGATTATTGAAGCAATTTATAAAACAGCAAATGGTGAGCAGTTTATGTGTGGTAAGATTGTAAGTGCTGTGTTGGATGAAAAAGGACCAGCTGCAATCGCTTCTTATAATTGTGATGGTATTAATATTTCCGAAAGAGAAATGGAAATTATTAAATGCATTGCCGAAGGATTATCGAATAAAGAAGTTGCAGACAAATTATTCTTGAGCACACATACCGTTACTACACATCGTAAAAACATAATGGCGAAGTTGGGTGTGAACAATACAGCTGGATTGGTTTTGTTTGCTGTTCGTGAAAATTTAATTAGTCCGAATCATTTCTTGTTTTCGGCTGCTAGCTAAATAGATTAAATAGTAGTTAATATTATTGATTAATCCCTACTTGTAAAAGTGGGGATTTTTATTTTATTCAAAATACCATTTTCAAGGTATTGCCCATTTTTATTGTCCGACCTACTTTTGTCTTGTTAATTAAAATAATTCTAAATAACACTATGAACAAATATATACTTACAATTTCTATACTAGCAACCAATCTTTTTGCTTTTGCTCAAAATGCAATTATACAAGGTGTCGTAAAGAATGAATCGGATAATCAGTTAATGCCATATGTTTCTGTTAGTTTAGACGGAATCGTTTCAAAAGCTACAGACATAAAGGGGGAGTTTAGATTTAATTCGATTACTGTCGGAGAGCATAAAATCAGCTTGGCATTTTTAGGTTACGAAAAGGCTGAGATAAGTGTAAAAATTGCTTCAGAGAACGAAGTAGTTTCATTATCCGATATTAAACTAAAGCCTAGCGCTATTTTAATATCTGAAGTGGTTGTTTCGTCTCCATCTACCAATTTTTCTTCTCGTTATGAGGGCTCAAACATTATTATTACATCTAAAGATATAGAGTTAAGTAAGCCTGTTGGAACAGAAGAAGTTCCTAAACAAGTTGCTGGAGTAAATGTTTCTGGCGACATGGGTATTTCGAATCGATTGAATGTTGGAATCAGAGGCTCTTATCCGCGCAGGTCGGCAAATTTATTGTTGTTAGAAGATGGATCCCCAATTGCTCCAGCGCCTTATCTAGCTCCTGAAGCATATTATAACCCACCGAGTGATCGTTTGGATGGTATTGAAATATTAAAAGGTGCCGACATATTAGCTTTTGGGAGCAATACAATGTACGGTGTTATTAATTACATTACCAAAAAGCCTCCATTAAAGCCTACATTGGGAATCAATTTAACTGCAGGTGAAAATGGTTATCATTCGGAATATTTAACCTATGGTGGTACTTGGAATAATATTGGTGCCGAGCTTCAAGTTTTAAATAAGCAGTTTGATGGTTTTCAGGATAATTCACAATCTTCTATTTTTAATACTACTGCAAAATTATATACAGAGTTGAATGCCCGCTCTTCGGTATACGTAAAATTAAATTATCATCAGGAAAAATCGAAAGCAAGTTACAGTGCATTAACACCTTATTCCTATAAGATTGATCCTCGTCAAAATCCATTTGATGCGGATGATCTTTTTACAAA
>JADJHE010000033.1 GCA_016707685.1 Bacteroidota bacterium
GATTAACCCCATTAGATGTTAAACAAGCATTGGATAAAGAAAATGTGGAATTACCATCAGGAAAAATAGCTGGTAGTACAACAGAACTTACAGTTAAAACACTAGGGAAGTTTATTTCTGAGGATGATTTTAACAATATGATTATTCGTGCAGATGGCGAAAAAGTAATTCGTTTCAGAGATATTGGTACAGCAACACTTGGACCCGAAAATGAAGAAACAATTCTTCGTCAGAGTGGAGTGCCAATGATTGGCTTAGGAGTGGTTCCTCAGCCAGGTGCTAATTATATTGCAATTGCTGATGAGTTTTATAAAAGATTAGAGCAAATTAAACAAGAGCTTCCTAAAGATTTTCAAATTGGAATTGCATTAGACAATACCAAATTTGTAAAGCTTTCGATTTTAGAGGTAAAGGAAACATTACTTATTGCAATTGTTTTAGTTGTTTTAATTATCTATTTGTTTTTCCGCGATTGGTTAGTTGCTTTTCGTCCATTAATTGATATTCCTGTTTCCTTAATTGGTGCATTCTTCATCATGTATTTAATGGGCTATTCCATCAACGTATTAACATTATTAGCAATTGTACTTGCTACTGGACTTGTTGTAGATGATGGAATTGTAGTGACAGAAAACATTTATAAAAAGATAGAGGGGGGGATGAATCCAATCGAGGCCGCTCACAAAGGTTCAAAAGAAATTTTCTTTGCAGTAATTTCTACTTCCATAACATTGGCTGCAGTATTTATGCCTGTTATCTTTTTAGAAGGTTTTGTAGGGCGCTTGTTCCGTGAGTTTGGAGTTGTGATTGCTGGCGCTGTTCTTATTTCTGCGTTCGTGTCTCTTACACTTACTCCTATGCTAAATGCCTACATGGTTCGTAAGGTTCATAAAAAGAGTCGCTTTTACGAACTAACAGAGCCCTTTTTTGTAAAGCTAGTATCTAGTTACCATAATTCATTGGCTCGCTTTATGAAAATTCGTAAAGTAGCTTGGCTAATTATTGCTATTTGTGGAGGATTGATTTTTTACATCGGTGGACTTATTCAATCGGAATTAGCACCGCTTGAAGATAGAAGTTGGTTTCGTGTTTCAGTTACTGCGCCCGAAGGAGCATCGTATGAATATACGGATGCATTCGTTTTAAAATTAACCGATTTTATTAATGATTCTATTCCTGAAAAAAGAATTTGTTTAACAGTTACAGCTCCAGGTTTTACTGGTTCAGGTGCTGTAAATACAGCTTTTATTCGTTTAGCATTAACGGAGCCCAACGAACGAAAACGAACGCAACAACAAATTGCTGATTATATTTCTAAATCTACAAAAGCATTTCCCGATGCAAAAACATTTCCTATTCAGGAACAAACAATTTCATCGGGTGGTTCTAGAAGTGGATTACCTGTTCAGTTTGTTTTACAAGCTCCCAATTTTCAAAAGCTGAAAGAAAAGTTGCCATTGTTTTTGGAAGAAGCCAATAAAAGTAAAGTGTTTCAAACGGTTGATGTGAATTTGAAATTTAATAAACCAGAACTCAATATTATTATTGATCGAGAGAAAGCAAAAGCAATTGGCGTTTCGATAAGCGACATTGCTCAAACATTACAATTGGCATTAAGTGGTCAGCGTTTTAGCTATTTTAATATGGAGGGGAAACAATACCAAGTTATTGGTCAGTTTGAACGAGAAAAACGCGATGAACCAATGGACATAAAATCCATGTACGTGAAAAATGCAAAAGGTGAAATGATTCAAATGGATAACATTGTTAGTTTGGAAGAACAAAGTAATCCTCCACAATTGTATCATTACAATCGTTATCAATCGGCTACTGTTTCTGCTGCATTGGCTCCAGGTAAAACAATTGGTGATGGTGTAAAAGAAATGGAAGAGATTGGAAAAAGAATATTGGATGAATCGTTTTCAACTTCCTTAACTGGTCCCTCTCGCGATTTTGCCGAAAGCTCTTCTAATGTGTTATTTGCTTTTTTGTTGGCCTTGGTAATTATTTATCTAGTGCTTGCTGCACAGTTCGAAAGCTTTATCGATCCACTCACAATTATGCTTACTGTTCCACTAGCATTGTGTGGCGCCTTGTTATCATTGTGGTATTTTAATCAAACCCTAAATATCTTTAGTCAGATAGGTATTATTATGCTCATCGGTTTAGTAACAAAAAATGGAATTCTAATTGTTGAATTTGCAAATCAATTAAAGGAACAAGGAAAATCTGTTCACGAAGCAATTCAGGAAGCTGCCGCTGCGCGTTTACGTCCAATATTAATGACAAGTATTGCAACTGCATTAGGTGCATTGCCAATTGCATTAGCATTGGGTGCTGGAGCAAAAAGCAGAATGGCAATGGGAATTGTAATTGTTGGTGGTGTATTGTTTTCATTGGTACTTACATTGTATGTAATACCTGCTATCTATTCATATTTTTCAAAAGAACATAAAAAATGAGAATTATAAAAGTATATTCTTTAGTTGTATTTTGTTTGTTATTCATTTCTACAACGCTTGTTGCTCAGGAAAAATTGACCTTGCAACAAGCAATTGAGATGGCTTTGAAAAATAATTATGATATCAATATCGTAAAAAACAATGCAATCATTGCTGCGAATTCGAATACATTGGGAATGCGGGAATGTTGCCAAAAGTAGATTTGCAAGCATCTACCAATTTAGCAAACAATGCTACAAAACAAGAGTTTTCAAGTGGATTAACAGTCGATAAATCGGGTGTAAAATCAACAAATATTAATGCTGGTGTTTATTTATCATGGACACTGTTTGATGGAATGAAAATGTTCGCGACACACAAACGTTTGCAGGAGATGGAAGTAATGGGAGCTATTTCCTCAAAAATTCAAATAGAGAATAGTGTTTCGCAAATCATCGTTAATTATTACAATATCGTTCGACAAAAGCAATTAATCAAAGGTTTGTCAGAAAATATAACCATCTCCGAAGAGAGGTTGAAGATTGCTCAAAAAAAAATCGAAATAGGCTCGGGTTCTAAGTTGGATGTGTTACAAGCAAAGGTTGATATGAATGCACAAACATCAAATTTGTATCGTCAAAAAACTATTTTGTCGGAACTTAAAACTAATTTGAATTTGTTGTTGGCAAGAACAGGAGATGTGGAGTTTGATGTTGAAAATGATATTCCTATTGAATTCAAATTAAAATACGATGATTTAAAATCAAACATCGAAAAGAATAATTTGGAACTAAAAGCGGCACAAACAAATACTGCTATTATTAGCCAAACGATACGTGAAAGCAAATCGCAATTGTATCCGAAGCTAAATTTTAATGCCAACTACTTGTTTGCTCGTTCCGAAAATCAAGCGGGTTTTGCTTTGTTAAATCAGAATTTAGGATTGAATTTAGGATTGACTGCAAGCTGGACCATTTTCAATGGACTCAATACATCCAATCAAATTAAAAATGCACGTTTACAATTAGATAATGCTAATTATGAATTCAATAATACAAAAGCATTGTTAGATGCTCAATTGTATAGCATGTTTAAAAGATATCAAGATGATGCAAAGATTCTTGAGCTAGAGGAGGAAAATACGAAACTAGCAAAAGAAGCAGTTGATATTGCATTAGAACGATTTAAAATAGGTTCGAGTAATTCACTAGAACTAAAGGAAATTCAAAAAAGTTATGATGATGCATTGACACGTTTATCGGAAGCTCGTTTTAACGCAAAAGTATCTGAAACACAATTAATGAAATTGAATGGAGAGATTGTGAAGTAAGCTATTTTTTCTTTTTCAATTGTTCATCAACGAGCAAGGCTTCAAAAATATATGTTTTTAATAAGGTTTCGTCTATTTCATCGATGGAACTAAAATCTTTTACATATACTTGTTTACGGTTCTCTTTTTCTAAGTAATTAATTTCATCACGCATTAAATTGCCATTTACAAAACCAAAACGTACTCCTTTTGTTTTTACATTTCCCCAGGTTATACTCGATGGCCAGATAAAACAAACTCTTGAGTGATGCCAATAATAAGGAACATTGTAGGATAGCTTTTCTTTGCAATTTGGGATGCATTCTAATACAATACGTTTTAAAAACAATACAATCTCTAATTCCTTCTCTGGCAAAAAGTCGAAAAACTCATCCAGATTTTTGAAGTTTACGTTTTGCATTTAAGGTTCAATTTTGTAAAGCGTTACTACTTCTTGATTAAGTAGTATTGATTTTTGAAGTCTTATTTCCCAATGAGAAATCTTTACCCCCATATAGGTATTAAAAATAGTATCGTGGTACCTAGGCTGTATTAAAATTTTAAATTTTGAAGTGCCTATTTTTAGAGTGCTATTGTTCATTCTGGCTCTACCTTCATTAAAATATTGACAATGGGAGCTTCCTTCCGATTTATAGGTGCCATGGTTCTCATCATCAATAGTTATTATTGTTCGACATTGCTCAAAATTCTGCCATCTACCAATGTAGTTTTCGTCTATCATGTCAACGGGTAATCTACAGGTTGAAAAGACTATAAATAGGCCTATATATAGTGAGATTTTTTTCATGATTGAAATAAAATTAAATAAATATACTTTTTTATGGAATTTTAAAAACGGCTGCATCTTCCTATCAAACAATTAAAAAATCCATAAAAACAAAATACTATGCAGCGTAAAAAAAGTTCAATCAAAAAGTTAGGAGTGGTAGCACTGGGTGCTGCTGCACTAACGCTTGTGGCGTTTATGACGCCCAGTAATTATTATCAAATGGCAATGGATAATGAATTTATTCGATCCTTAAAAAAGAAACTGACAGCTTTCAATGAGCAAATGCCTCAGGATCGTCTTTATCTGCAATTTGATAAGCCAATGTACGAACCTGGCGATAATATCTGGTTCAGTGCCTATGTTCGTGATGGTGCTACTTTAAAACCGTCTTCTAAAAGCGACATTGTGCACGTTGAATTTCTTAATCCTAAAGGCACTGTCGAAAAATCAATTAATCTAATTGCAAAAAATGGTGTAGCTGCTGGCGATTTTAACCTAGATGCCGAAGCATTGGGAGGAATCTACAAGGTGCGTGCATATACCAATTGGATGAAGAATGAAGATGTAAACAAAATTTTCGAAAAAGAATTACAAGTACAAGATGTTGTACTTCCAAATTTAAAAATGAAATTGGATTTTGAGCGCAAAGCTTTTGGTGCGGGTGATGAAGTTGTTGCTAAGTTAGAATTGAATACCAACGAAAACCAGCCTCTAGGTAATCATACCATTAAGTTTGTAGCTAACCTTGATGGAAAGCAAATTGTAACCAAAGCCGATGTTACAGATGTAGATGGTATACAATACATTAAATTTAATTTACCAAAAGACTTAAAAACAAATGATGGTTTGTTGAACGTAATGATTGATTACAATGGTAGCACCGAAAGTATTTCTCGTTCTATTCCAATTATATTGAATAAAATAAAATTGGAAATGTTCC
Organism: Bacteroidota bacterium; assembly: GCA_016707685.1. GTDB lineage: Bacteria > Bacteroidota > Bacteroidia > 2-12-FULL-35-15 > 2-12-FULL-35-15 > 2-12-FULL-35-15. Next base: position 5,481 of record JADJHE010000033.1, read on the forward strand.
CAGAAGGTGGTGATTTAGTAAATGGTTTGCAAACGAAGGTTGCTTTCAGAGCATTGAATGAGTTTGGAAAACCTGCAGATATCGAAGGTGATGTGTTGAATGAAAAAGGATTAAAAGTAGCTTCGTTCAGTAGTTTTCACCAAGGAATGGGTGCATTTGATTTCACTCCTCTAGCAAATGAAAAATATGCTGTAAAAATTACAAAACCTGAAAATATATCGGAAGTGTATACATTACCTAATGTTTTAGAACGTGGTTATGTAATGAATGTAGATGCGAAGAAGAACGAAGTAACTGTTTTGGTGAATACAACTGAAGCCGAAGAACTTTCTTTAGTAGCTCAAGTTCGTGGTAAAATGTATTATTCAACAATTATAGAGACTAAAAAAGGGGAGAATAAAATCACCTTCCCAACTGGTAACTTTCCAATTGGTGTTGCACAAATTACATTGTTTGATAGCAAAGGAATTGAACGTGCAGAACGTTTAGCATTTGTAAATAAAAACAAACAATTGTCGATTGCAGTGCAAACTGAAAAAGAAAAGTATTTGCCACGCGAAAAAGTGAAAATGACCATTACTGTTAAAGATGAACGCGGTATGCCAATGCCTGCAACTCTTTCGATGGCAGTAGTGAATGATCAGTTCTTATCGTTTGCAGATGACAAAACAGGAAATATTTTATCACAATTATTATTGCAAGAAGAATTAAAAGAAAAAGTAGAAGAGCCAGCATTCTATTTTAGTAAAAAAGAAACAAAAGCCGATGAAGCATTGGATTATCTTTTAATGACTTCGGGTTGGAGACATTTTACATGGGAGAAAATTATTACCGAAGCAATTCCTGCAGTGGCTTATGCTAGTGAAAAAGCAATCATTTCGGGTACTGTAATTGATTATTATACTCAAAAACCGATTCCTAATTCAAAAATTAAAATCAATAACGGTGCGGAGTATTTTACTGATGAAAACGGAAAATTTATTTTTAATAAAATAGATTTGTATTCACCTGTTACTCTTACTTATAGTGCTGATAAATATAGTCCTCAAGCCCAATATATTCAAAATTACACGCAAAATTTGAATATGTATTTGTACAGCAATAATTATTATCAAAATTATTATGGTTATAAAAATCAACCAGCAGTTCCAAGTTCTTCTGCTCAAATGGACAATATGATTCCAATGGCTCAAGAAGGTGTTGCTTTTGGTGCTGTTGATATGGTAGAGTTGGCAGATGCCCCTAAAAAAGAAAAACATTTTGAATTTAAAAACAAACCAGCAGCTCTTAAATCGAAAGCGCATAATGAAAATGCGGTAGCTGTTAATAACCAAAAAGTGGTTGCGAATAAAAATTTAGAAGTTGTTAAGTCTGCTGCCGATGATCAACGATTTGATGCTTTTGCGGAGAAAAAGAGAAGTAAACGTGATGCAGATAGAGAATTTGATGAAGAATTTCAACAACAAGCAATCGTATCGTATTACCGTGCTCGCGAATTCGCAGCTCCTGTATATGATAAAGAAGAAAACGTAGAAATGCGTACCGATTTTAGAAATACAATTTATTGGAATCCTTCAGTAGAAGTAGATAAAACAGGAACAAAAACAGTAGAGTTTTATACATCGGATGACATTACATCTTTCCGCACAACAGTTGAAGGTGTTGCGAGTGATGGAACAATCGGTAGAACAGAAAAAAACATTTTCACACAATTACCTTTTGCTATGACAACTAAAATTCCAGTTGAAGTTGCAACTGAAGATAATGTTTCAATTCCACTTACATTGAAAAACAATACCGACAAACCACTTGGTGGAGCATTAACTATTGTTTCTCCGGATGGATTAAAAGCTACTGTAACAATACCAACAGTGCAAACAATCATGCCTGGAAAAGCAAAAACAATTTATTTAGATTATAAAGTTCTTGATAAAATTGGGTATGGTGATTTTACAATTAGCTTTAAAGCATGTGGTTTGGGTGATGCATTTACACAACGCATTAAGATTGCTCCTAAAGGGTTTCCTGCACAGGCTTCATTTTCGTCTCAAGATATTGAAAAAGAATATTCAATAGATATGAATCATGTTGTAAATGGTTCGGTGAAAGCAAACTTTACAGCTTTTCCAAATGTTGTATCTGATTTAATGAAAGGTGTGGAAGGTATTTTACAAGAACCTTATGGTTGTTTTGAGCAAACATCTTGTACTGCTTATCCAAATGCAATGGTATTGGATTATATGAAATCAACTGATAGTAAGGACAATAAAACTATGGCTCGTGCAATTGATTTGTTAAACAGAGGTTACAAACGATTGGTAACGTTTGAAACAAAAAGTAAAGGATACGAATGGTTTGGTGCAGATCCTGCTCATGAAGGTTTAACAGCTTATGGAATCATGGAATTTGCTGACATGAAAAATGCTGGAGCAGATATTGATCAGAAAATGTTGGATAGAACTGCAGAATGGTTAATGAAGCGTAAAGATGGTAAAGGCGGATTTTTAAGAGAATCTCATGCATATCATGATTTTGGAAGAATTAGCGAGGAAATTTTAAATGCATACATCGTTTATGCTTTAGCAGATGCGGGATATTCAGATATCAAAAAAGAATTTGAAAGTTCATACACTAAAGCAATGGATAAAAAAGATCCATATATGTTAGCAATGATGGCAAGTGCAGCTTATTCTTTAAAAGAGACTACAAAGGCTGATGAAGCATTGAAAGTGCTAGCAGCGAAGCAAGATAAAAATGGAAGCTTTACTGGTTCGACACATTCAATTACTTATTCGCAAGGTAATTCATTGTCAATCGAAACAACTTCAATTGCCATTTTAGCAATGTTAAAATCTAATGGAAAAAATGCAGTTGCAATGTCAAATGCTGTTCAGTACTTGGGTGGTGCAAGAAGTGGTTCAGGAGTGTTTAGCTCAACACAAGGAACAATTTTAGCCTTAAAAGCATTAACTGAGTATGCTAAATTCAGTAAAAAAACAACTGAAGATGGAACGATTCAAATTTTTGTGGATGGCAAAAAAGTTGCTGAAAAATCATACAAAGCAGGCGATAAAGGTGCAATTGAAATTGCTGGTTTAGAAGAATGTTTTAAATCGGAAGGAAAGCACAATGTAAAAGTTAAATATGTTGGCGTTAAAACTCCTTTACCATATTCAATGGCTATTAATTGGAGTACTTCATTGCCTAGTAGCGATAAAGAATGTTCGATTGATTTGAAAACAACCATGGCAACTACTTCTGCAAAAGTTGGAGAAACAGTACGTATGCAAGCGATTGTTACAAATAAAAAATCAACAGATGTTCCAAGTACAATGGCAATAATTGGTATCCCTGCTGGATTTACTGTTCAGCCTTGGCAATTGAAAGAAATGCAAGAAAAACATGTATTCGATTATTATGAAATGAAAGGGAATAACATTGCAATTTATTACCGTGGAATGGCACCAAATGCTGTAAAAGAAATCAATTTAGATTTAAAAGCAGAAATGCCAGGTGTTTACGATGCTCCAGCTTCCTCCGCTTACTTATATTATACCAATGAGTATAAAACATGGACAGGAGTTGATAAAGTAACCATTAGAAAATCTTAAACAATGATAATAGTTGATATTGAAAATAGCAACATAATTAGCAGAGCCCAAGGCTCTGCTAATTTTATCTTTTTTTTGCTTTTTTTTATTGCTTCAAACGTAATGTTTGCTCAGCAATATGATATTAATGATCCTCGAAATCCAGATTGCCCATGTCATAAGATGCAGCAGTTAGCTGACAAAGAATTTTTAATGCTCGGAGATCAAAATAACTTGAATGAAAATGATCGAGAGCAAAATGTGAATAATGTCGATTTTGAAAAAAATAGCAATGAAGGGAATGGGTTAGTTGAGAATAAAGGCGCTTCTCACAATTATGGCAAGATTAAAAGGCGACAAAAAAATACATGGATAAAAAAAAAGGTATTTAAAATTTCAAATAAATACCGTTTCAAAAAACGAAAAAAAATAAATGTAGCAATCTGCTATAAATGGGTGAATTAATCTTGCTCTAATACAATATAGGTGAATTTTGTTTTAGTATCTCGTTCAATACTTTTTCCTAAATCAATATTATCATCGTCATCATCCTCGAAGTACCATACAATAGATACGGAGATTTCGGGTGAGTTTATTCCGATTAACTTTTTTACAATATTTGTTAAAAACTTAACAGATACAGAGTGGAAATATTCAACATTGATTTCTACAACAATTGTTTTATTTGGATTTAAAATATATTGATTTAGCCATGTGTTCACCGGCTGGTAAAATTCAGCAGTGTCTGAAGGGTATGAGCGTCCAATAATCGACAGCTTTCCTGTTGTATTGTCGAAATTTATTTCAGGTGTTTCTTGTGTAGCAGCAATATATAATGGTTGCATTTTAATAAGTTTAAATTTTAGCTCAACAAATTTATTGTTTTTGTTCAAACTTCCTAATTCTTTTTATTAAGATTTTTAGGTTTCGGGCAATAGTTTGACTTGGTATTTTGCAGCCATTTTTTCGAGATTTTCTCTAGGTATTTCATGGATATTAAGTCCATTGTGCCTATTTTCAACGGTTATTACGAAGATAGCATAGGTGTATTTTTGTGCTAACTTGAAATACGGTTCTAACTCCCATTCAATGGTGAAGGTGTTGTCGATAAATATTCTTTGGATTCGCTTCGCTAGGCTTTCTTCTGTTTTTTCTTCACAATTTTTATATGCCAAATGATTTTTCTGAAAATCGAAACGGTATTCTCCTGTTTTTTTATCGGTAAAATATTCGTCAATAGAATGAATGGGATATTTTCCATTTTCACTTAATAGTTTAGCCAATGTCGATTTTCCACTGCCAGGTAAACCTCTCAATAAAATCAGTGCATGAGTGATTGTATCAGTCATTTAGTTTTAGTTTTGGTGTGAAGGTCATGTAAATTTCACTTGTATCTGTTGAATATATGTACAGTGCGTTTTTTATGGCTTCAAAATTTCGTTGTTCAGGATAGGCAGGTACGCCCGTTTCCTGCATGCACCAATATTTTATAGCAATTGCATATTCTTGGTCGCTAATTACTGCATATTTTTGAATGGATTCAGGCAAACGCTCTTTTGTTTCTTTGGAAAAATAAATATCAGCACTACTCGTGTTTCCCGAGTACAGATTATGTGACAAGTAGGAGTCCCATTTATTAAAGAAGTTTAGCTGGGGCATTAAAACAAATAATACAAAAACAATTTTAATAGAGTGATAACGAAACATATTTCTAAAGTCTATTGCTTTGAAATCTTGTTCGTTGTTGAACAGGATTATACTAAATGCAATCATTGCCAAGTTCCATGGCCAAACAACTGGATTGTAATTGTGTCCGAGTGGACCGATTACAATTAATATGAAAACATGCATCGAAATAATTAAGATCATTCCCAATTTTTTTATTGGATTTATCAAAAGAATTATTCCACTCACTGATTCAATTAAGGGAAAGGAATAACCCAGCATTTTGAAATGTGATAAGCTATTGTCTCCTAAGTGGTCAGTAATTGGTTCCATTAACCAAGGAAATGTATCTGCAATAAAGTTTGGATTGAACTTATGCAATCCACTCCAAAAGTAAATTGCTGCAATCATTATTTTAATAATTGAAATAATAGCAACTTGTTGTTTGGTGTCATCGCATCTGTAGTTGAAAAATGAAAATAAAAAAAACATTAAATAATATTGATAAAACCACGGTTGCCATCGATTTAAATCAAATACTAGGAGTGTTAATCCCACAACTAAAAATAAAACAATCAGCTTTTGTGGGTTTCTAACGATAGCAATTAGGATTAATGTGATAAAAACCAATGCTATGATGATATAATCAATCGGATGGAAAATTGTCGGGAGAAAATCAAAAATGGGTGATGTAGGAAAACTGCGTTCGTTCGTCCAAATATTGAAACTTAGCAACATACTGATTAAGCATGCAATTGCAGCTATTCGTGTAATTAATCTTATTTGATTGCAAGTATTTATCATTTAATTCGCGCTGCTTTATAAAAATATTTTTTGTAATAGGCTTCGTTTAAATCATTTATAATAACACCTTTTTTTGTACTTGCATGGATGAATTTATTATTCTGTAAATAAACCCCTACATGCGAAATTTTTTCGCTTTCAATTTTAAAGAATACTAAATCTTCTTCTTGGATTTCTTCTTTCGGAATAGGTTTGCAAGCACTGTAAATTTTTGTTGCTGGTACTTCAACTGTTTTATTGTAAACAGTTTTGCATAAAACAGAGGTGAAGTCAGAGCAATCAATGCCATCCTTTGTTTTGCCTCCATATTTGTAGGGGACGCCTATCCATTCATCAACAAATTGATAAAGTTTTATGTTTTTAATTGACTCCGGATTAACAGCAAGTACCGCTGCGTATTTGTTTTGTAATTTTTTTGCAGCATAGGATGAAGCGTTTTCGGTAGTGTTTTTGTCGATTTACAGGAGTATAATAAAGTGATACTAAACAAAATTGTCAGTATGAATATTACATTAACCTTCGATTTGAAATAAAACATCTAGTCCGCTTTTTTCAAATGTAGAGTTAAGCAACAGTTTATTTATCCATGCTTTGGATTAATTATTAATGATGAATTGTTGAAAACAGTTTATTTGAATTCCAATTGTATTGGATAAACCATTTTAACATCAACAGGTTTTTCTGCTTGTTTTCCTGGACTCCATTTGGGCATGGAGTTAATTACCCGCAGGGCTTCCTTGTCTAATTCGGGGTGAATACCTTTTAAGATTTTTGCATTTTTAACTGCACCATTTTTGTCAATTATAAATTCAATGTAAATTTTTGTTTTTGATAAATTGTCTGTAATTGATGGATACTTGAAGTTCTTAGCAATATATTTTACCAGTTCAATTTCTCCGCCTGGAAATTTAGGCATTTCATCAACAGAAATTGTTGAGTCTGCTGCCGACAAGTACTTGTAATTCGACTGGTCGTCTCTATCAAATTCTGGCGAATTCTTTTGTTCTGCTGCAGCGATTTGCGACTCAGCTAATGCAATGTCCTGATTGTAATATGCTGGTTGCTGAGTTGTTGCGGCTCCTTCGTTTGTTTTGCTGCGTTTTTTCTCCACTAATTTTTTTGAGGAAACGACTGTCTTATCTTTTGCAATTTCCTTAGTTGAAATAGTTGCAGGTGCCGATGTTGCAGCTATAGGTTTTTGATTGTCATCATTTTTTGATATTTCGTTTAATGTTTCAGTCTTTTTTAAATCTGGAATACTTGCAATTCCTTCTTTATTTTCGCTTGCAACTTCTTCGTCACTAACTTGTCTGTAATCATAGGCTCCAGTCGCTCCGTTATTGCTATTTCCTGCTATCGTGGTGTTTTCCAAAGTGCTTTCAGCATCTTCTAGATTTGCTTTAGGTGCTACAAATGCTATTTCTTGTCTGTTTTCTTCTCGTTCTTGTACCGTTGTTTCACTCGTTTCAATCGAAGTGGAAGGAGGTTGAACAGAATCGGATTTTATTCCTGTATCATCCAATCGGGAAGGTTTTTCTTCTGAACTTGTTTCTAGTTTAGAAGCATCTGCCATTTCCATGTTTTTGGTCATAAACTGATTGAAGAAAAATACTCCACCAATTAACAATAAAAGTCCAGCAGCAATCGCCCAAATACCTCTGTAATTAAAGTGTACTACTCTTGTTGTTTTTTCAGTTGCTAATAGTTTTTTATCCACTTCTGTTTTGATAGAATGGATGATTTTTCTATCATGAGAAATAGTTAAACCTTCTAATGCATCCGAACAAAGCTCACAATCAAGCAAATGTTTTTCAACCTGATGCTCTTCTTGGGCACTAAGCTTTTTGTCAATGTAGTTATACATGACATCCTCGGAGATACATTCAGTTGAGGTATATATTTTATGTTTTAATTCTTTACTCATTTGTTTGCACTTTTTGTTTCAATGCAATTTTTTAAATTTCTTTTTCCATTTTGTATGAAACTCTTTACATTATTCATGCTAAAGTTTGTTTCGTCTGCAACTTGCTGATAACTTTTTTCTTTTAAATAAAAGAGTTCTACACAAATTTTCTGATCATTATTCAACGTCTGCAAGCATTCTTCCATGAACGTTAATTCTATTTCTTTTTTATTTTCGATAGTAAGATGCAACTCATAACTTGATTCCATAAAAGATTCAAAATCTTTTTGCATTTCAATTGAATGTTTTCGTTTCGAGGTATCGGATCTTAACTTCATCAAACAAAAATTTTTACAAACCATATGAAGCCATGCTTTGAATTGTTGTATTTCGTGCTTCTTTAAGTCTACCAATAGTTTTTCAAAAATTTGAATGGATGCATCTTGAGCATCGTCTTCATTTTTTAGGTATTTCATACACACACCAAAAATGAGATGTGTGTATCTTTTATAGAGTAAACCAACGCAATTATTATCATTGGAATGCTTGTAATGCATAACCAGTGCTAAGTCATCGAGTGAATGAAGGTCTTTTATATTCATTTTGCTATTGCCAAAAATAAGCAAATTCATTCATCTTCAAGTTATTTCTAAAATCATGGCAGATTCTGCTCTGTATTTGCAAAAAAATGTATATTTGTGATTGTTAAAAAAATGGCGCGCTATTTGTTTTAACTTTAAAAATAAATGAAAAAAATACTCCTTATATTATTTCTACCTATCACATTGTTTGTGATGAGGGCGATGGTTGCCCCAGACCAAGGGGAGGAGGCAAATGCTAAAATCAAGGCTATTTACATTTATAATTTCACAAAATACATAGAATGGCCCCAAGATTATAAAACAGGAAATTTTATTGTTGGCGTTTTAGGTTCTAATTCATCTCTTCTTGGTGAGTTGAATAAAATGGCTTCTGCAAAAACAGTTGGTACTCAAAAGTTTGAAATTAAGAACATTGCTTCTGCGGCAGAGGCTACTAATTGCCATATCGTTTACATTTTGAATGACAAATCCACTCAATTAGCCGATGTAGTTGGTAAAGTGAAAGGCAAAAGTGCCTTAATTGTTACCGATAAAGAAGGCTTGGCTTCAAAAGGGGCTGCAATAAACTTTGTAATTGTAGAAAACAAGCAGAAAATCGAATTGAATAAGAGTAATATAGAAAGATATAAATTAAAAGTAGCAGAACAATTAGTAAGCATGGCTGTGCCAGTTAAATAATTTTTTGTATATTTACATAATAATTAAGATGTTACAACTAAAAAGAATCGTTTTGTGGATGTTTTTACTAGTAATAGTAACTACATCTTATGCGCAGCAATCAAAGGTGAATGCTGCTTATACGTTCTTGCAAAACAGTCAGCTAGATAGTGCTAAAGTCTACATTGACGCAGCCGTTTTTCATCCAGAAACATCTAATGACGGTCAAGCGTGGTATTTGAGAGGCTTTGTTTATAAATCGATTTACAACCAAAAAGAAAAAAGCGATCGTCAATCAATTTCCCGTATAGAAGCATTAAACTCTTTCAAAAAATCACTTTCTGTTGACACTTCTAGTGAAAATGTTCAAGAAAACATTAAGAATATTAAATACTTAGCTACTACACTATACAATGATGCTGGCGCAAGTTTAGATGCTGTTGATTATAAAATTGCTATTGATAATTTTTCAAAATTCCTTCAATACTATGCATTGATTGATAACTCTCCCGATAATATCAAGCAAAAGAATATTGATTTTAATTTAGCAATAGCTTCTGTTTATACAAAAATATTTGAAGGTGATAGAAAAGGAAAATTGGAGTATTTGAATTTAGCAAAATCTTCTTACAATAAAGTGTTGGAGCTTGACCCTAACAATATAGGTGCAAATTATAATATGGGAATATTGTACTACAATCAAGCCGTGAATCTAATAAATCAATCTGATTATGATTTGGATATTGTAGCATTAAGCGATATTCAGGATAACTCAATAAAGCTTTTTAAAGAATCGTTGCCATTTATGGAGAAAGCATATTCGCTTGATCCTAGACGTAAAGAAACATTACTTGGATTATCAGGAATCTATTTTAGTTTAAACGAATTTGATAAGTCAAATATGTTTAAACTAAAATTAGAAGAAATTGAAAAACAAAAATAGTTTTAGAAAAATTACGCCCAACTTCTCTATATGAATTTTAGGTTTACAATTGGTAAAAAGATAGGTTTAGGCTTTGGGGTAATCATATTTTTGGTTATTATATCCTTTTTACTTACCAATGTTACTCTTAATGATAGTAGAAAAAAAACTGATCAGGTTACTGAAGTTTTTAATCCATCCGTTGCTACTTTAAAGGAATTAGATAATCTTCTTAATCGCTCTAAATTATTAATCACAAAGTGGTATTATGTTCAAACGGGCGATGATGCAGCTGACAAAAAAGCTTTACGTAAAATCATCAAAGAAGAGTTTCCTCAACTGAAAGAGAAGATAAACAAATATTCTTCTACATGGAATTCAAGTGAACAAGAAAGTGTTGATGCAATCCTTTCGTTGGTAGATCAAATGTTCCAAAGCTATCAAGTTGATATTATGGCCAAACTTAATAATTTCGATTCTTATAATGATGTTGGGATTAAATTCGAGGCCTTGTTTCCTTTCGAAGAATTAGATGTTAAATTTAAGGTAATCAACGAAAATTTGATGAGCTTAATCGATAAACAAAACTCGAATGCACTTTCCAATTCGGATGATATGCTAAGTTCTTTTACCTTCTTACAAAAGATTGTAATTTGGTTAGGAATTATTCTTTCGATTGGAGGTATCGTTATTGCTTCGTATACAGTTAGGACGATTGTTCGACCAGTGCAAGAGCTTCGGAAGGCACTTGTTTCAATGGGCAGAGGAGTTCTCCCTGAGGAAAAAATCGAAGATAGAAATGACGAGATTGGTGATATGTCCGTTGCTTTAAATGATCTTGTTGATGGAATGCGAAGGACGACTGAATTTGCAAAACAAGTTGGTTCAGGTAATTTTGATTCTCATTATCGTCCATTAAGTAAAGATGATACTCTTGGTGCTGCACTATTGAAAATGCGTGAAGATTTACGTGAAAACGAACGCGTTTTGGAAGCTAAAGTTATTGAGAGAACTGAGGAAGTTGTTCGACAAAAAGAGGAAATTGAAGTAAAAAATCAAGAGCTCGAAGTTTTATATAAGCATGTTACAGATAGTATTAAATATGCAAAACGTATTCAGGAGGCAATTTTACCACCAGATAGTTTAGTGAAAAAAGTGTTGCCAAATTCTTTTGTCTTGTACAAACCTAAAGACATTGTTAGTGGTGATTTTTATTGGATAGATCAAAAGGATGGAAAAAGTATGTTTGCTGCCGTAGATTGTACAGGACATGGTGTTCCTGGTGCATTTATGAGTATTGTTGGATATAATATTTTGAAGCAAGCTGTAAGTAATAATCCATTTACCTCGCCTGCATTAATCTTAGATGTTTTAAATGAAGGAGTAAGTGAAACATTACATCATGGACATGATGCTACTCAATCTAAAGATGGGATGGATTTGTCATTTTGTGCAATTGATTATGCAAGAATGGAATTGCAATATGCAGGTGCATATAATCCCCTTTACTTAATTAGAAATGGGGAGTTAATCCAAACCAAAGCAGATAAATTCCCTATAGGCTATTTTTTAGGTGAAGAGAAAAAGAAATTTACCAATCATACAATTCCTCTTCAAAAAGGTGATACAATCTATATTTTCTCGGATGGTTATGCTGATCAATTTGGTGGACCAAATGGTAAAAAATTCATGGCAAGCCATTTCAGAGATTTGCTATTAGATGTAAATAAACATCCTATTGAAAAACAAAAAGACCTTCTGAATAAAACTATTGAAGAATGGAGAGGTCCATTAGATCAAGTCGATGACATTCTTGTTATCGGTGTTAAAATCAATAAATTAGACCAATTCTATCCTGTCTAAGATTAAATTAACTTTTTCCTCTTTTTAGTTTGAAATTAGCTAAATTTCTTTATTTTTATCATCTGTAAAAATTAGGAATAAATGCTACTCGTGTATTCTATTTCATTTTTTTTAATTTAATTTATTAATGTTTTGTATAGCCTTATTTAATAAGGCTTTTAGATATTTTTTGTTTTATTTGAATAATAAAATTCATGAAAAAAAACCTACTCCTACTGTTTTTAATCAGCATACTTTCGCTGAATTTATTTGCGCAAATCCCTCCCGAAGGAATAAATTATCAAGCAATTGCTCGTAACAATACCGGTGTTGCAATTTCGAATGCGCCCCTAAATGTTCGTTTTACAATTCATGACGTTACAGCGACAGGAGCCATTGTTTATCAGGAAACGCATGCTTCTGTTACAACCAATGCATATGGTTTGTTTACAATTGTTATTGGAGCAGGAACACCGAATGTGGGTACTTTCCCAGCTATAAATTGGGCTTTGGGAAATAAATTTTTGCAGGTAGAAATTGATGATTTAGGTGGGGCTGGTTATATTTCTATGGGCACAACTCAAATGATGAGTGTTCCCTATGCACTTTATGCAAAAACAGCAGGTAATGTTAGTTCACCTGGTGCGACTGGTGCGACTGGACCAACGGGAACAAACGGAATTGATGGAGCTACAGGAGCAACAGGCGCAGCTGGTACGAATGGAGCAGCTGGAGCAACAGGTGCAACTGGTACGAACGGAACAAATGGAGCAACAGGCGCAACAGGTGCTGATGGTGCAACCGGAGTAGCCGGAGCCGATGGAAACACAGGAGCAACAGGAACAAACGGAGTTGATGGAAATACAGGAGCAACAGGTGCCGATGGAGCAACAGGTGCAACCGGAGCTGATGGAGCAACCGGAGTAGCCGGAGCCGATGGAAATACAGGAGCAACAGGTGCCGATGGAGCAACCGGAACAACAGGTGCTGATGGTGCAACGGAGCAGGTGCGATGCAGGCACAGGAGCTGGACAGGGCAACAGGTGCCGATGGAGCAACGGAGCTGATGGAGCAACCGGAGTAGCAGGTGCAGATGGAAACACAGGAGCAACAGGAACAAACGGAATAGATGGGGCAACAGGAGCAACAGGTGCCGATGGAGCAACAGGCGCAACCGGTGCTGATGGAGCAACCGGAGTAGCAGGTGCTGACGGAAACACAGGAGCAACAGGAACAAACGGAATTGATGGCGCAACGGGCGCAACTGGTGCCGATGGAGCAACAGGCGCTACGGAGCTGATGGAGCAACCGGAGTAGCAGGTGCAGATGGAAATACAGGAGCAACAGGAACAAACGGAATTGATGGAGCAACAGGTGCCACAGGTGCTACCGGGGCAGATGGTGCAACGGGAGTAGCAGGAGCAGATGGAAATACAGGAGCAACAGGAACAAACGGAATTGATGGAGCAACTGGTGCAACAGGTGCTGACGGAGCAACGGGTGCTACCGGAGCTGATGGGGCAACAGGAGTTGCAGGAGCAGATGGAAATACAGGAGCAACAGGAACAAACGGAATTGATGGAGCAACAGGTGCCACAGGCGTTGACGGAGCAACAGGTGCAACCGGAGCTGATGGTGCAACTGGAGTAGCAGGTGCAGATGGAAATACAGGAGCAACAGGAACAAACGGAATTGATGGAGCAACTGGTGCCACAGGCGTTGACGGAGCAACGGGTGCAACCGGAGCTGATGGTGCAACTGGAGTAGCGGGTGCAGATGGAAATACAGGAGCAACCGGAGCAAACGGAATTGATGGCGCAACAGGTGCAACAGGTGCTGACGGAGCAACAGGTGCTACCGGAGCTGATGGAGCAACTGGAGTAGCGGGTGCAGATGGAAATACAGGAGCAACAGGAACAAACGGAATTGATGGAGCAACAGGTGCCACAGGTGCTACCGGGGCAGATGGTGCAACGGGAGTAGCGGGTGCAGATGGAAATACAGGAGCAACAGGAACAAACGGAATTGATGGAAATACAGGAGCAACAGGTGCAGATGGAGCAACAGGGGCTGATGGAGCAACCGGAGTAGCAGGTGCTGACGGAAACACAGCAAGGAACAAACAGGTTGATGGAAATACAGGAGCAACAGGTGCCGATGGAGCAACAGGCGCAACAGGTGCTGATGGAGCAACCGGAGTAGCAGGTGCTGACGGAAACACAGGAGCAACAGGAACAAACGGAGTTGATGGAAATACAGGAGCAACAGGTGCCGATGGAGCAACAGGCGCAACAGGTGCTGATGGAGCAACCGGAGTAGCAGGTGCTGACGGAAACACAGGAGCAACAGGAACAAATGGAGTGATGATACAGGAGCAACAGGTGCCGATGGAGCAACAGGCGCAACGGGTGCTGATGGAGCAACCGGATACAGGAGCAGATGGTGCAACTGGAGGCAGGGCCGATGGAAACCAGGGCAACAGGAACAAACGGAATTGATGGAGCAACTGGTGCAACTGGTGCTGACGGAGCCACAGGTGCAACCGGAGCAGATGGTGCAACTGGAGTAGCAGGAGCCGATGGGAATACAGGAGCAACAGGAACAAATGGAATTGATGGCGCAACGGGTGCTACTGGTGCTGACGGAGCCACAGGTGCTACAGGAGCAGATGGTGCAACTGGAGTAGCAGGAGCTGATGGAAATACAGGAGCAACCGGAGCAAATGGAATTGATGGGGCAACAGGTGCAACAGGCGCAGACGGAGCAACGGGTGCTACAGGAGCAGATGGTGCAACTGGAGTAGCGGGTGCAGATGGAAATACAGGAGCAACCGGAGCAAACGGAATTGATGGCGCAACAGGTGCAACAGGCGCAGTTGGAACAACAGGAGCTACAAGAGCAGATGGTGCAACTGGAGTAGGACTGATGGAAACAGGTGCAACTGGAGCATGGAATTGATGGCGCAACAGGTGCAACAGGCGTAGTTGGAACAACAGGAGCTACAGGAGCAGATGGTGCAACAGGAGTAGCAGGAGCTGATGGAAATACAGGAGCAACAGGAACAAATGGAATTGATGGCGCAACGGGTGCTACTGGTGCTGACGGAGCTACAGGTGCTACAAGGCAGATCAACGGGTAACAGGAGCAGATGGAAATACAGGGAGCAACAGGAACAAACGGAATTGATGGCGCAACGGGTGCTACTGGTGCTGACGGAGCTACAGGTGCTACAGGAGCAGATGGTGCAACTGGAGTAGCAGGAGCAGATGGGAATACAGGGGCAACAGGAACAAACGGAATTGATGGCGCAACGGGCGCAACTGGTGCTGACGGAGCCACAGGTGCTACAGGAGCAGATGGAAATACAGGAGCAACAGGAACAAATGGAATTGATGGGCAACAGGCGCAACAGGGCAGTTGGAACAACAGGAGCTGGAGCAGATGGTGCAACTGGAGTAGCAGGAGCCGATGAAACAGGGGCAACAGGAACAAACAGGAATTGATGGAGCAACAGGCGCAACTGGTGCTGACGGGCCACAGGTGCTACAGGAGCAGATGGTGCAACTGGAGTAGCAGGAGCCGATAGCAACGGGAGCAACAGGAACAAATGGAAGTGGCGCACAGGTGCAATGGGGTGCGGAGCCACAGGTGCTACAGGGAGCAGGTGCAACTGGAGTAGCAGGGCGATGGAATAATGGAGCAACCGGAGCAAATGGAATTGATGGCGCAACAGGGCAGCAGGCGTAGCTGGAACAACAGGAGCTAAGGAGCAGATGGTGCAACTGGAGTAGCAGAGCAGATGGAAATAACCGGAGCAACCGGAGCAAATGGAATTGATGGAGCAACAGGCAACAGGCGCAGTTGGAACAACAGGAGCTAGCAGGTGCAACTGGAGTAGCAGGAGCTGATGGAAATACAGGAGCAACCGGAGCAATGGAATTATGGCGCAACAGGTGCACAGGCGCAGTTGGAACAACAGGAGCTACAGGAGCAGATGGTGCAACTGGAGTAGCAGGAGCTGATGGAAATACAGGGGCAACAGGAACAAACGGAATTGATGGCGCAACAGGTGCCACAGGTGCTACAGGAGCAGATGGTGCAACTGGAGTCGCTGGTGCCGATGGAAATACAGGAGCAACCGGAGCAAATGGAATTGATGGCGCAACGGGTGCTACTGGTGCTGACGGAGCCACAGGTGCTACAGGAGCAGATGGTGCAACTGGAGTAGCAGGAGCAGATGGAAATACAGGAGCAACAGGAACAAACGGAATTGATGGAGCAACTGGTGCCACAGGTGCTGACGGAGCAACCGGAGTAGCAGGAACAACCGGAGCAACAGGGGCGACTGGTTCAACAGGCGCAACAGGAGCGGATGGTGCTCTGAATGCATGGGCTTTATTAGGTAATGCTGGTACTGTTAATGGAACTAATTTTATTGGTACTACCGATAACGTTCCATTAAACTTTAGAATTAATAATCAAAAAGCAGGAAAAATTGATGCGACTTTGTCTGAAACTTCATTCGGACATAGAGCATTAAATGCTAATACGGGTGCAGATAATGTTGCATTTGGTATTCAGGCTGGTTTAACAAATACAAGCGGAAATTTAAATACAGCAATTGGTGCTTATTCATTGAATCTAAACGTAGTAGGAAATAACAATACAGCTGTGGGTTATCAATCTTTAAGAAGTACAACAGGAAGTAATAATACTGCAATTGGAACAAATTCTGCGTTTAGCAGCACTGGGTCATTTATTACTGCATTGGGTTCTAATACATTATATTTAAATACAACAGGAGTCGACAATACTGCTATCGGTTTTGAGCTCTTTATTCAACTGCTACTGGAAGTAGAAATACGGGTGTTGGTTTATATGCATTAAGATCAACTACAGGTAATAATAATACCTCATTGGGTTGGAATTCAGGTGATTTAAACACTTCAGGTACCTTAAACACATATTTAGGTTATAATGCGGATGCTACTGTCAACAATTTAACAAATGCTACAGCAATTGGTGCAAATGCTGTTGTTAGTCAATCTAACTCATTAATATTAGGTAATGGTGCTAATGTTGGAATTGGGACCTCAACACCTACAACATTATTACACATAAATTCAGGCGTTTCACCCGCATTAAGATTAGTGGACGGAACTCAAGGAGTAGGGAAAGTTTTAACTTCTGATGCTAGTGGTAATGCTACTTGGCAAAATGCTTCTGCTGGTAATGCGTGGACAATCCTGGGTAATGCAGGAACTGTTGATGGTACAAACTTTATTGGAACAACAGACAATGTTCCATTAAATTTTAGAGTAAACAATACAAAAGCAGGGAAAATAGATCCATTATTAAGCAACTCTTTTTATGGATATAGATCTGGTGAGGTAGCAACTGGAAATCAAAATACCGCAATGGGTACCAATTCCATGTTGATCACAACTTCTGGAACTCAAAATACAGCAATAGGTGTTAGTGCGCTTAGCACCAATACAACAGGTTCACAAAATACTGCATTAGGATACAATGCAAATGTTGCTTCTTCTGGATTAACAAATGCAACAGCAATTGGTGCAAACGCAACCGTTAGCTCATCTAATTCTGTTGTTATTGGTAATGCTGCAAAGGTGGGTATCGGTATATCTAGTCCTTCAGCAGATTTGCATGTTGCAAATAATACGAATTCAATTATTTTTAATCAGGTAGCTGCAGGCACATCAAATGTTCAGAGTGGTATTATAATGGCTCGTTCAAGAGGAACAATTACCGCTCCTACAGTAGTGTTTGGTGGCGATAGTTTTGGAGAATTTGGTTTTATGGGATACGATGGTACTGGATTTAATGCTCCTTCTGCTGGAATAAGAGCACAAGCAACTGAAAACTTTACAGCAGCTGCACTAGGAACTGCCATGTATTTTTCAACCACAGCTAATGGTACAAACTCTGGTCAAGAACGAATGATAATTGATCAGAATGGAAATGTTGGTATCAATCAATTAAGTCCTTCTACTTTACTACATATTACTGGAACATCTCCTGCTTTCAGATTGGAAGATGGGACACAAGGTTTAGGAAAAGTATTAACATCTGATGCAAATGGTAATGCAACTTGGCAGGCAGCAGCAGGTGTAACAGGTACAGGTGTAGCTACTCGAGTTGCATTCTGGAATACAGCAAGCTCTTTGTCTTCAAATAGTAATTTATATTGGGAAAATACCAATAGTAGATTAGGTATTGGTACAAGTACACCACTTTATAGACTAACTGTTTCTGGTGATGGAACTACAAACTTATCTTCAATAATGGGAGTGGAGGCTTATGGTACAGGAGCTGGATCAAATAATTTAGCAATTGTATTGAGAAGAGCTGGTGGTACACAAGCTGCTCCAACTGCGACTTCAAATAATGAAAGTTTAGGTACAGTTGGATTCCAAGGACATACGGGTGGAGGTTTTTCTGCAAACTTAAGTTCGTTTATGGGAGCGCAAGCTACTGAATCATGGACAGCTGCAGCTAATGGTTCTGCATTGAATTTCCATACTACGCCAAATGGTTCAACTGCAAATGTGAAACGATTAGGGATTGCTTCTGATGGTAACATCATTGTTGGTAGTGGTATCTCTGCAACTGAAAATAACGCAATTACGGTTGCTTTAACAAACAATACGGGTGCTGCTTGTACAGCAGGTGATATTGTAATTGTGGGTGGAATCGATAATTCATTTACTACTACAGCAAGTCCAGGTAATTATTCTGTAATTGGTGTTGTGATAGATGGTGCTCCAAATGGTTCGGTAGCACGCGTTGCTGTATCTGGTGTTGTTACTGTTAATCTTGGTGCAGCTGCAGTTACTCGTGGTCAGCATTGTATAACAAGCGCTACATCTGGCAAAGCTACAGGAATTGCTATTCCAAATGCAGGAACAAGTATTGGTGTGTTTATCACAAGTGGTTCTGCAGGTAGTACTGCAAAAGTTTTATTGAAATAATTAATTCTATAATTAATATAGTATGAAAAAATATTTAGTAATCTCCTTTTCATTTTTGCTTTCAGTTGTTAGTTTGAAAGCTCAAGTAGAAATTGTTTCTGCCGGTACAGGTGCAGCTTATACATTAAATGTTCCTGGTGTATTTCCATTAACAAATGGTATTCAAGTAACATTTAAAGCACATACATCTTGTTCGGCAAGTGCTACAATGAATGTAACAGGTACTGGAGCTAGATCAATCATGAAAGAAGGAAATACTGTTCCTCTAACAGGTGGTGATATTAAAGCTGGACAAATTGTTACGCTTGCATACGATGGAACCAATTGGCAAATGCTTTCGCCTATTGGTAATTCCGCAACTTCCTCTGTGAATGGTACTACAAATAGAGTGATAAAATTTACTTCTGCTAGTACAGGTGGCGATTCTCAAATAACGGATGATGGTACCAATGTTGGTATCGGTACAACTACACCTTCAACTACATTGGAAGTTTTCCAAACAACTAATCCTCAAATAAAATTAAAAACTTCTGCAGGCTCAGGACTTGTGTTGGATTATAATGCTACAGCAGTTAATTTTTTAAATTACGATAACACTCCGATTTATTTTGGAACTTCAGCAACAAATCAAATGAATATTCAATCGAATGGAGATGTCGGTATTGGTGCAGGTGTTTTCACTCCAACAGCTAAATTGCATGTTATTGGCGGTGCTAGAATTACAAATTTAGTTGGACCAGGAACGGTGATAGCAGATGCTTCAGGTAATTTAAGTGTTGTTGCTGGGTCATCTGTTACAGGAACAGGTACAACCAATTATTTAGCACGTTGGACATCTCCAACGCAATTAGGTATTGGTGCTACATTCGATAATGGAACAAGTGTAGGTATTGGGACTCCAACACCCGGTAAATTGGCAGGCGCAACAAAATATTTGACTTTAGCTGGTACTGATTTAGGAATAACAAATGCAACTGCTTCTCTTGAAATAGTTGGGAATACAGCTTCAACAAATACAATGGCTTCAAAGGTGGATTTTTTAGGTTTGGATCCTGTAAATGTTGCGATACCACGAGCAAGAATTGAAGCTCGTTCAGGAAATGGCGCGACTTTAGCAGGACAAATGCTATTTTATGTAAATTCTAATGGTTCTGCTGCTAATTTAATTGAACGTATGCGTATCAGAGAAAGTGGTGAAGTGGGGATTGGAAACGTTGGTGTTGTTGGTTCTCTTTTGGCTATTGGTGCTAGTAATCAATTTCAAGTTAGTAGTGCAGGTAATTTATCAAGAATTAATAATGTTCCTTATACTTGGCCAGCTGCAAATGCTGCCGGTTTTTTAAGTAATGATGGTGCTGGAACACTATCATGGAGTACTGCTGGTGTTTTGGCGGGTGGAACAGCAAGTAAGGTTACTTTTTGGACAAGTGCCAATTCTGTTAGTGCAAACAATTCATTTAGTTGGGATAATACAAATATTCGTCTTGGAGTTGGTATTGCAGCACCAGATGCAACTTTAAATGTTGATGGCACTTGGGATATTGGGACTGCAAATACTGTGACAGGTGCAACTTCAGGTGCAATTGGAAGTTCAAATACTGTTGCAGGGAATAGAGCCTTGGCATTAGGAAATTTTACAAGTGCTGCAAGTTTGGGGGCAATGGTATTGGGAGATTGGAGTAGTGGTGCTCCAACAATATTAACTTCAAGTGCTAGTGATCAGTTTTCTGCTCGTTTTGCAGGGGGGTATCGCTTTTATACAAACTCAACGCTTACAGCTACACAAGGAATTTATTTTTCAACTTTAGGAAAAGTGGGGATTGGTGTTGCTGCTCCTTTAGAAGCAATTCATGCCGCTTCAGTTGATACCGATGTTGACCTAGAAACATACAGTACCACTGAATCTTCTTCATTACATATAAAACGTGCTCGTGGTACAATTGCAGTTCCTACTTTACCTGTTTCTGGTGATTATTATGGTGGCGTAGGTTTCCAAGGTTGGAATGGAACGGCATTTCAAGAAGGAGCAAGAATTCAAGGTGTTTTTGATGGCACGCCTAGTGCGACTAGTATGCCTGGACGAATAGAATTTTGGACAACTCCAGTTGGAAGTAATATCGCAGTTGAAAGAATGAGGCTTTTTAATGATGGAAATATTGCTATAGGAACTACAGCCGCTGGTTATGGCTTGTATCAAGCTCAAAGTTTAGGGACAAATGCAAAAATTGTTACTATTTCAGGGATGACAACTTATACAGATGACGCTCCAGCCGTTTTAGAGTTAAGAGGATCAAGTATTACAGATGGCGATGAAATTGGTGTTGTAGATTTTATTCAAAGAAGTAGCACTAATATTGATTATAATTTTGCTCGAATTGCGGCTGTGCGTGAGAATACAAATGCTACTTACGGTTCATTAAGATTTTATACAAGGCTAGGAGCAGCTCTTTCTGAAGCAATGCAGATTGACGAGAATGGGTATGTTGGTATTGGAACAACAACTCCAGGTTACAATATACATGTTCAAAAAGATAATGCTGGTACATTAGCGTATTTTGATAATAATTCAGTGACGAGTGGAACTTGTTTGTCTGCTGCAATTACAACTACAGCAACTGGTGCGGGTGATCGTTATGGTTTATCTTCAAATGCTTGGTATGGACAAGGTTTAAATTATGGCTTGTATGCTTATGGTTTTGGAGGAACCACTTCATATGGTGTATATGCTCAAGCTGGTGGTGGCAGTGTGAATAATTGGGCTGTTTATTCTCAGGGAAATCAATATAGTACTTCTGGGACAGCTTGGACGACTTCTGACGAGAAATTTAAGGGCTCTATTGAGGAGTTCACAGGTGCTTTAGATAAAATCAATAAATTAAAAATAAAAACATATTACTACAATACTGAAAAATATGAATTAATGAATTTGCCTACAGGAAAGCAGATTGGATTTTTAGCACAAGATCTTGAAAAAGTTTTTCCTGAAATGGTTATGGATGCAGAACTTGTGAATGATGATATGCGAATTTCTAATCCCAATAATGACCCAAATTATGAGCCAAAAATGATTGACGCGAAAGTTATTAAAACGGACGGATTAATACCAGTTGCTCTTCAGGCGATAAAAGAACAACAAGTGCAAATCGAAGAATTAAAAAGGCAATTGGAAGAACAGAAAAAATTGCTTGAATTACAGAAGTCTAAAATTGAAGCTTTAGAGAAAAAATAAATTGAACTTTAGCACGCACATATCACTCTTGTTTTTTATGCTTTTTTCATTTAGCATAACCGCACAAGTACAACCCAATCCTCGTCAGGTCTTAGGTAGTACTGGTGGTACTGGTACTGCTCCATGGGGAACTGTTGATTATACTGTTGGTGAGGTAATGACGGAAACCTATACACAAGGTTCTCCTTTTGTTATTAAAACAGTTACACAAGGTTTTCAGCAACCGAATTCTGTTGCAGGAACATTAAGTGTGACACAAGCAAGTGTTAATTCAACCTGTATTGGTGGAAACAATGGAAGTGTTGCATTAACTCCTTTAAATGCCGTTGGAAATGTTACTTACACTTGGAATCCAGCCATCGTTGGTGATACAAATGTTGCAAGCAACTTGCCTCCTGGTACCTACCAATACACCATTTCGGATAGTTTATCCATGATAAGTGGAACGGTGGTAGTTACCGAAGATCAAGTAGAATGTATTTCTATTTTATGTAATTTTTATAATGGTATTACACCAAACGGTGATGGAAATAACGATACATGGGTAATTGATTGTGTTGCCGATTTTCCGCAAAACATGGTTTCTATTTACAATCGTTGGGGTGATTTAATTTGGGAAGGAAAAAATTATGATAACACCACCGTTGTATGGGATGGGAAAAATAAAAATGGAAACAGAATGACAGATGCTACTTATTTCTATTTAGTAGAAGTAGGCGATAAAAAATTTAAAGGCTGGATTGAATTAACAAATTAAGATGAATAAATTGAGGACCATAGTCGTATTATTGTTTTTACTCATTGCCATTGGCTTGAGTAAGAATACTTTTGCTCAACAAGATCCTCAATACAGTCAATACATGTTCAATCAGATGGTTCTAAACCCTGCTTATGCAGGTAGTAAAGATGCCATCAATGCGGCTGTTTTTCTACGTAGTCAATGGACAGGCATTGATGGTGCTCCCAATACACAAACGCTATCAATTCATGGGCCAACGCGTAAGCGTAAAGTAGGTTTAGGTTTTGCTTTAGTGGCCGATCAAATTGGTCCAAAAAGTAGTATTGGCGTTATGGGTTCTTACGCATATCGTATACAAGTGGGAAGTGGAAAGTTAGCGTTTGGAATTCGTGCTGGTGTTTATCAATACGTGTATAACTGGAATGAAATAAATTACAAAGATCAAGGTGATATTTACAATACACAAAATAGAACATCTACCATTGTTCCAACGGCCGATGCGGGATTGTATTATCACACACGCACCTTTTATGCAGGCTTAGCAGCAACACATCTTTATAACGGACGATTAACAACCATTTCGAATTTGAATGGCGACAATGCGCACCTTTCTCCACATTTAATTTTGACAGTTGGAAAAGGATGGGAAATCAATGATAAATTAACGTTTAATCCATCTGTTGTTGTTAAAGCTGTAAAGAGCGCACCAATAAATGCAGATGTGAATTTTAGTTTTTTAATTCAGAAAAAATTATGGGTAGGTGCATCTATTCGTTCCGATAAATCACTAGTAGCATACACGCAGTTTTATGCTACCGAAAAATTTAAAATTGGATATGCTTTTGATTTTGGTTTTAGCAAGATTGCGAGAGTAGGTAGAGGAAGTCATGAAATTATGCTAGGGTATGATTTCAATATTAAAAAATCAAAAATGTTATCTCCACGACATGCTTATTTTTAAGCTTAATGCTGTTGTGATAGCTCTGGTATGAAAAAGAGTGTATTATTCTTAATATGTTTTATAGTGTTTGTTTCAGCAGCTTTTGCTCAGCTAAAGCGTGCGAATACGCATTATGAAAATTTTGAATATGCCAAAGCAATTGACCTCTATAAAAAAGCCCTCAAGAAAAAAGAAAGCACCGAAGCATTAGAAAAAATTGCTTATTCCTACCGAAAAATAAAAGATTACGAAAAAGCAGAGTTATACTATGCTCGCTTAATGAAGCAACCCGATATTCGCCCAATAAATCACTTTTTTTATGGACAAGTTTTAAAAGCAAACGATAAACGTGATGAAGCTCGTGCACAACTAAAACTATATGCCGATGCTGTTCCTGAAGATAAAAAAACAGAAATTACTTTAAAGTCGTTTAGTGAAATAAAAACATGGATTTCACAAACTCAAGAGTTCGATGTTACACCACTTGATAATATCAATACACCACATGCCGAGTTCTCTCCTGTAGTGTATAAAAATAAATTAGTGTTTACATCCGATCGTTCTCAAGATTTAGTTAATAATTCAACTTACTCCTGGGATGATACTCCTTATCTAAATGTTTTCGAAGCCGAGATAAAAACACAACCTGATGGTAAATCTCAAATTTCTAAAAAAGCAAAATCCTATTCTTGGTTGGTCAATACAGAGTTCCATGATGGCCCCGTTTGTTTTAGTGCTGATGGAAATATCATGTATTTAACACGTGTAAATTATGTGCTAAATAAAAAGGATCCCAATTTTATTAATAAACCCAGGTTGTTCATTAGTCAATTAAAAAACAATAAATGGGGTAAATTACAGCCCTTCAAATACAACGATAATTCCTATTCCATTGCACATCCAAGTATTTCGGCCGATGGACAATGGTTGTTTTTTGCTTCGGATATGCCTGGCGGATTTGGAGGAATGGATATTTATGTTTGTAAAAAAGAAGGCGAAGAATGGGGCAAACCAACAAACTTAGGAGATGAGGTGAATACATCTGGAACAGAAGTTTTTCCTTCTATTCGTAAAGATGGTAAGCTTTATTTTTCATCCGATGGACATGCTGGATTTGGAGGCTTGGATATTTATTCGGCTAACAAAATTGATGGCAAGTACACTGCGATAAAAAATTTAAGTACACCTTTAAATTCTTCTACCGATGATTTTGGAATTGTATTCACTGATGACGAATTTTCAAAAGGTTATTTTTCATCCGACCGAAAAAATGGAAAAGGATCAGATGATATTTATGCATTCGGATGTTTAAATAAAGTAATTGCTGTATCTGGGAAAATTCTTTTTAGTAGGGACATTAATGACCCTGTTCGGAATACAAAGGTAATGCTTTATAAAGAAGGTGATGAGGTGATAATATCCGTTTCCAATACCGATTCTACTGGTTATTTTAAATTCGACAAACTTGATCCAGAGCATAAATATTTAGTAAAATTGGATGAGAGCGACCCTGCTGTTGCTGCCAAGAAAAAATACTTTTTAGCGGATGATAAAGGACAAATTATTCGTGTAACAGTTATTAACGATCGTGGAGAACGCTTCATATTCCAAAATTTGCCTGCCGATCCCAATTCATTGCCGGATTTAAATTCAAACGATGTTAGTATTGCTGGTAACTTGTTAATGGGCGAAAATCCATCCACTCCAATTGCCAATGCAGTTGTGAATTTGTTAAATGAAAGAGGAGAAATTATTCAAACTACTACTACTAATGAAAATGGATCCTTTGTATTTACAGATTTACCAGCTGATAAAAACTTCTTGGTAAAATTGGATGAGTCCGATGCAAAGCTTTCTCCAAACGCAAAAATTAAATTAACGACCAAGGATGGTAAAGTTATAGGTTCTGATAATGTAAATGAAAAAGGGAATTTTGTGTTCACGCTTTTAGCAGGTGAAAATAATTCCTTAAAACAATTAAGTGTTGCTGATTCAGAATTGCGTTTAGATTTAAAAGGTAAATTGTTAGATGAGTTTAAAAATCCATTAAATAATTCAACAGTTAATTTAGTTGATGAGAAAGGTGTGGTTTTAAAATCGACATTAACAAATTCTTTGGGTGAGTTTAAGTTTTATGGATTGCAAGCGAATAAAGATTTGAATTTTTCATTGAATGAAAATGAAGAACAATTAAAACCATTCAAAACCCTATACATCACAGATAGCGAAGGAAATGTTATTAAAGAAATTACGCGTTATCAAGGACAGTTTAAATTTACGTTGTTGCCTGCCGACCAAAAACAAATGGGAACTATCTATGCTGAGGATCCTGCTTTAAAACCAATTGTTAAATCGAACAAGCCCATTGCAATTGCCGGAAATGTATTGTATGGTGGCAATCCCGAAAAACCATTGGGCGATGTGAATGTGTATTTGTACAATGCGAAAGGTGAACTACTACAATCTGCATTAACAAGTGAGCTAGGGGCTTTTGTATTTACTGATTTGTCGCCAACCGAAAACTATTCGCTTAAATTAAAACAATCAGAAATTAAACTTCCTGCAGGAACTGTTGTTAAAATAACAAACAAAGATGGTAAAGTAATGGCAACCATGATCAGTCAGCCAGAAGCAGATTTTGTGTATACATTATTGTCGGGCGATAACAATGCATTAGACCAAATGACTGCATTTGATAGTGACTTAAAGTTTGATATGAAAGGCAAATTGTTGAATGATGCAAAAGGACCATTGGCAAATGCAACGATTAATCTAGTGAATGAAAGCGGACAAGTTTTAAAAACCACTAAAACAGGCAGCGCTGGTGATTTTAGATTCGCCAATTTACCAGCAAATAAAGATTTATTATTTGCCTTGGATGAAAATGATGAAGCTGTAAAACCGTTCTCCACTCTTTATTTGACGGATTCGGAGGGTAAGATTATCAAAGAGTTTAAACGCTACCAAGGTCAGTTTAAATTTACGGTATTGGCAAGTGAACAGAAAAAATTGGGAACTCTTTTTGCCGAAGATCCAATGTTGAAATTAACCAACAAGGATTTGAAATTTGATATGAAAGGGAAATTGCTTACCGATGCAAAAGCTCCCTTGGCGAACGCTACCATTAATTTGATGGACGAATCTGGCAAAATCATTAAAACAACAAAAACAGGAGATGCCGGTGAGTTTAAGTTTACAGGCTTACAAGCCAATAAAGATTTACAATTTTCTTTGGATGAAAACGAAGAAGTAATTAAGCCATTTGCTACCTTATATTTAACCGATGAAAATGGAAACATTATTAAAGAGTTTAAACGCTACCAAGGAGCATTTAATTTTACGGTATTGGCAAGTGAACAAAAAAGTTTAGGAGCTATTTATGAAGAAGATCCATGGGTAAAAGCAATGAATGCTGTAAATAATAATTTAGTTGATTCTGTGATTAATTTAGAAAACATTTATTATGATTTTGCAAAATTCAATATTCTTCCACAAGCACAAGTAACACTTGATAAAGTGGTGGTGGTAATGAAACAAAATCCGAAAATAAAAATTGAATTATCGGCAAACACTGATGCTCGTGGCGCAGCGAACTATAATTTACAACTTTCTGTAAAGCGTGCTCGTTCTGCAGTTGAATACATTGTTTCGAAAGGAATTGAACGCAAGCGTATCGTTTATAAAGGATATGGAGAGTCAAACTTGGTAAACAATTGTTCCGATGGTGTAACATGTACTGAAGAAGAGCATGCAAAAAACAGACGTACAGAATTTAAGATTTCAAGAATAAAATAAAATTTACGGCATAAAAAATGTATTGCCAAAGTTAAATCCATAGTTATGAAAAAAATATACTCTTTTTTAATTGTTTTGCTAAGTCTATTGTCTGTTAGCGACTCAATAGCACAAAATCCACATCCTTGGGAATTAGGATTAAATGGCGGAGCCGCTTGGCTTAAAAGTGATGTGAAAATGAAAAAGCTAGGGCCTGGCTTTGGATTTACATTCGGACAAACGTATTGTTATAACGAAACAAGTCCTTTGTTTTGGGGCTGGAGATTCCGTTATTTAGGTTCAACTACCTACGGACAAGATTATCAAAAATCGTTTGGTTTAAAAAATAATTTTGCGCTAAATGGTCAAAATGATACGACACTTAACTATTTCTCGAATGGTGGTTATGTTTATCAAAATTATAAAACTTCGCTAAGTGAGTTTTCATTAGAAGTTAAAATTGGCGCCAATCAATTAAGAAAGAAAACAAACATTTTAATGTATGTATTTGGTGGTGCAGGTTTAACAAAAGCTGTTACCAAGTTGGATCAATTGGATGAAAATAACATGCGTTATAATTATAATTTGGTTGATTCTGCAGGCAATGGAAGTAAGTCGGATATTTTATCACGTTTAAATGATATTTACGATGGAAGCTATGAAACATTAGCAGAAGGAAGTAAAAATCCAAAATGGAGATTTATGCCTTATGTTGGTGTTGGTTTAGGATACCAGTTTACCAAAGGTTTTTCGATGGGATTCGAACATAAAATGACTTGGACACGCAACGATTTAGTGGATGGTCAGCAATGGACAAGCACCAATGAAAATACGGGAACAAACGATATGTACCACTATTCATCTGTATGGATGAAATTTAGTTTGGTGGAAAAGGACGTACTACATCAACTACCACTACTACTAACTCGAATACAAATAATAATGTAAATACTTACACAAATACCAATACGAATACAACTACGAACACAACCGTTAACACAACTACAACAACTGCTGTAGAAGTTCCTAAAATTACATTCACGTCACCTACATCAAATCCGTTTAGCACAACTCAAAACACAATCACAATCACAGCGAATGTTTTAAATGTTGCTAATTCTTCAGGAATTAACTTGATTTACAATGGTGCAACTGTTAATGGTTTTACCTATTTAAACAATGTATTAACATACACAACACCGCTTGTTGCAGGGAACAATAATTTTGTGGTGAATGCTACAAATACTAGCGGAACAGTTACAGCGAGTACCAATGTTACTTATTCAGCTCCTGTTGTTTCAACACCTGCGCCTATTGTTGCTTAATCCCAGGTGCAAATGCTTTTGTTATTTCTGCTACCAATGCAGGTGGTACCGATTCAAAATCGGTTACTGTTATCTATCAGCAACCAATTATTCAAAACACAGCTCCTGCTCCTGTTGTAACTATTCTTTCTCCGAATGTGAATCCATACACCGTTTCTACTCCAACAACAAATGTTGTTGCTAGTGTAATGAATGTAACATCACAAAGTCAAATTGTACTTACTCAAAATGGAATCATTACACCATTTAGCTTTAATGTTAATTCACATCAATTAAGCTACAATGCTTTATTGGCTGTGGGTGCAAATACAATCACCATTACTGCAACAAATTCTGGTGGAAGTGATACTAAAACTGCAACTGTTATTTACAATAAACCTGTTACTGTTGCTCAGCCGATTGTTACAATTACCAATCCTGCAACTGCTGTAACAAATAGTACACTAAGCCCAACACCAATCAATGCAATTGTACAAAACGTAACTGCAATTGGTCAATTAGCAGTAAGCGTAAATGGCGGTCCTGTTATGGCGAGTGCATTGAATTTTAATGTTGCTTCTGGTCAATTATCATTCAATGCGAATTTGATTGCAGGAGCCAATACAATTACCGTATCTGCTACGAACATTGCGGGCATGGATAGCAAATCAATTACAATCGTATATGAACAAGCAGCGCCTCCTGTAATGCCTCCAAGCGTTACAATTACAAATCCCGTTGCAAATCCATTTACAACAACACTTTCTACACAAGTAGTAAATGCAAATGTGTTGAATGTAAACAGTCAAAATCAAATTAGTGTTTCTCTGAATGGAGCAGCAATTCCATTTAATTTCAATGCTGCTTCACATCAGTTGTCATTAACCGCTAATTTAATTCAAGGTGCAAATGTGGTAAGTATCACTGCAACAAATGCAGTGAACAGCGATTCGAAATCAATTACAATCATTTACAATAGACCTGCTACTGTACCAGCTCCTGTTGTTACAATTACTAGTCCAGCAGCATCACCGTTTACAACTACAACAAATACAGTAGCTATTGGTGCAACTATTCAAAATGTAACTGCTGTTGGTCAGCTTGCTGTTACTGTAAATGGCGGTCCGGTTATGACCAGCGCTCTGAATTTTAATTCTACTAATGGTCAATTAAATTTTAATGCAAATTTGGTACAAGGTGCAAATACGATAACCGTTTCTGCAACAAATATTGCTGGTTCTGATTCAAAAACAAAAACAGTAATCTATAATCAGCCAGCTCCTGTTGTCGTACCTCCTGTTATTACGGTAATTACACCATTTACAAATCCTTCTGCTACCAGCGTAAACTCTGAAACCGTAAGTGCAACCATTGCAAACGTAAATGCTGCAAATCAGATTACGGTTAGCTTAAATGGTGTTAATTCAACGTTTAGCTACAATGCATTAACACACCAGTTGAATTTTGTTGCTAATTTGATAGTAGGTACAAACACCGTTGTAATTAACGCTACCAATGCTGCTGGTGCTGATTCAAAAACAATCACATTTAATTACAGCATACCTGTACAATTGTTGCCACCAGTGGTTTCTTTTATTAATCCTGCATCTGCAACAGAAGCTACGAATGTTGCAACGTATGCTGTTGTTGCCAAGGCATTAAATGTTAATACAAGCAATCAGGTTACAGTAAAAGTAAATGGTACAGCAATCACAAATTTTGTGATGCAGCCAATAACTAAGAAAATATCATTTACAGCTAATCTTCGTATGGGTGCGAATGTAATTACCGTTTCCGCTACAAACAATTCAGGAACGGATACAAAATCGGTAACAATTAATTATGTTCGTGTAATAGATGTTATTAGTCCAGATACACTAAACACTCCAAATGTGGTCCGACCAAATAAACCAAATTTGACTCTAGGAACACCTAATACTACAAGCTTACCTGTAGTTACAGTTGGTTTGCCGGCAGTAAGTCCGTTTACTACGCCAGATGCAACCTATACCATTGGTGGTTCTATTACAGGAGTAGTAGCTGCAGCTAATATTGTGATTAAGCAGAACAATGTGGTAGTTCCTTTTAACTACCTAACTAACAAGAAAACATTTTCTGCTACCTTAAATTTGGCAAACGGTACTAATACCATTTTGATTGAAGCTACAAATGCTTCTGGAACCAAAACACAAACAATTGTGATTAATAAACAATAATACACACTCAAAAAACGAAAAAAGCAGGCATTTTGCCTGCTTTTTTTGTTGCAAAACAATTAATTCTCACTTTCAACGTTTGCCTAAAATTCGTACATTCGTAGCTTAAATTAGAGATTTAAAGAAATTATGTTGAAGGGCATTTTTCAGTTTATAAAAACCAAAGCATTTTTAAAGAATTTAGGAATATACTTAGCAGTAATGTTGGTACTTTTCCTAATCATCACCTTTTGGTTAAATTCCACTACTAAGCATGGTGAAGCCATTAAAGTTCCTGATTTTAATGGTGTGAAAATTACAGATTTAGATAAGTTCGTAGAAGATAAAAATGTTCGCTACTTGGTAATTGATTCCATTTATGATGTAAAAGCTCCTGCTGGAACCGTTGTTAAACAAGAGCCAGAACCAAATGCAGAAGTAAAAGAAAACCGAATCATCTTCTTGTACGTAACTTCTATTTTACCTCCAAGTATCGAAATGCCAAAACTAATCGACCGTTCTTTGCGTCAAGCAACATCAATGGTTACATCGTATGGTTTGAAATTAAATCCGAAAATAAAATTTGTTCCAGATCAGTGTGCAAATTGTGTGTTGGATCAATTGGTAAAAGGAAAACACATTGAGCCAGGTGAAGTAATTGAAAAGGGAACTGTAATTACATTGGTTGTAGGAAAAGGATTGAGTGAAGAGGAAGTTGGTGTTCCTTGTTTATTTGGGTTAACAAAAAAAGAAGCATTGCAATCATTGGCAGAAGCTTCTTTGAGCATTGGTGTTATTACATACGATGAACCAAAAGATTCTTCCAGTTCGGTAATTTACCGACAAAGTCCTGCTTGTGGAAAAGATAATTTAGTGAATTTAGGAGCTACCGTTGATTTGTATTTTACTTCAGATAAAAGTAAAGTGCCTGCTTCAGCTTCGAATTCAGGTGAAACAACTAAAGAAACAGAATTTGATGAATAAGAATAATTTACTTTTATTGATAGTATTGTTTGGCTCTTTCTCTTTGTTTTCTCAAGGATTAGTAGAGCAAGCACTTTCTGTAAATCCAACTTTGGCTGCTTACCAGAATGGATTAAAATCGCTTCAAAAGCACCTTCTATTTACGATACGGTTAGCTTGGGAACAAAAGGAATACTCTAAAAAAGCATTTGTAAATCAAGGTTATGCAAAAGCTCCTATTACATACGGTGTGGTAACGTTTGATGGTGTTGATTCAGCTGGTTATCCCTATAACTTTAACATGGCTTCCGGAGCAACTGGTATTGCTGATTATTTAACATCAAAACCGATTCGATTAAATTATCCTGATTCTGATTCAATTTATTTTAGTTTTTATTTTCAACCTCAAGGATTGGGAAATGCTCCCGAACAATCCGATTCACTGGTGCTTGAATTTAAAGGCAGAGGAACATTGGCTTCATGGGATCGTATATGGGCTAAAAAGGGAACAACACTAGCCGTGAATGATAGTAGCTGGACATTGGTTATGATTCCTATTACGGATACTACTTATTTAA
This sequence comes from Bacteroidota bacterium, assembly GCA_016707685.1. Lineage (GTDB taxonomy): Bacteria > Bacteroidota > Bacteroidia > 2-12-FULL-35-15 > 2-12-FULL-35-15 > 2-12-FULL-35-15. The sequence continues at coordinate 38,180 of JADJHE010000033.1, forward strand.
AAGATGGTTTTCAGTTCCGTTTTAAAAACTACGCAACATTGAGTGGTAGCCTCGATCATTGGAATATTGACATTATACTCCTGCGAATATGAAAACAACGTATTCAACCGTTATCCGCAACAATCACAATGCTGTAAAGAATGGGAGTTTTACCTATGCAATTTATGATGAATTAGGAACGCAGGTAAATACAACCTATTCGGGTGGAAACATCAATATTGATCCATACAATCCGAATGGAAATTTAGCGTACGCACCATTTACTTCACCAGCACTTAATTATGCCATTCCAACATTGGTTGATTCGAGTGTTTATACGATTGAATGTGCTGTAAATTCTACTCCTGATTTTTACAGAGCGAATGATACCATTCGTTATGCTCAAGAGTTTGCAAATTATTATTCGTACGATGATGGCTCAGCCGAATCGGCTTTGGGATTAAGCACCTTGTATGCGCAATTGGCTGAGAAATTTACGGTTACCACTGCTGATACCTTGCGTTGCATTGATATCTTTTTAATCCAATTTTAACGAATGCCGAACCGTATACGTTTCGTTTAAAAGTGTGGGCAGCTGCAGGTAGTATTCCTGGTACAGCTGTTTTTACAAGCGACACAACACTTTATCCAGGATACGGTCATGTATTACCCAACCAGTTTATACGTTATTATTTAGATCAACCAGTAGCAGTAAACCCAGGAACATTTTTTATTGGCTTTATCCAAAATACCAATCAGTTTTTAAATGTTGGCTTGGATAAAAATATCAATACATCCGATAAAGTGTATTACAACATTGCGGGCAGCTGGTTATTATCGCCTTATCCAGGATCACTGATGATGCGCCTGTTTTCGGTCCAGCATCCGATTTTACTGGAATAAATACTATCTCAAAAAGATACCACACTTTAGCGTTTATCCAAATCCTGCTTCGGATAAGTTAGTTTTGAAAACAACGATTCGACATCAGAGAAAAACAACTTATTCAATCGTTGATTTATTCGGAAGAGTAATTGTTAACGGATACATTTGTGAGTGACGAATCAATTGATATTTCAATGCTTTCGAATGGTATTTATTTTATTACCATTGCTACACCTACAAAAACAGCAACACAAAAATTTGTTGTTGCTAACTAATTGCATTTAACCATCTCAGAAAATGATTGACGAAGAATTAGAATTGCCCGAAGAACAAGATGGTGATCAAGAACTATTTGAACATTACCGCGTAACTGCAGATAAAGGACAAGCGCCTTTACGAATTGATAAATTTTTGATGAACCGCATCGAAAATGCGACCCGTACAAAAATTCAACAAGCTGCCGAGAATGGAAATATCCATGTAAATGATAAGCCAGTAAAATCCAATTACAAAGTAAAACCACACGATGTAATTACAGTTGTATTTGCGCATCCTCCTCGTGAGATTGAATTGATTCCACAAAACATTCCATTGGACATTGTTTTTGAAGACGATGATTTGATCATCATTAACAAACAACCTGGAATGGTGGTACATCCTGGATATGGCAATTACAAAGGCACCTTGGTGAATGCATTGGTGTATCACTTTCAACAATTACCGATAAGTAAAACAGGAGCAAGTTTAGAAAAAAATAAAAAAACAACAGAGCAAGCAGTTTTGCGTCCGGGCTTGGTACATCGCTTGGATAAAAACACAAGTGGAATTATGGTGGTTGCAAAAAAGTGAAATTGCAATGACCAAATTAGCACAAGATTTTTTTGATCGTAACTTGGATCGTATTTACATTGCGTTGGTATGGGGAGATTTTAAAGAAGAGTCAGGGACTGTTGTTGGAAATATTGGTCGTCATTTAAAAGACCGTAAACTGATGGATGTTTTTCCTGAAGGAAGTGAATATGGTAAACATGCTGTTACGCATTACCGAGTACTCGAACGATTTGGTTATGTTACCCTAATTGAATGTAAATTAGAAACCGGTCGTACACATCAAATTCGTGCACACATGCAACACATTGGTCATTCATTATTTAATGATGATACCTATGGTGGAAATAGAATTTTAAAAGGAACAACCTTTGCTAAATACAAACAGTTTGTAGAAAACTGTTTTCAATTATTGCCTCGTCATGCTTTGCATGCAAAGTCATTAGGCTTTAATCATCCTACTACTGGAAAGTACATTCATTTCGATTCGGAATTGCCTGCCGACATGCAAGCAGCCATTTCGAAATGGAAAGGATATGCTACAAGCAATGGATTCGAAGAGGAATACATTCAAGAAGACGATTCGAAAATTAAAAAGTAAGTTATGCTTGCTCTTGTTCTGGTTTAAGAACTTTAGCATCCAACACAAATGCTCCGAAAGGTAGGAGTGAAGCAATAAATGCAATCGCCACCTTTTTTAGGGACCACTTTCTGTCACTTGCTACTTGGTATAGAAAAAATACGTAGGCAACAAACAACACTCCGTGTACCATTCCTATTATTTTGTTCGGTGTAGGCATGTCGAACATGTATTTTAAAGGCATTGCCAAGGCAATTAATAAAATAAACGACACACCCTCTAGTGCTGCAATTAAGCGGAATTGTTTTAACGATGATTTCATGTTTTAAAGGTATAAAAAAAAGCTGTACATAATTGTACAGCTTTTTTAATTCATTTGTTAAAAATTAAGGAAGTGTAATGTTGTAAACATTTCCGTTTATTGTAACTGTTGCATCGTTATCACAAGTTCCTGTTCCAAAATTGATGTAACGTGTTGCTTTTCCATCAGGAGTGATTGCTAATTGACCAGCAACAATGTTTCTGCAACTCATATCTCTACGCAATGCTTGTACAATGTTTGCCGTATAAAAAGTTCCAGCAGCACTTGTTCCATTGCCTGTTCCTGCTATGTAATAACTATCATCGCTCCAAGCAGGTGTGCTTTCGCCTGCAAACCAGGTACGCTGACGAGCAGATGTCCATGTAATTGTTCCACCACCATTTGCTTTGATGATTTGACCATTTACTTGAATTGTATACACTAAATAACCAGCTGAATTATGACCATTGTTTGTTACTGATTTTGTTCCCAAAATTTGATTGTCGTTTACAAAGTAATTGGTAAAGGTGATTGTATGGGTAGAAGCAGAGTCGCGGTACTGACCGTTATATGCTACATTTATTTTCCCTCTTCTATTTCTTCCATCGCTGCACAAGCAGTTGGTAGCACCAAAGTCAATTGTTAACATTTTTGGTGTTACTGTTGTGTCGTTCGTGATGGTTGCACAAGCACTAAAAAATGCTTTCTCATCCGAATTGTTGGGTGTTAAATACGAACTCAAGGAGCCGCTTGCTGCTTCATCAGCAATGTTGTTCACATCGTTAAAAGTCGATTCCGCTAAGGAATGATCACCAGCTACAGCCGTATCATTGTCTTTGTCTTCATTTTTTTTACATGAAGTAATGAAGATACCTGTTGCAAGCAATAGGCTAAGGATTTTGATGTTATTTTTTGTTTTCATTTTGTGTATGTTTTTATCTATGACGAACAACTTTGTTAAAAGTTTAGTAAAGGTCAACCTTTTTTTTCAAAAACCTTTTTTATTTTCCCTTTTTCGTTGGTAGTACTTGTCGGATAAAGGCAAAGCCCGCTTTTCCACTTTCCGTAAATACACCTTGATTTGCATTTTTAATATCCTCAATCGAATAAAAAGCGGTTGGATTGTGCTCTTGAATCAACTTCACCACAGCTCGTGTGTTTTTACGTTTTACAATTGTAAAAATCATCTTTACTGGTCCCAATGCTCCTTGTGCATCCACAATCGTTACTCCATGGTTATCGAGTTTTAATGCTTCTAACAATGCTTCATAGCTTTGGTTGGTAATAATTCGGATAACTTGTAATCCCAAAGCCAAACGTTCTTCAATACGCAAGCCTACATATGTTCCTGTTGCAAACCCACCCGCCCAGGCTAAGTAGCAAGCAATGTTGTTTAAGTTTTTCATTACTTGAGCAACCACCACAATCCAAATCAATACTTCAAAAAAGCCCAATAGCGGAACAATTTTTCGAAATCCTTTGGAAATAAATACATGGCGCAATGTTCCTAAACTAACATCGCATACACGAGAGCTAAAAATAATAAGTGGCAGTACAATCCAACTGTAATAATCAAAATTTCCGAAAATAGAATGCAGCATCTGTATAAATCAATTTGATATAGTAAAAGTAGCGCAAAAAAAAGTCCTTCAATTGCTTGAAGGACTTTTTAACTAACACCGAATTGTTTATTGATTAGTTCACAATAATCAATTTATTGGTTTTGCGTCTGTCGCCTACAGTTAAACTGTAATAATACATTCCTGCTTTTAGGTTGTTACGGTTAAAGTTAACCGTATGCACACCTGCTTGCATTGTTTCATTTGCTAGTGTTTGGATCAATCTTCCACATTCATCCCATACTGCTAAATTCACATTTTCTTTTTTATTCAATTTGAATTCAATCGTTGTTGATTGGTTCATTGGGTTAGGGTAATTGCTTAATTGCAATTCTTGTTTGCTAACATTGATATCGTTAATGCTAACAATATCATTTACGCTGGTAATGTTTGCCGAGAAGATACCATTCGAGTGAGTTGCAACTACAACCAATCCATCCGATAAACGGTAATCAATCATATCACAAACCGAATTACCAATAGTTGTTGCACCTTGTTGTACCCATACCGTTGCTGTTCCATTTAAAGAGTCGGTTGCATACACACCTGTGCTTCCTGCAACCATGTATATAACGCCATCGCTCACAGGAATAATGCTTGCCCAACGCAATGACGGACCCGAGCCAGTACCATTTACGTTTGCTTCTAAATTGCCTCCAATTTTTGTCCAGGTAACACCTGCATCGTTTGTATAAAATAAACTGTATACACCATAGTTCGAAAAAACAACAATCAAATTGTCGCCATCCGTTGGATCAACGGCAATACAACTAATGTTTCCAGCCGAAGCAAAAGCAGTTCCTGAAATATCTACCGGAGTAGGTGAACCCACATTTGCATTGTCAACTTTATAAATACGTTTTTTATCTGTTCCGTAATACACTCTGTTTGCTGGAACTTTACAAGCTGTTACAGCAGTAATTTCTGAATTTGCTAATGGCACCGAATCGTTGAAACGCACCCAGTTGGTGCTCACCGAATCCCAGGTGTTTGCTAATGGAATGCCTGATAAATCATCGTTTCTCCATAAATATTTTCCACCTGCCAAATACATAATGTTATTATTGTTTGGATCAAGTGTATATGGATTGATGAATTGTGGTTTTTCTAAACCAATAGGGTCAATACGTGCAAAAGCTGTTTTGTTTCCATTGGCATCCAAGGTTGCTTTCATCATTTTTCCATTTTGAATCGAAAAATAATACATGCTTTGATTATCAGCAATAGCACAATACGAACCATCTCCACCACGTGGTGTTACCCATGGCGCAGTTGGGTTTGCCGAATTGGTATACCACGATCCATTGTCTTGCGCACCAGCCACAATAATATTGTTGCCCGATGTTGCATGATCAATAGCAACGGTATAAAACATACTTGTTAAATAACCATTGTTTAACGATTCCCACGTAATGCTTGCTGCAGTATCGTTTGTTGTTTTAAATACACCACCATCGTTTGCACTGAACATTACATTTGGATTGGATGGTAAAAACTCAATCCAATGTTGATCGGGATGATGATTTGGATACGAGTTAATTACTGGCAATGCCGAAAATTGTTCGTAGCCACCAATGAACGTTGTATTTAATGAATCGGTAAATCCAGTTGTTGAACGGTATAAATTAGTTCCACCAATGTATACAATGTTTTGTTGTGTTGGATGCACACGTACAATCATATCGTACGATCCTTGCACTTGCCATTTGTCGAACATACCACCAGTACCTGGTAAGTTTTGTGATAAAGTATCCCATGTTCCATTTGCTCCAGCTCCATCAGCTGTTACATACGTATATTTATAAAAGCTATTCCACTCGGAGTTTCCTTGCCAATCAACCGTTACTTTTCCAAAACCAGGAGTGTTTGCTAAAAAGTAAACTTCGTTTTCATTCGAAGGATTTATTCCAATTACAATTCTGTTGTAAGCTGTTGGAAATCCTGCTGGTGTAATATTGGTAAATGCAACACCATCTGTGGAGCGCCAAATACCTTTTTGTGTCCCATCATCACTTAATGTTGCATACACCACACCTGTTGTTGTAACTGCTACATCTGTAAAGTACGAACCACCGCTTCTTACTGTAGTAAATGTTGTTCCACCGTTCACACTTCTGTAAACAGCACCATACGTTGCCGCATAAATTTCACTGATGGTATCATGAGCCGACACATCGTTTGCTACGTTCCAAAACAATTGCCAGTTAGTAGTAAATGAATTAGGTGCTCCACCTGCAGTTGTTGTTACTGGTGCCCATGTTACACCACCATCGGTCGATTTAAACATACCATCTCCTAAATAATATGCACCGCCACCACTTGCCGATGCACCATAAGCTTCACCACTTCCATAATACCAAACATTGGTATGTCCAGCACGTTTATCTTGTACCAAACACGTTGCATTTTTTAATTGCGATTGTGTATTGGTCATGTTCCAGGTTGCACCACCATCGGTACTCAACCACATTCCGCCCGAAGCCGAACCTGCTAAAATTCTATTTTCATTACTCACATCAATACCAAATGCACGTGTTCTACCACCTACATTCCAAGGACCTCTGTTTGTAAAATTGATTGTTCTTGATAAAGAAGCATCGCTTGGCAATGTTGCCGCAAATGCCAATTCTTTTTGGCGGATGTTATCCGGAATACGTCCTGTTGCTGGATCAGCCAAACGCTTGCGTTCCCAAATAGAACGTTTGCTAGCACCATGTGTCATGGCTTCATCCGTGCCTTTGTCTGCACGTTTTAATTTTTTCTCATCACCGCCTTGTGATATATACGTTAATGCCGATGCCGAAAAAGCAATCGCGAATAAAAAGGTAAAAGTTGATTTCATTAATTCGGTAGTTTTTTATGTATATCAAATATACAGTATAAAATTTAATTTTAATACTTCTTCTTCATGCCTTCCACAATCTCGAATGCAGCCGGACAAATAAATGTGTTTTTAATGGTTAGGTCGAGCAACTGATAAAAACGTTTGCGGTTGGTATGTGGATATTCTCTGCAAGCTGTTGGTCGGTCTTCGTAAATCAAACAATAATTTTCAGCATCTAAAAAAGGACAAGGTGCTACGTTCAATACAAAGTCATTGTCTTCATCCATGTGTAAATACTTCTGAATAAAATCGGAGGGCGCATCGCAATCGTTTGGAGATACGATCAATGTCAATGTCCTTAAAAATCGGACTTGTTGTTTTGCAGCAGTTGGCACAGCTTAAACAATCAATGTGCTCAAACGCTTCATCGTGGAGTTGATGCACCACATCATCCAAATTTTTTGGTTTGCTCTTTTTTAACTTCTCAAACAGTTTTTTGTTTGCAGGTTCAGCGTTTTTTGCTTTTTCGTTTAATTTTTCAATGTCCATCTTCTGCGAAATAAGGAGAACCAAATTTACAAATTACTATGAATTACGAACGACACGAATAATAAATTACTTTTGCCACATGCGCTTTTTTACCTTTTTGTTTTTAGTAGTAAGTAATATCTTGTTGGGGCAAACCGACACAGCATTTCAAGTGCATGGTCACCGTGGCTTTCGCGGACATTTTCCAGAGAACACACTCATTGCTTTTAAAGAAGCCATAAAAGCTGGAGCCGATTACATCGAGTTGGATGTACTCATCACCAAGGATTCGCAAGTAGTGGTTTCGCACGAACCTTGGTTCAATCCAAAAACATGTACTTCGCCCGATGGAAAAGCAATTACCAAACGCTCCCGCCTGCCGGACGGGCAGGCCAAAAATAATTTGCATCAACTAACATATTCCGAAATCAAAAAATACGATTGCGGAAAACGTGGCAACAAAAAATTTCCAGCACAAGCAAAACTCTCTGCTTACAAACCTTTGTTGAGCGAAGTCATTCAAGAGCTGGAATTATTCACGAAGGAAAATAACTTGCCACCAATTAAGTACAACATCGAAATTAAAAAATCATTCACTTGGCGACCACAAGTATCATTTCCCAACAAAAACAGGTTGCTTTAATTGCGGAGGTGCTAAAAAAGTTCAACATCAACAACCGTATTTTAATTCAAAGTTTTGATACCCGTTGTCTCAACGAAATCCATGCATTAAATCCAGAACTAAAAATTGGTTTGTTGGTTGCCAATTTATCTTCTGTAAAACACAACATTAAAAAGCTAGGATTTAGCCCCAATTTTTACAATCCAGCTTCTAAAACTTGCTCTTCCAAAAAGGTACGTCAAGCACACCTGAATGGCTGCAAAGTGGTGGTTTGGACCGTCAACTCCCCAAAACCTATAAAAAGCTGCAAAAAATGGGGGTGGATGGCATCATTACCGACTATCCCAACCTGTTCGCAAAACCCCTTGTAAGTCAATAGGAATAGGCGGTTTGTTCCCCTCCAAAAGGTAATTTCAAGTTAATACCGATTTTTTGGTCAATCCGTAAAAATTTTCTTATTTTGCATCCTTAAATTTTGTTCTAAACAAACACGTAAACGTAATATAGTTTAATTATGAAGGTAGGTATTCCATCGGAAATTTCTCCAAATGAGTTGAGAGTGGCAGCAACGCCAAAAACTGTCAAACGATTGCAAAAGCAAGGGTTTGAAGTTTACATTCAGCACAATGCTGGATTAAAAGCAAATTTCTCTGATAAAGATTTCGAAGAAGCAGGAGCTATCATTGTTAGCACTGCTGCTGATATCTATGGTAAATCGGACATTGTATTAAAGGTGAAAGAACCTGCAATGGAAGAAGTAGATATGATGAAAGAAGGATTGGTATTGTTAAGCTATTTATGGCCAGCACAAAACCAACCATTACTTCAAAAATTAGCCGATAAAAAAGTAAATGCCGTTGCAATGGATGCGATTCCTCGTATCTCCAGAGCACAAAAAATGGACGTATTATCATCCATGGCAAACATTGCTGGATACAGAGCCGTAATTGAAGGTTCGTATCATTTTGGTCGTTTCCTTAACGGACAAATTACTGCAGCAGGTAAAGTAGAACCAGCAAAAGTATTGGTGATTGGTGCAGGGGTTGCAGGTTTAGCATCTATTGGTGCTGCCAATTCATTAGGTGCAATTGTGAGAGCATTCGATACACGTAAAGAAGTTGCTGAACAAATTGAATCAATGGGTGCACAATTCTTAACAGTTGAAATTGAAGAAGACGGTGCAACAGCTTCGGGTTACTCAAAAGAAATGAGTAAAGAGTTCATCGAAGCCGAAATGAAATTGTTCTTAGAACAAGCAAAAGAAGTTGACATTGTAATTACTACTGCACAAATCCCTGGTCGCCCAGCTCCAAAATTATGGATGGATTACCATGTAGATGCTATGAAACCAGGATCGGTGATTGTGGATTTAGCGGCATCAACAGGTGGTAACTGTGCATACACACGCAACGGAGAAATTTATACAACCGATAATGGTGTTACCATTGTTGGTAAATTAAGTCAATTACCAAATCAAGCTTCGCAATTATACGGTAACAACTTATGTCATTTATTAGATGACATGGGCAAAGCCGAAAAATGGAAAATTGACATGGAAGATGCTGTTGTGTCAAGAGCAATGGTAACGTACAACGGAAAAATTAACTGGCCACCAGCGCCACTTCAAGTAAGTCCTACAGCAGGCGGAGCAAAAAAAGTAGTTCCACCAACAGCCGAAGAAGTACGTGTTTCCGAAGAAGCAAAATCTAAAAAAGCTGCAACCTCCATGCTTATCCGTTTAGGAGTTGTAGGCTTGTTGTTATTGTTCGTTGGTAAATATGCACCAGCCGAATTTATTCAACATTTCACCGTATTTATATTAGCAGTGTTTGTAGGATGGCAATTGATTACCAATGTAGCCCATTCATTACACACACCATTAATGGCAGTAACCAATGCAATCAGTGGAATCATTGTGGTAGGTGGTTTATTACAAACTACCGATGATATTTCAAACCCAATGACCATATTAGCATTCATTGCTATTTTAATTGCCAGCATCAACATTGTTGGAGGATTTGTGGTGACACACCGTATGCTTAAAATGTTTAAGAAATAAACCTTCTGCTTTGAAGGATAAGCCCTTCGACAAGCTCAGGGTGACATTAAACGAAATATAAATTAAGAGATAAAATAAAAATTATGTTTATAGCAAAAGAAATACAAACAGCAGCATATTTATTTGCAAGTATTCTGTTCATTTTAAGTTTAGGAGGATTGTCCTCTCAGGAATCAGCAAAGCGCGGTGTCCTTTACGGAATTGTAGGGATGATTGTAGCCATTATTGCTACCGTGTTGGGCCAAGGCGTTGCCGGACATATCTACATCATTGGAGCCATTGCAATTGCTTCCATCATTGGATTAATGTTGGCACGTAAAGTAGAAATGACATCCATGCCACAGCTTGTTGCCATCCTTCACAGCTTTGTGGGATTAGCTGCTGTGTTAGTTGGATTTGGTTCTTACTTAGATCCAAAAACACATGAACTAGTTGGTGCAGCACACATCATTCACTTGGTAGAGGTGTTCATCGGAATATTCATTGGAGCAATTACCTTCACAGGTTCTATTATTGCTTGGGGAAAATTAGACGGAAAAGTTCCTTCAAAACCTTGGAGTTTTAAAGGATTACAAACCATGAACTTGGTATTGCTTTTAGTATGTACCGGTTTAGGAATATTGTTCTGCAAAGCAGATGGAACATCAGGTATGTTATTCTTGTTAATCATGACAGCCATTGCATCTTTCATTGGAGTAGTATTGGTAATGGCAATTGGTGGTGGCGATATGCCAGTAGTAGTTTCCATGTTAAACTCTTATTCAGGTTGGGCAGCATCAGCAGCAGGTTTTATGTTGGGCAACGATTTATTAATTGTAACAGGAGCATTGGTTGGTAGTTCAGGTGCTATTCTTTCTATGCACATGTGCCATGCAATGAACCGTTCATTCTTCTCTGTAATATTTGCAAGTGGAAGTGGAGCAGCAAAAGGTGGCGAGAAAAAAGCAATGGAAGGCGAAGTAACAGCATTGAATCACGAAGAAGTTGCTACATTATTAAAAGAAGCAAAATCAGTGGTGATTGTACCAGGTTATGGTATGGCAGTAGCAAAAGCACAATACCCAATTTACGACATGGTACAAACATTACGTAAAGCAGGTAAAAATGTACGCTTTGCAATCCATCCAGTAGCTGGTCGTTTACCAGGACACATGAATGTATTGCTTGCCGAAGCAAATGTACCTTACGATATTGTAATGGAAATGGACGAGATCAATGACGATATGCCAGATACCGATGTTGTAATGGTAATTGGTGCGAACGATGTAGTAAACCCAAGTGCGCAGGACGATCCAAACAGTTCAATTTATGGAATGCCAGTAATTGAAGCTTGGAAAGCAGAAAAAGTAATCATCATGAAACGCTCTATGAGTGCAGGATATTCAGGGGAGGACAATCCTTTGTTCTACAAACAAAATTCCGAAATGTTGTATGGTGATGCAAAGGACAGTGTAGAGAAAATTCTTGGTTTCTTAAAAGCATAAGCTTTATGTAAGATTCCATGCAAAATTTGTAAAACAAAAACGCTCCGCAATTGTGGAGCGGTTTTGTTTTGATGTATATTTGGGTGAATGAAGGAAATAAAATTTTAATATTTCAACGAGTAGAGATTAAGCATAGATACATTATGTATACATATAAATGAGTTATGGGTAATAAGTGCGGAAACGTAATAACTAAGACAATTCGTTAGACAATGAAACTAATACCACTGACAAAAATTAAAGACGCAGACGAATTCTATAGAGGGACGCGATTTAGACTTTATAATGTTGGGCTCAACGTTAAAAGTAAAAAAGAGGACTATTACGAATATATGCTTACAGAAAACCCTTCAGACAATGAATACATGTTGCTTACAAATGTTGAGGGTTACAAAGCTGGGGCTACATTAGCTTTAGTAAAAATTAAAAAAAGCAAAACAAAAGTTGTCGTGACGGGAAAAGCAATTAAATTTTCAATCGGAACAGAAAATACTTTTTTACTCAAGGACAAAAACACTGAGGTGGACAAGTAAGCGCAACATACCTGTGTGGCAATTACAACTTATAATACGGGTTTTGCGTTAGTGGAGGATAATGTAAATAGGAACATTTGAACAATTAATAAACGTTGGTACTGGCAGACAGTTTAGGGTTTCAAAGCCCACTAATATAAAAACCGAAATCGTTAGCTGTCATGTTATGACGACAGTGCAAACCTTAAACTGATTGCAAGAAATGGATAACGACAAAATAGAAAATAATCCTTCTTACCAGAAATTTAAAAAGGACCTTGAAGGTGCAGAAGCTCTTCAACGTTTGACAAAATTATTTTCTGTTTTTGGAGTTAAAAATGATGAATTGGGTGAGGTCTTTAGTCGTTTACCTGATTTGAAAAATCAAACTGAACTTCTATCAAAAAGTCCAGATAAGTTTAATGGACATTTCTCAAAAAGAGGTTGGATTGCTCATGAATCAATGAGTTCTGATTTAATGCTTACCTCAATTGAATTAGCTGATAAAGGGTTAATAGACATTGCAGAGAAAGAATTAACTAATTACTATAGTTCTGATAAAATGCATTGGTTATTGCGTCAAGTCAAAAGTATTGACGCATTTTCTGTTCGATATAATTTGTTGAAATTGGCTTATGAAGACACAATAGCTGAACGCTATCATTCTTCCGTTCCGATTTTACTAATGATGATTGATGGTGCCGTCAACGACATCGATAAGAGTAAAGGTTTTTTTGCTGAAAATACCAATTTAACCGCTTGGGATTCTATTGCAGCACACAGTACTGGATTGTCTGCTCTTAAAGAAATTTTCAGCGATAGCAGAAAGAAAACAAATAGCGAAGAAATCACTCTTCCTTTTAGGCATGGGATTCTTCACGGCAGAGATTTATGTTATGCAAACAAAATGGTCACCGCAAAATGTTGGGCTGCACTTTTTGCAATTAAGGATTGGGCATTTGCAATAAAACAAGGAAAGAAAAATCCACCTCCACCAGAACCCGAATTAACATTTGAAGAAAATCTTTCACAGTTGAAAAAAACATTAGATGATTATTCGGAAAGTAAAAAAAGAAATGAAAGTGTTAGTAAGAAAGTTGAAGAATGGAAAGCCCGCCAATTATTAATAGGGATTGATATTCCTGAAAAGGGAGCATCTAACGATTACAAAAATTTCACTCCTGAACAAGAAGCTATTCGATTTGCAGAATATTGGAGCAAAAATAATTTTGGGAGTATCGCGAAACAAATTCACCACTTTATAAAAGGACAAATAAATGAAAAAAAGGAAGCAGGAAAAACAAGAAAAGTTTTTGAAGGAAAAAAATTGCTTGACTATAAAATTGTAAAGGTTGTTGACTGTTCTCCTGCAATCACCGAAGTCTCTTTAGCAATCACAGTAGAGCATGAAAACAAACAATGCAACAAAGAAATTACACTGAGATTTATTTACGATGGACCTAAAGGTGAAATTCTAATTTTTGGAGACACAGGCGGACAATGGAAATTTATTGAAAACTTCTTTCATCAAATACAATACATTTATTAATTGGCCCCCCAGTAGGCGATAGACTTGGCCTTTGGCCGTTTTAATCTGTAAGCTCCGCTTACAATGTTTTGTTTTGGTTATATTTGTTTCAATAAGGGAAATAAAGTATCCTAGTATTTCAATGAGTAGAGATAAAGGATACATTTTTTCATATAAATAGTTAGTGATAAGGTAGTAATGACATAATAAATGAGACACCTGCAAGTGATTTTTCTTTTTCTTATAACCACATTTTGCTACTCGCAAGACAAAGATGTCGTGTTTTCTCTTAAGGGAAAAGTAACAGACTGTATAACTAACGAATCGGTGAAAGGCATAGCACTTAAGCTTATCTGCAGCGACCGAAGAGTAATGTTTGATACAACAGACAACTCCGGTGAATATTCCTTTGAACACTCAATTTTAAAAAAAGATAGAGAATATATTTTAATTGCTTTGCCAACTTTGACGCTAACTTATTCTCAGGAGAAATTTAAATTTGGAACAATAGACTCTACTACAACTAAAGACATTCTTAAAGACTTCTGCTTGTCAGTAAATCCAAGCTGTTCTGTAGACGCCACAAAGTCTGAATGGAATACATATCGTGACACAGTTAATACTGGTTTTATCATGACCTTTAAATATCCTGAAAACTTATTTGTAGAAAGTATTGAGAACGGGAGATGTGTAGGAGAACTTACCAAGCCTAAAATTGCAGATGATTCAGTTCCGAATACAATGAAATGGTGTATCTGGATGAGTGACACTGCCACAGAAACAATAGATTCTTTAATTTCCTCGCAGAAATATTTTTACAAAGGAAAGGTTACAGAACAACGTGAAAATATAACTATTAATCACATGGATGCTGTGCGCGTTACTTTTATAAGTAACGACAAAAATGACCCATACAGACAAATGATTTACATTAAAAAGTATTCCACCTTATTTGAAATCATTAATAATTATGGCGTAGACAAAAATTTCGAAATTTTCTACAACAGTTTGATAATTGAAAAAAACTAATGCAAAGCACCACTAGGTGCTAGGCTTCGTCTTTGTCAGTTTTTATCTGTAAGCTCCGCTTACATTGTTTTTGTTATATTTGGGTACAAATTTTTTTAAGGGTTGGTGATAAATGTGTTTTTTTGTAAGAGAGTTAGCACTATGGTTCGAACGGGAAACCACAAATTAAAAAAGAAGGAAAGCTTTGTGTAACAAGACAAAAAAAGACCAATACTCGCAAGGACTTGGAACGTATATTGTAATTTATACATTAAACTCTTACAATGAAAATTTGGATTAAAACAAATAGAATTTCACTTTTAATATCAGTCTTTTTCTATATTGTATTTCAAGCATTTTATATGTTCGCTGGCAAAGAAGGAAAAATATATTGTTGGCTATTTTTATATATTTCATTGTTGATTTTTTTCAATACTCTTCCTAAAAATAAATTTCTAACTCCAATACTTTTAATTATTCAGATTCCGATATTGCTTTTAAACTTAATACATCCGTTTATACAAACTGGATTAATGTTTATGTTGGTTTTTGTATCCTCATTCGTGTTGTTATCATTATTATTTAATTTTTTTCCAGAATATCCATTTGGATTAGATTTGAATTTAGCTTCAAAGCTTTATTTAATACTAATATTAGGTAGCGTAATTCTTACTTTATGGGGTGCTCGTTTGATAAAATATTTTAATTCGATAGTAAACAATAACAGAACAGAAGAAAGGGAAAAAGCACAACTAGAGTTTACCTTAGAAATTGTAAATAAGGATAGAATAACATTTTTGATTTATTTATTTTACTTTTTATATTTAATCCCTTATTCTGTTTCGGCACTTTCAAATATTAGTCTTTTTGGAAATCCTAGCATAGATAAGTCAATTTTTAACGCATTTATTTCTTATACAGCATTTGAAAGGGTTTTAGCAAACACCAAATTGATAAAAATTGATTTTAAAAAATTTTTATCAAAACTTTTTAAAGCATGGGAATAATAGTTTTTATAAAGCAATCATGAAATTTCATAATGCTTTACACTTCACCTCAATCATTACCTCCTTTTTCATTTTCATTGCATCCTTTTACAAAAGCATTGCATGTTTTTTAAATGTTATTGCATGCTTTTTAAAGAGCATTGCTAATTATTGTTAATTCATTGCATCTTTTTCTCTAAAGCATTAAAATATTTTGCAGAAGTAGTACGTTTTCTTTTAAAACATTTTCACATTTTAACTTCATTCCATGCTACACTTAGATCTTTACAGGGTATTTGAAGACAAAGGAATTGATAATCCGCATCATTTCTTAAAACAAAATGGTTTTACGGCTCATACCACCAGCAGGCTTTTAAACAATAAAGTAGAAAGCATTTCATTCAAGCATTTAGAACAAATTTGTTTGCTGCTCAATTGCTCCATCGATGACCTCTTTTCTTGGAAAAACAATGACAAAACTGGTCTCTACAAAAACCATGAACTTCAAAAACTCAAACGCGGCCAACCAAAAGGAAACATTACCAATTCCCTAAAACAACTCCCACTCAATAAACTAAACGATGTCCGTAACTACATCGATCAAATTGCAAAAAGCTGGCAAGTAAAATTTAATTAACCATCCCGAAAGCTATTGGGACGCCTTTATCAATGTAACTAGATGTGCTACACATCACATGCTATTAATTTATTTTCCCTTTTTAGTTTTAATCCTTTTTAGTAAATTTGACTGTTAAAATAGTTCTACAATGACAACAGCAGCAATTAAAAAGCAAATAGATGGATACTTGCCTTTATTAACCAATAAGCAACAAGAATTGCTTTTGGAAATGGTAAAGAGTTTTTTGAATGTTGATAAAGATGTTAAGCGTATTACACGTAAACAGTACAACAAAGAAATCAATCGATGCTTCCCGATCGAGGAAATTCTGCGAAACATGAAGAGGCTCCTAAAAAGAGTTATCTGAAAGTGGGTAAAACAAAAGCTATACCATTATTTGGGATAGAATTTAGCTTGATCACTTCAAATCTATTTTGAATTTCTTTCCAAGCGGAGTTCTCTAGCTCCCAAAATTGTAAAAGAAGGTGTTTTATCTCGTTTAAACGATGTAAAAAAGAATGCACTGATTTTTGAACTGGATAAATTAAAAGATACACCCAATAAAGAGTTTAGAGCATTTGTTGTTTATAGCTATAGAGTTACTTATCAAATAAAATCAGATACCAGAGAAATTCGTGTATTAAGAGTAAGGCATACAAGCAGAGAGCCTTTGGGTTATTAGTTTATATTTGATCATTCCCAAGTGCTTGAGCTTTTGGCGGATAAACAAATAGATGGAATGCTGAATGTTGTGAATCAAAAGAAATTTAATCTTTTAAAAAATTACTATGACAACAATTGAAATTCAACTTGAAGAGAAAATTAAAATTCTAAAAGGACTTGAGAAAGCTTATGAAAAACTTTTAGAATTTAAGAAAATTAAAAATACAGAACTTGTTGTATTGCGCGATAACAAAATCGTGAAATTAAAGCTGTAAAATTCAGTGAAATAGTCTTTTACAAAATGAAATCTACTGATAAAGTTAATAGTAAAGAACTTTACATTGAATCGATCTTAGATAAATTCCAATCTGTAATGCCTGAAGTTCACAGACAGGTAAAGGTGTATGAAGAAAACGAAAAGCAGGGAAGTTAACACCTACTCCTAAAAACAATCCATTGTTTGGAAAATAAATAAAAACGC
>JADJHE010000034.1 GCA_016707685.1 Bacteroidota bacterium
TTTGACGGACGAGGCACTGCATTTAAATCTTCAAGCCAAGTTCACACCGGCTTTGATTTCAAGATTTCTTACCTCATGATAATTGATTTTGTGCTAAATTAATTGTTTAGACTCAACATGATATATTTTTTTTGAACTTGGTTATTGCTGATCAATAGGCCGCTTCAAAAAAAAAAAAGCCACCCTAAAGGCGCTTTTTTTACATCGCGCCTGTTTGTTCCGTTGGCTAATGGCCAGGCTTTAGAGTGCAGAATTGGTGTGAAACATAAATCAGCTAGAAAATGTGTACCACAAATCAGTTTCAGTAAGTTGGGATTGATTGTATTTCAACCAGAAGAGATTATAACCGTCAGGTGATCGTCCAGATAACTCAAATACACCGGCATTTGTAAGGATTACTTTTGAGTTTTCTTCAGCTAATGCCAAGTACCTTCAACCTCAAGCGTATTTCCATCTGGTCTTTACTGGTTCGTGTATAAATTCGTTGGTTTGATATGGCTTAAATGTAATCAGAAGCAATCATAGAACCCGGTTAGGTTATTTCCGTTTACGTAATATGCATCTAAATACCCCCGTAACGCAGGTGAGATTGTCTTCGGCTTTATTCACTTTACACTCGTCAACATATTTTTTCGCATCCATAAGATAAAGGCTGGCAATAATAACTAATCACTACCCTGACCAATTTTACTGTTTTCATTTTGTTGTTGTTTTAGTGGTTTTTACCGGATAAAAATCTTCAGTTTGTTACTAGAACGAATATTATCAACTAAAATTGTTTTGCTTTATCATACGGCAAAATTGCACAAAGAGTTTGAATAATCCAATTAGGCGTGTTTTATCCAACGAATTTCAACCGTCTGTCAAAGATTTTTGACATAAAAGTCAAACAAACAAGGTGTCAACCAACCGAGCAGCTTTGTCGGGATACAATTTTCAAAACCAATGGTATGGTGATTTTATACCCCAGAGAAATATACCAATGATGTAATTTAGTTTTGATTAGAATTTCAAATGACGCCGTACTGAGAATTTCAATTTTCATGCTGAGTGCCCGGCTTGTATTGCTTTGCGCTCGGCTTCAGCAATCAGTACCCGGCCAATGCCGTACCCTGACAAATCAAACCTTACGCCAAAGGTTCCAAAGAAAAAATATCCTTATCAATTCTGTAAACTCTTAATCCACCCGCTGTATGCCCATTGTATGTTGCTACCATGGATTGATCATGCTGAATGAATTTTTCAAAATCATCACGTGATATTCTGATATAATCAGCCCCACATTAAATCTTCAGTTTCAGCATAAGCTTTTATCAAGATAGAATACAGTTCATCTTTTTCAATTGAATCAGATGACAGTAATTTTGCAGAAAAAACTTGAATGCTCACGAAGAAAAATTATTATTTGGTCATTTGAGTAGCTTCAAATTCTTTGCGTCTTTTTCTCTTTTCTTCTTGTAAGTCAAATTGTGTAATGATTAAGCGCAAACCTCTATCAGAGTTGAAATAATTGCGCACCCAGTTAAAGGTGGTGATAATTTTATTTCTGAATCCACTAGTGACATTAGGTGAACTACCATCCAGATAAACCAAGCAAATGCACCACCTAGTTTGAGTTACCCATTTCAACCAAAGCTTTATTTTTACCTACCGTTGCCATAGCGCCTTTGTCTTTGTATTTAAAGGTTGCATCGGTTTAGTTATAGAACAATTTTATTGAGCAAATTTTTTCCGCACAACTTACCTTGTTGCATGGCCACCGGCGCTACTTGCGGATGTCCGTTAGGATAATCAGTTTGAATCATGCAGGCACAGTCACCTATTGCAAATACATTTTCCATACCTTTTACCTGATTGAATTCATCAACCAAAATTCGTTCACCTTTGTTGATAGATTCTTTAGGAAGGCCTTCAACGGGATTTCCTGTAACACCGGCTGTCCATATCAGTGTGCGTGCAATGATATCTTGACCGGTATTTGTTTGAACGTAGTCACCAAAAAATCAAATACGCGTGTTTTCAATATCACTGTCACTCCAAGTTTTTCAAGATATCGATTTGGCTTTTTAGATTATTTTTGCTAGAGCAAAGGCAAAACGTGATCACCGATTTGAACTAGAAAGATATTCATTTTTGATAGAGCAAGTTCAGGATAATCCTTTGGAAAAACAGAGCGTTTGAGTTCACCTAAAGCACCTGCTAATTCAACACCGGTCGGTCCTGCACCTGCAATCACAACATTGAGCATGCCTTGTTTCTTTCTCTCGTTGTTTATGAGTAGTGCATGTTCAAAATTTTGCAATAACATAGTGCGCAAATCAAGTGACTCAAGAATACTTTTCATTGGCATTGCAGATATAGTCAAGCCTTCATTGCCAAAATAGTTTGTCTTAGCT
Organism: Bacteroidota bacterium; assembly: GCA_016707685.1. GTDB lineage: Bacteria > Bacteroidota > Bacteroidia > 2-12-FULL-35-15 > 2-12-FULL-35-15 > 2-12-FULL-35-15. The sequence goes on from JADJHE010000034.1 coordinate 2,397, forward strand.
CCGGAAGCAATCACCAGATAATCATACTCCAGTGTATCATTACCAAATTCAATAATTTTTTTTTGATGATCAATATTTGTCACCTCTCTAATCTGAAATAGATGTTTTAGATTTATTGAAAATTTTTCTGATAGGATATGCAATGGATTCACTTCTAAGGCAGACGTTGCAACTTGATACATCAATGGTTGAAAAGTGTGGTAATTATTCTTGTCAGCAATAACAACCTGAACATCCCTTTTTTGAACATTTTGGCGAGTTGTATTCCGCCAAAACCGCCACTAATAATGACAATACGGGCTTTCTTTTTATCAGGAATTTCTATGAGCATGGGTGAGGAAATTTGAAGTGAAGTTAACGAAAATCATTCACACAAAATATCTTACCGCATAAAAGCTAATACGTACAACCAAATAACCAAGAGGAATATTTTTACTTTGAGGATATTCAAGATCATCATTAACTACGAATGCATTTTTCACAATGCAGATAATTTTCAAAAATGCACATTCGGATGTGCAATTTAGATGATAGCTGTATTAAATGATTGTATATTAGTTATTTCCCGATACAAAATATAACTTCAATTGATTATCAATACTTTATGTTTTCAGGGTACAAATAAGGTACATTGCTATACTAAAAAGCCCCTTTCGGGGCAAAATTACAGTTTTCATTTTGAGTACTTCCCGGACGGGAAATAAGAAACTTTCCGGCTAACATTTCAACTTAACATTGCCCGTTCAATTTCGTGGTATGGTATGCTTTCAGCTTTCTGTATTTGTTCCATTATTCGCAAATACTTTTTAGTTGGTTTCCCTGCATACGTTTTTTTGAAATTCTTTTTGTACAGTTCGTTGTATAGGTTATCACTTTTGAAGTAAGCCCCTAATGTTTTATCCAGTTGCCTGTACTTCTTACTTTGGGTTTGTGTTTCGTACATACAACCGTTGAACGCTTCACGGTGTAAAAAGTAACCGCCTATTGAATACAGTTTACGGCAACGCTTCTTTGTTTGTGGGCAAATGAAATACCATATTTCGCCCTTGTTCAGGTTTGAAGGGGTTGAGGTCAAATATACTTTATAGTTTCGGGGTTCGTCCCTGTATTTGTAATCCAGTTCAATGTATGGTTGTTCGCTTTTAGTGTTTACCTGTATTGAAATACTGCCTGTGGGGTTTCCGTTTCTGCTCCAGTTAACTGTACCGCTTTTAATTTGTTCCGGGTCAAGGTAGCCCCAACCTTTCAACTTTGAAATATGTATTTGCAACGCTTCATTGTATAGGGTTGGGAATGTATGGGGCTTTGGCATTTGAAATTTATTTTGAAAATGAAACCTAAATCATTTAGGAACTTGCAATAAAACGGGCTTAATCAAACCAATTCTTTTTAGGTGGTTCAGGTTCGCCCAATGTATGTTTTACGCTTTCGGTTTTGGGCAATACATACGGCATAAGTTTACAAAGTATGTTCAGCCGTTGCACGGGGTCAAGTTCTTTGAGTGTTTCAGGTAACTGCTCCAGTTCCTTTTGCATTAAGTCTTTAAGGGTGTCCCGTATGTTTCCGGTTAATGGTTTATTGTATTCAGGTAGCTTGTTTTTCAACTCATTGTTGTAAACTGCAATTTGACTTTTCATTAAGTCCTGAATTTCGTTTGAATACCAACCGTCAAACTCTGTACAGTCCAAATACTCAAAAACGCCTTCCAGTAAATAAACTTTCTGTTCGGTGGTTAATTCGTTTTTGTCGTACTCTGAAATAATCATTTGTAAACCTTCAAAGGGCTTTTCCCTGTGGCTTTCACTTGCAATATTTATACTCAATTCATACAACTGCATAAGTTTATTAAAGTCGCTGAATAGTTGTTTTTCTAATGCTTTGCGAATGGTCTTTAAGGCGTACCCGTTCCAATGTTCGTTTTCTGTTTTAAAGTAGCTTTCAAGTGCCTGTACTTCTTTTGTATTCATATCAATTTGAATTTATGGTTAATACTTGTTTCAATTCCTGTAATCGGTTCAGGTAGGGTAAAAAGGTTCGTTTGCCGTTGTTCGCTTTCACGGTGGCAAAGTGGCTTTCAATGAATAGGGAACAATCCGTTATTGTGCTGCACCTGTTCAGCTTTACGGGTTGGGTTGGTAGTTCAATACTTGCAAAGTAGTTTTCAAGTTCTGCAATATCATTGCTCCAGCTTAAGGGCTGTTCAATTCGTTCAGTTTTGAATACCTCAACTTTTGGCAATGGTTCAACGTGTGAAAAAATAATGTTTTGTTGGTGGGTAACTTTAGTAACTCCAGTAACTTTTTCAGGTTCTGGCTGTGGTGGTTGTTCCTGAATGTTCCTTTTCCTGAACAGTCGCCAATCCTGTTTTATTAAATAGTCTGCAATGTCATAACCTTCGCTTTTATCTTGTTCCGGTGCTAACTGCTCCAGTAAATCGGAAAATATAAAACGTGTACCGGGTAAACGGCTTTCATATTCTTTGGCTTTGGTTTCCCATTCTTTAAAGGTGTTACCGTCTTTTGATAAGTCAGGGAATACATACACAAACCGCCCCTGTAATACTTTTAGCTTGTCAAATGAAAAACTACTTTTGTTGTAAACCGCTAAACATACAATATTTGAATTTTCGGGAACACCAAAGTATAAAGTACTGTAAATTGCTGTTTTTGGTGCTTCAAATAAAAATACAACTGCATTTTGGTACTTGCTTAAAAGGTGTTCGCCAAATAAACAGGAAATTCGTTTATCCTGCTTTGTGTACGCTTCCAACCATTCGGGCAACGGCTTATTGTTTCGGGTGTGGTGCTTTTCAATTATTGAATGTAAAAAGTCCGTGCCTGTGGTGTGGTTCTGTTCGTCAAACTGTTTTACCTGAACGGCTCTTACATTGCCCTTTATATCAATAAAAGGAAAAGTATTTGCCCCTGCTCTGTAACCATTTGCAACCGTCCCCAATCGGTACAACTGAATAACCTTTGTAACCTCATCAACTTCAAAGGGAAATTGTACCCTGTAAAATAGGTTCTGTATAAACGTGTTCTTTTCATAGCGTTCAGGCTGTAATGTTTGTTTGAATGTTTCAAAGTCAAAAAGTACGGGTTCAGGTGTGGGCTGTGGTATTGTCTTTTTCGCTGTGGCTTCCAGTTGTTCGGTAATTCCGAACGGCTGCCCTTTTCCTGTTCCTGTATTGCTTTTGCGTACCCGTCCAAATACGGGTTGAGGTGGTACGAACAATTACTTTCACGGTCGCAACGTCCGTACTGTTCGGGTAAATAGTCGCCTGTTTCCGTATCAATGTACAGTACAAACGTCTTTTTATTACAGTCGGGGCAATGGTGTTTTTTACTGCCTTTTTCTAAACTGTATCGGTATTGGTTACTAAAGTTATTAAAGTTACTCATTGAAAAAACCTTTTTTATTGCATTAAAAACTTAGTCCCGGTGCTTCAATAAATGCCACTAACTTATTTTGTGAAGCCCTATCCACTACCAAATTCAAAGCCCGTAACTGTTTTATGAAATTGGTCTTTTTAAAAGGTGTCATTCCGTCATCAATACAAAAGGCTCTATATTCCGGGTACAGGTCTTTTATTAACTTGTAATTGGTTAAACTGCCTTTGTATTCGTTTTCATTCAAAAACATCTGTACGCTGTTACTTTCAATTTTGTATTGTTCAACGGCTTGTTGGGCTGCTTCACAATCTGAAAACTTCTTTTGTTCCAGTAATCTGTTAAGCCCTTCCAATACCCAATTGAATACGCCTGAAAGTTCCTTTTCAATTATCTTTGTATGTAGGTTTTTATCCTGTTCGTGTGGTGGTATGGTAACATCAAAAGGAATAATTAAAAACCGTCTGAAATAAGCGTTTGTATGTTCAACGTCTTTGGGTAATTCATTACAATTGAAAATTAGTTTTGCGTACTGCTTCAAAATGAATGGTTGCCCATAAGGTAAACGGGCTTCAACGGGTTCGCCTGAAACCAATTGTTTGAATATTGAGGCTTCCAAATTGCCGTTTATTTCACTTGCATAGTTTACCAACTTATTAGCCAACTTCGCCCGGAAATAACCGTTATCATTTGTAAGGCTCTGTAATGAATAACTGCTAACATTATCAGTACCCAATAAGGCGTTTACAACTTCAAAAAATACGCTTTTCCCATTTGCTCCAGTACCGTACAGTATTAAGGCTTTTTCCTCTTTTAGTGCATTGCTTCCGTGTTTAATGAATACAAACCCTAAATATTCAGCCAATACCCTTTGGCGTTCGGGGTCGGGTAATACCTTATTTAAATACGCTTCAAATAATGGTGCTTTTGCCTGTGGGTTGTATTCAAATGGTAATTGGTAGGTAATGAAGTCCGAACGGTCAAACGGTTTTAATTTCGTACCCTGTGGGCTTATTTCAAAAGTTCCGTTTTGTAGGTTAATCAGTACCGTATCTTTATTGCTTTCGGGTGTGGGCAAATATGCCGTTGCAAGGAACTGTTTAAATAGCTGTTCCCTAAATTGGTAAAACCTTGCTGAAAACTTAGCAACGCCCATTTGTTCGGCTGCTTCGCCTAAAAACTTTTGGAATGTTTCTTTGTCAATTTCAGCCCAAAACGTACCGTTGTACAGGTAAATAAAATCGTGGTTTTTGCATAAGCCCCAACGGTTTTTTTCAGCGAACTGTAAGGCGTTTTCAATTGATAAAACCAAATAATGTTTAAGGTTCAATTTCAGTTTATCCAACTGCTTTTTTAAATCCTTCCATTGTTCCGTTCCTGTCTAATGCCTTGTCGGTGTTTAAACTTCCGTCCGGGTTGGTTAATTTCTGTCCAGTTGCTCCATTTGTTCCCTTAACTTTTCAGCCTGTGGAAACGCTAAAACCTCAAAGTCCCAACGGCTCAAACCTGTTCAATAAGTTGGTGTAATATTTCAGCGTGTGGGGTTGTTGCTTCGCTTTTGCTCTTTAGTTCCTCAACGTGGTTTAAGATAGTAGCCGGGTTGTTGAGGTCATCAAATACGGGGTTTAGTTTCATAGCTTAACAGTATTTGAAGGTTCAACAATAGGGAATAATTCAGGGTTGGTGGTGTAAAACCCTGCACGGTGTTTTGAAATTGGGCAAATGCCTTTCCGTACTATACAAATACGGTTTTCTTTTTCCCATTCAGCAACGTAACGGCAAATATTAGCCCTCAAAATGCCTGTTTCAATAGAAACCATTAACATAGTTTTGGGCACTCCGTAAGGCTTGCAAATACCCTTTTCATTTGTGCCTGAAAATGCGTACTTTTGCCTTGTCCTTTATGCGAAAAGACTTTAGGGCTGTTCAGTTGGTTACTTTCCATTGTTCAGCCCTTTTTTATTGTTCAACAAATACGCTTTGGCTTCCTGCTCAATTTCAGCGTTTGACTTTTTACGCCCGTCTTTAAGATATTCCAGTAATTC
>JADJHE010000035.1 GCA_016707685.1 Bacteroidota bacterium
TCCACTGCATGCGATTCATGATTTTTAATGTTGTTCAATGCAATGTTTCTATCGGTAAGCTCAATTGCTTTTTTTGAAATGTCGATGGAGTGAACTTCTTTAGCGCCAGCATTGGCAAGCATATACCGAGAATCCTCCAGTATAACAAAATGTATTTAATACTGTTTTTTCGTTGGAGTAGGAGCCAAGCAATGCTCTGTTTTCGCGTTGATCTAAAAAGAATCCTGTTTTTTGTCCGCCTTCCCAATCTACTTGAAATTTATTATCGTTTTCCAAAGCAATGGTTTCGATGGTTGCATTTTCTTTTTTCCATAAATAACCATTTGGTGCTTTTATAGCCGCTTGTTTGGGCATTGTCTCTTCACTTTTGTCGAATACAGCCACTAATTTTTCGCCAATAATTTCTTGTAATGCTTTAACAATATCTTGTTTTATTAAATGCATTCCAATGGAGTGCGATTGAAAAACAGCAGTGCCATTGTAATAATCAATAATGAAACCAGGCAGTCCATCGCCTTCACCAAAAAACAAACGGTACAGTTGGTACTTGGATTATTCGTTAAATTTAATTGTGTACGAAAGTCGTATGCTTTTTGAATTTTACTTTTCCAAAAATTATAGTCGGGCGTAACAGGCGTGAACGAAAACATTCGAATAGCAATGGAACCAATTTGATAATGTCCCATTCCTAAAAATTCGTTTTGCGAAGTGTATACTTCCACTACATCACCTTCACTTAAATCATCTTTTGGATAGTCGGGTGGTAAGCTTATTTTTTTTATTGCACCCGAAAATACCCAAGGGTGAAATCGTTTTACACTATGGTCTTTACCGCTGTGTAATATTACTTTAATCATTTCCATCGTTAAATAAATTCTTCTAGTTGTCCTATTCCTTGTCGAAGGATGGTAAACTCTCCTTCGCTGCAATCAACCACTGTCGATGCTTCTACATTTCCGTATCCACCAGCAATTACAATGTCAACAATGTCTTTGTATTTTTCGTGAATCATTTCGGGGTCGGTAGTGTATTCAAATTATTTCATCTTCATCGTGAACCGATGTACTCCATAATTGATTGCCTAAATGTTTTACTATTTCCCTACAAATTAAATTATCAGGTATACGAATACCAACTGTTTTTTTTGTGCTTTTAAAAAGTTTAGGAACACTGTTGTTGGCTTCCAATATAAATGTAAACGGACCAGGTAATGCTTTTTCATTACTTTGTAGGTACGTGTATCAATGGGTTTTGTGAAATCCGAAAGGTGACTTAAATCGTGGCAAATGAATGAAAAGTTCGCTTTTTCGGGATTGATGTTTTTTATTTTGCAAACACGTTCAACTGCTCGTTGTTTGTTAATGTCGCAACCAATACCATAAACCGTATCTGTAGGGTAGATAACAACACCGCCATCGCGCAAGCATTTTACTACTTGTTCAATTTCTTCGAAGTTAGGTTTGTTAGGGTTGATGCGTAAAAGCATTTTTGGTTGTTGGTTAATGGTTGTTAGTTGTTGGTGATTATGCTTTGCGTCCCTTTGCGTATAGCTTTGTGTTCTTTGCGGTAAAATTTTCAATCACCAATGTTGAATGGTATTCATTTAAACTAAAACAGTAAACACTTGTTCATGAAAAGAATTTTATCTGTTCAGAAAACAATTGTTTACTGTTTATTTGATTTGTTGTTTATTACTTTTTTGCGTCTGCTAAAAACTGTGCTAATCCACTATCCGTTAATGGATGTTTTAACAATGCAGTAATTGCACTTAATGGACAAGTAACTACATCGGCACCAATTTGTGCACAGTTGATAATGTGCATTGGATGACGAACAGATGCTGCTAAAATTTCGGTTTCGTAAGCATAGTTATCATAAATTAAACGAATATCTTCAATCAAACGTAAGCCATCCGTTGAAACATCATCTAAGCGACCAATAAATGGAGAAACGTAGGTAGCACCTGCTTTAGCAGCTAATAAAGCTTGTCCTGCAGAAAATACCAATGTACAGTTAGTACGAATTCCTTTGTTTGAAAAATATTTGATTGCTTTAATACCATCTTTAATCATTGGAATTTTTACAACAATTTGTTTGTGTAATTTAGCCAATGCTTCACCTTCTTTTACCATTCCTTCGAAGTCGGTAGAAATTACTTCAGCACTTACATCGCCAGTTACAATATTGCAAATGTCAACATAGTGTTTTAAAATATTTTCTTGTCCTTTGATTCCTTCTTTTGCCATTAATGAAGGGTTAGTGGTAACACCATCTAAAACACCTAAATCTTGTGCTTCTTTAATTTGCTCTAAGTTTGCTGTATCAATAAAAAATTTCATTGTGTTTTGATTAATTAGGTTGAAAAATAAATAACGATTACAAAGTTAATCGAAACGAAAGAGAAAAAAATAGATGTGGAAAAGTCGTGATAAGTTGGTACGAATTGGAGAATTGTTGAATTTTTGAGTTGGAGAGTTTTGAAAATTACGTTGTGCGATGTCATTTCTAGCTTGTCGAGAAAGCGGGGAGATTATGAAATGTTGAGTTGGGGAGCATGGAATTTGGATGCTTAAAGGGTGTGGGAGGTCACACAGAGCCTGTCGAAGTGCTGGGGAGATTGAGAATTGTTGAAGTGGAGAGTTTTTGAAAATTACGGTGTGTCGGTTTGCTTCGGAGTGTGAAGCGAAGCGAAACGTATCGAGAAAGGGGGGGGGGGGCATTTAGAAATCTAGATTTCGTGCGTATAGCATGTCATGCTGAGCCTGCCTGACGGCAGTCAGGGCAACGAAGCATCTGCGGGAGATCGGCAGTAAAAGGATTTTGTTACATTTCATTTCACTCAGAATGACAAGCTCCGCAATTAAAATAGCTGCAGCATCCGTAATTCGTAAAAAATGTATCAGGAAAATAATTGATTGCCCTTGTTGGTGTTATCACCAACAATAGTTACTTGCATTTCATTTAACTCAGAATAACAAGCTCCAGAAATGAATTAATTGTACTAGTCGTATTGGAAGGTGTTTGTATTATTAGGATAAAATAGGATGTTTGGGAAAACAAAAAGGGGAAAAAAGAAGGGGCAAGCTACTCATATCGCACCGCTCAACTCAGCCTTTGCTTGCTTCCGCACCTGAGGAGTAAAGGGAGCTGGTCGTATAAGACTTACCCCGCACAAAAGTAGAAATTTTTTTGATTGTACTGCAATAATTCTTTGTGATTGGAATAAAAATTTCGATTTCAAAAGGATGTTAAAATTTATTAATTCTACTATTTCATATTCTTGAAATCGGATTATTTGCTGAATTGTATATATATTTGCCTCGAAATGAACATTTCTATTGTCATACCCTTACTTAACGAAGACGAATCGCTACCCGAATTGCACGAGTGGATAGTGAAAGTTATGGACGAACATAAGTATTCGTACGAAATTCTATTTATTGATGATGGCAGTAAGGATAAATCATGGAGCGTGATTGAAGGTTTAGCAGCCAAAAATCCTGCTGTTAGAGGAATTAAATTTAGACGCAATTACGGAAAATCGGCTGCTTTAAATGTTGGTTTTGCCGCTACCAAAGGCGATGTGGTTATTACCATGGATGCTGATTTGCAAGATTCTCCAGATGAAATTCCCGAATTATACAAAATGATTATGGTGGATGGTCTTGATTTGGTGAGTGGTTGGAAACAAAAGCGTTACGATCCATTAACGAAAACAATACCTACAAAATTATTCAATTGGGCTACTCGTAAAGTGAGCGGTATCAATAATTTACACGATTTTAATTGCGGTTTAAAAGCCTATAAAAAAGATGTGGTAAAAAGCATTGAAGTGTATGGCGAAATGCACCGTTATATTCCTGTAATTGCAAAATGGGCAGGCTTTATAAAAATTGAAGAGAAAGTAGTACAACACCGCGAACGTAAATACGGAACTACCAAATTTGGCTTAGAGCGCTTTATCAATGGCTTTTTAGACTTAATGTCTATTTCATTTGTTTCCAAATTTGGAAAACGCCCCATGCACTTTTTTGGCCTTTGGGGAACCATTTTCTTCTTTTTAGGAGGTATTGTTTCCTTGATTTTAATCGTTGAAAAATTATACAAATCCTACGCACACATTCATACCCGAAATGTAACCGATCAGCCGCTCTTTTATTTGGCGCTAGTAGCCATGATTATTGGTACACAGCTGTTTTTAGCAGGCTTCCTTGGTGAGCTTATTTCCCGCAATTCTTCCGAACGAAACAATTACCTTATTGAAAAGGAATTGTAGTTTTTAACAATCTTCGACAAATTATCTGTTTTATTCGTTATTTCCGCTTGGGGACTGACTAAATTTTCCTATTTTCGTTGCCCCAAATAAAAAGCTACTCATTAATTATGAAAAATAAGGTATTACACATATTTATGCTCATTGCATTGATGCCTTGCTTTTATTTGTCGGCCCAAACTGTTCCCTATAAAGATTCATTAGTAGCTACTAAAATTGCTCAACTTTCTGCATTCTGGTCAAAATATAATACCATTTCAGTTGAACAAAAATCTTATGCACCCATAGCTGCTGTACCCGAAGTGTTTTCATTAACCGCTCAGAGTAAAGAATCGCATGCCGATTATGTGGAAAAAGTGAATGATGCCAAGATAAAACAATTAAAAAACGATGTTGGTTTGGCAGCTACCGGAAATTACCAAGAAAATTTTGCTCCAGGCTTTGGAGCCGATGATGATCTTGTTTATAACAGGAGATTTCAAGCTGGATTGGATTGGAATATTTTGGCCGATGGTTATTTGAAAAATAGGTATGCTCGTCAGATTCTTGAAAATGAGAATACAATAAATGGACTAAAACCTCAAACAAAAATTTCTTCGAATGATTACCTTCTTATTTCCCACAAAATTATTTATGCATTCAATGAGCACAAAATAAAATTGTTGGATAAACGCCAGCAAATAATTGCCGATAAAATGGATTTAGCAAATGAGCTTTATTTGTTGAAACAACTTCCCAAATTGGATTTGATGCAAATTATTCAGCAACAAGTGGATGTTAGCAGCATGTACCAAATTTATCAAACGTACAATGAGCAATTGGGACAACAACTGGTTGAGAAAATAAAATCAACAGAAGTACTTCCTGTTTTGATGTCAACTTTGAAAATTGTTGCCCAGTAATTCCAGTATTAGCGATAGTATTTTAAAATTGCAATACGAGAATGTCGACTTGAATAACAAAGTCATAACGGATATTAATTTGAAAACACAAATTCGTTACAATTATTATGATTTAATAAGTCAATCTAACCCCAATCGTTCGTTTTTATCTGCGGGCTTAAGCTTCTCCATTCCATTGCCATTGGGAATGAGACAAAGTAAGGATGTTGCAGAAACACAAAAGCAGCTATTGAAATTTGATCAACAGAACACTACTACTCAAAAAGAATTGGAAGTGTTGAATTCAATTTACGAGTTTAAATACAAGTTAGCAGTACACACTTTGGGGAAAACGTAAGAAATACGAAGAGCTAATTCGTATTGAACGCGTTAAGCAAAAGTTTGAGGATATGGAATTTAATCCTGTTACAGCTTTGAGCTTAATTGATGAATTACTTTCAGTTGATATTGAAATGCTCGATTTGCAACAAGAAATGTATTTGCAATTGCTCGACATCACCACTAAAAATCCTGGTTTAGATGTATTGAGCATTATTAAGCCTTACGAAGCAAAACAAACAAACATTCCTACTGTTACTAAAAATAAATCTATTTATATCTGGTCGGATGCCATTAAAAAATACGGTGTATCGTATGTTGAAGAATACTTGCGTTTAAATAAAATAAACAATGCAATTGTTTCCATTAAAAAAGATGAGAAAGATAAAGCCACCTACAACACTTTGTTTGAGAAGCTTAAAACAAATGGCATTGGTGTAGAGCTTTTAATAGGTAGTAATAAACTCCTTAGTTCTAAAAATCCTGAAATATACATGGACAGCATTCTTTCTGGAATAAATTTGAATGGAATTTCAACCATTCATTTAGATGTAGAACCACATGTGTTGGATGATTGGGCTACAAACAAAGAGAAATACCTAAAGCAATACATTGATTTGATTGTAAAGGCAAAACAATATGCACAGGATAAAAAATTAAAATTAGCAGTTTCTATTCCTGTATTTTATCCTGAAGAAACATTAAAGCAATTGTATGTTAATTGTGATTTAGTGTACATTATGGCTTATGAGCACAACGATGCAGCTTTTATTGTTCGGAAAGTAAAAGAGGAATTTTTAATCAGTGCTGATAAAACTGTTGTAGCACTACGTTCAAAAGATTTTAAAAATAGAACAGAATTTGAAGCATTGCTTGCAGAATTAGCACAAGCATTATCAACAAACAAGTTTGCATTGCACGATTTTGAATCATTTGTGAAATTTGATGAAGAATCGGTTGGAGGAAATAAATAAATTTAATAGTTAAACGTTTTGAAGAGTATAGATTTTAAAAGAAAAAGCTCCGTCATTAGAGTAATGAATGATGAGGTTAAAAAGGTAAAGTATAACTGGGATCGAGTTATCTACATTATCTTTTTGCTATTGGTTTTGATTTTTTTAGGATATTATTTAATCAATAAAGTATTCTTTATCAAAGCCGATGGACAAGTATTATTCGAGAATGTTAGCATTCGCCTAACAGATGATTGCCGTATTTTGGACTACCATCGCGAAGAAGGTGACACTGTAAAAGTTGGGGATTCACTATTTACATATGCATTGGATAAAGATAATATTTGGGGAAATGCATCCTTGCTGGGCGGTTTCTCTCAAACAAATTATGAAAATGATTGGGATTGGATTGACAAAGAGAAATATGCACTCAATAAAAAAATAGCACTTAATAATATTGATAAAGTAGAATCTCAAGCATTGATTAAATCACATCAAAACGAAATTCAACGTTTGCAGAATGAAGTTATATTGGATGTGTTGCCAAAAAACAGATTGGATTTTGTACAAAATGAAATTCTAAAACACAAAACATCCATTGAAAAACTAAATCAAGAGAATCAACAATTGTATGCTTTAGTAAAGCAGTTAAACGGAATGGCACGTAATGCAAAAGTGAAAAGTACACGTTCTGGAAATGTTTCTGGTGGTGGAGCAGGTGATGATGATGAAAACAGAAAGCGCGTTTTTTATTCACCGATTGATGGCAGCATTACGCGTATCTATACGCATCAATTTGAAGTTGCATTAAAGTCGGAACAAATAATGGCGATACATAAAAATACGCCCATGTACGTAAAAGCATTTTTTGAACAAGAAGATATCAATTATTTTAAGGAAGGTGATGTGATGACATTGACTTTCCCTGATGGTTCAAAAAGTGAAGGTGTGTTAAGAAGATTTTATTATGCAACGTATCCATTGCCGGATGAATTCCAAAAAAGGTACGAGCCAACAACTCGTACAGTATCGGCCGATATTTATCCTGCTGATACTGCCGATTATGCGCATTGGAAATCGTTTTATAAAATGAGTGTTGTCATTACTAAATATAAATACTAAGGATGGCTTTAAAAGATAGCATAGCGAAAATAGAAGTAAAAGATAATAAGATTGAGTTTGAAAATCTTTTATTCTTTATTTTAGATAGTAATAGTAGTTTAAACATCGATCATTTAATGGTGTACGATGCTATTATCATTGATGCCAAAGATGCTGAGTTTACAAGATTAATCATTAAAAAAATCAGAGCACATTACAATCCTGAATATTATTTAAAACCTATTTTTTTAATCAACTATAAAGAAACAAAAGATCCTATTTTAAGTAATTTGCATGATGGAATTATATACTCTTTTGATCAAATAAAGGAATTAGCCGAACTAACAAAACAAATTTTCTTAAAAACAACACAGCTCGATTATCAATTGATTACCTCTTTTGAAGCTCAAACAATTAAGAAAGTGTTGAATTACATGTATACCCGTGATTTGCGTACGATTAAACCGTATGCTGATTTACATTCAACTATTGGATATACCTATCCTGAAATTTCAGTGAGTTTCGACAATAATGAAGAAGCACAAGTATTGGAAATTTTGGAATGGGCAGAACGTGAAGGTTTAATTTGGCCTGATTTCTTAGAGCGTATTTACCTATGTAATTCATGCAGCAGTGGCTTTTTAACATTCCGAGAGGTTTGTCCGCATTGTAACTCATCCAATTCAAAAAGTGAAGATTTGATTCACCATTTTCCTTGTGCATTCATTGGTCCTATTTCTGATTTCAAGAATCCGATTGATAATACCTTGGCTTGTCCGAAGTGTAATAAAACACTACGACACATTGGTGTAGATTACGATAAACCATCCATCATACACCATTGCAACAACTGCAACAATAATTTTCAGGATTTCTTTGTAAAAGCAAAATGCATTTCTTGTTCAAACGATACAGATGTTCAGTTTTTAGTTCCTAAATCTATTAACGTCTATAAATTAACTAAAAAGGGTAGAAGTGCTGCAACAAACGGTTTCCTTTCTACCGGTCAAGAGATAGAGGATATTTTTGGTACTATCAACATGGCAACATTAAAAATTATGTTGCATTATGAGTTGGAACGTATCAAGGATAATCCCGAACAAAAAACAAGTATTGCATTAATTCATCTTGAAAACATTTTTGAGTTGTTTAATAAAATTGGGAAAAAGGCACAAAAAACCTTGTTGGAAGACTTAGTAAATCTTATTCGTGAAAATATTAAACCATCCGACTTTATTGCTTTCGAAAATTCATCTACTTTGTACTTAGGATTTGTTAATTGTTCATCAATTCAAGCAGAGCAAGAGTTGGATAATTTGACACTTTTAATCGAAAAAATCATCAAAATAATTTTGAAAGTTTTGCTGTTAAAGTAATTTCAAAATCAAGGGCCCTTACTACACACAGTAAAGCTGATACACAATTACAAGATTTAACAAAAGATTTGTTTGAATGATCGAGTTCTTAGACGAATTTATTAATTATGTAACTGCTGTAGATGCGGCCAAATTATTTCGAATATTTTGGTTCTTCTTTATGTTCGAATTTTTTCGTTTTTTCTTGATTGAAATAACCACCCTGCTCCTATGGAAATTCACCAGCTTTTTTAGAAAACGTAGAATTGCAGATGCTCGTTTAACATTGTGGGAAAAACAGCCTTTTGTATCTGTTATTGTGCCCGGAAAAAATGAAGGGAAACATATTTACAAATTAGCCAATTCGCTAAAAGAACAAACCTATCAAAATTTCGAATTAATTGTTATTGACGATGGTTCGGATGATCAAACGCCAGAGATCTGTAAAAGCTTAAAACAAAATGGGTATATCGATGCATATTATCGAAACGATGTAAGAGGTGGGAAGGCATCGGCTGCAAATTTAGGCTTACGTTATTCAAAAGGAAAATTTATTATTCATTTAGATGCCGATTGTTCGTACGATAGAGATGCCATCGAAAATATTTTAGTTCCTTTTTATTTTGATTTGAACATTGGTGCTATTGGTGGAAATGTACAAGTTCGTAATTACAAGGAAAGTTTGTGTGCTACATTGCAAGCCATAGAGTACATGGATACGATTTCGGTTGGACGTATTTCTACCAGTGAATTGGGTATTTACCGAGTAATTTCAGGTGCTTTCGGTGCTTTCCGTAAAGAGGCATTGGATCGTTTGGGTGGCTGGGATATTGGTCCAGGCTTGGATGGTGATATTACGGTGAAAATTCGTAAACTGGGTTATAAAATTCATTTTGAACCTTCTGCTGTTTGTCAAACAAGTGTTCCTGTTACATTTAAAAAGCTTATCAAACAACGTTTACGTTGGGATAAATCCTTGATTCGATTCAGATTAAGAAAGCATCGCGATGTTTTTTTTCCAAACGATTCCTTCCGCTTTTCAAACTTTATATCTTTCGTAGAGAATATTACCTATAATTTGATTTTGAATGTTAAATGGTATTTCTACCTGTTTGATATGGTTGTAAATTTTACTTCGCAATTAATGTTTATAGTACCAATGAATATTCTCTTGTATACTGTAAATAATTTCCTGAAGTTTTTTGTATTCTCTTTGTTTCGCGAACGTAAGAATGAAACGGTGCACTACTTTTTAATATACTTGCCTTTGATGGTGTTTTACTTTGGCTACTTTTTAAGAATTGTACGTTCAATTGCCTACATACAAGAAATATTCTTTAAGGCATCTTATAAAGACAGCTGGAATCCTCAAAAGTCCTCGAAATTTGCGAAGGCTTTAAAACTTTAGTTGTTTGCTAAGGAAGAGGCAATTACATCACATGCTTTGTCCAATAAAATAAACACATTTTCAAATCCTTGTTCACCTCCAAAATAGGGGTCAGGAACATTCATGTTGGAATTAGGGTAGACACGATTCAATATCATTTCTACTTTTTTTCGGTCATTGCTATCTCTTGATAAAGAAACAACATCTGCATAATTGGAGGCATCCATCACAAAAATATGATCAAAATTATCAAAATCGGCAACTGTAAATTGACGTGCTTTTAGTTTGGATACATCCACACCATGTTTTTTTGCATTTGCAATGGTTCTGCTATCAGGATGGTCTCCAGTATGGTAATTAGATGTTCCTGCTGAATCTATTTGAATGGATAAGTTTAATTTTTCTGCTTTATGTCTAAGAATGCCTTCTGCCAATGGTGATCGACAAATGTTTCCCAAGCAAACCATCAATACTTTTTGCATACTACTAATCTTTGATAGGTTTAAATTTCAGAATATAGTGCGTACCAGGTTTTTGAATTTTTTCAATTTCTCCATTCAACTGGTTCGATAATATTTTTATTAATTCTAATCCCAATGTAGTTGTTTCATTGTTGAATACCTCATCATTAAAGCCTTTTCCATTATCGCCAATAATAATAGTGTATTCTTCTTTCACATTCGATTTATGCAATTCAATTTCAATAATTCCATTGTTCACCTCATTAAACGCGTATTTAAATGAGTTGGAGATAATTTCATTCAATAACAATCCCAACGGAATAATGGTATTCAAATTAAAATGCTGTACTTCCAAATCGAGTTTTAATTCAATTTCTTTGTTGTAGCTGTAGGTCTCAATTAAATTTTCCACCAACATGTTAATGTATTCTTTCACATTAATACGTCCATAGTCTTCTGATTTGTAAAGTTTTTCATGAACCAATGATATCGTTCTGATTCTATTTCGAATCTCTCTGAAAAGCTC
Organism: Bacteroidota bacterium; assembly: GCA_016707685.1. Classification (GTDB taxonomy): domain Bacteria; phylum Bacteroidota; class Bacteroidia; order 2-12-FULL-35-15; family 2-12-FULL-35-15; genus 2-12-FULL-35-15. The sequence continues at coordinate 11,277 of JADJHE010000035.1, forward strand.
AGTTGCTTTAGGATCCGAAACATAATCCGATTGAATATTGATCAAGCTATTGATAATCTGTAAATTATTCTTTACACGGTGATGTACTTCTTTTAAAAGTATTTCATTCTCATCTCGTTTTTTAATAATCTCAGCAGTTCTGTCTTTGATGATTTTTTCGAAACGTTCTTTTTGCAATAAATGTTTACGTTTTCGATATTGGTTGTATCCATATATTGAACCGAAGAAACCAACAGTACAAAATATAATAAACCACCATGTTGTCCAGAAAGGTTGTTTTATAGTAAAGTCAAACTCGGCAAACTCTTCATTGGATACACCGTCTTTGTTTTCGGCTTTTACTAAAAAACGATACACACCAGGAGGAAGGTTGGAGTAGGTTGCTGTTTGTATTTCTTCTGTTGGACTCCAGTTTTTATCAAAACCTTCTAATTTGAAACTGTATTTTATGTTTTCAGGAAAGGTTTTGCTAATAGCACTAAAGTTAAATGTAATATGATTTTTATCGTGTGTAAAAATAGTATTCAATGGTAAATTGTACCATTGTGATAAAGTATCTGAATACTCAGTCCAATTCACATCTTCATAAAAAAGTTTTACATTTTGTATTGCAACCTTGGGTGTTTCTCTATTGCGTAGGAGTTCTTCACTCGGACTAAATTTTATAGCTCCTTTAATGGTTCCAAACCATAAATCGCCATTTCCATCAATGCATGTTGCACGTGAGTTGCATTCAATTCCTTTAAATCCTTCTGCTTTTCCATAATTTCGAATTGTAGCAATTTCACCTTTTTCATTCAGTGTAATTTTATCAAGTCCTTTATTGGTACCTACCCAAATATTTCCATAACTATCTGTATTCATTAGGTAAACAGTACCAGATGTAAGTCCTTCTTTTGTTGTTACACTTTTTATTTCAGTACCATTGAACCAACCCACGCAATTATCTGTACCTACCCAAATATTACCAAACTTATCTTTTACCATGCTACCTGCATAGGTATTGCATAATCCTTTTGTTAAATGTTTGATAATTTTTTCATGATTGTAAATGTATACACCATTGCCTGTTCCCATCCAAATGTATCCATTCTTATCTTCTATAAATGAATACACATTATCATTCGTTAAACCAATGCTCTCATCCAATTGCACAACAGTTTTACCATTATCCACAAAAACTCTATTTCCTCGTGTTCCTATGTAAATTATACCATTCGAATCTTCAAAAATTGCTCTTACATTTTTTACTTCTTTATTTTTATAAGGTGTAAATGTAGAACCATTGTATATGCTTAATCCTTGGTTATTACCTATCCACACATTTCCTTTGCTGTCTGTAAATATGCATCGTGTTTCTGCAGTTATTGTTGGGAATGTGGTAACCGCTTTTCCATCGTATTTATACAGTCCATGCAAACTTGTTCCTACCCAAATGTTTCTTTTTATCAGCATTGATGGCGAAAATATCTTTTCATTTAATCCTTGCAGGTTGTCGTAGTAGGTAAATGCTTGGTTGGTATATTTTACTAAACCACCGCCACCAGTACCAATCCATAAGTTTCCTGTTTTATCTTCGTAGATACATTTTATATTATCTACTGGCATTCCATTTGATTGATTAAAATGCAGCACTTGTTTTTTTGTTATTTTATATAGTCCTTCATTTTGAGTACATACCCATAATTGATTTTGCTGATCAAAATGAATAGCGCTAATGGTTGCACTTGTTGGAATATTTATGGAGTCGATTTTACTTGCTTTTACCTGATAGTGTGAAGGGCCAATGATTTTTATTTTATGGAAGATTGATCGATTTTCTACGGCCCATAAGTTTCCGTTTTTATCTTCTGTAATAGATGTAATATTTGCTGCATTAATATGCTCATTGTCAGCAATTCGTACTAATGTTTTGTTTTTTAATACCAATAATCCTTGGTCTGTCCCTATCCAGATAAGGTTTCTACTGTCTTTTTTATAGCAATTAACATCAAAGTATTTTAGTGAATCGCCTCGTATTTCAAGTTGACTGAATTGTTTACCATCAAATAAAAGTATTTCATGGTTTTTAATTACAATCAAATTGTTATTGTCATCATTTGTAATGAATTCTACATAACCGCCAGAAAAATATTTTTCATTCGTCTTGCTGTAGCTTGTAAATGTTTGTCCATTAAATTGGCACAATTCATTGAACCGAGTTCCAAACCACATGTTCTTATTAACATCTTCAGAAATAGCATTAATCACTTGTCCGCACAAGCCATCTTTTTCTTCATATACTTTAAACGATTTTCCATCAAATCGGTTTAATCCTCCTCCTGATGTTCCTATCCATAAATAACCTCTACTATCTTCATAAATGGTATTGACCTCTGATTGTGAAAGTCCTTCATCTAATGAATAAGTTTGAAAATTATAAAGTTGTGCTTGGAGTGCAAATGGGAGTGTAAGCAATAATGATAATGCTAACTTAATTAACGATTTACTATTAATTACCATAAGCTTAAGGTTTAGTATATAACAAAAATAGGAATCAGATGTTCTGATTCCTATTTTTTATAGACATTTTTGAGGTATTCTTATTGAATGCTGATTTTTTTATTCAATTCATCAATGTAATTTTTGAATCGTTTGTCAGTATCCATAAGGTTGTTAACTGTACGGCAAGCATGCAAAACAGTAGCATGGTCTTTTCCACCACAATGTAAGCCAATAGTTGCTAATGATGATTTAGTCATACTTTTTGCAAAATACATAGCAATTTGACGTGCTTGAACAACTTCACGTTTACGTGTTTTCGATTTCAAAAGTTCGATTGGTAAGTCAAAATAATCACAAACCACTTTTTGTATGTAATCAATTGATACTTCACGAGCAGTATTTTTAACAAATTTGTCAATCATTTGCTTCGCAAGTTCCAATGTAATTGCTTTTTTGTTCATTGATGACTGAGCAAGCAAAGAAATTAATGCTCCTTCTAACTCACGAACATTGGTTGTGATGCTGTATGCTAAATATTCAATTACTTCTTTTGGTAAGTCAATACCATCGGTGTATAATTTTTTCTCAAGAATTGCAATACGAGTTTCCAAACCAGGCGTTTGTAAATCAGCAGCTAAGCCCCATTTGAAACGAGACAATAAACGTTGTTCAAATCCTTGTAATTCAACTGGTGGTTTATCAGCAGTTAAAATGATTTGTTTTCCTGTTTGGTGTAAGTGGTTGAATATATGGAAGAAAACATCTTGTGTTTTTTCTTTTCCAGCAAAATATTGAACATCATCAATAATTAATACATCAATCATTTGATAAAAATGTACAAAATCATTTTGATTGTTGTTTCTTACTGAATCAATGTATTGTTGTGTGAATTTTTCTGATGATACATATAATACAGTCTTATTTGGAAATTCATTTTTAATTTGAATACCAATAGAATGTGCTAAATGTGTTTTTCCTAATCCAACACCACCATATATTAATAAAGGGTTGAATGCAGTTCCTCCTGGTTTATTTGCAACAGCAAATCCAGCAGAACGAGCCAAACGATTACAATCTCCTTCTACAAAATTTTCGAATGAATAATTTGCATTCAATTGAGATTCAACGTTTACCTTTTTTAATCCAGGAATAATGAATGGATTACGGATTGTATTTTGATTCAAATCAATCGGCATTGATACCGATGGATTCTTTAATTCTTTTTTGCTATTTGTTGGAATCTTAACCGTAAATGGTTTTGATGAGTTATGGGAATTCTCCATAACGATAGAATATTCTAATCTTCCTTCTGTTCCTAATTCCTTTTTAATTGTTTTCTTTAATAAGGTAATATAGTGTTCTTCTAACCATTCATAAAAGAACTGACTTGGAACTTGTATTGTTAAAACGCTGTTGCTTAATTTTACCGGCTTAATCGGTTCGAACCATGTTTTGAAACTCTGTGAACTAACATTGTCTCTTATTATCTCCAGACAACTCTCCCAAACTTTTACGTATGCTTTCTCCATTCTCTTCTGTAATTTATATTTTGTTAAACTTTATGTTTAGTATATCCTATAATCCTGTGTAATCGCTATTGAGCCGTAAATATATACAACTTTAATTTATTCCTAACAAATAATTAAGAAAAAAAGTTAAAAAAAATATCAGATTGCTATTGACTTTTTGGAAATTTTTATAGAGTAGCCTTCCGAGGCCTTTTTCTTGGTCTTTTTCTCAAAAATATAGTCAATTCTACCCAATCGAATTCCTGCCCATCCCACTTGTGCCACCAATACTTTTTTCTGATCACTATTTTCGTATTCTAATGGTGTATCTAAAAAAGTATGTGTATGGGCTCCTATTATTAAATCAATATTTTTTGATTGTTTTGCCAAGTCCACATCATTTATTTTTCCTGCTTTAGAAGTAAATCCTAAATGCGATAAACAAATAATCAAATCACATTTCTCTTCAAATTTTAATCGGTGTGAAACTTGTGCTGCTTTTTCTGCTGGGTTTAAATAGATTGTTTTCCCATACATTCGTTTATCTACCAAACCATCTAATTCAATTCCAATTCCAAATACGCCAATTTTAATTTCATCTTTTATAAATACTTTGTAGGGCAATGTTTTTCCATTCATTGCTGTGTCCGAAAAATCATAATTGCAATTTATAAAAGGGAAATTTGCATGTGGTAATTGTTTTACTAATCCATCAATTCCATTATCAAAATCGTGATTGCCAATTGTACTTGCATCATAACCCATCATGCTCATTAATTTAAATTCCAATTCTCCACCATACATATTAAAGTAGGGAGTGCCTTGAAAAATATCGCCCGCATCTAATAATAAAACATTTTTTTCTTCTGTTCTTATTTTTTTTATCAATGCTGCTCTTCGAACAGCCCCACCTAATCCTGGATATTTAGGATCATTGTCTGGAAATGGGTCAATATGGCTGTGTACATCATTTGTATGCAACAAGGTGATTTTTACCAAATCAGTTTTTGCAAATACATCGGTTGGAATTGCATTCAATGCAAAAATTCCAGCACCACCAATCAGCGATTTTTTTAAGAAGCTTCTTCTGCTATTCAAATTTAATTCGTCCATCTATAGCAAATTTTAATGTGTTTCCTTTTTTGTTTTCATCAATTAAATAATCAATGATTGCATCTCTCAATAAATAATTAACTGTATCTGTTTTAAGTGGATTTTTGAAAAAGTCGTATTTGTCGCCACCAGCCGATAAATAATCGGAAGTTACAATTTTATAAGTTTTATTAATATCAAAATCAGCTCCTGCAATTTTTAGTTCTTTTATTTTTTTTCCTTTTGCTATAATTGTTGCCCCAGAAAAAGGTGCTCCATTATTGGCAACCATTGCATCAAACAATTCCTTTGTTTTTTCGCCTGATAGTGTAAGTACAACAACACTGTTTTCGAATGGCATTAATTCAAATACTTTACCTCTTGTAATTGTGCCCTTCGGAAGTTGAGCTCTTAAGCCCCCATTATTTAGTAAACAAATGTCGGCAAGTTTTCCATCAGCAGGTTTGTACTTGTCATTTGTTTTTTTCAAAACGGCATCACTCACAAAATTGCCCAAACTACTTTCAGGCAATCCTTTTAATAATTCTTGATCTGATACAATTAAAACTTCATTCATAATTGCATCCATTTTATTTTTATATGGACTAATCGTATAGGTAAAAACAGAATCGGTTTCTGATTTTGCATTTAACTCCAATGTCGATTTTTCAATTTTGACAATTTTTGTTGGATGGGAACAACTTTGTAGTAAATATAATGAAAGGAGCAAACAGCATAGCTGTTTTAGTAGTGCATTCATGGGGAGTTGAGCTTGTTTAATTTTCACTACAATTATAAGCATTTGCAAGGGAATGAAGGTTATTAAAAAGATAATTTATTTTTATTTTTTTTGATTTTAGAATTAATATAATTTGTATATTCATTCGATAAAAAAAGCAAAAATGTATATTTCTGAAACAACAATTAGGGTTCGTTATGCCGAAACCGACAGAATGGGATATGTGTATTATGGGAATTATACGCAATATTTTGAAGTGGGTAGGGTAGAGGCATTACGTCAATTAGGTTCAAGTTACAAGGATATGGAAGATAATGGTGTGATGCTACCTGTATATACATGTAACATAAAATACCATAAACCAGCCTTTTACGATGACCTACTTATTATAAAAACGACCATCAAAGAATTACCAACTGCTCGCATTACGTTTGATTATGAAATTTATAATCAGAAAAATGAATTATTAAACACAGGAAACACAACATTGGTTTTTATCGACATGAAAACGAACCGTCCTTGTCCAGCCCCAAAATCCTTTATTGATAAGATAAAGGCATATTTCTAATAAAATAAATTAAAAAATTCTTGCTTTTGGAATATTATTAATCGTATATTTGCGATATATAATATCTATTATGGCTTACAGCAAAAAACTAGATTTTGAAACGGATGAAATAAAAGCTGCAGAAATAGCAAAAGCATTGTCTCATCCCGCTCGAGTTGCAATTATTAAATTTTTATCGGAACAAAAATCATGCATCTGCAACGATATTGTAGAGCATTTGCCATTATCGCAATCTACTGTGTCACAGCATTTAAAAGAACTCAAAAATGCAGGTCTTATTAAAGGTGAGATTGATGGGCCACGCGTATGTTATTGTATAGATAAAGAGAATTGGAAAATAGCCAAAGAAATATTTTTGGATCTTTTTAAAATGAATTTTGAATCCATGAAAACAAAATGTTGCTAAAAATTAAATCATAACTACTAAAAAAAAGACATCATGAAATTATCAGAATTTAAAAACAAATTAACAGCACTATCAACCGTTGAATTTATACAAGATAACGGAACGGCAGTCCCTGCTCACTTTCATATTACAGAAGTAGGATTAACAACAAAGCACTTTATTGATTGTGGAGGAACTGTTCGTGAAGAACATTTTGTGAATTTTCAATTATGGGAAGCAAATGATTTTGATCATCGTTTAGCACCAGCTAAATTATTGAACATCATCGATTTGTCGGAAAAAGCAATAGGAATAAAAGATTTCGAAATTGAAGTAGAATACCAAACTGCTACAATTGGTAGATATGGCTTGGATTTTAATGGAAAATCCTTTGTTTTAACTGCTAAACAAACAAATTGCTTGGCGCAAGATAAATGTGGTATTCCAACAGAAAAATTAAAAGTAAACTTAAAAGAATTACAAACTTCAGCTTCCAACTGTTGCACACCTAATAGCGGATGTTGTAATTAAATTTTATTGGTATGAACAAGAAAGAACATTGGGAAAGTGTATTTTCTCAGAAACAACAAACAGAAGTGAGTTGGCATCAGCCAGTTCCAAAGTCAAGTATTGATTTTTTTGAATCGAATTCGGTTCCAAAAGATGCTACAATTATAGATGTAGGTTCTGGCGATTCTTACTTTATAGATTATTTAGTTAATAATGGCTATCAAAATGTATATGCACTGGATATCTCAGAACACGCTTTAAATCGTTTGAAAATAAGATTGGGTGACAAAGCAAATCGTGTTAATTGGATTGTATCTGATGTATTGGATTTCAAAGCACCTGTTACATTCGATTATTGGCACGATAGAGCCGCTTTTCATTTCTTGTCGGATTCAAATGATGTAGATAAGTACGTTTCAATTACCACTAACTATATAAAGCCAAATGGTAAAATGATGCTTGCTACTTTCTCTGATTCTGGTCCATTAAAATGCAGTGGCATCAATGTCAAACAATATTCAAAAGATGAGCTAGCAAATCAATTCTCGAATACATTCGAAAAGATTAAGTGTGTTGATGAAGTTCATCCAACACCATTTAATACAACTCAAAATTTTACGTACTGTAGCTTTAAAAAGAAATAACTATGTCGGCAAACAATTGCGCTCCCACTCATGAACGAAAACGATTAGGATTTTTAGATCGTTATTTAACTATATGGATATTTTTAGCTATGCTCATTGGTGTTGCCATCGGTTATTTTATTCCATCAACAGCAACATTTATAAATTCAATGTCGAGTGGAACAACAAACATTCCATTAGCCATTGGCTTAATACTGATGATGTATCCTCCTTTAGCCAAAGTTCGTTACGAAAAAATTCCTCAAGTATTTAAAAATATAAAATTACTTGCAATGTCCTTGTTCATTACATGGATTATTGCTCCCTTTTTTATGTTTGTGCTATCATACATCTTTTTAAATGACTATCCTGAGTATAGAACAGGACTTGTGTTAATCGGTATTGCACCTTGTATAGCAATGGTTATTGTTTGGAATGAATTAGCAGGAGGTAATCGTGAATACATTGCTGGTTTGGTTGGAATTAACAGTTTATTGCAAGTGTTTTTATTCTCAGGTTATGCTTATTTTTATTTAACGGTTGTTCCCGAAATTTTTGGAATGCAACGCTTAGAAATATCCATTACCATTTCTCAGATTGCAGAAAGTGTTTTTATTTATTTAGGAATTCCTTTTATTGCTGGTGTTGTAAGTCGTTATTCGTTAATTAAATTAAAAGGAGAGGAATGGTACCAACAAAAGTTTATTCCATTCATTTCTCCGATTACACTTGTAGCACTTCTATTTACAATTATTGTAATGTTTAGTTTAAAAGGGGAATTAATAGTTCAAATTCCTTTTGATGTTGTTCGTATTGCAATTCCATTGGTGATTTATTTTGCTGTAATGTTTGTTGTTACATTTTTAGCCGCTAAAAAATTAGGAGCCGATTATTCTACAAATGCAGCCCTGTCGTTTACAGCTACTGGTAATAATTTTGAATTAGCCATAGCTGTCGCAATTGGTGTTTTTGGAATTAATTCGGGGCAAGCCTTTGCTGGAGTAATTGGACCTTTAGTAGAAGTGCCAGCATTAATAGCATTAGTGAAATTGGCTTTTTGGTTCAGGAAAAAATATTACCCAGCTACTGTTAATGGTTTGAATTCATAAGAAATTAGATAGATTATCCATAAAATTTAAATTTATTATTTATCGATGAAAAAGATATTATTTGTTTGTGTCGAAAATTCGAATAGAAGTCAAATGGCAGAAGCTTTTGCCAAAATTCATGGAAAAGGAAAAGTGGAAGTGTATAGTAGTGGTTCTCGTCCTTCCGGCATTATCAATCCAAAGGCAATTGCCGCAATGAAAGAGGTGGGTTATGATTTAACGCAGCACGATTCAAAATCCTTAGATGAAATACCTAAGGTAAAATATGATTATGCAATTACGATGGGGTGTGGTGATGAATGTCCCTTTGTTATAGCTGACCATCGTGACGATTGGAAATTAGAAGATCCTAAACACATGGAGCCAGATCAGTTTAATGAAGTACGCGATGAAATTGAACGCAGAGTGCTTGATTTGATTGCTAAATTGTAAAAACTGATATTAATCAGGTTTTACGGTGACGCTTATCATTTAGTGCTTAGTGTTATAGATGTATTTTTGTTCTATAAACCTAAAAATAAAAGCTATGACAACTGCAACAAGAACAAAACACATTGACGAATTACATTTCGAACACCAATTATGGTTAAATGAGGCTAAGTTTTATTCTGATGAATTAAAAATTTACCAAAAAAGATTAGAAGAAGTTATTTCTAAAAATAACGCTGACGATGTTCGTAAAAAAGTGGAACATTTCCAAAATCAGTTCATTATTCAAAAAGAGCAATTAGATATTTTGAATCACCATGTTAACGAACACGAACAATGGTTGACTAAATATGCAAAAGAAAACCCGATTGCTATCGATAAAAAATTATTTGCTGACCATGCTGTAATCAACGATAAGGTAGAAACCTTTAAAAAGATTTATGCTGATTTAAAATCAGAATTTTACAAATTCGTTGCTGCACATTTATAAGTACAATTGTGCAAACAAACATTAGTTGTTTGTGATTGTTTGAGCGTATTCATTTTTTGCCTTGTCAAATTCAGAAATTAAATTTTCTCTTTCTGTAATAAGGTTTGAAATGAATACGCTTTTTTTATAAAATACCATCATCAACAACCATTTGTTTTTTATTTCTAATACCGTGTGATAATACCAATACGTAAATAATCCGCTAAGTGGTAAGCTTACCGCATAAGCTATTGTAAGCCACTGAATATGTGTCAACTTCCATACAATAATGATTTGTACCGAATGAAATATTAAAAAAGTAAACATTCCACCCACCATTCCTATTGCACCTCTAAATTCAATTGATTTTGTGATTTTGCTCGCTAAAAAGCCTGGAATTTCAAAAGGCAAAAAATTGTTTATTAATCCATAAACATAAAATGGAAATCCGATGATGATGGTTAAAAGTGCTTTTAAATTACTTAATAAAAAGGAATCATTTTTTTGATTGTTCAAAATATCTCCATCACTTAACCCTGATTTTTTTAAATTTTCAAAATAGATGGCTAAGCGATTTTTCATGCTCTCCACACGCTTAGGTTCTATTACTTTGTAATAATTTACGGTTTCTACAATGTTTTTTGTGATGATAAAATCCCTCGATTTATCATCCTCGCTTATTCCTAAATCTTTACTTACTTTGTATTTGTAAAGTACTTCAATGTTTTTAACTAACTCATCGGTATGCTTATCTTCAATATCAATTACTAATTTTTCTAACTCTTTTGTGATTTCATCTGTAAGGTCTTGTGCAGCTTTAAAGCTATCTTTGCTATATTCTTCCTTATAATTAGAAGCGTTGATAGCTGGATTTATATTTACAAATAAATGGCGGTTAAATTTATGTGGATTTTCATAATTCAATCCTATGTGAATGATTTTTGTATTGAGTTTAAAATTATTTCTTGCCTCTGCTCCCAATACAATTCTTGCAGCACCCGTTTTTATTGGTTTTAGTTTTCGTTCAGTAATACTTATTCCTTCTGGAAACATAAGAATGGCTCCACCATTTTCCAAATGCTCATAACATTTAATGAATGTTTCTTCATTTTTGTTCATTAAGCTTGGATCATCTTGTTTTCTATAAACAGGAATCATGTTGAATTTTGGTAATAGCCATTTAGTAAACTTGCTTTTAAACAATTCTCCTTTTGCTAAAAAATACACTTTTCTGTTTAAAATTGTTGCAATAACAATCGGATCCATGAATGTACTTGGATGGTTTGCTAATACCATTAATGGTCCGGATTCAGGTACAAGTTCTTTGTTTCGTATCGTAATTGATTTAAAAAAAATTGAACTTGTAATCCGCATTAATAATCGGAGTAGATTGTAGAGCATTTCTTTAAAAGGATTCGTTATAAACTTTTACTATTTTTTTGTTTAAGTATTTTATACGTAGGTGGGAATACGTATTTACACTCAAGGTGATTACACCACCTGCAGTTATAAGTGCGCCAGCTTTAAGGAAATCACCGCTTCCTCCCAGCAACATGTCAAATGCCCCGATAACACATGTTGCAGCTCCAACAACGGTGATGGGGATACCAATAAATGAAACGCCATATAATATTTGATTGTTCTTTTTCTGATTCATGAGAAGTATTAAGTCTTTATTATCGCACTTATTGAATGCTATTTCAGATATCTCCCTGTATCGGTATGTTTCTCCTTTGTAGTGGTATCGATTCCCATCTAAATCTATTCTTTCAACACTTTCTCCTCTTTTAGTGGGATGTTTGGAATATGCATCAATTGTTTGTTTTGATTTATAGGTGGAAAAACTTTCTTTAAGTCCCGAAAAAAATCGTATTTCATTTATACTATCTTTGAAAGGATATAGGATGGTCCATCTTGAAAATCAAAGCGTGTATATTTTATATTTTCAGCACTTATCTCCTTAATTATAACTAGTAGTGAATTGCTATCTCTTAATAGTAAGGTGTCCTGGGCACTAAGTCCATAGCTTAGGATGATTAAAAAAAGTAAAATAATTTTTTTCATGATCTTATTTTGAATATAAACATAGTTTTAAAAATTGACAAAGTCAATCGCATGTTAAAATTATTTAACTTCGCCTTATGTTATCACAACGACAATTGTTTTTAAATCATGTTGCACAAACCAGTGTAACGCCATTGGCTTTAGAAATAGAAAAAGCAGAAGGTGTTTATCTATTTGACACATCAGGAAAAAAATACATTGATTTAATTGCAGGGATTTCTGTTTCCAATGTGGGGCATCGTCACCCGAATGTTGTTGCTGCAATAAAAAATCAACTGGATAAATACATGCACTTAATGGTGTATGAGTATGTTCAAAGTCCACAGGTAAATTTAGCAAAAGCATTGAGTGATATTTTGCCGGAAAATTTAAGTGCATCGTATTTTGTAAATTCTGGCTCCGAAGCAATTGAAGGCGCCATGAAATTAGCAAAACGTTACACCGGAAGTTCCGAAATTATTTCATTCAAAAATGCATACCATGGAAGCACTCATGGGAGTTTAAGTATTATGGGCAGCGAAGAATTCAAAAATGCCTATCGTCCGTTATTGCCTGATACCAAACAAATAGAATATAATAATAGAGATCAGTTAAAAGAAATTACATCTAAAACAGCTTGTGTTGTTGTTGAAACTATTCAAGGAGAGGCAGGTGCGATTGTTCCTCAAAATGATTTTTTAGTTGGACTAAGAAAACGTTGTTCGGAAGTAGGTGCTTTGATGATTTCAGATGAAATTCAATGTGGATTTGGTCGTACTGGAAAATTATTCGCATTCGAACATTTTAATTTTGTTCCTGATATTTTGTGCTTGGCAAAAGGAATGGGAGGAGGGATGCCAATTGGTGCATTTGTTTCTTCCCAAGAAATAATGTCGACACTCACTAATAATCCTATTCTTGGTCATATTACAACATTTGGTGGTCATCCTGTTTCTTGTGCAGCAAGTTTAGCAACTTTAAATGTAATATTCGAAGAAAAATTAGTAGCATCTGTCTCTGAAAAAGAAGCACTGTTTAGAACCATGCTCGTACATCCTAAAATAAAATCAATTCACGGACAAGGTTTGTTGCTGGCAATTGAATTCGATTCCTATGAAGAGAATAAACGTATAATTGATACGTGTATTGAAAATGGAGTCATTACCGACTGGTTCTTATTTAACGCACACAGTATGCGAATTGCACCACCTTTAACAATTTCATTGGATGAGATAAAAACAGCATGCGCTGTAATTTTAGCCGCAATTTAACGTTGTTTAACAGATTGATATTAGTTTGGCATTAGGATTGCAAATAACCTACTAAATTTAAAACATTAAAAAATGAAAAAAACAACATTGATTTTAGCTTTCGTTGGAATAGTTTCAACAGCTATGTTTGCTCAAACATTTCAAGATGGGCCTAAAAGAACAACTAAGCCAGCAAAAATTAATCAGGTAAAGCCAATTAAAAAAACGGCAACAGCAAAGACTATAGATAAATCTAAAGAGTTGTCAAAAGAACAAAAAAAAGAAATAATTAGATTATAGTTTGTGATTAAAATTTTACAAAGCGTGTTTCAAATCTGAAACACGCTTTTGTATTTTAATAATTTCCGATCGATAACATTACCAATGTGCACGCTTCTACAGGCTCAATAGAGTGCTCTTGTAATTGTTTTTCGAATTCAGGATTTTCGGTTCCTGGATTAAAAATCACTCTCTTTGGCTTTAAGCTTAGTATGTACTCCTTCCATGCATCTTGATTTTGCGGGCCCACATAAAGTGTTACAGTGTCTACATCAGGAACAATTGGCTTGTCTAAAATGATTTCTAAACCATTAATAATCCCTGTCCTAATTCCAATTGGTACTACTTCATGATTGTGCTTTTGCAAAGCAATCGTTGCTTTGTAAGCATAACGTTCTGGATTGTCTGATGCTCCAATTACTACTGTTTTTTTGTTCATTTTCGTTTTTTAAACAATGTGTGATTCTTCTAGATAATTCAAATCTTTGTTAAATGTCTCTTCCAATTTCCAAAGTGAAATAATTGCAATTACAAATAGGATAACACCTGTTATGATAATTGCTTCTATTCGATTTGTGTAAAGACCAATCAAATCAATTAGCATGGTAACAAAATTAACGAACCTCTTACAAAGTTGGGTGCCGTTGTTGTAACCGTTGCTCTTATATTTGTTCCAAATAATTCAGATGCAGTACTCATAAATACAGCCCAGTAACCTGTTGCGAATCCAATAAACAAAATGGTTGAATAAAATGCTGCTTCGGAATAAGTTGCAACCGTGAAATAGAGTACAATTCCAATCCCTGTTAAAAATAAAAAAGTACCTAAGGCTTTTTTTCTGCTTTTTAAAAGCTGACTAAGTAAACCGCTTCCAAAGTCTCCGATCGTAATTCCTAGATAAGCAAACATTACACATTTGCCATTTTCCGGGACAAATGATTTTACGCCAAGCTTGTCCATCATTTCTGGGGCAAAGCCAACCAATACGCCCATTACATACCATACAGGAACAGCCACTAAAATAATATTCAAGTATTTGAATGTGTTTTTTCTACTTTTAAATAAACTTAAAATGTTTCCTCTTGCTACCTTTTTCTCTTTCACTGATTCAAACATTCCTGATTCAAAAACGCCAATTCGCATAAGTAATAAAGCCAGCCCCATTCCTCCCCCTAGGAAAAAAGAATACCTCCAGTTTTCAATCACATTTCCCATAAATCCAGCAACAACAGCTCCGAATACGCCAATGGTAGCGACAATCATGGTGCCTATTCCTCGTTTTTCTTTACTCATGGTTTCACTCACTAAAGTAATACCAGCTCCCAATTCACCTGCTAATCCAAAACCAGAAATGAATCTTAGAATAGCATATTGTGGAACCGATTGAACAAATCCATTAGCAATATTGGCAATGGAATAAAGTAAAATCGAACCAAATAATACAGAAAGTCGACCTTTTTTATCGCCCAATATCCCCCAAAATATTCCACCAATAAGCATTCCGCCCATTTGCCAATTTAATAACTGCTTGCCTACACGTTGTATTTCATCATTACTAGCGGTAGCACCTAAAATTTCTTTTAAGCTATCTCTTCGTTCTACTAGGAATAATAATAAGTCATATATATCAACAAAATAACCAAGTGCCGCAACAATTACGAGCATATTGAAAACATTGTCTTTCGATTGTTTAATCATAGCGTTCTGATTTATTGTATAAAGATAATAAAGTATACAAAATAGCAATTAGGATTGTTTAAAGGACGATAATGTAATTAAGAGAAATTCTAAACAGCTAGTGCAGGATGCTTATTCTAAAATATCTTCTACTTTTGTCGCTCAATTAGTAAAATTGAATTTTTTATAATCATAATTAAAAAAGAATCCGATGTCAATCAATCAAAAATTAAAAGATAGAAATCAAGGGCAATGCGAGCTTTGTAATGCGGAAGAAGCAACAATTGAATATACCGTAAGTCCTAAAAATGATGATGTTATTGAAAACCAGGTTGCGCTTTGCAATACTTGTTTTACATCCATCGATAATAAAGACGCAAGTTTTCACTGGCGTTGTTTGGAAGGAAGTATTTGGAATCCGGAGGCAAGTGTGCAAGCATTGAGCTACCGCATACTTCATAGTTTAAAAGAGGAAGCGTGGGCGAGTGATTTAATCAGTTCAGTTGATTATGATGAAAATACAATCCAATGGGCATTGAGCGCGTTTGAAAAAGCCGATGTTCATAAAGATGCATTTGGAAACATTCTTGAAAATGGTGATACCGTTGTGCTTACACAAGCTTTGAATGTAAAAGGAACCAATTTTACTGCTTCAAAAGGAACTGTTGTGAAGAAAATTAAATTGGTATTTGATAATGCCGAACAAATAGAAGGGAAGATTAACGAGCAAACGATTGTTATTCTTGCAAAATTTGTAAAAAAGGGATAATTTATTCTATTTCCATAAAGAAAGCCTTTAAATCAGCTGATTTGAAGGCTTTCTTATAACCCAATTAAGAACTTATTTCAATTTATTTATAATCAAATACTTATAAATTAAATTAACATGATTTAAATCATTTTAATAACAATATATTAAAAGTAATTTTGCGCCCCTAATTTCTGTTTTTTTCTTATATTTGAGCCATTAAAAATCTGTACATGCAAATTGACACTGATTTACTAATAAAATGGGGGGCTATTGCTAAGAAATTCAAAAAAGGGGATTATATATTTCACGAAAATGATGTTCCTAAGTTTTATTACCAAATACTGGAAGGAACCGTTAAAGTATTCATCACCAATATCGATGGGAGGGAATTTACTCAATCAGAATTTAAAGCTGGATGTAGTTTTGGTGAGCCTCTCTTGTTTATAAATGAAAATTACCCTTCTTCAGCTGTCGCTTGCCAAGATTCAATTGTTTTAAAATTATCGAAAGAAAAATTTCTAGAAATTTTAGATCAAAATTCTGATTTCCAGAAAAGGATGATTATGCTTTTATCTAAACGGATTTATGACAAGCAATTACTACACGAGAAATTATTAATAATACGCCAGAAACTAGAATTATAAGTTTTCTCAATAATTACAAGAAGAAAAACAATAGGGAGAATGAGGAAATCGAAATTCCCTATACTCGTCAAGAAATCGCTAATTATACTGGATTAAGAGTGGAAACAGTCATTAGAACATTGGCGAAAATGAAGACACAAAAAACGGTTCAAATTGTTGAACGAAAACTAATTTATTGATTATGTCTTTTAATGTTAAATTTTGGTTAAAACTATCATTGGTTAATTTACTTATTGTTGCAATGCTAGGTGTTTTAATGAGGTATAAAATTGGTTTTGATTTCCCCTATTTTAGTCAAAAAAACATACAACATGCACATTCTCATTTTGCATTCGCTGGCTGGATTACACAGGCTCTTTATGTATTAATGATTCACTTCATAATAAAAAAAAATCAATTTCTAGATACTAAAAATTACAATCGAATTCTTGTTGCAAATTTGATTTGTTCATATGGTATGCTTTTTTCATTCTCCTATCAGGGGTATAGTGCATTATCAATTGTTCTTTCCACAATTACAATTGTTATTGCCTGCTTTTTTGCGTTTTTCTATTTTAAAGATTTAGATAAAATAGATGCTTCTAATCCTTCTAAATCTTGGTTTAAGGCGGCCTTGTTGTTTAATATTATTTCATCAGTTGGAACATTTTATTTAGCATATATAATGGCTTCCAGAAATTTTAATGAACACTGGTATTTGGCTTCCGTTTATTTTTATCTTCATTTTCAGTATAACGGTTTTTTTATTTTTACATGCCTTGGGTTGTTTTTTAGTGAATGCAATGCTATATTCCCTTTATTTAAATACGACAAATTTTTTTTTAAATTATTTTGTATTTCACTTATCCCTGCCTATTTCTTGTCAACGTTATGGGCAAAACTGCCTATTTGGCTTTACATAATAGTTGTTATAGCAGCATTTGTACAAGTGATTGCTTGGATTAAAATAATAAAAGCAATTAAAATAGCTTTAAAAGCAGGAACTACTTTAAATAAATTTCAGACGTATTTGTTTTTGTTTGTTGGAATTTCATTTTCTATAAAATTATTATTGCAGTTAGGTTCAACGATACCAGCCCTTAGTGATCTTGCCTTCGGTTTCAGACCAATTGTTATTGCCTATTTGCATTTAGTTTTATTAGCAGTTATTTCGTTATTTATTCTATCTTATTTATATACTTTTAAATTAATCGAAGTAAATAAATTAACCACTGTTGCTTTTAGTTTTTTTGTTGTAGGTATATTTTTAAATGAATTGGTGCTTGCAATTCAAGGAGTAGCAGCTTTTGGTTATATCGTTGTTAAATATGTAAATGAAATTCTGTTTGGAATTTCGTTAATATTGTTATTAGGAGCTTTACTGATTGTATTTTCCCAAAGCAAACAAAAATAATCACAGTATTATGATTCTAATCATAATTTATTTAGAAAAAAATCAGTCTTTTTGTTGAAAATTAATATCAAAAAATTATGAAAGCAACTTTTAAATTTTTATTTGTAGTAGGAACCATTGGATTATTTTCATGTAGTTCCGAGCCTAAAACAGAAGAGAATGGTGTTGTAAATTCAGATGCAACAACCGCAGAAGAATCTAATGGTGTAGGGCAATCTGGTGTTCAAGATGATGTGTCTAACCCAAATGTAGTTCAAGTGGCAGTGAGCAGTAAAGATCATACAACTTTAGTCGCTGCAGTAAAAGCGGCTGAATTAGTAGATGTATTAAGTAACGCTGGGCCATTTACAGTTTTTGCACCTGTTAATGCTGCGTTTGAAAAATTACCAGCTGGGACAGTAGAAGGTTTATTAAAGCCAGAGAAAAAAGATGCATTAGTTGATATTTTGCAATACCATGTGTATGTGGGAGTAATTGAAGCAGAGGCTTTAACTGATGGTAGAAATTTAGGCCAAGTTAACGGTGGGAATATAAAAATATCAGTAGTTGATGGTAAGCCTGTAATTAATGGCAAGGCTCATGTCGTAGCCTCTATTAAAGCATCTAATGGAATTATTCACGTAATTGACGAAGTATTGCTACCTCAATAAATATAACTTAATCAAAGGCAAAGTAATTCTGCTTTATTATTTGTTCAGCAGCAATAATATGATACATTAAAACTTTGGAATTTGATAATAGTTATTTTAAAATTTTGTTTTGTTTTGTTTTTTTAATTAAGAAAGAAGGCTGTCAGTAATGGTAGCCTTCTTTTTTTATAGAGTACAAAAGGTATGATTACAAGAACAATTAAACAATGCTTTTGTCTAAATTTGAATTATTGCTTTTAAATAATTTCATCAATAGTAATTTACTGTCGATTTAATCGTTTTTCAGCTGATTGATTTTTAAATACTTTGGCTTGTTCAGAGGACTCTTGCTTTCCTATAAATTGCCCTTTAACAATTAATTTACAAATCTTTTCTTTTAAATTTTATTAGAGAAACCCAAAAAGGAATTAGTATCCAAAGAAGCAAAATAAAAAATGCGATTATTATTCCTAGAGAAGTTCCAAAGAAATCCTTAAATATAGCTCCTGTATATCCCATCATAGCAGAAACATCCAAATGTAATAAAATCAAAATTCTAGCTAAATCTATTGGATTAAAAGCAGTTATGCCAACCATCATTTTTTCAATTGGATAATCGGCAAATTGAAATAGAACAAATAATACAAGTCCATCAAAGAGCAATGCAAAAAATAGCCAAAGCATAATAGCAATGCCTATTCCTTTAGCCTTATCTCTTGTTAAAATAGAACTTAAAAATGCTATAGCGACAAATACGGTTGTAATAAAGAATCCAACTAACAACATCATCATTCCAACATCCGATGGCGCATAAAGCAAAATAGGTATTCCTGTTCCTATAAAAAATGCTAGTAATAGAGATGTGCTAAGTCCGAAAAACAAACTCCACCAAATTTTACTGCGTTTAATTGGTTGACTTAATAGCAATTCAATAAACTCTGAGCTATTGTAAATATAGATAGTTGAAAACACTACAGAAACTAATGGAACGGTTAGCAGAATGACATTTAATAAGGTTAATAATCCCTTTGTGCTATTGTCCTCCAAGCTAAATACGCTCCATGATAATATTGACAATATTAAGGTATATACTAAAACAATTTTGTTTTTTAGTATATCTAAAACAATAAATTTTATTATTCTATTCATTGTTTTTATTTTTTAAAATTTTAGCAATTGCTTTTGATATTTTTTCTTCTCCAGTTGATGATTTAAGATCATCAACCGTTTTATGAAATTGGACAACGCCATCTTGCATAAAAATAATTTGAGTTATTAAATCATCTAATTCACTTAATAAGTGAGATGTAATGAGTATTAATTTGCCTTTTTGTTTTTCAGTTATAATTTTATCTTTTAAAATTTCAGAGGCTAAAGGGTCTAGTCCAGCTGTTGGTTCATCTAATATTAAAACATCTGGATTAAATAAAAACGCTAATGTAGCACTTACTTTTTGTGTTGTTCCGCCTGAGAGCGTACTCATTCTTTTATTAAATAAATCTTGTAGTTTAAATTGATTTAATAAATCTTCATCTAATTGCTCTCCAGATTTCCTGATTTCTTTTATCATTTCTAAAATTTGCCCAATAGTCATATTGTCTGGATATCTACCAATTTGTGGCATATATCCAATATGTTTACGGTATTCGAAATTTTTGAAATAAACTCTCCTTTAAATTCTATAGTGCCTTGAGTAGGTATTACCATTCCTAAAATACTCTTAATTATTGTGGTTTTGCCACAGCCATTAGGGCCAATAAGCGCAATGCATTCTCCTTGCTTGCAAGATAAATTAACACCATTTAAAACGGTTAGTTTTCCGAATTTCTTTGATAAATTATTTATTTCTATCATAATTTTAAAGAATGCATTAATGGAGTATTGTCTATAAAATTATCAGGTGTTAAACTAGGCATTATTTTTTCTGATTTGTCTAGAAGTGTAACCATAAAACTTCTAAATAAAAGCATAGCAGGTGGATTATTTTCTACGATTACAGAAAAAAGGCTAAGTGGGTGATAAGGAATATCTCCAATTTTATCTTTATCCAAATCATACCCTTCGTATTTGTCCCAATAATTTCCATTAAAGGTGTTTAGCACAAGAGAGCCATTCGTACTAATGTCGAATGTATTTCCTATGAAGTTGTTAGAAACAATTTCGTTATCCATACAGCTTGCTTGAATTTTCATACCCCAGCCATTCGATTCAAAAATATTTCTTTCTACTTTAATTCTACTTGTTCCTTCCATGTGAATTCCAGATGTATTTCGGATAAATTTATTTCCAAAAATAAAACTATCAGAAATTTCCTTTAAAAATAGGCCATAGGCAGCATCGCCCCAATTCTCCTCAAAAATATTATTAAACATTTTCACTTTGTTAGTGAACATCACTGCAACACCAGCACCGTTATTTCTAAATATATTTGATATATAGGAATCATTATTTGAAAACATAAAGTGTAAACCATAACGAATATTTCCATCTGAAATATTTCTCCAAATAACTGAATTTGTTACAAACTCAAAATATATCCCGTCTCTATGTCCTGATACTTTATTGCCAATAATTTGAAGGCTATCACTTTTCCAACAGTGTATACCGTTGCCTATTTTTTGTTCTTCAATACCATAGGATATTATAGAATTGTTTTTGACAATACAGTTTGAGCAATATTGTAAATATATGCCAAAAAAATTATCATCTAAAATGTTATTACAAATAGAAACATTTTTGGTGTTATAGACTTTTATTCCACCAGGGTCATCTAACGTTGAATATCCTGAATGTTGAACCCTAAATCCAGAAATTAAAGTGTTTGCTGATTTTACAGATAGTATTTCATACTTTTTTTGTCCATCTAAAATGGGGAAATTAATTCCTATTAATGCGACTTCTTTATCAATAATAATATTTCCTTCTTTGTAAATCCCTTCGTAAACATTAATAGTATCGCCATTGTGAATTTTTGCTAAAGCACTTTTAATGCTTTTGTAAACTTTGTCCTTGCCAACTTCATGTGTTTTAGCATATAAAAAACAAGTAGTTGAAGTAAGTAACAGGATGGCTATTAGTCGTTTCATTATTTATTGATAGTATTCCAGTCGGTAAACTCCGCTGCAAAATCCACTTTACATGTATCTGCACTTTTTTTGTTCTCAAATGCGGCAATATTTCCACCCATTGGACTTTTTAGATTATCTCCCTTGATATAAATTGCAGTTTCTACGGGCAATAGTTGCTTATCATTTAAAAAATTCGAAACGTATAATGCTGCACCTACAGTTTTTTCTCTATTATCGTTTCTGTAATCTAGTAAGCAAGTTATATCGTCAAATTTATATGTTCTTCCTTTTTTTGTAAAAAGTATAGCTGCGAATCTAGCATTAGATATTGTCATTCCACAATTATCACAGTTGTCGGAATTTATTTTAATAGCATCTGGTTTTGTTTGTTCACAAGAACAAAAAGAGAAAAATAGTACTATCAAAATGAATATTGAAGTGTTTTTTTTTATCATTTTTTTTGTTTTTTATAAACTATAAAAACTGCTGTAGCCATTAGTAAACCGCTTGCTATAAAAAGCCATCCTCCAATATCAGGAATTGAATAAGCTCCAAAATTTAATAGCTGTTTAAATCCAATTAGTGGTGGTTGATAGGCCATTCCAGGTACTATAATCGCGGCATTGGGATCTAGATTATGTCCATAATTATATTCCCATCTCCAAAAATCTACCATTGCTATGATACCAAATAAAACAAATGCTCCAAACAAAAGATATAAAGCTTTCTTTTTGTTTATTAAAATTACTAATAAGCAAGCTAAAGCAAAGGCACTAATAATGTATGGTAAAATTGTAAATTCAATAAACTCATCAGCATGAAGTGTTTTCATTCCAATGTAATGATTTAATCCATTAATGATTTCTACATCTCCACCTATTTTATTTGCATGAATAGTTAAAGCTAATCCTTCTGGGTATTGAGGAGCATCTAATTCAATTCGCCAAATAGGATTGAATAATGATATTACTAATAGAGCTCCTGCAATAACAAGTATTCCTTTGGAAATTATTCCAATATTTTTTTCTGTTGAGTCCATAAATTGTATTGCTTGTTAAAATAAAAAGGGAGCAGACAATTCGATTTTCTGCTCCCTTAATTTAAAAATATTGTTTATTATTTAGAAGCAGCAGCTACTTCTGGTTTAGTTATACCTGTTCCAAATTTAAGAGGTACATTGCTTCCAGCTGGAGAAACTCTAACATAACCAGTCATCTCTTGATGTAATGCACTACAAAAATCTGTACAATACATAGGCGAGATGCCAACTTTTGTAGGTACCCATTTTAATGTTTGTGTTTCACCTGGCATAATTAGTAATTCTGCATTGTCAGCTCCTTTGATAGCAAAGCCATGAGGCACATCCCAATCCTGTTCTAAGTTCGTTACGTGAAAATAAACTTCATCACCCATCTTAATTCCTTCAATATTATCAGGAGTTAAATGAGAACGAATAGCTGTCATGTATACATGAACTTTATTTCCTTCTCTAACAACCTTTGTTTCTTTTTCTCCTTTTGCAGCATAAGGGTGAGCATTTTCTTCAATCTTAAACATTTTAACAGACTTGTCTTTGATGACACTTGCTAATACTGCTTGAGCATAGTGAGGCTCTCCAATTGTTGGGAAATCTAAAATTAATTTCATTTTCTCTCCACTAATATCAAACAACTGGGCACTTTGAGATAACTCAGGACCTGTTGGTAAATAACGATCTTTAGTGATTTTGTTATAAGCTATTAAGTATTTGCCAGTAGGTTTTTTTGTATCGCCACCAACAACACATAAGTGACCAATAGAATAATATGTTGGTTGTCTATCAATTACTTTTAAGTCTTTGATGTTCCATTTAACCACTTCAGATGATACGAACATAGATGTATATGCATTACCATCAGCATCAAACTCTGTATGCAAAGGTCCTAATCCTGGTTTCTTTACTTCACCATACAATGCAGATTCATATTTAATAACTGGAATGCCTTCAAATTCACCGTCAAAGCTTTTTGCTGCAATTGCTTTTAACATTTTGTCATAACTAAATACTGGTATAACAGCTGCTAATTTACCACTAGCAACAATGTATTCTCCTGTTGGGGATACATCGCAACCATGA
This sequence comes from Bacteroidota bacterium, assembly GCA_016707685.1. Taxonomy (GTDB): domain Bacteria; phylum Bacteroidota; class Bacteroidia; order 2-12-FULL-35-15; family 2-12-FULL-35-15; genus 2-12-FULL-35-15. Next base: position 35,043 of record JADJHE010000035.1, read on the forward strand.
GGTGATTTTGGGCATGGGATGAAGTAACAAATATCTTTTAATTCTTTAGAATCTAACACAAGTACTTCGGTCTTAATTTCTGAAGTGGCAGTATGCGTTTTTTCACTGTAAGTGTTATGAGCATATTTTACAGCTTGTTTTCTTCCTTTACCTGCTTTTATATACTCTTCTGCTTTTTTCCAGTTAACTGCCATTACAAAATCTTTATCTTTTTGTGAAGCATTAACTTCTAACAATGTGTTTGCTTGTTCTGTGTTATAACATGAAAAGAAAAACCATCCGTTAGAAACACCTTTACCTGCACGACTTAAATCGAAGTTAACTCCTGGACATTGAATTTGGAATGCGATATCCATTTTACCGTCTTCTTTTCCAACACTAATAAAACTTAAAGTTCCTTTAAAGTTTTCTTTATATGTATCAATAGCTACATCTCCATTTGCATCGTCCATAGGTACACTAAAACGGGTTCCAGCTACTACATATTCTGTATTTTCAGTAATAAATGGTGATGAGTGATTACCTCCACTATTTGGTAGTTCAATGATTTCTTGTGTACGAAATGTAGTTAAATCGATACGAGCAACACGTGGTGTGTTATTAGCATTACCAAAAACCCATTTTCCATCATATTCTCCATTTGTTTTAGAAAGTTGAACATGATGTAAATCATCCCATGGAACCATGCCGTGCGATGTATTTAGCATTGGTTTTGTTTCTTCACTGTATCCCCATCCTTTTTCAGGATCTACGGAAAACACAGGAATAACTCTTAATAAACGACCAGATGGTAATCCGTAAACACTCATTTGTCCACTAAATCCACCACTTACAAAGTTATAAACCTCATCGTATTTACCTGGTGCAACATAAGCTTTAATGCCAGCATCTCCACTAACTGCATTTGATGTGTCTTTGGGTTTACAAGACTGTAAACCAGTGGCAGCAACAAAACCTGTTAACGCTACCATTTTAAATAAATTTTTCATATATCTTTTTTTTAGTACTTATTTTAAACCATCTACTTTTCTCATATACTCTAGAATCGCTCTAGCCTCATCATCTGTTAAACTTTGGTTTGGCATTCTAACCAAACATAATTCTAACATTGCCTGCGCTTCAGGATCTTTATCAATCATAGGATCTGGATTTGTAATAAAGTTCATAATCCATTCTCCTGTTCTGCGTTTTGTAACATCTTTCCAGCCCGGACCAACTAATTTTTCATCAGTCATTTTATGACAAGATGTACATTTAACATTTGAAGCATCTTCCCCAATTTTAGCTTGAGCTTCATCTAATTTATCACTCAGTGCAAGTAGCTCTGCAGTATACTTTCCTTCTCCTCTTTTTGGATCATAAGTTTCAGCATCTTTTACCATGCTTTGTGGTTCTTCTTGAGCTGCAGTTGCAGTTGTTGGTTTATCTTCCCCTCCGCATGACGAAAAGATAGCTGCTATCGTAAGTGAAGCAATTACTTTGAATGTTTTCATAATTATATCTGTTAATGTTAATTTCAGTGCAAAATTCCAATAAAAAATCATGATTTTTTATGATTACAATCATAAAATGATAAAAGTATCCATGAAAAAAAGAAAACTTTATTCTGAATTCTAAAATAATATGCCTAATACTATTTTTTTTGCAAAAAAATAGTATATAATTAATTGATTTTCAATTTAATACAACTATTTACTAACTGTTTTTTGCTAGATAAATCTGTCTTTTCTAATTCTATTAAAATTTATATAATAAAATTGCGATTTTACTTGAGTATTTGCGATTAAAAACAAAACAGGGTAGTTAAGTGTCTGTATATTTGAATATTGTGTTTTTTAGTGCTCAAATTTAGTCCTATTCTATGTCACTAATTCGAAAAATACAGAAGGGCTCAAAGAAAATAAAATTATGATTTAAGCACAATAAATTATTTGTTAAAGAACGCGGTATTTTAACAGATAGTCCTATTTTAAAAATATATGATTTTTACTTCGATTTTCTTATCTCTGTTTAAGTCAACGCTTGCTTTTGAAAAGTTGGGTCGGTTTGTTAATCCAATTGATTGGTAATTCGAAAAACCAACCCCTTCAATTGGCAAAATAAACCCCTTGTCAATTTCACCATTCTCATTTTCATCGTGAAGAATATTTACAGCGTATTTTCCTACAGGTAGATTACTAAAGGTTACTTTAGAAGTGCCGTTTTGTATTTTTTCTTTCAATATTTTACAACACTTTTTATAATGTTCATCAGGAATAGTTCCGTCCTTATTGTATAAGGCAAATTGAACAACACCTTTGCAATTTTGTAACTCTTTTACTTCCACAGTTAGAGAATAGGTTTCTCCCTTTTGGTTATTAAATGAAGATAAGGTCAATAAAGATATACTGACTAGTGCGAATAAGACTAATTGTTTCATTTTAATTCGTTTTTCTATTTGCAATTTTCTCTTTTAATCGGTCTACTAAATAATAAACCATTGGCACTAAATAAACAGTTAATATCAATGATGAAAATAGTCCGCCAATAATTACCCAAGCTAATCCGTTCTTCCATTCACTAGCGGTTCCTTTACCAAGGGCAATGGGAAGCATTCCTATAATCATGGCGATAGTTGTCATTAAAATAGGACGCATACGACCTTTTCCGGCAATTATTAATGCTTCTTTGAAATGTTTCCCCTCTGCTTTCAATTGATTTGTAAAATCCACAATTAATATGGCATTTTTTACTACTAATCCCATTAGCATAATCAAACCGAGCAACGCAAACAAGCTTAAATTATTTAAAGATAAATTCAATGCTAGAAATGCACCAATAGCAGCAACAGGAATTGAAAACAAAACGACAAATGGATAAACAAAACTATCATATAGAGCTACCATGATTAAATAAATCAATAGAAATGAAATAAGTAATACAGAGCCCAATGCGCCAAAACTATCATTTTGTCTTTTGATATCACTACCCCAAGTCATTTGAATTCCATCGGGTAATGGATTGTTTTTAAGATAAGCTACTACATCATCGGCAACTGTTCCCGAAGGTCTGCCAAGTGCGTCAGATGTAAGCGTTACAGCTGGCTGACGATCTTTTCTTTCCAATAAGGATGGGGAATTATCTCGTTCTACTGTTGCAAATTGCGATACTTCTATTGGTAACCCCATTGGATTAACAATAGAGAGGCGTTGTACATCTTCATAATTTTGTCTACTGTAACCATCAAGCCAAATTCTTACAGGATATTCTGTTCCGTTTTCTGTTAATGTTGCATCATCATTACCAGTAAAAGCTGTTCTTAAATTCATACCAACATAAGCTGTCGTTAATCCTAAGCGTTGCATTTTATCTTTGTCGGGAATTATTTTGTATTCAGGACTACCTTGTTCTACAGATAAACGCACATTATCTGAACCCGGTATTTTTTCAATCACCGACTTTAAATCATTACCTGTTTTCATAACTAAATCTAAATTACTACCACTTAAAGTAATTTCAATTGGAGCTGAACGTGGTATCAATCCTAATGCAGCCATTGAATAATTTATTCCGGGAAATTTCATTTTTAATTCTTCCCTCAGTTTTTTCATAAACTCTTCAGTAGGTTGCTTATTGCGTTCTTTTGCAGATTTTAACTGAATAGTAAATTCAGTTTTATTAGCTGATCCTACACCTAAACTTCCAATGCCTGTACTCGGACCACCTATGTTACTAAACACAGTAGACACATCTGCTTGCTTGATAATATAGGTTTCTATTTGCTGAGCGATTAAATTGTTTTGCTGAATGGAAGTTGATTTGTCAAACTCTAAAGCCATACGAAATTTACCCTGATCTCCAGTAGAGATAAGCTCTTTACCAATGATACCTTGTTTCATTATTCCCAAAGTAACAGCGAAAAGTAAAACAACTATTCCTGTAAAAATTAACTTATGACTAAGTATCCATTCTAATTGTTTGCCATACCAATTGGTGAATTTTTCTAATTGATGTTCAAATCCAAGCAAAAAACGATTGAAGAAGTTGGTTGGTTGTAAATCTTCTTTCTTACCTATTCTTGATGCCAACCAAGGTGTAAGCGTAAAACCAACTAATAAGCTGGTGAGCGTAGAAGTTACAACAACTACAGAAAACTGCTTGAGCATGTCTGCCACAAATACTTGTAAAAACAATATTGGTAAAAACACAACCACGTCAACCAATGTGATCGACAATGCGGAAAATCCAATTTCCATACGTCCATCCATTGAGGCAGTGCGTTTTTCTTTACCCATATCTAAATGTCTTTGAATGTTTTCCAAAACCACAGTAGCATCATCAACCAAGATTCCAATAATTAAAGACATGGCGAGTAGGGTCATTAAATTTAGAGTGTATCCTAAAAGCCACATAACTGCAAAAGCTGTAACCAAAGAGGTAGGTATTGCAATGATAACAATTAAGGAGTTTCTGAAACTTCTTAAAAATAAAAGCATTACTAAAGAAACTAAAACAACTGCTAAACCCAAGTCAAACACAACCGAATTAACTGCTGCAATTGTATTATCTGTGCTATCATCTGCAATGATGAATTTTACGTCAGAATTTTTGTTTTGTGCTTCAATGCTTTTAAATTTTGCACGAACCATTTTTGAAACATCAACAGCATTTGCATCGCCTTGTTTTTTTAATAGAATTCCAATGCCATCTTTTCCATTGTATCTACTGATCGATGTTGTTTCTTTTATTCCATCAACTACCTGAGCAACATCTTTTACATAGACTGGACTGCCGGGCATTGGCATAGCAACTTGAACATCGGAAGATACTCATCTTTCATTTTTTGATAGAACTCAGTTGCAGGTAAATTACTGGTTGCGCTAATGGACATGATGGGCAAATCATTTGGCGACACTTTACTCATTACGGGACTTAAAATATCCTGCGGTAAATCTTTGCGAATATTGTCAATGTAGCGTTGAGCGTCCTGCATGGTTTTATCCAAATCAGTTCCGTATTTCAGGTTGGCAATAATGATAGATGCGTTTGGTAAAGATTTAGTTACCAAATAATCCACTCCTTCTAAGTTAGATAAAGCATCCTCTATTTTTCGTGATACCGAAGTTTCTACTTCGTTGGGCTCTGCTCCGGGATACACAGTTTTAATAACCACAACAGGTTGATTAAAATCAGGCATCAATTCATAACTCAAATTTTTATATCCTATAACTCCCAATAAGGTAAGTACGCTGAAAAGAACAATTATCAGCGAAGGACGTTTTATTGATATTTCTGTAATATTCATAATTCAAATTTTATTTAACAGTTACATTCGCATTGTCAAATAGATTAATAAATCCATTTGTTACAATCACATCACCTTCTTCTAATCCCTTTGCCACAACAGTTTTATTTTTTATTTTTTGCGCAATACTTATGCTATTTAGAACAGCCTTTCCGTTCTTAACTTTATAAACTTGAGGTTGACTTGACGATCCAACAATAGCAGAAGCCGGTATAATGATTCCTGTTTTTTGATTTTCACTTTTCAAATTTACTTTACCAAACATTCCCGATTTGATTTTTAAATCGGAGGTGTTACTTACAATAAACTGAACAGGAAAACTACTGCCCATATTGGCTTTACTACCTATCATTGTTGCTTTACCCGACAATAGCACTTCCGAATAAGCATCTGCATTAATCGAGAAGGTTTGATTTAATTGAAATGAACTCAAATCATTTTCAGAAACATTAACGGTAAATTTTAAAACTGAAATATCTGTAATTTGAAGCAATGGCACACCCGGTGCGGCAAATGCTCCTCTTCAGTAAGTTTAGCAGTAACCACTCCATTAAAAGGTGCTTTGATTGTTGTTTTATTAATTTGTTCAAGTAAGGTTGCTCTTTGAACTTTTGCAGATTTTAAACCTAACTCTGCTTTTTCTAATTGAACCCCTTGTACAGCATCTGCATTCGCTAAAACAGTAAATCGTTTTACATCAGCTTCTAATCCTTCAACTTGAACCTCCGCTGATTGTAATTGCAATTTCAATAGTGAATTATCTAGCTGAATTAATGATTGCCCCTTTGTTACAAAAGTTCCAACATCAACTAAAACATCATTTATCTTGCCTTGTATTTCAGCGCTAAGCTTAGTTTCTTTATTAGGTTCAAATGTTCCTGAATAAGCAAATTCAGCTCCTATTAATTCGGATTTGATTGTATCTACCTGAACATGGATAGCTTGCTCTTTATCATATTGATAAACTTTATCTTTTACGATTTCTTTATTACTTTTTAATTTTATGACTACAATTGCAATTAATGCCAATGGTATGATGATGTATAAAACCTTTTTCATTATCTGTTATTTTTAATTATTAATTTATTTCGTGTTTAAAATATTTCCTGATACTTTTTTTAGTTCTAAGTCTGCCTTCATCACATCTACCAATGCCGACAAATAATTTTGTTGTGCTTCCTTTTGGGTATTATCTGAAAGTAAAACATCTGTTAACGAGGCAACACCCTCTTTTTGCTGAATAAGTGTTTTAGAATAAATTGTTTCTGCTAATGTCAATTGCGTGTTCTTTCGTATTAAACAATAATATATCAGAGGTTGGTTTGCTTGTATACTTTACTACTTCTGACGATGTGCTAAATGTTTCTTCAATTGTAATTGGTCGGGATGGTGTTATGCCCAATTGAAGTTTTAATAAATTAAGAATTTGTTGAAGCTGCGCATTCGCCTTACTTAACTGTGTATTTAGCTGACTTTGCTGAAGTTTAATTTTATCTACATCTGTACCCTTTACCATTTGTTGTGAGTAGAGCAATTGAATATTGCTAAGTAGTTTTTCGCTATTACTTAATCCGTTTTTGATAAACACAATCTGATTTGATACTAACTGTGCATTGTAATACAAATTAGAAACATCAAATACCACTTGCTCCTCCGTTTGTTGAAACTGTATTTGATTTAATTCTTTTGCTCTTTTTGAAACGGTAATTGCTCCAATAGCTTGAGGGTTGTATAAAGGCACATCAAGCGTTAGGTTTGCATTTAAATTATGTGGGACACCAAATTGAGCCTCTTTGTAAACGCCTGCCGGTCCGCCAAAAACAGATGCAGGGAGTAACTGATACGGAAGATCGGTGTAGTACCGATAGTCAACATTGCCATACAATTTTGGCACTAAACCACTTTTCGCTTCCTTGTTCCTCTCATTGGCAATCTCAATATCGCCTTGTGCTATTTTCAACGTTTTATTATGCACTAATGCTGTATCAATACATTGCTTTAGTGACCAATTTTGAGCCTCAGAATTGGTTGTGAAAATTAAAATGGTTAGAACCATTAATAATTTCAATTTTAATAAGTGAGTGTTTACTAACATAATTAGGCAAATTTTTTTATTTGATTAATAGTAATTGAGTGTCTTGAATTCCTTCTACCCAATGTTTTACGTTTGGCTCAATGTTAACCATGTCGCCACTTGAAAGATTTTCTGTTACACCTTTTTCATTTTTAAAAACTACATTGCCATTAATACAAATAAGTAATGCCGGAACAGTTGTTATATGTTCTTTTAAAACGCCAGTTGCCATAATTTTTAAAGCAGTAACATTTCCTTCTGTAGCTGAAAATACTTTTTTTGCACTTACAGGCTTTTCTTCGGTATGGAATGAATTTATGTTCATGATTTCTATTTTAAATCGGTACTTGATTTTTCATTTAGCGAATCCCACTTATTATACCAGATATCACTTGATACATCATTATCAAACAAATAACTAGCAATTATTTTTACATCTTCTTCCTTAAAATTTTGCTTGGGCATTAAATTAAAATTAGCTCCAGGCATAATTGATAATTCTGAAGGGTTTTGTACAAATTTCCAAATTGAATTTGCAATTCAATTTTTGTAATAGAATCAGTAAGATATGTTCTCTCTAAAATGGTGGTGCAGGCGGTTCCTTTGGTTATGACCTGTTGCTTTTGACAGCGTTGTTGTGGTTATCACAACTCGATACAAATAAACTAAAACAAATTGCAAATAGAATAAGGCGTCCTGTTTTCATATTACTCAAAATACAAATTCAATGTTTTATATGAAGCTTTTATTTCCTCAAAGGTGTGCAATGCCTCATCGTTATTTTTTGATTTATTCAATTTGTCTACCATATCAATATAAGGCAACAACCATTTATGTAATTCATCATGGGCTTTTCCCTCCATTGTACAATTTGAAGTTAACAGATCAATGTTTTTCTGCAAACTTGATCCAAGTTGTGTGAAGTCCTTTAATTCTGTGTGTTTAGTTTCCGAAAAGCCGTTAATATCAGATTCCATGTTTCTAATATGTGCCATCATTTCCGGAACAACTGTCCATTTCGCTCCGTTATTAAATTCAATAGAGTCACTCTCTTCGTGTTGATGTGTAATTTCATCCGTTGCTTCTATTTGTTTAGTTTGCAACGTTTCGCTATTCTGTTCTTTTACTGAATCATTACAACCATAAATGATACTCATGAGAATCATTGTTGCTATTGCTAAATGCTTTTTCATTGTGCTGTTTTTTTTGTTATAAAATACCATGATATACCTGCAAATGCACCCGTAATGGCAATACGTGATAGCATAGCTTTAATCGTTTTTTGTTCATAAATTCCACCTGTATTTGCGTGAATTAACAAACCAACAAAACTCACAATAAGAATTGTTGTTGTAATTAAAAGCAATTTTGTTGCCCACACTTTTTCGGTAAATAAACCATATGCCGCAAACAGGTACATAAATCCGGCAATGAAATTAGAGATCACTACAAATAATACGTAATTGCCCTCCTTTTCCCTTATCCCAAATAAATCAAATATTACTGAAGTACTCATGAAGAGAGTTATTAATGCAAATAGTGTAATGATAACTGCTGCTATTTTTAAAATAATTAATTTCATGAGTTTTTTATTTAGTTTCTAACATTTTTAATATTCCATTCAATACCTTATTTCCATCTTTTATCAAATCAGATTTATGTCCCGATAGCTTCCACTTAAGAACAGTAATTCTCATTCCTCCCATTACAATGGTTGTTGTTGTTGAAACGCCTACAATTTTGCTAAAAGAGCCATTTGCCTGACCTTTTTTTATATTCCTTCTATGTGATTTTGCATCAATTCCATCATTGATGAAACTGTTGACGATAATTCTTTATTGAACTGAAAAATACTTTCAGAAAAAATCACACTAACTACCGAAGGCTTTTGTACAAATGTTTTTAATTGCGAATCGAACAAATCTTTTAAAAGTTCTGATGGACTTCGATCTTTATTAGAAAGTATTAGATCAAGCCTATCCTTCATTTCCTCAATAAAATAAGTTAATAAGCCAAGCAAAATTTCGTTTTTGCTTTTAAAGTGACGATACAATGCTGCTTCTGACAGATTTAAATCAGCAGCAAGAGTTTTAATCGTTAAATCCTGAATGCCATGCTCATCAATTCTTTTTGTAGCGGCTTCAATGATTTCAATTTGTCTTTCAGAGAATTTATTATTTTTCATTTTCAAGTTTCATTTTATAAAATGAGATTCCTAACCAAATTACTGACATTGTCATGCTAATTGCTCCAATAAGCACAAAAACAGGAGATGCTCCTAAATACACTTCAAGTAAAATTCCTATTGGCATTAACAGTCCACTTAAGCCAAGCCAAGATATAACAGTTGTATGTTTAAGCTGATTTTTAAAATGTAGTAATAGATAACCTATTAAAATATTCAAAAAGGCGAAAAGATTACCATGTACATGGGCAAGCCTTGTTTCAAAGTGCTTACCTATCGAGTAAGAATTAATCCACTCTTCTTTGCCAGGAGCAAAGTCTCTTAAATAGATTAGTAAAAAGCCGTATACCATAAACAATCCCATTACAAGAAAACCGATAGCAATGTTATTTTTCCCATTCATAATTTTAATGTAAGTTAGTACTTACTTACAAAAGTATTAAATGTTTTTGTTTCTTACAATTATTTTAACAACTATTTCCTTTTATCTGAATTTTGGAAGAGTTAACTGTGTTTTTATGTGAATGCCAATTTGTTTTTAGATTATCATCATAGGCCCTTCTATTTGCTACTTTGGGTTTATATGTGTGATTGTAAACATTCAGTTTGAGTTGGTCGAAGTATTTGTTAGTGGTTCTTGATTCTTCTGAATAGTCTTTAAAACGACCCGACTCGGATTAGTATTTTGATTATTCGAAATAATGCTTGGCAGTATACTCAATTAGTGCTATCCTTAAATAAATAGGAATGAGTCCTTTGCAGGTCATTTTAGTTTTATAATGTTGATCTTTAGTAGTATAAAATTAGGTTGATTCATAACGCTAAAAAAAGCTGTTCAACTTTTAAATAGCTTGATAATAAATAAGTGTAGGTGTTTTTAGTGAGTCTTTTTAGCTTCTTATTTTACTCACCGAATTACTCACCACTTTGTTGTGATTAGGTGGTTTAATTTGATAAGTTGAAAACAAAAAAGCCTTTAAAACATACGTTTTAAAGGCTTTTGGTTCACTTTGAAATTGAACTGGCGGAGAAAGAGGGATTCGAACCCCCGGAGGTGTGACCCTCAACAGTTTTCAAGACTGCCGCAATCGACCACTCTGCCATTTCTCCGCTGCGAAAGTACTATTTTTTTTTAATCACAAAATAAAAAGTGTAAAAAATATTTTATTTCCTTAACTTTGTTTACTCCCCGTTTGCCTAAAACCATTCATGTAAACGCTATTAATTATGAAAAACTATTTGATTATCTTATGTTTAGCTCTTGCTGGCAATTTGTTTTCCGCAAATATTACCGCCTATTTAACATCCGCTACATTCAATATTCCTGATAAGGAGCCCTATTTGGAAACCTATCTTTCTGTAATTGGCAATACGGTTAAGTTTGTGAAAAATGAAAATGGCAAGTTTCAAGGAGCAATTGATGTTTCCGTTGCTTTTCGCTTAAATGGAGAAATCAAAAATGCACAAAAATATACCTTAAGCAGCCCCGAAATTGCTGATACTAGCAAAGGATTGCCTAATTTTATTGACCAGCAACGTTTTGTATTGGCAAATGGACTATATGAGATGGAAATCTCGATTGCTGATAAAAATAGCATTAACGCTAAGCCTTTTACGGCTAAAATGCCTATCAAAATTGATTTTCCGCTTGATCGAATCACTATTTCGGATGTTCAATTGCTAGAATCCTTCACCAAATCAATTACTCCGAGTATATTAACAAAAAGCGGATACGACTTAATGCCTTATGTTGCAACCTTTTACCCTGAGAATATCACAAAATTTAAATTTTATGCCGAAATCTACAATGCAAAAAAAATATTAGGTGATAATCAGAAGATGCTTATTAGTTATTACTTGAAAAACATTGAAACCAAAGTGAAATTGAATGAATATTCTGCTTTTTCAAAACAAATAGCAAATGATGTAAATATTTTGTTGGCAGAATTGAACATCGAAACACTGCCTACTGGTAAATATGAATTCATTATTGAAGTGCGTGATGCACAAAATAAAATTCAAGCAGAACAAACGGTTAACTTGATCGTCAAATAAACAAGCCGCATTTAGTTTCGATGATTTAAATGCCATAAAAGTTGAAGGGACTTTTGTGAGTGCGTATAAAAACTTAGATACCCTTTCTCAGTATTTACGTTGTCTGCGACCAATATCCTCTTCTGCTGAAATACAATACACAGAAAATCAATTGAAAGGGAAAGATATTGTTACCATGCAACAATACCTTTATAATTTTTGGCAATCACGTTATCCTACAAGTCCTGAATATGCATGGTTAGAATATTACAAAGAAGTATTAAAAGTAAATAAAGAGTATGCTACCTATGGTTTAAAAGGATATGATACGGATAGAGGTAGAGTTTATTTGCAATATGGGGCACCAGATAGCAGACAAAAATTTGAAAATGAACCTAGTTCATATCCCTACGAAATATGGCAATACAACAGCTTGAATGATAAAACACAAGCGCTCACAAATCCGAATAACCGACAATCGAATAAAAGCTTTGTGTTTTATAACCCTGATTTAGCAAGCAATAAATATAAATTGCTGCATTCGAATGCTCGTGGCGAAATCCTTAATTCTCGTTGGGAAATCGATTTGCACAAACGCGATTCTCAATCGGGAAACATGGATGTAGAAAAACCATCAGAGCATTTTGGAGGTAATGTGGATGATAATTTCAAAAATCCACGATAAACGTTTTTACAATCTATGAAAGTAGCTGTTGTTATTCTTAATTGGAATGGAAAAGCTTTTCTTGAAAAGTTTT
>JADJHE010000036.1 GCA_016707685.1 Bacteroidota bacterium
ACATCTATATCTAAAATCTCACATCTAAACTACAAAATACTTTCTTCCATATTACTAATAATCTTAGTAATTCTGAATCAATTAATTCACGATTATTGAGAATTGTTTTATCTTTATAGAACAAAACAATTGTACTTAGGGAAACACATTCCCTTACCATCGCATTTTGAGACTACTTAGCAATAATCAATTAACGGCAGAACATTTTTTGATCCCCTAACTCCATCCCAATCAAGCGTTCCTCCATTGGAGATTTTATCCGGTAGTGGCGATGATTCCATTGTATGCCACAAACCATACATCAAAATATTTATGGTGATAACTGTTGATTGTGGTGATTCGTTAATCACCATTCGTTGGCTGTTGATGAATAAAAAAAACAAAATAGGAATTCCAAAAGCAAAACAGGAAATCATAGAAAAATAAGAAAACATTACAGATAGCATCAATTATGCAAAACGTTTTTTTAAAGTGGCATTAACTCTCTCGCTCCGTGAAGGTGTGGACTGCACCGGACATGGTGTTCCCGGAGCATTGTTGAGTGTAGTTGGTCACAATGCCTTGCACCAAACTGTAAACGAATTAGGGATAACACAACTTAGCAATGTGTTGGATTCCATGAATACCATCATCAAAAATATTTTACATCAGGATAAAGACAGCGATATCAAAGATGGAATGGACATGGCTTTGTGTACCTTCAACAAAGAAACGATGATGTTGGAATATGCAGGAGCAAAACAATCCTTGTACATTGTGTCGGATAAAACATTAAACATCATCAAACCATCGCGCTTGACGGTTGGTAGTGTAGAAGAGACCGTTGTAGAACCACCAAAAAACAATTCCATTCAATTAAAAAAAGGAGATTGTTTTTATATTTTCAGTGATGGTTATGCCGATCAGTTTGGTGGGCCCAACAATAAAAATTCAAATCGAGCCGCTTGCAGGAAGTATTAATTGAGATGAATGATAAACCTATGCAAGAACAACGTCAGTTGGTTGCGATGCCTTTATTCAATGGAAAGGCAATTACGAACAGGTGGATGATGGCTATAAATGGTATACGTGTATAGATGACAAGAAAGATTATCTACATGATATGATGCATTTGTGCATCGGTGGAACAACGGATAATCCGGAATACAGAGGAAAACCAATTGTGGTGGGCGGCCCGCCCGAAGGTAGAGGAGTATAGTATCCGGCTAGTTATGAAGCACGCAAATTTGGGATACGCTCCGCAATGCCCAGCAAAAAAGCAAAAGAACTTTGTCCCGATGCCATTTTTGTATACCCACGCTTTGAAGCTTACAAAGAAGCAAGCCGAAAAATTAGAGAAATATTTCAACGCTATACCGATTTAATAGAACCACTTTCATTGGATGAAGCATTTTTGGATGTGACTGAAGATAAATTGGGCATTGGCTCTGCGATGGAAATTGCTACACAAATAAAACAAGCCATAAAAGACGAAACAGGGTTAACGGCTTCGGCTGGTGTAAGCTCCAGTAAGTTTGTTGCAAAATTTGTTCCGACTTTGCAAAAGCCCGATGGGCTTTACTTTATTGGTCCTTCCAAGATAGAAGCCTTTATGGAAAAATTACCCGTAGAGCGATTTTTTGGTGTAGGAAAAGTTACGGCCGACCGAATGAAAAAAATGGGTTTGCATACAGGAGCTGATTTAAAAGCAATGACGGAGCAGGATTTGATTCATTACTTTGGAAAAGCAGGTAAATTTTTTTACAAGATAGTGCGTGGAATAGATAACCGCGAAGTACAACCCCACCGCGAACACAAAAGCATGGGTGCCGAAGATACCTTTAGTTATGATTTAACAGAGCTGGAAGAGATGAACGAAAAATTGGAAAAAATTGCCAACACGGTTTGCAGGCGATTGGAGAAATACAATTTAAAAGGAAGAACCATTACACTAAAAATCAAGTACCACGATTTTAAACAAATTACCCGCAACCAAAGTTTTGATAAATTACTGAACGATTACGAAACCATTGTGACTACTGCCAAACAGCTATTGATAAATACTGATTTAAACAATAAAAAAATACGCTTGCTGGGAATTTCTTTGTCCAACTTTATTGAATTAGACGCTCCTGTAAAAAAGAAAAAAACGAATGGGCAGTTGGAGTTGTTTTAGGATTGTTTGGTTAGGGCTTACTTCACTAAGGCTTACTTCGCTAGGACTTATTTCGTTAGGCGTAGCGTCCCGCTACGTCTTCATTAACAAGGCGTCTCGCCTGAAATTTATTTAACAAATTAAATTTAGCTTTATATTTATTATTGCTTATGTCAACAGGATACCAAATAAAAGAACAAGACAAACTATACTTTATTACATTACAAGTAGTAGAATGGGTAGATATTTTCAGCAGAGAAACATATCGCAAAAATCATTACAGACAATTTAGAGTATTGTATTAAAAATAAAGGCTTAGAAATATATGCTTGGGTAATCATGTCTAATCATGTTCATTTATTGGCAAAAAGTAATACCAATAATTTAAGTTCAACTATCCGTGATTTCAAAGCTATACAAGTAAACTAATTTTGGAACAAATTCAAACAATAAATGAAAGTAGAAAAGATTGGATGTTAAAAATATTTGAGACCGCTGCATTTGACAAAAAACGAAATACGAACTACCAATTTTGGACACATGACAACCATGCAGAACATATTTTTTCAAATAAATTCATGGAACAAAAATTAGATTATATTCATTTTAATCCTGTACGCGCAGGCATAGTTGAAAAGCCGGAAGATTATATTTATTCAAGCGCAAAAGACTATGCCGGTGAAAAAGGCATTATTACAATTGAAAAAATAGTTGTGAGATGGAAAACAATTTGACAGGCGAGACGCCTTGTTAAAATGGACGTAGCGGGACGCTACGCCCAACGGGGGTTAAGAATAAAGTGGTCATTGTAATTAGTAGACTTTTTTTGAACGGAAATAATTTCTCGGCCGTTTCCATTTAATTTAAAATGTATGTCAACCGTATCTGCCTTCCATTTATAGTGTCCGTTAATTTTTTTGAAATAGATTTTGTCGGGCCAATATTTTTGCACTCCTTTTACACCTGGATTATAACAGGAGAACCTTTCAGTCACAATATATTCTGTCGGCAAACCAGTACTGTCTTTTTGAAGAACTGTTAGGCGTTCAAAAAATACTCCATTGATTAACTCACATGATCCTTTTACACACTTGTCGTTGATTTTTACATCGCATGTTGCATTTTTTGCCATAACAAAAGCACCTACCAATGCACATCCTGAAAATAAAAATAGTGCAGTCAGTGCAAGAGAAATAGATAAGATAGATAGTTGTCGTGTCAAGTATGTGTCGTTTTAAAATACACTATAAATTGTATCTACACGCTAATGGTGTCGATTATCTAGTATACCCAAATATAGTCCATTTATCAAAATGAACCAATAGTGATGGAATTCAAAAAATAAGAATTGTTTACCCTCTACGAATTTTACTAATCTGAATTTTTAATTCGTTTTCAATGGTTTTTAGTCGGCCCATTTCGGAGCTGGTTACTAAACTTATCGAAAGTCCTTTTTTACCTGCTCGTCCTGTACGGCCACTGCGGTGGGTATAATATTCCAATTGTTCGGGCAATTGGTAATGAATTACATATTGAAGATTATCTACATCAATACCGCGTGCTGCCATATCGGTAGCAATCAGTATTTGTACTTTTTCATTTTTAAATGCACGCATCACTTTTTCACGGTCGCGTTGTTGCAAATCACCATGCAAAGCCTCTGCTAAATGGTTACGTGCAATCAATTGTTTCGCCAATGATTGTGTTCCATCTTTTGTTTTGCAAAATACAATGCCTCGTCCCTTGCCTTGTGTTCTTAAAAATTCCAACAAAGTATTCAGCTTGTCTTTTGTATCAATGCATTGTACGTATTGGTGCTCAATATCACGGTTTACGCTGTTTTTTACATCCACTACTACTTTGTAGGCATCTTCGTCCATATAGGATTCAATAATGCTTTTTAAGGAATCAGGTATGGTTGCGGAGAATAACCATGTTTGGCGTTGTCCGTTGGTTTGTTCTAAAATGGTATCAATGCTTCCTTTAAAACCCATGCTCAGCATTTCATCGGCTTCGTCCAACACAATCGTATTTACATCTGTTAAGCTAATGGCTTTGCGTTCCAATAAATCAATCAATCGTCCGGGTGTTGCCACCACAATATGTGTTGGTCGGCTCAAATTGCGTATTTGCAATTCAATGGGTTCGCCACCATACACTGCTTCCACAAACACGCGCCCTGGATTGTAACGTGCTACACGAAACAATTGTTTGGCTATTTGTTGTCCCAACTCACGCGTAGGGCAAAGTATCAATGCTTGTACTTTTGGATTAGCGGTGTCAATCTTTTGCAACAGTGGTAATCCAAATGCTAAGGTTTTACCGGTGCCAGTTTGTGCCTGGCCAATAAAATCAAATCCTTCTTTTAATAAATAGGGGATGGATTTTTTTTGAATTTCGCTGGGATCAAAAATATTATTTTCGATGAGTCCTTTTATTAAGGCTTCGGATACGCCAAGTGCTGCAAATGTCGACAATGTGCTGTGTTATTTAATGAGCCACAAAGATACTTGAATTACTATTCAAAGGGGAATTTAATAGTAAAAATTGACTAAGCAATGGAGGCAATTTAGTTCCAACTTGCTTTCCATTTTTTTTGCAAGCCAGGTTTCAGAAAAGTCCATGCTACAATGCGACTGGTTTTGTTGCCCGTGTTCATTGTAATCGTTTTTACTTCCTGAGCTTCTACCTTTTTTAAAATGTTATAGATTGCTTTTAAGCTCGCTTGTTTAGATACAAGGGCAGTAAACCAAAAACAATTAGTAGCAAATCGTCTGCTTTCCCAGATCATATCGCTTACAAATTTTTCTTCGCCTCCTTCGCACCATAGTTCATTGCTTTGTCCGCCAAAATTTAAAGTAGGTTTGCTTACATTTTTATGTGTGAGGCTACGCAGTTTTCGTAATGTACCCGCTTGTGCTTCTTCGGCTGATGAATGAAATGGTGGATTGCAAATTGTAATGTCAAAATGTTCATCTTCACCTATGATGCCTTCAAAAAAATGACGTTTATTTTCTTGTAGCTCAAGCTCAATTTTACCAGTTAAAATTGGATTTTGCTCAATTATTTTTTGTGCCGATTCTAGTGCCGCAACATCAATGTCTACAGCAACAAACTCCCATCCGTATTCAATACTTCCAATAATTGGATAAATACAATTTGCACCAACTCCAATATCTAAACATCGAATTTTGTTGCCAGGGAATAATTTATCTTTTTGAAAACCGGGATTGTCGCTCAACAATAAATCCGCTACATGGTGAATGTAATCGGCTCTTCCGGGAATGGGAGGACATAAATAATTTTTAGGTATGTCCCAATTTTCGATGTCGTAATAATGTTTGAGCAATGCTTTGTTCAGCATTTTTACAGCCTCTGGATCAAAAAAGTCGATGGATTCATCCTGGTAATTGTTCAGTTTCACAAAGGGTGCTAATTCCGGACAAGTGGCAATCAGTTGTTTGAAATCATAACGCACACCATGTTTGTTGCGCGGATGAAACCCCGATTTTTCAGTTGGATGTATTTTCTTTTTTGATAGCATTACAGGCTACAAGGTAGGATTTATTTGTTGTATGTGTATATGAACTCATCATCCTTTTTGAAGCCATCGTATTCGGTGAGTTGAATAAGTTTATTGTTTGCATCAAAGCGATGTTTGGTTTTGTTATAACAGAATAAAAAATTCAAATAATCTTTTTTTAGAATACAATTTCCTTTTGAATCATACTTGTAGGTTGTTTTGCGGTAACGTGGTGGACCGTCATACCCACAAAAGGGATTATGCCTTCTGCTTTTTTTTACCATCCTTCGGTTGGTGATGCTGCTAATTAATTTTCCTTGTTTATTGTATTTCTCTGTTTGTATCAATATAAGTTTGTTGTTGTGATAGGTTTTTTCTATGCTTTTGTTTTTCTTGTTGATATAAACATAGGTGGTATTATTTTTTACGTTTCCATAACCTTCTTCTTTCAAGGTTATTTGTCCTTCTTCATTGTAATTATAGGTATAGCTTAATCTAGAGGTGTCAGAATTGTAAAACACTTCTTCTTTTTCTAATTGTCCTTTTGCTGTGTATTGATAGAGGGTTCGTTCTCCAGTCGCTTTTTCATTAAAGATATTTTTTTGTGAGATCAATTGTCCTTTTTCATTGTATCCATATTCAACTACTGAAACATGATCGGCACGGAAGGTGTTTATTTTTTTTACCAATTTGCCATCTTTGTATTCATGTTGTTCGCTGGGTGTCATTTCGCCTCGTATGTTATAAAGGACTTCAGTAATCTTGTTATCCGCATTTTGTTTATACTCCGAAATACTGGCTTTCCCTAAAATGTCATAAGAAATAGCTTTGCTCAGAAATCCTGCATCTGTAAAAAAATATTCAGCCATCAACAAAGCGGTATCAGCATATTTTTTATCGGTGCGGTATTCTCTAGCTACTTTTATTTTATTGGCAAGAATGTGTTGCGGAGCAAAGAATTGTGTATCCAAATCACCAAAATAATAGTTCGTGGAGATTTCTCTGGGCAAGGGTTGTGCAAATCCAGAGACTGTACCAATTAAAAAAATAAAAATCAGAATTGTTCTTAGCATGTATTATCTGTTCCTGTAAATTTAATCAATATGTACGGTGTATACATCCGTTTGGTTGCGCACAATGCTCGTTACTTCAAATCCGCCTTCTTGTGGAATCACCTCTTTTAAATCGAATACAGCACAGCTTTTACTAAGTCCTTCAAACAACAAGGTAAATTTTTGTCCTTTGTTTTTGATGGTCCAATAAGGATAAAAGCTGATGTTAAAAGCAGTAATTAATTTTGCTTTTTTATTTCCTCCATGTTCAATTAAATAGGTGCTTGGCCAAATGCGATACGCAGCATCTTGTCCGCAAATACAATGCACAATGGTTTGGCCTTCCTCAGCAACATCTGTTTCTATTTCAACAGCGGTCTCTTCCTGGTAATCTGTTTTTGTGCTCATGTTCTCGAATTACGAATATATAAATTATGAATCTACGAATTACTAATGTGTCGAATTACGAATCGGTGAATCGACTCTTGCAGGTGATAACACCAGCAAGGGCTAAATCTTGTAAATTAATCTGTACTTCTGTCATTTCGAGCCTGTCAAGAAATGTGCGATGCAATTCAGCGCGCAGATCCTGAATCATCCTCCTGAGGCGGACAAGCGTTCAGGATGACGGCCACACACAATGCAATGCCATCAACCAACAACCAACAACCATCAACCAACAACTAACAACTACATCACAACCATTAAATGCAGCAAAAGAATTCAACTTTTCTTTAAATGCTTTTTTGAATGTTGCTGTCGGTTTAAATCCTTTTTCAAAATGCATTTGTTTTATATAAAATGTTTTTGTTGCTCTGTCTGCTTTCGGATCGAAACGACCTACTAATTTTCCATTGTACATTATTGGCAAACAAAAATAACCATAGGTTCGTTTGGGTTCCGGTAAATAACATTCAATGATGTAATCAAAATCAAACAATTGTTGCACTCGTTTGCGCTGTATCACAGCATTGTCGAAAGGGGAGAGCAAGTGTAGCTGTTCAGTCCCTTTCAATTTAGTTGATTCATTAATCAATGCTTGACTTGTAAAATAGGTTCCTTTCTTCGTTTCAATTCCTGTTTCAACAAGCTCCCCATTTTTTACTAATTGCTTTAAACTTTTACTCACTATTTCCTTTGAGCTCGAACGCAAATACGCAATTTCTTTTTCCTCCACAATTCCATTGGCTTGAATTGCTTTTTTGATAAGGTATTCCGCTTGTTCCTTTTCAGAAGGAAATTTAGTGTTTACAGTAGTTGGTAAAATGCGTTCCGTTAAATCATATACTTTTTGAAAACCTTGTCGTTTCGCAATCATCAATTTACCTTCCATGAACAATTGTTCCAAAGCCATTTTAGCGGGTTTCCATTCAAACCAATTGCTTGGACCATTGCGCTTGAATTCAAAATCTTTTGATTGCAAGGCGCCTTCTGCTTTTATTCGATCGAGTACGTAGTTGTTTACTTTTTTATCTTGCTTAAACCAATGCGATGCTCCTGATGCATATTCATGTTTACGTGGTAATGAAAATCGAAAATCACTCATGGGCAAATACGAAGCTGCATGGCTCCAGTATTCAAATATGCTTTTGTCTTTTTCTAATAGCTCGTTTAAATGCGATTCTTTGTAATCGCTAACGCGTGTCCACAATGTATGGTGATGCGCTCGTGCAACAACGGCCAATGTATCAATTTGAACATAGCCTAAATGTTCGATGGCATTCAATGTCCCTTTTTTGCCTTTACCAAAGTTTGTTTTTAATAAACCTTGTGCGGCAAGCGACATTAATTGTGCTTGTTCAATAGAAATAAGAGGTGCTTTGATTTGTTTCGACATGGTACAAAGCAACGATTAGGAAAACTATTTTTCTAAAATAGCTTTGATGTTTGGTTTGAAGTAAAGATTGCTTTTCATGATTTTTCCATCTTCTCTGAAAATAGGTTGTCCTTTTTCATCCAACTTACTCATGTTGCTGCGTTGAATTTCTTCAAACACTTCTTCAATTTTATGTTGCAATCCATGACGAAGAACAGTTCCGAATAAAATATACAATTGGTCGCCCAATGCATCTGCAATCTCCACGATATCGCCATTTTTGCAAGCTTCTAAATATTCTTCGTTTTCTTCTTTAAGTAAATTATAACGCAAAGTATATTCTGCTTCACCCACTTCGGCAGTTGGTGTATAGCGATTTCCGATTTTAAAGGTATCGTGAAATTTTTCTACGTATTTAATTTTCTCAATCATGGTGTTTGTCTTTTAATAGTTACAAAAAATTATTTCTTCCCTTTTTTCTCACGGTATTGTGCATTCAAGCCATCTAAAATTTCTTGTGTAATGTCAAGGCTATCATCAACCATTAATATCTGACTTAATGGACTGTTGCTATAACCAAATACATAGTCGTAGTTGGTGTTTTTATTATAGTCTTTGATGTATGCTTTCATGTTCTCGTTCATCTCATCCGTTTTCGCTTGAATTTTTTCCATCAAGGCTTGGTTTTTTAATTCCAATTGATCCAATTCTTCTTTGCGTTTCATCAACGCTTCTTCTTCTCCTTTAGCTTGGTTTTCGGATAATAAACCTTGTTGTGCTTTTGTTTGGTAAGCAACATAATCATCCTGCAATTTTTGTGCTTTTGTTTGGTATTGGCTTTCCAAGCTGCGTTGCTCTGCTTTTGCAGATGCACTTACATCTTGTAAATATTCGTATTTCTCATTTAAAATATCCAAGTTTACATAAACAATCTTAGATGCTTTAATGTCTTTTGGATCTAAAATGATTGGCTTAGCCGCTGTTGTGCTGTCTGTTCCGTCTACTTCAGCAGTGGCTGCTGATGGCGAACTAAAATGTAAATAATACAATACTGCAACCGCAATTGCTAAGACTACATTCAGGATAACTGAGAAATTTTTGTTCATGTCTTTTTGTTTTTATTTTTTTGCATTACAAATATAACGTAAAACGCGCCTACCAATATTTTGGTAGGCGCGTTACTTATTAAAAAGTATTTAACAACTAGTGTTTCGCTAAGTAGTTTGCAACACCATCGTGCGTTGCTTTCATTGCTGTATCACCTTTGTGCCAGTTTGCAGGACAAACTTCACCGTTTTCTTCGTTGAATTGCAATGCATCAACTACGCGTAATGCTTCTTCTACATTACGTCCTAATGGTAAATCGTTGATTAATTGGTGACGAACAACTCCGTTTTTGTCGATTAAATACAATGCACGGAAAGCAATCATTGGTCCGTTTGCTACCAATTGGTTGTTTTCATCCACTTCGTATTCACCAAACAATGCATCAAAATTCATAGAGATTGTTTTTGTTGTATCTGCTACAATTGGGTATTTAACTCCTTGGATACCACCTTGTGCTTTGGGCACTTGTAACCATCCCCAATGTGATTGTTCTGTATCTGTAGAACATGCTACTACTGCAACATTGCGTTTTTCAAATTCTGCTAATTTCTCTTGAAATGCATGTAATTCTGTTGGACAAACGAATGTGAAATCTTTTGGATAGAAAAAGAAAATCACGTGCTTCTTACCAATGTATTGTTCCAATGAAAAATCTGCTACAATTTCTCCTCCGTTTATTACGGCTTGTGCATTAAATGCTGGGGCTTTTTTTCCTACTAATGACATATTTTTATTTTTTTTAGTTAATTATATTTAGTTCAAAGTTATTTAGTTCAAAGTTCAAAGTTTGTAGTTCAAAGTAAATCTGCTTCGTTCCAGTTCTCGATACGGTTCGTTCCTCACAATTCGAACTGACTTCTTAATTTTGATTTTCTTTTGTCAACTGTCAACTTCTTTTTTTCTTACGTCTTGTGTCTTACATCTCACGTCTAATATCTCACATCTCACATCTAACGTCTACCTACTGTCCGTGGCAACTTTTGTATTTTTTACCACTTCCACAAGGACAAGGATCGTTTCTTCCAATCTTTTGTTCAACACGAATAGGTTGTGCTTTCGGCTTTTCTTGTTCCGTTACCACTTCACCATCTTCGGTTCTGTTTGTTTGTACTTGTTCCTTTTTCACAGGTGCTTGCACTCTTGCTTGTTGAATGTTTTCCTGACCTTCATTAGGAACAGTAGCACGCATCAAGAACGATACTATCTCTTTATTTACATCCACCATCATGCGTTTGAATAATTCAAACGATTCAAATTTATAAACCAATAAAGGATCTTTTTGTTCATAAACAGCATTCTGAACAGATTGTTTTAATTCATCCATTTCACGTAAATGCTCTTTCCACGAATCATCAATCATTGATAAAGCTGTTCCTTTTTCTAAACCCAATACAAACTCACGACCTTGTGTTTCGTAAGCACGTTTTAAGTTTACAACTACTTGCAATGTTTTAATTCCATCACTCAATGGAGAAACAATATTTTCGTACGATTGCGATTGATTTTCGTAAACACCTCTGATAATAGGGAATGTTTTACGAGCAATGAATTCGTTTTTCGCAGTATAATGTGCTTCTGCATGTTGATACAATGTTTTGCAATGGTTGCAGCATCTTGTTTGGCAAAAGTGTTTTCATCAACTGGCGATTCAATTGATAAAATACGCAATACTTCGATGTTGAAATTTTCGAAATCTTTGAATGGATGATATTCGTTGGTGATTGCTTCACAGGTATCAAAAATAGAGTTTGCAATATCAACAGCTAAACGCTCACCAAACAAGGCATGTCTACGTTTTTTGTAAATTACTTCACGTTGTGAATTCATTACATCATCGTATTCAATCAAACGTTTACGTATTCCAAAGTTGTTTTCTTCTACTTTCTTTTGTGCACGCTCAATCGATTTGGTAATCATTGAATGTTGAATTACTTCACCTTCTTCAATTCCCATTCTATCCATCATCTTCGCAATACGCTCCGATCCAAATAAACGCATCAAATCATCTTCTAAGGATGCAAAAAATTGAGATGATCCTGGATCGCCTTGACGACCAGCACGACCACGTAACTGACGGTCAACACGTCTAGACTCATGACGCTCCGTACCAATAATCGCTAAACCACCTGCTTCTTTCACTCCAGGTCCAAGTTTAATATCCGTACCACGACCAGCCATATTGGTTGCAATGGTAACTGTTCCTGGCATACCTGCTTCTTGTACAATTTCAGCCTCACGTTGATGCAATTTTGCATTCAATACATTGTGTTTGATACCGCGTAAGTTTTAACATACGGCTCAATAATTCAGAAATCTCAACCGATGTAGTACCAACAAGTACTGGACGACCAGCCTGAACACATTTTACAACTTCTTCAATTGCAGCATTGTATTTTTCACGTTTGGTTTTGTAAACTAAATCTTCGTAATCTTTACGTTGAATTGGTCTGTTGGTTGGAATGGTAACCACATCCAATTTATAGATGTCCCAAAATTCACCTGCTTCTGTTTCTGCAGTACCCGTCATACCAGCCAATTTGCTGTACATACGGAAATAATTTTGTAAAGTAACCGTTGCATACGTTTGTGTTGCAGCTTCTACTTTTACATTTTCTTTTGCTTCAATTGCTTGGTGCAAACCATCAGAGTAACGTCTTCCCTCCATGATACGACCAGTTTGCTCATCCACAATTTTTACTTTACCATCCATAATTACATACTCCACATCTTTTTCAAACAAGGTGTATGCTTTTAATAATTGGTTGATTGTATGAACGCGTTCCGATTTGATAGAGTAATCGCGAATCAATTCTTCTTTCTTAGCTGCTTTTTCTTCAACCGTTAATGTTGCTTTTTCTAATAAAGAAATTTCGGTACCGATATCTGGTAACACAAAGAATTTTGCATCTTCAGCTGATGATGAAATTAATTCTAAACCTTTTTCTGTAAGTTCGATAGAGTTGTGCTTTGCATCAATTACAAAAAACAATTCAGCATCTACTTTGTGCATTTCTCTTGATTGATCTTGCAAATAATAGTTTTCTGTTTTTTGTAACAATGCACGCATGCCTTGCTCACTCAAAAATTTAATAAGCGCTTTGTTCTTAGGGAAACCACGGTGAGCACGAAACAATGCTAATCCGCCTTCGCCTTCTTTCTCTCCTGTTTTGCCTTCAGCAATTAATCGTTTTGCATCTGTTAATGCTGTATTTACAAATGCTTTTTGAGCATTCACTAATTTTTCAATTCTTGGTTTTAATGGAGCAAATTCTTGGTTATCACCTTTTGGTGTTGGTCCCGAAATAATCAATGGTGTACGTGCATCATCAATCAATACACTATCCACCTCATCCACAATTGCAAAGTTGTGTTTACGTTGAACCAAATCTTCTGGAGAACGAGCCATGTTATCACGCAAATAATCGAAACCAAATTCATTGTTTGTTCCGTAAGTTATATCTGCTAAATAAGCTTGTCTTCTTTCTTCAGAGTTTGGTTGGTGTAAATCGATACAATCAACAGTTAATCCGTGGAATTCGAACAATGGTCCGTTCCACTCACTATCACGTTTTGCTAAGTAGTTGTTTACCGTTACAATGTGAACGCCTAATCCAGTTAATGCATTCAAATAAACAGGCAATGTACCTACCAATGTTTTACCTTCCCCTGTAGCCATCTCCG
Organism: Bacteroidota bacterium; assembly: GCA_016707685.1. GTDB lineage: Bacteria > Bacteroidota > Bacteroidia > 2-12-FULL-35-15 > 2-12-FULL-35-15 > 2-12-FULL-35-15. The sequence continues at coordinate 13,314 of JADJHE010000036.1, forward strand.
AAATTTTTCCTTGATGTAATACAATACCACCAATCAACTGAACATCGTAGTGAAGCATGTCCCAAGTAACATCGTTACCAGCTGCCGACCATACGTTGTGCCAAATAGCTTTGTCGCCATTGATTTCAACTCCTTTGCGTTTTGCTGCTAATTTTCTATCAAGATCCGTTGCTGTAACTTCCAGCGATTTTAATTCTTTTAAACGTCTTGCCGTTTCTTTTACCACCGCAAATGCTTCTGGTAAAATTTCATTCAATGCTTCCTCGTTCTTTTTGATGATTGTTTTTTCCAATTCATCAATCTCATTATACATTTGTTCTTTCGTTTCTACATCAATAGAAAAGTCAGTATCAATTTTTGTTCTGATTTCAGTAACCTTATCGCGTTCCTCTTTCGAGAATTCGGCAATGCGTTTTTTGAACGCTGCTGTTTTACCTCTTAACTCATCGTTTGTTAACGAAGCTAATTTTGGATATTCAACTAATATTTGTTCAACAATTGGTTGGATTGTTTTTAAATCTCGATCGGATTTTGTTCCAAAAAATTTGGAAACGCTCTTTGTGAAAAAATCTAACATTCTGTCTGTATTTAAATAAAATTCTAAGGATTGCAAAAATAGTGATTTTTACCAGTTTTTAGCTATAAAAATCACGGTGTTTAGTCAAAAAGTGTTCCTATTGATAATAGGGTGACAAATTAACATACTGTAAATGAAAAAAGCCCCAATACAGGCGTATTGAGGCTTTTTGAGATTTTAAATTTGTATGCTAGTTTGACGCCTTGTTGTATGCTTTGAACAATTCAACAATGGTATCATAGTCGTATTTCTTTTCTTCCAATGCTTTTACAATCTCTTCATTATCTGCCATCACCTCTGTAACTTGCTTTTTGAACTTGCCCGATTTGATTTTCACGAACTCTCCACCATCTTTTTCCATGTAATAGTCCGATTTTACTTTAATTTCATTCATTTGTAAAACCTCTATTTGTGATTCGTATAGATTTACATTTCCTTTTGATAATCTTCTAACAAAAACTTGTTCGCCATCAATGTTTCTGGAAACATAAACTACACCATCAACACAATATTCCTTGATTTTAGTAGCATTGTAAGTTTTTACGTCCACATTTTCCTTTTTGCGGTACGAAGCCTTTGCAAAGTTGTCGAATTCTTTTTTAGGATTCTTTTTTACTTCACCTTTCAATGTATCACCATTCAATAGGATTACATATCCTGGGTAATATTTTGCTTGTGCAAAGGAGTTGGAGTTAAAAGCTATAACAAAAGCGAAAACAGCTATGGTTATAGAGAAAATAGATTTAATTTTCATAGAAACAATTGTAGTTTAGATTAGAGTGCCCAAATTAAAGGTAAAAAAATAGGAAAAGAAATAGCACGTTAAAAACTCTGTTCAATTGTTAATAACTTGTTAATAGCAATTGAACCGTTAAAAATCCTCTTGTTCTGGCTTTTTTGGTTTTTTTAGCTCTTTTTTCTCCTCTTTTTTGTCCGATTCTTCCCATTTAATGGTGAATTTGGTTTCTTCTTTTGGTTTATTTGTGTTAAGGGTGGAATCTTTTTTGAACAGACCAAATTCTTCTTTTAAGATGGTTTTTAGGGTTTGCTTTTCAACTTTTAAATCTTGTTTTATGTTTTGAATGGCTCCTTTGCTATCGTATTTAATGTCTGGATTATCAATAGTGCCTGTCATTAATAAAAAGATATTGGTTCTTCCTAAACCATCATCTGCAATTTCACCGAATTCTTCGTTTTCCTTTTTAGCTTTCTTTGCCTTTTTCGACAATAGTTCATTCAATGAAAGTTTTATACGGTAATTGATTTCGTTTTTGAAGTTATGAGTTCCAGAAGCTGTAATGTTAATTGCATTCGATTTTACTTCCATCTTTGGAATTGTAATCACTTGATTTTTGATTTCAAATTGATTTTTCAAGGTGGCAAATTTTACATTTTCCAAATCTTTTAGTTCAATAAAACGCGACAGACTTTTCATTGATTCTACATTGTTTAATTCTCCATTTTCAATGGTCATGTCAATCCCTGCATATAATTTATCCATGTCCATTTTTAAGCTTGGTTCTAAAATGGAAGCAAAGTTGATTTTTGCAGTTGCCGTTCCTTTTATATTTTTACTGGTAATGGCTGTCTGACCGAAGTTTTCGAATTGCTCAAACATTTTAGTGACATTTATTTTGTTGATGTCGCTGTAGCACGTTACAATTATTTTACTGCTATCGGTAGCATCCACCATGCCGCTGGTGGTAATGGTCCCATTCATGGTGTTGAGTGTAATGGGATCCGCGTATAGTTTTTTATCTTTTAGTTTTACAACACCTCTGATATTGTCGGCATTGAACTTTCTAAATTCTAAATGTGCAATATCTGTATTCAGATTTACATCAATGTGCTCCGAGAATTTTAATGTGTATTCACTTTGATTGTTTTCTTCACTCTTGTTTTCGAGTAATTCATTCAGATTTACATTTTTAGAATTTAATGTAGCTTCAATCGTGATGTCTTCATTTTCCTTTATAAAAAATGAAATAACATTTCTAAAAAATCCTTTTAATTCAAAATCGGTACTCGAAATGTTTCCGTTGAATTGATCAACAATTAAATCGTTTTTATTGAATTTGAATTCTCCATTCAAGTTGTTGTATTGTAATTTATTGTTTTTGATTTTTAGGTTGGCATTGCTGATGGATAAATTTCCGGATGTTTGGATATTGTCATATGTTCCATTTCCTTCAGCCATTGCATCTCCACTAAATTCAGCATCAATTTTAACTTGTCCGTTTATGGATTCAATGGTATCCATTTTTAAAAATTGCTGTAAATCGCCTAAGTTCATGCTGCTAATTACTTTTCCTGCAAAGGATGGATTGTCGAGGTTTTGTAATGAAAGATTTCCATTGATAGACCCTTGGTTAATTGTAAACGAAACAGGATTAAGAATTAAGTTAGAATTGGCTGTTTTTGTACCATTAAAATAACTTCCTTTTAAATTTACATTTTGCAAGGTGATAGAGGAGGAGGTTTGGGTAATGTCGGCTCCATTGATTCCAAAGTCAGCTCTTATTTCGGGTGTTTGAGTATCACTAATACTTCCTTGTACGGTTGCATTAAAGTAAAATTCTCCATCGCTTTTGTAATTGTTTATCTTCTCTTTGTATTTTTCCGGAATAAGCGATAATACCGATTTGATATCCATGTCTTTTCCTTTTATTCCAAGGTTCAATACCTGTGTTTGGTTGGCGCTTATTATATTTCCATAAATTTCAAAAGCTAAATTTTCAATTTTGAATAAACCTTCTTTTATTTTATAGGATTTTGTTTGATTATCGACTTCTAGCGCTAATTCAGAATGAATGTTCTTTTTACTGATGTAATTAGTGTTGTCGAATTTCAAACGATTTACATAAATATCATTCTCCGTTTCAAGTGTATACTTTTCAGTGGAGAAATCTCCAGATAGATTGCATTTGTTTATGGTGAGTGCTATGTTTTGTTTCGCTTTCTTATTTACATAACTTACGTCAACATCTTTTAAAATAATTTGTTCCAACTTAAAAGAAAAATTCGATTCGGCAGTGTCATTGCTTTCTTTCCAAAAATGAAAATTATCATTCCCTTGTCGGTCAATTTTTAGTTAACAGTAGAATGACTGATTTCAATTTTTTTGATTTTATAATTTTTCTTGAATAAATCGATTAAGCTAAATTGCAAGGAAATTTCTTCTGCATTGAACAAGGTGTCTTTGTGTTCACTTTCAATAGCGTCTAATGCTTTAATGTTTTTGAAATTGATGGAAGCCATTGGGAAACTTCGAACCACCGTAAAGTCGATATCATTGCCATCAACAATAACTTGTGTGTTGAGTTGTTTGTTTAATTCGGCAATTACATATTCTTTTACTTCGTCTTGGTAGTAGTAGCTGAGCATTACTCCCACACCTAATAAAGTAAAAAAGCTAATAATTAGAAACAGGAATAATCGCAAAATAAAACGAACCATTCGTTTGATTGGTTTTGGCTTTGCTTGTATTTCTGTAGGATTAGTTTCCACTGAAGATGAATTACTGATTATACAAATTTTGTGAAAAATTGCAGTGAAACTGCAATCTTAAAAAGATGTTATCAATAACGGAAGGTGGATAAGTTTAGTATAAAAAAAGCCTGTTGGTTTCAACAGGCTTTTTTATTATTCTTCAGTGCTAATCATTTTTAACATGCCTACTTCGGCATCACTCAAAATTCTCCATCTACCACGTGGTAAATCCTTTTTGCTTAATGGACCAAATATTACTCTGTCGAGCTTGCGGATATTGTAACCCATATGCTCAAATATTCTTCGTACAATTCTGTTTTTACCTGAATGTAATTCAACCCCAACTTCTTTTTTATTGCTACCATCACCTACATATGATATTTCATCAACTTTGATTTCTCCATCCTCCAATTCAATTCCTTCGGCAATTTTATCAAAGTCACTTCTCTTTAATGGTTTGTCTAACTCAACATGGTAAATTTTGCGAACACCATAACGAGGATGCGTCAATTTTTTTGTCAACTCCCCATCATTGGTGAATAATAATAAACCTGTTGTTGCTCTATCTAATCTACCTACTGGATAGATACGTTCTTTACAAGCATTTTGAATTAATTCCAAAACCGTTTTGCGTTTTTGAGGATCATCAAATGTGGTGATGTAATCTTTAGGTTTATTTAAAATCAAATAAACCATTTTTTCTTTTTTCAAGGTCTGGCCACCATATTTAATAATGTCAGTAGGTTTTACCTTGTAACCCATTTCGGTTATGGTTTTGCCATTTACCTGGATAACACCACTCGAAATTAAATCGTCTGCTTCTCTTCTCGAACAAATTCCAGCATTTGAAATGTAACGGTTCAAACGTGTTGTGCCATCATTCGCACCTTGTTTTTGTTCTCCAGTACTCGAGCTACGTTTTTTAGTATATTCTTTCTTCTTGTATGGTCTTGAGTAGTTTCCTGTGCGTGGTTTAGCACTTGCTTCCGATTCTTCATATTCTTCCCAATCTTCTTTCTTTTTTTCTACTTTCGGTTTATCCGATTTTTTGAAAGCACCTCTGTTATCTTTATTGTTGAAGCTTTTTCTATCTTTTCCTTCAAAACTTTTCCTTGGTTTTGAATCTGAATCACGTTTTTTGAAAGCTGGCTTTTTGAAATCACTTCCTTCTTTATCTGAGCCTCTTTTTTCAAATGCAGGTTTATCGCCATCACGTTTTTCACGGAATGATGAATTACCCGAACTTCCAGTTTTTTTAGATTTTCCAAAATCAGATGGACCCGATTCATCGCGGTAACGATTAAATGAAGGTTTTCTGTCTTTTCCTTTAGAGGAATCAGCGTTTCGCTTCGGTTTAACCACTTTACTTACACTGCGTTTTTGTTCTTTTGCCATTTGATGAAAATTTTTGCAAAGATAAGCAAATTAACGAGTAGAATTGCTTAAAAAAGCAATGAAAAGCTAGTGACTAAATAGAAAAGCATCTTCAATATGATTCACTTTCGACTCATTTTTGCCAATAATAATTGAAATAATATCAAATCGTACTTCTAAATCACTATTGCTACGTTCTATATAAGCATGCGCTGCTTTAATGAGGTTTTTTTGTTTTTGCTTTGTAACAAATGTTTCGGGTTCACCAAAATAATTGCTTTGCCTTGTTTTTACTTCTGCAATAATTAATGTTTTGTTTTGTTGAGCAATAATATCTGCTTCCAAGTTTTTGAATCTCCAATTCGTTTCAAGAATTGTATACCCTTTATTTTTTAGAAAATCAGATGCAATTTGTTCTCCTTTTTGCCCAATTTCATTGTGTTCTGCCATAAAAACGATTTTTTCGGGATAAACTTATTAACTTTTTGGTATGAGTTTTGAATACAGGTTGAGCAGTATTAAAATTTTAGTATTTTAGTACACGTATTACAAAACTAACAAACAAAAAACAAAAGCAATGAAAAAATCTATTTTAAAACTAATCTCAATTTTTGTAGTAATTGTGGCGTATGCATTCAATGCAAATGCACAAAATTTTGAAGGAACGATTGAATTCAAAAAAATGACACCAAATGATACTACTAATTATGTGTATTATGTAAAAGGAAATCAAGTGCGCATCGATGAGATTGGTTCTAAATCACGTAAAGTGGAAGGAACATTTTTAGTAGATATGGATGCTAAAACAATGAAGTCCTTGAACCACGAGCGTAAATTATACATGGATCAACCTACGCCTGCTGCACCTGTTGTAAAAGGTACTTGTGTTGTAAAAAAAGGACAAAATGTAAAAAATTTACAAGGATATAAATGTCAAGAGTACATTGTTACGAATGCTGAAGAAGGTGTAACAATTACGTATTGGGTTGCTGATGGTAAATTTTCATTCTTCGAAAAATTATTACGTCAGCTAAACAGAAAAGATAAATCATCCGTTTATTTCTTAAAAATTACAGAAGTAAAAAATGGTTTCCCTATGCTTTCTGTTCAAACAGATGCTGGTGGAAAAGAAACAGTGAAATTAGAGGTTACTAAAATCACTAAAAAAGAAATTGATCCTGCAATGTTTGAAACACCAAAAGGATATAACAAGTTTGAAAAATAGTCGAAGTATTTAAATATAAAAAAAGCGAGATGAATGAAAATTCTCTCGCTTTTTTTATTACAGTCTGTCTAAGTTAGCCTGTTGAAGGATTAAATTATTGACTTCAGTCTTTAAAGAATAAATATGATTAATTAATTTTCTCGAACATTGCTTGGAAGAATCTTAAATACTTTGGCTCATAAACCATTTTTAATCCCTTTATTTTGTTTCTTCGTTTGTAAACAGAAACAACGGCTTCACAAATGACATCCATATGCGCTTGTGTATAAACTCTACGAGGGATTGTTAAACGAACCAATTCTAATTCGGGATAATAATCTTTTCCTGTTTTCGAATTCCTGCCAGCAGACACAACTCCTCTTTCCATTGTTCTAATTCCCGACTCAACGTATAATTCGGCTGCTAATGTTTGTGCTGGGTATAAATTTTGGGCAAGGTGTGGTAAAAATTTTTTTGCATCAATAAATACACCATGTCCCCCAATTGGCTCAACAATTGGTATTCCATTTGCTTTTAAATTTTCACCCAAATAAATCACTTGACCCACACGCGCTTTCATATGGTTGTCATCAACTGATTCAAGAATACCAATCGCCATGGCTTCCATATCTCTTCCTGCAAGCCCTCCATATGTATGAAGCCCTTCATAAACAACAACTAAATTACTTGCTTCTTCATAAATGTTTTTATCGTTCATTGCTAAGAAACCTCCAATATTAACAAGTGCATCTTTTTTTGCGCTCATGGTTGCTCCATCCGTTAACGAACATATTTCTTTTACAATAGAAGCAACGCTTTTTTTTGCGTATCCTGGCTCTCGTTGTTGAATAAAAAAAGCATTCTCCGCAACCCTTGTCATATCGAGAATTATTTTAATTCCGTGCTTATTCGTAAGTGCTCTTAATTTCTTTAAATTTTCTATTGATATGGGTTGGCCTCCGGCCATGTTAACTGTAGTTGCAACACATATATAAGGCATTTTTTTGCACCATGTGTTTTAATTACTTTTTCTAATTTATTTAAATCAATATTTCCTTTAAATAGGTGCTGACTTGACGCATCGTGTGCTTCATCTATAATTACATCTATAAATGTTCCTCCTGCTAGCTCTTGATGCAAACGAGTAGTTGTAAAATACATATTTCCAGGCACTATATTTCCAGGTTTCACCAATATTTGAGATAAAATATTTTCAGCACCTCTTCCTTGATGTGTAGGAATAACATACTTATAGCCGTATACACTTTTTACTACCTTTTCTAAATTGTAAAAATTCTTACTTCCTGCATAAGCTTCATCGCCTAACATTAATCCAGCCCATTGTTTATCACTCATAGCGGATGTTCCGCTATCCGTTAGTAAATCAATATAAACATCTTCCGACCTTAATAAAAATGTATTATAACCTGCTTTTTTTATTGCTTTAGTTCGTTGCTCCTTACTCGTCATTTTAAGTAATTCAACCATTTTTATTTTAAATGGTTCAGCCCATGTTCTTTTTTTCATGATAAATATGTATTATGTTAGTTAAAATCTGTTGTAGAATATTTCCGCTAAACACGTGAGATTTTACTTTTAAAAGTATGACTTGTGTCATATATTCATACATGGAATTTTATTGGTATTCTGAATAAAAAATCAGATTAATGTTTAGCTTATTTATCTACTTAATCTTTTCGAAGTAGATAAGTTTTTGGCTATCTGGAAAACAAAAAGGGGATGTATCGAAATACATCCCCTTGTTGTTTAGTTAACTTGAATAATAATTACATCATTCCGCCCATTCCACCCATTCCTGGAGCACCCATTGGCATTGCAGGGCCTTCTTCTCTAATATCAGCTAAAACACATTCTGTTGTCAATAACATGGCTGCAATTGATGCTGCATTTTCTAATGCAATACGAGATACTTTAGTAGGATCAATTACACCAGCTGCAAAAAGGTTTTCGAATTTATCAGTACGTGCATTGTATCCAAAGTCAGCTTTTCCTTCGCGAACTTTTTTGAACAATTACAGCACCTTCGCCACCAGCATTTACAACAATTTGACGTAATGGTTCTTCGATTGCACGTTTAACAATTGCAATACCTGTTGTTTCATCTTCGTTTGCTCCTTTTAATTTTTCCAATGCATCAATAGCACGGATATAAGCAACACCACCACCCGGTACAATTCCTTCTTCTACTGCAGCACGTGTAGCTGCTAATGCATCGTCAACACGGTCTTTCTTTTCCTTCATTTCTACTTCCGTAGCAGCACCAACATACAATACAGCAACACCACCAGCTAACTTAGCTAAACGTTCTTGCAATTTCTCACGATCATAATCTGAAGTTGTACTTTCGATTTGTGCTTTGATTTGATTAACACGTGCTGTGATTTCTGCTTTTTTACCGGCACCACCAACAATCGTTGTGTTGTCTTTATCAATAGTTACTTTTTCTGCTTTACCTAAGAAAGATAAATCTGCATTTTCTAATTTGAATCCACGCTCTTCGCTAATGAATACACCACCAGTTAAGATTGCGATGTCTTCTAACATTGCTTTTCTTCTATCACCAAATCCTGGAGCTTTGATAGCAGCAATTTTTAATGAGCTACGTAAACGGTTTACAACCAATGTTTGTAATGCTTCACCATCTACATCTTCGGCAATGATTAAAATTGGTTTCCCTGTTTGAACTGCTTTTTCAAGTACAGGTAATAATTCTTTCATTCCTGAGATTTTTTTCTCATAAATCAATACCAATGGATTTTCCAAAACAGCTTGCATTTTATCTACATCAGTAATGAAGTAAGGAGAAATATAACCTCTATCGAATTGCATTCCTTCAACAACATCAACCGTTGTATCTGTTCCTTTTGCTTCTTCAACAGTAATAACACCTTCTTTTTTTACTTTCGCCATTGCTGTTGCAATTAGCTTTCCAATTGTACTGTCATTGTTAGCTGAGATGGTTGCTACTTGTTCAATTTTTTTATTGTCATCACCAACTTTTTTAGATTGTGCTTTTAAATTTTCTACAACTGCAGCTACTGCTTTGTCGATACCACGTTTTAAATCCATTGGATTTGCTCCCGCAGCAACATTTTTTAATCCCGCTGTAACAATTGCTTGTGCCAATACTGTTGCTGTTGTTGTTCCATCACCTGCAGCATCAGCTGTTTTAGATGCAACTTCTTTCAGCATTTGAGCGCCCATGTTTTCAACAGGATCTTTTAACTCAATTTCTTTTGCAACAGATACACCATCTTTTGTTATGCTAGGTGCGCCAAATTTCTTATCGATAATTACATTACGGCCTTTTGGACCCAATGTTACTTTTACTGCATTTGCTAATGCATCAACGCCTCTTTTTAAACGGTCGCGTGCTTCAACGTTAAATAAAATATCTTTTGCCATTTTTATTGATTTTTGAAATAATGAATTTTGAACTAATTTGGTATTCGGTTTACTTATACAATTGCGAAAATATCGCTCTCACGCATTATTAAAAGGTCCTTTCCTTCGATTTGGATTTCTGTTCCAGCGTATTTGCCATACAAAACTGTATCGCCAACTTTAACTGTTATCGGTTCATCTTTTTTACCAGTTCCAACAGCAACAACTTTTCCACGTTGTGGTTTCTCTTTTGCTGTATCAGGAATGATAATTCCTCCTGCTGTTTTTTCTTCTGCGGCAGCAGCTTCAACGATTACTCTATCTGCCAATGGTTTGATACTTAATTTTGCCATTTTCTTTATGTGTATTTATTAGTTTTAGATTAATTTTTTTACCGCTTCTGATAGTCAGAATTTATGCCAAAGCACTTGAAAATACTAATGTTGGACAAATTTTCAGATTTCGGCTTTTATAAAAAAGAAATGTCAGAGATGTTTGTGACACTCTGACATTTTATAAGAAAGAGAAAACCTCTTTAAATTACTATTTTGCTGAATCGTTTCCGATAGGTAAGGCATTTGTAGCAGGAGCTTCTCCAGCTTTTGAACTACCAATTTCTTTTGTTTTTGATCCTGCACCTTCGTTAGAAGTAACACCTGAACTAGGTTTTGTATAAGCTGTTGAAAGGATGCTTAATACTAATAATGCAATTGCTAAGGTCCAAGTTGCTTTTTCTAAAAAGTCAGCTGTTTTACGAACACCCATCACTTGGTTTGAAGAAGAGAATGTTGATGCTAATCCACCACCTTTAGAGTTTTGAACCAATACAACTAAGATTAAAAGTATACTTACTATTACAATTATTACCGAAATAAGAGTGCCCATAATGTTTATTATTGTTTTTGTTGATTAATCAGTTTTCGTAAATTTTTTATTTGGGATGCAAAGTAAAGTCTTTTTTCTGGATATTTCAAGCGTAAATTTTCATAAGCTTGAATTGCCTTGGCATAATTTCCTTGCAAAACGTATATTTTGGCTAAAGTTTCACTCACAAACGTAATATCATCGGCCACACTCTGCTTTAGCCATGTTCACTGGACTGTAAAATTCGGCTTTCGGACGAGCAATTTTTGGCTCCTCTTTGATGAATTTGTCAATTAAGTCAAATGGTGTAGGCGCTTTAGAATGGTCTTGCTCTTGGCTTTCAGATTTTCCTGATTTTTCTTCGTGGTTAACCCGTTTCAGCCAATCGGTAAATGAAATGGTGCTGTCGTCAAGAATAACCTGTTCTGTCTCTGTTTTTGCTTCAACAGGGTTGTTTAGTACAAAATTCGATGAGGTGATTTCTGTCGGTTCTTCTGGAAAAATTTTACTTGTTAGCGTTTCAATTTCAACAGCAGCATCTGCTGCAGCCGAAACATAATCTTTTTCTAATTCAGATAAATGGATTTTTTCTTCAGGCAATACTTCTTTCTCTAAAATCTCTTTTAAAGAAGGTGTAGCTATCTCCTCAATTGCTTCTGTTTTTTCTTCTGCTAAAGCACTTTCAATGTTATTAATTACAATTTCTTCAATGATTTCCGCTTTCGGTACTTCAACAATTTCAATTTCTTCAACTTCATGATTCGTTGATTCAACAATAGGCTGAATGGCTTGCTCTTGAATCTCTTCTTTCACAAGTTCATGAACAGCTTGTTCAATTTTTTTGTCTTCAATGATAGCTGCAATTTCAGTTTCTGTTACCAGCTCAACAACTTCCTCTGTTTGTTTTGTAATCAAACGATGAAGCATTTTTCGGTCGGTAGCATAAGCAGCGGTTGTTTTTAGCTGATTGTTGTAGTGAATGCTCTCTGTATTGTGTAAACTTTTTGAATAGAGTAGATGTGCTGTCTGGAAATAGGGGAATGATTTAATCAAATCTGCCAGAAGCAAACTGTCCGTACTGGTTAGTTTGTCTGGATTTTCAACGTAGGATATGAATTGATTTTTATTCATGTTACCAGTCGTTTAGTGCTCTATTAAAAATGTCCAAGGTTAACTGGTCATTTATTGTTTGAATAAGTTCTTGTTCAACAGTTGTTAAGCTTTGTGAACTTGTATAATCGGCAAATCTAGAAAAGGATTGTTCGAAGTTTTTTTTCTCGTCAAAGGTACAGGTATACTTTACGGTAACCGTAATTGTTAATCGGTTTAAGGCAGCTAAATCTGTACTTTGTATAGCAATTGGATTTGTGGAATAGCCAGTAATGCTTCCGTCAAAATTCAAATCGCCTCCTTTGTTTACCAAACCTAATCGGGTTTGCGAACTTAATCGATCGCGCAATGCTTCAGTAAAAGTCTGACTTAATGTTGGAGGTGCTAACGATGCTTGATTTTGAAAATATTGAACAGAAACAGTTTTTGCTTCTGGTGGAATAGTAGCGCCACTAAAACCATAATGCATTTTGCAGGCAGGGAAAAGAAGGACTATCAAAACAAAAGAAATCAAAACACGAGAAAAATTTGTCTTTCTCTCTTTTAGATTCGATTTATGTTTGATTGATAATTTCACTTTTTTTATTTGATTTTTGTTTACTCCGGATTGTCAACTTTTTGTCTACTTAATGTTGTATTCATTAATTTTTCTGTACAATGTGCGCTCTGATATGCCTAATTCTTTTGCAGCATTTTTACGTTTCCCTTTGTGTTTCGTAAGTGCTTTTTTAATCATATCTTCTTCAATTTCTTGTAACGAAAGCGACTCCTCAACTTCAATGATTTTCGAATTAGTAGTTTCATTCGCATTCATTACTGTTGGAGTAGAGGTGTTGTACCCCAACTGGATTGTCGTTTCTGGTGTTGTTCCCACATCTTGATACAATTTTTTAATAATTGTAGCATTCTCAGGATGAAAATCGTGATTCATTTGATTGTCGTTTTCAATTAAATCAACCACCACTTTTTTAAGATCTGTTAAATCTTTTTTCATGTCAAACAACACTTTATACAAAATATCTCTCTCACTAAAATCATTGTTCGAGCCTCCTGTATTGTTTGTTAAAACAGGCAATTGAGAGGTTTGGTTAACTGGTAAATATTTTACCAATGTTTCAGCATTGATATCACGTGTTTTTTCAATAACTGAAATTTGTTCCGTAATATTTTTTAACTGACGAACATTTCCTTGAAAATAATAATTGCTTAGAATTTGTTCTGCATCCGCATCCAATTTAATTGTTGGCATTCTGTACTTTGATGAAAAATCAGCTGCGAATTTTCGGAACAATAAATAAATATCTTGCTTGCGTTCACGCAATGGCGGAATAATGATTGGCACTGTATTTAAACGATAATACAAATCTTCTCTGAACTTTCCTTTTTCAATTGCTGATTGAATGTTTACATTGGTAGCAGCAACAACACGTACATCTGTTTTTAAAACTTTTGATGATCCTACTTTAATAAATTCTCCGCTTTCCAATACACGTAATAAACGCGCTTGCGTTGCCATTGGCATTTCTGCAACTTCATCTAAAAATATTGTTCCACCATTTGCCACTTCAAAGTAACCCTTACGTGCTTCGTGAGCGCCTGTAAAGGATCCTTTTTCATGTCCGAATAATTCGGAATCAATTGTGCCTTCTGGAATAGCGCCACAGTTTACCGCTATGTATTGACCATGTTTTCGCGCACTAAGTGCATGTATAATTTGTGGGAATACTTCTTTTCCTGTTCCGCTTTCTCCTGTAATTAAAACAGTTAAATCGGTTGGCGCAACTTGCTTTGCAATATCAATTGCACGATCAAGTACTGGTGATCCACCAATAATTCCAAATCTGTTTTTTATTTCTTGTAATGTCATTGTTTATAGAATAAAGACTAAAAGATGCAAGAATAAAGAGTTCAACTCTTATTTCGTGTCTACTTTTTCTCTAAATGTAAAAATCATTTTTTGTACTTCTTTTACTAACTTCAAGCATTGGTTTAATACATCTTTTTTGCCATAATTCCTTCGTTCACTGATTAGTAGTTGAGTTTCTAATTCATAAGCCGAGCAAAGTGAAATAGAAAGATATTCTTTAAATTGAAGACTAGTTCTTTTGCCTGATCCTTCTGCAATATTTGAAGGAATGGAACAAGATGACCTGTTCATTTGATCAGCTAAATTAAAACGTTCTTCTTTCGGCAAATCTTTACAATATAAAAAAACGATATCTGTTAAATCCATTGATTTTTGCCAGATTAATAATTGCCTAAAATTATGCATCGTCTTTCTTCTTTACTCTAAACTCTTTTGTCTTAATGAACCACTTTACCAATCAATGTTGCACCAGTACATTCTTCTGCTAAAACATTCACATAATCGCCAGGTTTGTAATTTTCTTTTGGAAAAACAACCACTAAACTTTGTGAGTTTCTTCCAAAAAGTTGTTCCTTCGATTTTTTTGAAACACCTTCCACTAGCACTCTGTGAACTTTTCCTAAACCTTCTTTTGTTCGTTCAGCCGAATGTTTTAATTGCAATTCTACAATCTCTGCTAATCGTCTGCTTTTTACTTCTGCAGGAACATCATCTTTGTATTTTCGTTCTGCCAATGTTTTTGGTCGTTCGCTATACGCAAACATGTAGCCAAAATCATATTTGACATATTCCATCAACGATAATGTGTCATTATGCTCTTCTTCTGTTTCAGAACAAAAGCCAGTAATGATATCCATTGAAATGGCACAATCAGGAATGATTTTACGAATTGATTCAATGCGGTTCATGTACCATTCGCGTGTATAACCACGATTCATCATTTCTAATATGCGTGTGTTTCCTGACTGAACGGGTAAATGGATATAATTGCAAATATTTTCATGTTTAGCAATTGCATACAACACATCATCCGTCATGTCTTTCGGATGGGATGTACTGAATCGAACTCTTAATTCAGGATTTACCAAGGCTACTTTTTCAAGTAGCTGTGCAAATGTTGTTGCATTTTGTAATTCTTCAGCCGATGGATTTTCTTTTTTCAAACCTCCACCTGTCCACAAATACGAATCAACATTTTGTCCTAGCAAGGTTACCTCACGGTATCCTTGGTTAAATAAATCATGCGCTTCTTTTACAATTGTTTCTGGATCTCTGCTGCGTTCTCGTCCTCGGGTAAATGGAACAACACAAAATGCACACATGTTATCACAACCGCGTGTAATGCTAATGAATGCAGTAACGCCATTGCTTCCTAAACGAACTGGTGCAATATCCGCGTATGTTTCTTCTTTTGACAAAAGCACATTTACAGCCTTTTGGCCAGTTTCTGCAATCTCAATCAATTCAGGTAAACTTCTGTAAGCATCAGGACCAACAACTATGTCCACCAATTTTTCTTCTTCTAAAAATTGTGCTTTCAGTCGTTCGGCCATACAGCCCAAAACACCAACAATTAAATCCGGATTTGTCTTTTTTGCTTTTTTGTATTCGGTCAAACGCTGGCGTACACGTTGTTCTGCACCTTCGCGAATTGCACAAGTATTTACAAATATTACATCGGCTTCAAAAAAATCTTTTGTGGTTTCAAATCCCTTATCTTTCAATATGGAAGCTACAATCTCACTGTCCGAAAAATTCATTGCACAGCCATAGCTTTCTAAAAAAAGCTTCTTTCCGTTCGAATTTTCTGGTTTACTAATCATCAAGGCCTCGCCTTGTTTACTTTCATCTATAACTTTATGCTCGCTCATTTTTTTATTTAATGGAACGCAAAGGTAATCAAAAACAATTGTGTGACAAAATGGCGTAGTTTTATATTTTTTAAAAAATATTTGGAAAATTTATATATATATTTATATATATATGTACTGACATTTGCAAATTGAATTTGGAAATATCGTTTTTGATTTGCTTTCTTTGCAACAAATTTTTTGAAAGGAGTCCTCTCAAAAAACAGAAGATTGTCATTTAAAACAAAAATGTATGAGCAAAAATTTAGTGATTGTGGAGTCCCCTGCAAAGGCAAAAACGATTGAAGGTTTTTTAGGAGAAGGGTATACTGTAAAGTCTAGTTTTGGGCACGTTCGAGATCTAGCAAAGAAAGGTTTAGGAGTTGATATCGCCAATAAATTTTCACCCACTTATGAAATATCACCCGATAAAACAAAAGTGGTGAACGAATTAAAATCATTAGCAAAGAAGGCCGACATGATTTGGTTAGCAACCGATGAGGACCGTGAGGGAGAAGCAATATCTTGGCATTTATATGAATCATTGGGTTTAACTGAAAAGAATACAAAACGTATTGTTTTTCATGAAATCACAAAGCCTGCAATTAAAAATGCAATTGCAAATCCACGCACAATCGACAAACATTTAGTAGATGCGCAACAAGCTCGAAGAATTTTGGATCGTTTAGTTGGTTTTGAACTTTCACCTATTTTATGGAAAAAAGTTCGTCCATCCTTATCTGCTGGTCGTGTTCAATCAGTAGCGGTTCGATTGATTGTTGAACGTGAGCGAGAAGTAATGAACTTTAAAAGTGTTTCAAACTATAGAGTAGTAGCAAACTTTGTTTCTGGAAATTCAACAGTAAAAGCAGAATTAAACAAAAAATTTGCTAGTCATGAAGAAGCAAAAGCATTTTTGAAAAAATGTGAAAGCTCTGATTTTGTTATTGATTCAGTTGAAACAAAACCTACAAAAAAATCACCATCTGCACCTTTTACAACATCTACATTGCAACAGGAAGCTGCACGTAAATTAGGATTTTCTGTTGCTCAAACAATGGTAGTGGCGCAACGTTTATACGAAAGCGGAAAGATTACTTACATGAGAACAGATTCTGTGAATTTATCAGAGACTGCTATTAATCAAGCAAAAGAAGCAATCACAGGAAATTATGGTGAAAAATATTTAAACATACGTCAGTATAAAACCAAATCAAAAGGGGCACAAGAAGCCCATGAAGCAATTCGTCCAACCTATATTCAAAATCAAACTGTTGATGGTGATGCAGGTGAAAAACGTTTGTATGATTTGATATGGAAACGTACCATTTCATCGCAAATGAGTGATGCTGAATTGGAAAAAACAACAGCTGTAATCTCTGTTTCCAATGCGACTGAAAAATTTGTGGCGCAAGGTGAAGTATTGAAATTTGATGGTTTCTTGAAAGTATATTTAGAAGGAACCGATGATGAAGATGAAGAAAATCAAGAAGGAATGTTGCCTCCAATAAAAATGGGAGAGAAGTTGGGTATGAATGAAATTACTGCAACGCAACGTTTTACGCATCATCCAGCAAGATACACCGAGGCAAGTTTGGTGAAAAAATTAGAAGAGTTGGGTATTGGTCGTCCTTCGACTTATGCTCCAACTATTTCAACTGTTCAAAAACGTGGATATGTTGTGAAGGAGGATAGAGAAGGAGTTCAACGTAATTTTAATGTAATTACATTGAAGTCGAATAAAGTTGTTGAAGAGGTGAAAACGGAAGGTACTGGAGCAGAAAAAAATAAAATGTTTCCTACCGATATCGGAATGGTTGTGAATGACTTTTTGTTGAAAGAGTTTCCGAAAATTTTAGATTTTAATTTTACTGCAAAAGTAGAAGAGGAGTTCGATGAGATTGCCGAAGGCAAAATTAATTGGACAAAAATGTTGGCTGATTTTTATACGCCATTTCACAAAAGTGTAGAAAATACATCTGAAAATTCGGAACGTGCTAGTGGCGAACGATTGTTGGGTATTGACCCTACAACAGGTAAAAATGTATACGTACGTATTGGTCGATTTGGTCCAATGGCACAGTTAGGTGAAGGTGATGATGAAAACAACAAGCCAAAATTTGCAAGCTTAAGAAAAGATCAACGTTTAGAAACAATTACATTCGAAGAGGCTCTTGATTTATTTAAATTGCCGCGTGTTGCTGGCGAATTTGAAGGAAAAGAGATGACTGTTGCAATTGGTCGTTTTGGTCCATACGTTCGACACAACAGTATTTTTGTTTCCTTGAAAAAAGAAGATGATCCGATGACTGTAACTGCTGATCGTTGTATCGAATTGATTTTAGCAAAACGTCAAGCAGAAATTGATAAATACATTAAAACATTCCCAGAAAATCCAGAAGTACAATTGTTGAACGGAAGATGGGGCCCATACTTGGTAATAGGTGATAATAATTTCAAATTACCAAAAGGTATTGATCCTAAATCATTGTCGTTGCAAGATTGTTTGGACATAGCAGCAGATCCTAAAAATGCAAGTAAAGGAAATCGTTTTAAGAAAAAGACAGCATTTAAGGCTGCTCCTGCAAAAAAAGTAGCGGCAAAGAAAGCCGCAGTTAAGAAGACGGCAGCGAAAAAAACAGCAGTAAAGAAAACAGCAGTAAAGAAAACGGCTGCTAAAAAAGTTGCAAAAAAGAAATAATGCTATATTCGATTCATCAATTAAAATTTGAAACGATTAACTAGTTACTATGCAAGAATATTTTACTCCAATTGATGTTGCTGATTTTAATGGAAGCAAATTCTATTCAGAAACAGCTTATGGAAAAATAATAAATAGTTACACAAAAGGAGAGAATTTCCCTGATTTGGAAAATATTCAATTGGCAATAATTGGGATAGAAGAGGATCGTAAAGCTTTGAATAATGAAGGTTGTGGCTTGGCTGCAGATTATGTTCGTGAAAATTTATTCAAATTGTTTCAAGGAAATTACCATGCAAAAATTGTCGATTTAGGAAACATTAAAAAAGGCAACTCTATAGATGATAGTTATTTTGCTGTAACAGATGTTATCGCACAGTTATTGAAAAAAAATATTGTTCCAATCATTATTGGTGGCGGACAAGATTTAACCTATTGCAATTATTTAGCCTACCAAAAGATGGAACAAACGATTAATATCGTTGCTGTTGATTCAGCTTTCGATATTGGTGATGGTGATGCTGATTTAAATTCTCAAAGTTATTTAAGTAAAATCATTTTACATAAACCCAACATCTTGTTTAACTACAGCAATGTAGGGTATCAAACTTATTTTGTTGATCAAAACTCGGTTGAGTTAATGAACAAATTGTATTTTGATGCTCATCGTCTAGGCGCTTTGCGTAAAAATATGGAAGATGTGGAGCCTATTGTTCGCAATGCAGATGTTGTTAGTTTTGATATCTCTGCAATCCGTCAGTGCGATGCATTCGGAAATGCAAATGCATCACCAAATGGTTTTTATGGTGAAGAAGCTTGTCAGATTACACGTTATGCAGGAATGAGTGATAAATTGACATCGATAGGGTTTTATGAAATAAACCCGGCATTTGATACGAATAAACAAACGGCTCATTTGGTTGCACAAATGATTTGGTATTTTATAGACGGTTTTTATAATCGAAAGAAAGATTATCCGATTGTCGACAAGTCGGAATACACCAAGTACCGTGTTTCGATAACCAACCATGAACACGAGATTGTTTTTTATAAAAGCAACAAGAGTGATCGCTGGTGGATGGACGTTCCGTACCCAATAAACCATCAAATAAAGTTCGAACGCCATCACATGGTTCCATGCTCGTATAGTGATTATGAGACGGCTTGTAGGGATGAAATGCCTGACCGTTGGTGGCAGACATATCAAAAATTGGGATGATAAATCATGAGAAATAATACACTTTGAACAATAAATTGTTTAAAAAATTTGTTTTTTATAAACTTATGTTTAATTTAGCGACCTGACTTTAGTATAAATTTACTGTAAAAAAGAAAAACTTTGTTAATTATTTAACACAGAAAACATGAAAAAAACCCTTACTACTATTGCTTTATCAATTACTGGATTGGTAGCTTTTGCACAGCAAGATGCTCAATTTAGTATGAACATGTTTAACCGTTTAGCAGTGAACCCTGGCTATGCTGGAACAAACAAAGCATTGTGTGCTACATTGTTGTATCGTCAACAATGGACAAGTTTTCCTGGTGCTCCTAAAACAGGATTATTGAGTGTTGATTACGGTCAAATTGCTCATGGTGGTATTGGCTTGACAGTAGATCAAGATCAGTTAGGATTTGAAAAAACATTAAAAGCTAAATTAGCATATTCATTCCATCTTGCTGTTGGACCTGGTATTTTAGGTATTGGTTTAGATGCTGGTATGATTCAAAAATCAATTGATGGTACAAAATGGTTAGCGCCAGATGGTAGTAATAGTCAAGGAACAGGCACTGCTAACACAGATCAAGCTATTCCTTGGGGTGGTGCAGCAGCTACTACATATGATGTAGGATTTGGTTTGTATTATACTACTAGTAAATTTTATGTAGGTTTATCTTCATTGCATTTACCAGAGCAAACATTGTCAAAAAGTGGTGGAGCGGCTTCTTTAGCTTATAATTTTGATTACAAAGTTGCTCGTCACTATTATGTAATGGCTGGTTATACATTTGATTTGAACGAACAATTTAAATTAACTCCAGGCGTTTTAGCTAAGTCTGACGCTTCATCTACACAAGTTGATATCAATATGTTGTTAAAATGGAACAATATGGTATTTGTTGGTGCTTCTTACCGTTTAACGGATGCTATTCCGGTGATGGCAGGTTTAGAGTGGCCAATGAAAAATCAAAAATCTACTTTAAAATTTGGTTACTCTTATGATTTAACATTGTCTGCTATCAAAAATCACAGCAGTGGAACTCATGAGATTATGTTAGGTTTCTGCCAAAAATTTGCTAAACCTGATAAAAAACAAGGTCACATGAATGTACGTTTCTTGTAAAAATAAACTTTTTTGTAACCTTAACCAATAACTATCGTTTAAGCTACCCTGTTTCAATCTTAAATCACCATACAAATGTGTGGTGATTTCTAACAAAATAGGGGTTTAATATAAAAACAAAACAAAATGAAAAAATTGCTCTTGTTAGGTTCTATTGTTACTTTGGCGAGTTGCCAACAGAGTACCGGAGAACTTGTAGGTGTTCACCCTCGTGCTGAGTGGTTCGATATCGATCCATTTGGTATGTTATATCTTCCAATGGGAAGTTACAATATGGGGCCAAGTGATGAGGATACTCCTTATTCGCATACTACAAAATCGAAAACAGTTTCTGTTCAAGCTTTTTACATTGACCAAACAGAGATCTCTAATAATGAGTATCGTCAATTCGTATACTATGTAAAAGATTCATTGGCTCATCGTCATTTAATTGATGATGGTATTGGTGAACATGGCATTGCTGTAGATGATTATGGACAAGATATTGATCCTCCTTTGTTAAATTGGGAAGAGGAAATTGACTGGGAAGACCAAGGAACACGTGAGGCTTTAGAATTTATGTATCTTCCTCCTGAAGAGCGTTTTTATAAACGTAGACAGTTGGATACACGTAAGTTGAATTTTGAATACTATTGGATTAACTTCCGTATGGCTGCTCAAAAGTCAAATCGCTTTAAGCCAAACAAATCTCCTGATGCTAGTGGTCAAGATTTTATTAACGGTTGGGAAAATACATCTGTAGGTGATAACAAAACATTAGGTCATTATGATGTAAAAGATCCTATCTCTGATGGTAGCGGAAATTACAGCATGCGTGAGCGTAAAGATAAAGATCGTTCGGTATTTATTGTAAAGGATATTATTAATGTTTATCCTGACACATTAGCTTGGGTGCATGATTTCACATACTCATTCAATGAGCCTATGACAAATATGTACTTCTGGCATGTTGCTTATGATGATTATCCTGTTGTAGGTGTAACTTGGAAACAAGCTCGTGCATTTTGTATTGGAGAACAGAATTGTTTAATAATTGGTTAGTAGCAAATGGTCAAACGTTTGTTAACGACTTCCGTTTACCAACTGAATCAGAGTGGGAATATGCAGCTCGTGGTGGTAATGCATTGAGTCCATATCCTTGGGGTGGTCCTTACATCAAAAATGCTCTTGGATGTTTCTTAGGTAACTTTAAACCAATGCGTGGTAACTATATTCTGATGGAGGTTTCCATACTGTTAAGATTTTATCTTACAATCCAAATGATTATGGTTTGTATTGTATGGCAGGAAATGCTTCTGAGTGGACAAGTAACGCATTTGATGAGTCAGCATACGATTTTGCTCATGATTTAAATCCAGATTACGTTTATGAAGCTCAAGATAATGAGGCAAACGTGTTAAAGCGTAAAGTAATACGTGGTGGTTCATGGAAAGATGTTGGTTACTATTTACAAACTAGTTCAAGAACTTATGAATACCAAGATACAGCAAAATGCTATATCGGTTTCAGATGTGTTCAAACATATTTAGGTCGTGCTAAATTCGATGACCTATAAAAAAGAAAAATCTCTAATCTAAATAAATCAATTATTAACAATTTAAACTTTAAAAATTATGGGTGGTAAAAAATGGAAAAGTTTCATGGCCAAATTATACGGATTTGGTGCGGCAATCGTAATCGTTGGTGCGATGTTTAAAATTATGCACTGGCCTGGTGCGGGTCCAATGCTTGTTATTGGATTATCTACAGAGGCAGTTATCTTCTTTTTCTCGGCATTTGAGCCACCACACGAAGAGGTGGATTGGAGTTTAGTATACCCAGAATTAGCTGGTATGCACGGTGAAGAAGGTGACAATGCGCATGCAAAAATTGAAGACAAAGGTTCTGTTACAGAACAATTAGACAATATGTTAGAAGATGCTAAAATCGGACCTGAATTAATTGCAAGTCTTGGTGAAGGTATGCGTCATTTAGGTGACCAAGCTAACAAAATGTCTAACATTGCTGATGCATCTGTTGCAACAAATGAATATGTATCAAGTGTACAATCTGCTGCTAAAAATGTAGCTTCATTGTCAAGTTCTTATTCAAAAGCTGCTGAGTCATTAATGGGATTATCATTATCTAACGAAGATGGTGCTTCTTTCGGTGAGCAATTAAGCAAAGTTTCTAAAAATTTATCTGCATTAAATGCATCTTACGAATTGCAATTGCAAGGTTCTAATGAGCATTTGAAGGCAACTTCTAAATTCTATGATGGTTTAGCTGATTTAATGAAAAACTTGAATGATTCGGTTGATGATACAAGAAAATACAAAGACCAAATCGCTCAACTTTCTTCTAACTTAGAATCGTTGAACACTATTTATGGAAATATGTTAAATGCTATGAGAAAATAATTAGGTTCTCCTAATTATTTTTTTCATGGGCAATATTTTCATTGAACAAATTAATATAGTATTAATCATAGAAAACTAATATAGAACTATGTCAGGTGGAAAAGAAACCCCAAGGCAGAAGATGATTGGTATGATGTACCTGGTGTTAACAGCACTCTTGGCGCTTAACGTATCAAAGGAAATCTTAAATGCCTTTGTAATTATTGAAGAAAGTATAAATATTACAAACGAAAATTTCGATACAAAGAATGGTATGTTGTACCAAAAATTTACTAAAGCTACGGCTGAAAATCCTGACAGAGCAAAACCTTGGGAAGCAAAAGCATTAAAAGTTCAAAAAGAATCGAAAGATCTTTGTCTTTTCATCGATGATATCAAAAGTCAACTGTACCAAAAAATTCAAAAAATTCCAAAGGAACAAGCCGATACTCTTCATTTAATGTATTTAGAGAGTAAGGATGAAAACAATATTCCTACAGAATTAATGATTGGTGCTGGTGCTGATCCTGAAAATGCAACAGGATTAGCAAAAGATTTGAAAGAAAAAATTGAAAAATTCAAAAAAACAATTACTGAATTAGTTCCTGAAAAAGATCGTAAGCAATTAAAATTAGGTTTAAGTACAGAAGAAATGTACTCTATTGGAGATGAGCGTATGGTGAAATGGGAAAGTAATTTATTTGCTCATCAACCAGCAGCAGCTGTGTTTAGTGTTTTAGCAAAATTGAAAAATGATGTTAAGAATGCAGAGAGTGATGTAATTAGTACATTATTACGTAATGTAGATGAATCAACAATTAAATTTGATAAAGTAGTTGCGAAAGTAGTTGCTCCATCAAATTACATTATTGCTGGTGAGGAATACAAAGCAGATATCTTTATCGCTGCTTATAATTCTTCTTCGAATCCTGAAATTTTGATTGGACCAGTTGATACAACAACTGGTTTGATTAAAGGAGCTTCCACAAAATTGGAGACTTTTGAAAATGGTTTAGGTAAATACTCTGTGAAAACAGGTGCTGAAGGTCAACAAACATTTAGTGGTGTTATTAATGTAAAAGGACAAGATGGTAAGTTTACTGGTTATCCTTTTGAAAGTTCATACATGGTTGCAAAGCCATCAATGGCTATTTCACCTACAAAAATGAATGTGTTTTATATTGGAGTTGAAAATCCAGTAGATATTTCAGTTGCAGGTGCTCCTCCTACAAGCGTAGTTGCTACATTATCTGGTGCAAGTGGTTCATTAATTACCAAAGGACAAGGTAAATACATTGTAAAAGTAAGTGCTGGACAAAAATGTGATATCAATGTTTCAGTAAAAACTAAAACAGGAACAAAATCAATGGGTAAAATGGAATTCCGTGTTAAAAAGGTTCCTAGTCCATTGGCTTCATTCGCTGGTGTAACTGGTGATGGTAAAGCATCTAAAGGTGAGTTGCAAGCAGCAGGTGGTGTTATTCCTAAGCTAGAAGACTTTGTATTTGACTTGAAATTCCCTGTAATATCTTGAGTTATGTCAATGAACATCAATGGTGTATTCGTTGATGCTCCTGCATCAGGTCCAGGGAAAACAGGTCAGATGTCTGACATGTTAAATAAAGCGAAACCTGGTACAAAAATATTAATTGAGCAGGTAAAAGTTCAGGCTCCTGATGGAGTTCGTTCAATTCCAGGTTGCGTGATTAAAGTGAAATAATTTTTTTAAAAACGAAATGTCATGAAAAAAGTAAAAATTCTTTTAATGTTATTTTTTGCTACAATAGTAGTAATGGATAACTATGCACAGGAAGTATTGGCGCCAAAACCGCCTAAGTATCCTGATGGAGTTTATACAAAAGAAAATACACGTACTCGTAGAGCTATCCCATATCCTCACTTGCGCGAAGCAGATGTAATGTGGAGCAAACGTGTATGGCGTGTGATTGACTTACGTGAAAAAATTAATCATCCACTTTATTACCCTGAATCACCAATTCTTGACAGAAAAAGTTTATTTCAAGTACTTATTGATGGTGCAACCAAAGATGGAACGATTACATGTTTTAACAATCCTGCTTTTGATGATGAATTTCGTTATGATATGACTAAGAGTGAGGTGGAAGCCATACTCTATAAATGGGACACACTTCAAACGGAGGATCCAGTAACGGGTGAGATAAGAGCTGCTCCAACGAAAGATGCTGTTGAGTCTGGTGAGATTCAGCAATATTGGATTAAAGAGGATTGGTTCTTTGACAAACAACGTTCTGTTTTAGATGTTCGTATTATTGGAATTTGTCCTTTAACTTTAAAGAAAAGTGAAACAGGGAGATTGTGGTGACAACCCCTTTATTTTGGATTTATTTTCCAGAGGCTCGTCCAGTTTTTGCTAATCAAGAAGTATACATGCGTCACAATGATGCAGAGCGTAGAACTCTTGAGGATATTTTCTGGAAGCGTATGTTCTCTAGTTATGTTCGTAAAGAAACTAACGTTTATGATCGTGTAATTAGTGAATACAAATCTGGTTTAGATGCTTTATTAGAATCTGAGCGTGTAAAGAATGGATATATTTACTTGGGAACATGATTTGTTCCACTTCTAAATAAAACGTTACAAAAGAAAAATCCCCTTCCAAAATCATGGAAGGGGATTTTTTTTATTTGTATATTTATACCATACAGGTATTCTACTCCAATAAAATAATAACACACACATGTCAGGTATTTATTTAGCTTTTACTTCAGATGATATAGAAGAGAGACGTCACGATTTATTTAACACGCTCATTAAAGCTAATTTTCAAGTTTTTCCTTCCAATTTAAAATATGAGAATCATTTTTTTACTCATATTAAAGAAGAGATAGGTGAAGCTGTCTGCTCCGTTCATCTGTTAGGATTAGAGTATGGCCCTTTGTTAGAAGGGCATTCAGTTTCTCTTAGCCATTATCAATATAATTTGGCACTAGAAAAATTAAAAATAAATCCAGATTATAAACTCTTTATTTGGTTTCCATATTCTATCAATGACATTAAAGATGAAGCACAATCTAGGTTCATTGCAGATATTAGAAATAATATAATACATGGAATGAATTTCAGTAATACAGCTTCTACTATTCAGCTAGTTGATGATTTGAGAATTAGTGTAAAAGTTGAACAGAAACAATTGTTTGACATAAAAGATACGGATGTGTTTTTGGTGTATAATCAATTAGATGATAATGATGCAAATGAAGTAGCTGAAATGCTAAGCGATATTATTCCAATCGAAAAATTGAATATTATACAAGATAGTGAAATGGATTATTCTGAATTTTGTGCACAACAAATTGGGAAGAGTAAGCTGGCTGTTGTTTATTTTAAGGAATCATCCGATTGGGCTTTGCCCTTTACACAACAAATTTGGAAAAAATTGGTGGTGCTTCTTCCCATACACCTATTCTTCTTATTGGTGATGAAGATCCAGAAACCAATACAAATAAAAAATTTAAAGCACCTAAGGTTGTCTCTTTAATTGTTGCAGGTGAATTAATTCCGCTTGAAATTAAGGTTCAGTACGATAAAATAATTGACGCAATTAGCTAATCTAATAATTATGCAAGAAGAAGTAATTTGTCCTTATCCAGGATTACGACCATTTAATGAAGATGAGTCTATTTTTTTTAAAGGACGAGAAGAGCATATTGAGCAAATTGTAAAGCAGCTAGAAGAAAAAAAATTCTTGATGCTTACTGGTGCTTCTGGTGATGGGAAATCATCTTTGGTATATGCAGGTGTAATTCCAAACGCTAGAGCAGGTTTTTTTAAGGCAAAATTTAATAATTGGATCGTAGCAGACTTTAGACCAGAACGTGAGCCTTTAAAAAATATGGCTCAGGCAATTGGCGAGCAATTAAAGCTGAAAGATATTACAAAGGTTGAAAAAGAATTGAGTTACGGGTTTTCTTCCTTAATCGATATATATAAAGGATCACCATATTGGGTAGATCAACAAAGCGAAAATTATACATCCCTTTCAGTAGAAGAACAGAAGAAAGCGAAGCGTAAAGGTGCAATTTGCTAATTCTGGTAGATCAATTTGAAGAATTTTTTACGAATCCAGAAAATTATCATAATGGGAAAACTTCTATTGAATCACAAGCGGTAGTAAATTCATTATTAGAAACAACAAGGCTGTGCATTGAACAAGATGTGCCAATTTACATTGTATGTACAATGAGGAGTGATTATATTGGCCAGTGTGCTTCTTTTAGAGGATTGCCCGAATACATTGGATACAGTCAGTTTTTTGTCCCACGTTTAAAGCGTAAAGAAATATATCAGGTTATTGAAGAACCTGCTCAATTAAATGGGAATAAAATTTCAAAACGATTGGTAGAAATGCTGATTAATGAAATGAATGATGGGATAGATCAATTACCGGTATTACAGCATGCTTTAAATCAAATTTGGCAAAAAGCTGATCGTGGGCAAGTTGAGATGGATTTAATTCACTTTGCAAAAATAAATGGAATTCCTCGCAATCAACTAACATCTGAAGATAAACTATTGTTTGAACATTGGTTCAATCAATTACCAGAGTTTAAGAAAGATTTTTTCAATCAATCATCTTTGGGCGATGTGTTGGATGCACATGCAAATGAATTGTTTGAAACTGCAAATAGTAGTTCTGAAAAAACATCATCTGATGATGCAAAGCTGATTGTAGAAACAGCTTTCAAATGCTTAACAAAAATAGATGAAGCACGTGCTGTAAGAAACAGAATGACATTGGAGGAGGTAACTCAGATAATTAATAAAAATCATATTAGTACTTCAACCGTTGCTGAAGTATTGTACTTGTTTCGTATTCAAGGTAATACTTTTTAAAGCCATTTATTTTTACAGCATCCGACTCAATAGAGCTTTGCTGACAATGCTGTGTTGGATATTACGCACGAAAGTTTGATACGTAATTGGAAAACTTACAGATTGGGCAAAAGAGGAGTATGATAATTTGTTGACATGGCAAGATTTTAATAAACAATTACAACGTTGGGTGGCAAGCAAAAAGTCATCGGGTTATTTACTACCGATTGGCCCACTTACTTTTTTTGAAAATTGGTTTATTGAAGTAAAGCCAAATAAATATTGGTTAGCTAGGTATGACGAACGAGAAGTTTCTAAAGAGCAAAAATTAGCAGATGCAGAGGAAACATTAACAAATGCAACTCAGTTTATTAAAAAAAGTGCTAGACGTTTATTTGTTAATCGCACAGTCATTAAGTATGGTGCAGATAAGTTAATTGCGGCATTTGGTATTTTATTATTAGTGACAAGTTGCACCTATTTCTTTTTTGATTACAGAAAGAAGCAAAATGATTATGTAATAAATGATATACAAGAAAAGAGTGGGGAGTTGCTAAAGTCGAAGTATATAAAAAATATTGTTAAGGCGGATTATATTTTAACAGCCGAACGATTAAATCAGGTGTTTATAAAGATTTACTAAAGAACATTGACGGTGATTCAGCCCAAATAGATGTTGTAAGAGAAATGTTTGCAACGTGTTTAGGTATACAGGAGAGTAAAAAAGAAGACGAAGTCAATAATCCTTTATTAGGAACTTTATTTTTGGAGCAATTGCATTTAATTGAAGAGAAAAAAGTATTTCAGAATAATACATCTTTAATAAGTAACATTAATAACGTATTAGCAATTGTTTAGGACAAATTGTATTGAAAAGGAATAAGCTTTCTCTTAACGATAATGGAGCATATCAAAAATTTTGCGACAATTCTTATTCTGCATTTGTTGGTTTGTTAAAGGATACAACAGCATTAAAAAAAGTGGAAATTGAGCAGTTTAATAAATATTTACAAGTTATGCCTGATATTGTAGGCTATGATACATCAAAATTAAAAGTGATTGCTGATGCACTAGATCCTTTTGACCGTAAAACAAAAACCTTTGATCTTTATATCCCAAAGATAAAACCGTTAGGCAAAAATTGGAATAATGCAATAACACATAATAGTGGGTATTTTCAAATGGCTAATTTGTACATACTAACAAATCAATTTCAAAAATTTAATAATAGTTTCGATTCGATTTTATTCTATAATAAAAACTTTTTAAATACTACTTATGGATATTCTTTTGATCGTTTTTTTTGTGATTTAATTATAACCAACAAATTGTTTTCGAAAGAAGGATTAGGTCTCATTGCCAAAATTGAAGAAAAGAAAACTGTCAAAAGTAATTTTCCTGTTGAAGTTATTATGTTAAATAATTTGTTGTTTGATAAATCTGACGTTACCTTATGGACAATTAAGCGTTTTGCAATAAAAGGTAATCACAATGCATGCGATCTTCAAATGCAATGGGAGCGAATTAGTTATAAGCAGTTGAATGATTTGGCTGAGAATATTATTTCTAAGTTTTTAGCAAATCCTAAACAGAGTAATGATGAAAAAAATTACATGGCAGCTTTGCTTTATAAGGCAAAAGCTTTTACTAATAACAAAAAAGAAAATTATAGCACGGACTTAATTAAGGAAAATTTGAGAAATGCAATGTCCTATTACAAAAAGGTTGGACCCGATTACTTAAAAAGTGATATAACAATTGGTGAAGGAGATTTGAGAACAGTTGGGAGAGCAAAGTTGTTTAAGCATCCATTTATTGTTTCGTTGACAGATAGTTATAATCCATTTGAAATTTGGGATTGGAGAGTTGCCTCGTACAGAAACAAATCTGTTTTTCTGGATTATGTTTTTACAAATGAGAATTTAATGGATTTTTATTTTAAGAACGATGTGGATGCTGAAATATTAAATGACTTTTTGTTGAGTTATTATTCAACCTTTCGCTATAAAGATAAAGACGAAAAGACGTTTGATTTAACTCTGTTTTTGAAAGCAATAGATACAGAGAACGTTTCTTCAAAATTTGATAAAGATGCATTTTTAGCATTCTGTACATCATATTATCACAGTCGTAATAATGTAGGGGAAGCCACCAGATATGAAAAAATGATAAACAAGAAAAAATTGTTTGATAAAGAAAAATTAAGCAACCCGTCTTATTCTTACAAGTACTATAACTTAGCAAAAGTGCTATTAAATTATTTTTTGAAAAACCACTTAAATTAAACCCTACCGAGCATGAGTTGGATCTAAAAGTTATGACAATTCAAAAAAGCGACTATGACTCTGCTTTTGTTTATATGAGCTATTTCCCAGATCAATTTCAAAAGCGAAATGTTTTATTGTCAAATATCGATAGTTTACAGCGACATGATAAAGATGCTAATGCTATGGTATTGCTTGATACGTTATTGAATGGATATATTTATAAAAGTCCAAAATTTGGGAATAAATTATTTGAAATTTTTGGAAGAATGTCTACCGTAAGTGGTGATAATATTGCAATGGCTTTATTAAAAGACAAACCCGACAATATGAAGCCGGCTTGTTTAAACTTTTTTGTGGATGGGAAAGCACAAAAGGGTAATTATTTTCAAGCAACAACCTTTATTCCTGATTATATTTCCTCTTCTTCTCAATTGTCACTTTACAATACAATACTTAAAAATGAGATAAAAAATAAAAGTAATTGAAAAAATGGTTAGTCGCTATGGATAATCCACGTGTTAGTGATAATTGGGCGACAGGGGAATATGAAGATAGTGAAGTTGGTGGCACTTACTACATCTCGGAATAAATGATTGAAAAACTTTAAATTATGAAAGTATCGACTCGAATTAGAATCATATTATTTGCCTTAATGATATTTGGGGCTTTTGCAAATTTTGCATTAAATGATTGGGGAAACACCATCATTGTGTGGTGCGAAGTATTAATGGCGATTTCTTTTATTGGAGAGATAGCAGAAGTATCTTACAAAAGAATTCAGAATAATTACAGAAAAAAGTTAAGCTCCATTGTTTTGATTCTGCTAATTTCAATCACATTGCTAGTTATGGCCTCCGTTTTAGAGATTCTTTTTACAAAATCCTTGTCGGATATAATTCCTATCATTTTAATATCTTTAATTATTCTTGTTGTGATTGTGATTTCCGAAGCATTGTTTGATTTTTTCAAAAATATTGAATCGCAAGGTATTTATGAATCATTATTTTTATGTATGTTTTTTGTGTCAACGGTGTTTAAAAATGCGTCATTACCTGGAGCTAGCATAATACTTGTATTGAGCATTTTGTTCTTAGTACCGTATTTTGTTACATCTACAGTTAAATTTTTTAAAGAAAATTACAATTTTGGTAAAGCGTTAATCATCGTTTTAACTTTCGGCAGTTTCTCTGCCTTGCTTTTAGGTGTTTTTAATCTTTTAAAAACAATGCATCTTTCAATTTGCTACAATTATTTTTTATCTAGCCGCAATAACATTTTTAGTTATGCTTTTTGGGTTGCTTAAATGGAAATATGAATTCAAGGGCACTACAATAAACATACTTGAAGGACTTCGAATGTTTAAGACAAATATTGTGTTGTTGTTTTTTATGCTGTTTGTTTTCACATCCTATAGATACCTTACAATTATTAAGGTTGCTCCTGATTTTTATTCTGCAGATTACCCAAAGAGTTTTTATGACCTTCGAAATGGAAATGAATGGGACAAAGCAAATGATATCAGAGAAGCATACGATGCTTTTGTTGAAAAAGCTGAAATAAATGGTTTTATAAAATAATTCTGTGTCAGTCTATTTTTTTATATTCAGTTTAATCGGATCACTGGTTTTAGTGGCGTTTGTTGTTTCTGCTTTTCTTAAA
>JADJHE010000037.1 GCA_016707685.1 Bacteroidota bacterium
TTAGTGTATTGTTATTTGTAGCATTGGTGTATTATCAGTTTTCTTTATCGCAAGCATTAGTTGTTGCAAAAAGTATTGTGCTTGGAATAGCTGGTGTTATTGTGTTTCTGCTTGGTGTTGTTGTTTTGAATGTCGCATTCTCATCGTTCAATAAACGCGAATTTATTGGTTTGGAACAGTTAGATGAAATTAAACAGCCAACAGTTATTGCTGAAAAGAAACTAGTGAAAACAGGTTTGTACGGCTACGTTCGACATCCATTATACTTTGGTGTAATACTTATGTTGTTAGGCGCAGTTTTGTTTTTGCCGAATCTACCAATGTTATTATTTGTAATAGTTTCCTTGGTGTATTTGCCGATAGGGGTAACATTGGAAGAGCGAAAATTAGTAGCTGAGTTTGGAACGCAGTATCAAACCTATCAGCGGGAAGTGAAAATGTTGTTTCCGTTTGTGTTTTAATGATGCTGTATGAATAGAAAGGATTTTTCACAGCTTGAATAATTGTACTTTTACCGGATCCATTTGGACCGGCAAATATTCGAAGTCTAGGCTGCTTTTTAATCAAGGGCTAAAGGGATTCTTTTTTGAGATTTAAACTTACTGATTTTTTGAGTTGTTCCATTTGGGTTTCTCTTACTACCCACCCTTTACTGGCTTTAATAACAAATCCAGCTCTCAAAAGCGCATTTTTTTGAGCAATGCGTACAGCGCTCGATGAAGTACTAATAAGTATCCGTTTTGTTATATATGGTTTATGTTCCATAGTACTAAGGTAGTGAAACTAAGCAATTACACAAAACAAATTTTTAATTTTTGGCTTACAATTACAAATTAAGGTGGAGGTAAAGACATACCTCTTTTTACCGCTCCACCGTTGCCAAACTCGCCACGCTCACTTTTACGCCTTCCACTTTTTTAAGTGCATGAACACAAGCTTCCAGCGTTGCACCGGTAGTTATAACATCATCTACTAAAAGAATGTGTTTGTCTTTCAATGCATCCGGATTTTTCACTTCAAAGATTTCCGATACATTTTCCCAGCGCTCGTATTTCGTTCGTTTGGTTTGCGAAATATTTTCTTTAACTCGTACTAAGTTATTCTCTTCCACTTTCCATTGCGTGGCTTGCTGAATGCCTAAAGCAATCTGAAGGGCTTGATTATATCCGCGTTGTTGTTCTTTTTTCCAATGCAACGGAACAGGAACAATCATATCGATTCCGGAAAATAAACTGCCTTCCTCTATCAATTTTAATCCTAGTGTTTTACCTAAACGTTGTCCAATCAGTGGCTTGTTTCTGTACTTTAATTGGTGCATCAAATGGTGGACTTTGTTGTGCTTATTGATATAAAATAAGGAGGTCGCCATCTCTAATTCGCATCGCCCCCAAAAGAGCCGAACAATGGTATTGTCAGCTTGTTTTTCAAAATGTGTGCGGGGCAACGATTCCAAGCACGAACTGCAAATCGTAGTTTCAAAATTGAATAATGTCTTTCTGCATTCCAAACAGTTATTCGGGAATGCCAATTCAAATAAATCGCGAAGATATTGTAACATGGGGTATTGGGGTGTTTAGTTCCCGAAGTTAAATGAAAACTTTTACACCCAAAAATTTATTGTTCGTTTTGTTGCAAATGCGCTAATACAATTTTTGTTTTGGCAACACCTACAATGGCGACAATTTCTTCTTCCTTGGCTTCGCGCAGTTTTTTAATCGATTTGAAATGCTTGAGTAACATTTCAATGGTCTTTGGGCCAACGCCTTTTATGCTTTCTAATTCAGAAGTTGTAAAGTTTTTGCTTCGTTTATTTCTATGTGCAGTAATGCCGAATCGGTGCGCTTCATCGCGCAGTTTTTGAATCAGTTTCAAACTCTCCGATTTTTTATTGATGTACAACGGCAACTCATCTTCCGGGAAATAAATTTCCTCTAAGCGTTTAGCAATGCCTATTATAGGCACTTTGCCATAAATGTCGAGTTTTTTTAAACTGTTTACCGCACTCGATAATTGTCCTTTTCCACCATCTATAATAATCAAATTCGGCAACGGATTTCCTTCTTCCGTCATGCGTTTGTAACGTCTGTATACTGCCTCTTCCATGGTAGCAAAATCATCGGGGCCCACCACTGTTTTCACATTAAAAAAGCGATAATCTTTTTTCGAAGGCTTTGCATCGCGGAACACTACAATCGATGACACCGCGTTTGTACCCTGAAAGTTTGAGTTATCGAAACATTCGATATGGCGCGGAATGTCTTGCAGTTTCAAATCTTGCTTCAGCGTACGCATAATCCTAAACGATGGATTCTTTTCCTCCGAAGTTAAATTTTGATATACGCGTTCTTGTTTTGCATACAAGGCGTTTTTGGTAGCCAAATCAATCAGTTTCTTTTTATCGCCCATCAACGGCACCGTTACCTTCACTTGCGGGAAAGGCAATTCAATTGGAAACGGAAGAAGAAGTTCTATGTGTGTATTCTCTTCTAGCTCACTGGTTTGAATAATGGTAGTCAGAATAATTTCTTCTTTCGATTCGTCTAACACCTTTTTAATTTCAAACGATTTGGCTTGCACAATCGATCCACTCGCAATTCTAAAATAACTGATAAAGGCTAAGCTATCGGTTTCTGCAAAACCATACACATCCAAATTCGATAAGTTCGGATTTACAATGGTAGACCGACTTTGAAACGTATCGAGCGCATTGATTTTCTCTTTGAATTCCTGCGCCTTTTCAAACTCCATGTTGGCGGCATATTCATTCATTTTCTTTTTCAAATAGAACACCACACTGCCGAAATTGCGTTTCAATATCGAACGAATTTGTTCAATCGATTCATCGTATTCTTCGAGGGTTTGTAAACCCTGACAAGGCCCCATACAATTTTTCAAATGATACTCCAAACACACTTTGTATTTGCCTTGCTCAATGGTTTTCGGAGTGAGCGGAAGTGTGCAACTGCGCAGCGGAAAAATGTAAACGAGTAACGATAGAATATCTTTCGCACTCATCACCGAAGTGTATGGTCCTAAGTATTCC
Source organism: Bacteroidota bacterium (assembly GCA_016707685.1). Classification (GTDB taxonomy): domain Bacteria; phylum Bacteroidota; class Bacteroidia; order 2-12-FULL-35-15; family 2-12-FULL-35-15; genus 2-12-FULL-35-15. Next base: position 3,044 of record JADJHE010000037.1, read on the forward strand.
GAGCCGTCTTTCTCTATTTTGCGTGTAAAAAACACACGCGGAAAATCTTCCTTCTTTATTACGATATACGGAAACGTTTTATCGTCCTTCAACAAAATATTATACCGCGGCTGATACTTTTTGATGAGGTTGTTTTCCAGCAACAACGCATCCTGTTCTGTATCTACAATGGTAAATTCAATGCGGGCGATCAATCGCACCATTCTTGAAATTCGGTAACTGTGATCGTTTTTAATGAAATAGGAACTTACTCTTTTTTTGAGATTCTTCGCTTTGCCGATGTACAAGATTTCGTTTTCGGCATCGTAGTATTTGTAAACCCCCGGGTCGTGAGGTACACCATCTCTGTATTGCGCAATAAATTCTTCCTGATTCACCGGGCGAATTTACATTAAAAAAGGTTTGACATCGAAAAACGATTATTCGTCTTCACTCAATTTTTCCAAAGTGAAATCATCCACCTTGTGGCTTTTGAACAATCCGTTACGCACCTGGAAATCAGATACGGCACTGTCAGTAATGTAATTGTAAATACCATCTATAGGAATATTGTATTCGTGGAAGTTGATGAGTTTTTGCGCAATCCAAATATCTTCCGGTCTTGACCCCACACCCACATTTTTTCCTTTCAATAAAGCCAAAAATTTTTCTTTTTCTTTTGCCTCAATTAAAACACCCGAGTAATGTCTTTCTCTTGAATGATATGAATATCATCATCGCCTAAGCCAATAGATTTAAGTAAAGTAGACTCTTTCAATTTGGTTTCTTTCAATTGAATCGACTTCAATAAGCTTGTTGCTTGTAAATAATCGGCACTCACATGCTTAGCATCCAATTTTTTCGGATTAATACCTTTTTCCATCCAAAGATGCTGCGCAATTTTATTGTACTGAGCCGCTTCGGTAATGTAATTGTGCAATAATTCTTTGTCGTGATAATTATAGTCGATGCTATCGTTGGTCAACACAAACACATCCGCTAAATGCAAAGTACGCTGATAGTGCTGATAACGTTTATACAAAAACAGCAAAAGCAAACCAACAAGTACAACAATAGCAATCGTTTTAAGCGGGCTGCTCTTCTTTTTAGTCGGCAAAATGTCCTGTTCTTTACTCATGTCTCAAACATACTAATTTTAGTGCATGTAAAATTCGGTTTTTGGCCGGAAATCGAAAATTTATTCCATTTCAGCCACCGTTAACGTTTTTTGAAGAATCTAAGGTTTTGCAATTCTCAAAATTCAATTAGGTTTGGAGAAAATAGCGGATATGAATAATCTGGAAAAATATATGGAAGGCGGCACAGAAGAGGTCATTGAGAAATTTGCCGGTGGCATGATGAAATTCGATAACAAGTTCCTCGAGCAACGCAGAGTGTTCTTGTGGGGCGCGGTTACTGACGAATCAGCCGAGCGCGTTGTCAATCGCCTACTGTTCTTGGATGCCAACGAACCGGGCAAAGAAATCAACTTCTACATCAACTCTCCGGGCGGGGTGGTTACTTCGGGTATGGTAATTTACGATGCCATGAAAATGATTTCATCGCCAGTAAATACCATCTGTATGGGCTTAGCGGCTTCTATGGGTTCTATTTTGTTGAGCGGTGGCGAAAAAGGCAAGCGTTTAATTTGGCCAAGCGGACGAGTAATGATTCACCAGCCATCAATTGGCGGTATGTACGGACAAGCCACCGATATCGAAATCACGGCTTTGGAAATCCAAAAAACCAAAGAAATGAGCGCCAAATTATTGGCCGATAACTGCGGACAGTCTTACGAAAAAGTGATGAAAGATTTCGATCGCGATTTTTGGATGAGTGCGCAAGAAGCAGTAGCCTACGGCATTTGCGATGGCATTGCCGATAAATTGATTTAAGATTTTCTGATGTAAGATTTAAGAATACGTCATGCAGCAATGTGTGACGTATTTTTGTTTTGGGCGTGCCCTCCGTTGCACTGCGGTCAGGCTTTTCGCTGCAAGTCCTCGAGGCACTATGAAGCACCTCTGCGGGCTTTCCGCTGTAATCCTTCACGCAGGCATAGTGCTTATGGTCAGTAATGACACGAACCATGAGTTGAAATGTTTATAATGAAGCGTCACTTCGATCCGCAATAGGCGGAGAGAAGTCTCATCTTTAATTGCTGAGATTTCTCCTCGAAGACTCGTTCGAAAAGACGGTAAATAAGTGAACTCGTTTGAAAAATACTTCTTCCAAACACTTGTGGTGGCGGAACACCAACCAAAGGAAAAAAATAACAAAACACAGATTGCTTCTCAAGCGCGTACACTTGATCGCAATGACGACCGCAGAATAATCCTTCATGCGGTCCTCCAAAGGCGGAGAAGCAGTCTGCGTTTCATTTTACTTTTCAGAGAACATTTTGGTTGGTGGCGGAACACCAACCAAAGGGGAAAAGGAATAACACCAGTGGTGTAATTAAGAGCGGTTTATATCATCAAACAACTTTCTTTATATTGCATTTCAATTCATTTTATCATTTGTTATTAAAGGTGCTGTGCGGGGGTATTACTCCGATGAAAACGGAATTGAACACACCCTTGGCTTCGCCTTTGAGAACCATCCCTTAGGTGCTTTCGACAGTTTTACGCAACAAATACCTATCGGCTTTACAGGAATAGCGTTAGAAGATACAGACGTAATATGGATTAGTCAATCTGCGTTTTATGATTTTTTAGAAGCCTTTCCCCGATACGAAAAAAATTACAAGAACAATTATCAGTAAATACATGATTTTAGAGGGCGAAAAGATAAAGCTACTCCGAATAATATCTGCAAAGAAAGATATCAAGCCCTGCTTAAAACCCAGCCTGAGCTTATACAAAGAGTTCCACTTAAAATACATTGCTTCGTATTTGGGGATGACTACTGAGAATTTGAGCAGAGTAAGATCTAAAAAATAAAACGGTTGAAACTGTTTTATTGATAAATGTCAAGTAATTACCAATTGAAGAATTCTAGCTTGGCGGTTATGAAAGAAACAATAAACTCAACGTACGATGTAATAATAGTGGGTGCCGGAATATCAGGCATAGGCGCTGCTTATCACATACAAAACGATTGCCCCGGCAAAACATTTGCCGTTTTAGAATCCCGTGCATCTATGGGGGGCACATGGGATTTGTTTAAATACCCGGGCATTCGTTCCGATTCGGATATGCTAACGCTGGGTTATGCCTTTAATCCATGGAAAGGAGATAAATTGTTTGCTGATGGCTCTGCTATACTTCAGTATGTGAAAGACACTGCACAAAAATTTGGCATCGACACAAAAATTCAATATAACCATAAGGTGATAGATGCCTCGTGGAGCGATAAAGACAACCTTTGGACATTGCAAATAGCCGCACACGAGGGGGTACATCATCAGCAACTGCAAGCCCGTTTTCTATTTATGTGTAGCGGTTATTATGATTACAACAATGGCTATACACCTGATTTTCCGGAAAGCGAATCGTTTAAGGGAACCATCGTCCATCCACAAAAATGGGACAGTTCCATAAACTACGCGCATAAAAAAGTAATTGTTATAGGTAGTGGAGCAACCGCTGTAACGCTGGTTCCCGAAATGGCAAAAAAAGCGGAGAAGGTAATAATGCTCCAGCGTTCCCCTTCTATACATTTTAAGTTTGCCCGGTGTGGATGGCTTTACAACGTTTTTGAACAAGTTATTGCCGGAAAAAATCGCTTTTCACCTCGCTCGATGGAGGCATATTTTATTGGGGATTAGTTTTTATAAAGCCTGTCGTACATTTCCGAATGCTATAAAACGGGTTCTTCAAAAAGAGATAAAAAAAGAAATGGGCGAGCATTACGATATGCAACATTTTAATCCGGCTTACAAACCTTGGGATCAAAGGGTGTGCATGGTACCTGATGCCGATTTATTCCGTTCGATTAAAACTGGGAAAGTAGAAATGGTTACCGATACCGTCAATCGTTTTACTCCGAATGGGATTTTGCTTAAATCCGGTAAAGAACTGGAAGCCGATATCATTGTAACAGCTACCGGATTAAAAGTGCAATTGCTTGGAGGAATGACCTTACACATTAATGGAAAACTGGCAGATACCGGTAAAATGCATACCTATAGAGGCGTTATGTTCAGCGATGTGCCTAACTTTGCCATCTCTGTGGGTTATACCAATGCAAGTTGGACATTGAAGTGTGATTTAAGCAGTAGGTTTGTTACTAAAGTGCTCAACTTTATGGATGAGAAGAAATACACTGTTTGCACACCACAATTCGACAGCAATGCATTTATATCAGAGCCACTATTAGATTTTGATGCGGGCTATGTTTTACGCGCAGTAAATGTGTTACCGAAACAGGGATCCAAACATCCTTGGAAAGTATACCAGAACTATGTGCGTGATTTACTTTCGCTTAGAATGGAATCTGTTGATGATAGCTATTTACATTACCGATAAGTTAAGTTTTCTTATTAAATTTTACAAAATTAAACCACAAAAAATTTACAGTTTTACTAATGATGCACTGGCAGATTATGATGCGGTTGGTATTGCAGCACTAATTAAAAAAGGAAGTTTCACCCACACGAGATTGTATCGGCCAGTATCAAGCGAGCGCAAAAGGTAAATCCCGAACTAAATGCCATCGTAACAAATTGCTTTGATAAAGCATTGATAGATCCGGCTAATCCATCTTCTGGATTTTTTTCGGGCATACCCATTTTTTTTAAAGACATGACACAGGTAGAAGGTATGCCTACCTATTTTGGTTCCGAAGCATTTGCCAATGCAAAAGTAGCGACAGAAACCGACCGAATAGCAAAACAAATTTTCGCCCAAGGTTTTATCAACCTCGGCACCAGCTCTGTGCCAGAGTTCGGCTTTACGTGCTCAACTGAATTTCCAACTTAAAAGGACACTTGCAATCCATGGGATACTCAATATTCTGCCGGAGGTTCTTCGGGGGCTGTTGCTTTGGTAGCAGCAGGCGTATTGCCTATTGCGCATTCAGCAGATGGAGGCGGTTCTACTCGTATACCCGCAGCATGTTGTGGTGTGGTTGGCTTAAAACCAACTCGGGGCAGATTGTGCTATTCTAAAATATTTGAAAAGCAAATTGTAGAAATCGCTACTGATGGTGTTATTACCCGCTCGGTGCGCGACACCGCTTACTTTTATGCCGAAGCAGAAAAATTTTATCACAACAAAAAACTGGCTCCCATTGGTTTGGTGCAAACACCCAACAAAAAGAAACTAAAAATAGGGTTCACCGGTGACTCTATTAAAGGGATGAAAGCAGATGCCGTTACCATGGCCGAGTTAAACAAAACAGCAGTGCTTTTAGAAAGTTTGGGGCATGAAGTAACACTCATTGATCTACTGGTTAGCGATCAATTTATGGATGACTTTGTGAATGTATGGGCCATGTCGGCATTTGTTTGCAATCATTTTGGGAAACAGATTTTTGGTAACCATTACCAACCCGAAAAACTTACTAAACTAACCAAGGGTTTAGCCAAGCATTATTGGAAAAACAAGCTGTCTACTCCGTTTTTTATTTCGCGCCTTAAAAAAAGCTATTATGATTATGAAAAGATGTTAGCCGAATTAGAATTAGATATTATTCTTACCCCTACCTTATCTCATGCAGCGCCAGAGTTAGGTTATTTGGGGATGAATCTTGAGTTTGAAGAAATGTTTCCGCGCATGATGAAATGGGCATGTTTTTCGCCCTATTCAAACGCTTCAGGTGCTCCATCTATCAGTTTACCTCTTGGTTTCGATGAAAAGAAGGGTCTTCCGATTGGAATGCTGTTTTGGGCAAATCACGGAGAAGAAAAACTTTTGCTTGAATTAGCTTTACAATTAGAAGAAGCAAAGCCTTGGAAAAAGATTACAGATCTATAAATAAAAGAACTTATGAAAATGATTAATCCTTTATCCAATCTCCATTTATCGGAAGAAAACAGAAAATGGCTATTACCTATAGGGCTGCTCTTCTTTGTTTTTTTCTTTGTGGTAATGGAATATACTATTCTCGTTTCTTGGACGCTACAAGCTGTAACAATAGACAGCAAGGTGTTTTTTAACGCAACACAGTATTCATTGTATGCGCAAATAATGCTTGTTGCCATTGCTATACTTAGTGTCTATCGAATAGGGTTAGCACTGTTCGATTTTTATAGATTCAACAATATACCCGGGAATAGAGTGTCAGCAAATTATTTGTATTGGATAATAAGCGGCAACTTTTTATCGCAATTGGTTTTTATAGCATTCGCTTTTATAGTAGCGTATAGTATCCATTTGTTATTGGGTTGGAATGCCAATGATGTCTTTCGCTTTATTACCAATGAAAGTTCAGCAATCAAGCACATTTATTATTTAGTTCCCAATATAGTGCAGTTGCCGGGTGTGGTAGCCGCCATTATCATTTTCTTAGTTTGGTCGTTTCTTATGTACGCCAATCACTACCTAAGTCATGTATCGCGCTTCATGTGGTTGTTTTCGCATCGTCAGCACCATGTAGCTACTGCATTAACTAACGGTACCGGATTTTGGCCGATATGCAGTTTATCTTAGGCTGGGCAGTCATCATTATTGAAACGGTTATTGCTGTAATCGTTTCTCGATTAATTACTACTGACCAAGAAACTATTATGGTTTTGTTTTTTGGCTATGCAGTCTTTTATCAGATATTGGAGATAAGCAATCATGCATCCACTTTTTATCAACCCATTAAAAACAACCTCGTCTTAAATTTTATTTCTAAAATCTTTGTAACCGGGCCTTATCATGTATTGCATCATTCATCTTATGAAGAACATGCTATGGCCAACCTTGGTGGAAATATCGGTATATGGGATTTTGTTTTTGGCACCTATTGTGAATTACCGGAGCAAGTCCCTCCTTTTGGGCTGACGAATCAACCTGCATTAGAATTATCGGCAATGGCTATAGTTTTTGGAGGGTTACAGCAACTGTTTTACGAACTGAAACACAACAAAGATTTTAAGACAAGGTTCAACATCATTTTTGGAGGAATCTACTATAAACCGCCTATTACAAAAGACTTTTTAATGATTGCAGATGGTGGATACCATGTGGAATTGCATCGCATAACAGCATAGTTTCTTTCTTCATGGTTACTTGGTGTCAAACCCATTTAATTATTTAAGATTTAGAACACGTCATGCAGCAATGTGACGTGTTTTGTTTTGGCGTACCCTTCGCTGCGCTACGGTCAGGCTTTCGCTGCAAGTCCTCGTACCGCTTCCAGCGTTACCGCAGGGCTTTCCGCTGCAATCTTTCACCTTTAGGTTTGTCCTATAAATAATTATTAGATTAAAGATTGTAAAGCTAACCAACCAACTGTGGGGAACTATATCGCTCACCAGTGTAGAACTATCCCGCGATTCAGCCCACAGTTGGTTGTTTGAACAAGCATCAAATAGAAATTTGGATAAGCTCCATTAGTAAGGTATTGATAGTGTTCAAACTTGGTCAGCCCTATTTATTCATTCTAAAACTAAAAAAAGCATGGAAGATTATCAATGGTTTATGGGTATAGATGTGTCCAAATCTAAGTTAGATATTACACTACTGGAAGGGAGCGAAAAACGACATTATTCAGTAATTGAGAATAATGAAAAGAGTATTAAACAGTTCATTAAAGACCTGACAGCCATAGCAGGCTTTTCATTGAAGCACTGTTTGGTTTGTATGGAGCATACGGGTATTTACAATGCACATCTATTGACAATATCAAAGGCGCAAGCGTGGAATTTGTGTTTGGAATCTGCCATTCAAATCAAACAATCAGGTGGGTTGCAACGTGGTAAGAATGATATAATAGACTCTTATCGTATTGCCTTATATGCCTATAAAAACAAATCATTTTTGAAGCTATGGGAAGCTCCACGGGAAGTGATTCTAAAGCTTAAAAAGTTAAGTGGAGTAAGAGAACGTCTTCTTCAGGCAAAGGTTCAATTAGAACGAACACTAAAAGAAGATAAAGACTTTCAATCAAGCCACTTAAACTCATTTTTAGGGAAATGTTGTGCAAAAAGCATTAAAGCAATAGAAGGAGATATAAAACGGACAGAAGAGCAAATACAACTAGTAATCGCCTCCGATGACGAACTTTCTCGTTTATTTAGCATTGTTGAATCAGTGCCTGGTGTTGGTCGTATATCAGCAACAGAGATCGTCATCACTACAAATGAGTTTAAAAATATACATGATGCGAGAAAATATGCTTGTTATGCCGGAGTTGCTCCCTTTGAGCATTCTTCAGGCTCTAGCATACGAGGGAAGACACGGATATCTAAAAAGGCAAATCTACAGGTAAAAACAAGACTCCACATGGCCTCATTAGTAGCTGCAGTTCATTATGAAGAATTTAGATTGTATTATCAGCGAAAGGTAGCGGAAGGCAAAACAAAATGTGTGTTCTAAATGCTGTAAGAAAACAAGTTGGTACATAGGATTTTTGCATGTGAAGGGAAAATAGATTGTATGAAAAAAACTATGATCCGAAATTTGGTTAAACCATAGAAATCGCGGG
>JADJHE010000038.1 GCA_016707685.1 Bacteroidota bacterium
AATACATAACATTCAAAGGAAAATGTTTTGTAATTGTGTTAATTACTGCATCTCGTTGTTTGTCTTTGTAAATAAATTCTCTTTGGTATGGTGGTCTTATATCCAACTTGCCACCAAAACCAACAACGCCATTCTCAGCATTGTCTTCAAAGCCGCCGATAATTCCACTTATCGTAATTTCTTTAAGTTCTATGTTCATAATCTTTTATTCTTAATTACTATTCTCACATAAATAGGATTTCCATTTACTTGTGATAAGTATTTACCTTGTGTTTCTGCTGTCGGACCTTCAAGTATTCTATATCTATTTAATCCGTCAATAATTTCAAGTGCTCTGGGGTTGTTACTTGTCTAAAAATGTTATTGAACTCCCATATTTCCTTTATAATCCATTAAGATATCTTTTGTTTATCAACATTAATTCCATCAAAATGGTCATCATTTTGGATATTCTTCCGGTGTGTAATTTTATAAAGAATTAAATCTTCGTGTCGTTTGTTTATGTCAAGGTTTGTAAACCAATGCACCTGAAACTCTTATCATTCCTTCTTTTTGTCAGAAGCAGTAGCGTAGTTTTCATATTGAGTGTTTATAAAATGTCCTGCACCACCTGTAAAACCGAAGCCAAGCCAAAGTTTATTGTCTTTGATTAGCTTAAAAATTTCTTTATAGGTTATAGCGTTTTGGTGTCCAACGATTACAAATTTTTTGTCGTACTCTACAAGTTGAGCAACATATTCTCTAAAAAGTGAAAAAGGGGGATTGGTAACAACTATGTCCGCTTGTTTTAGAAGTTCAATACATTCTGCACTTCTAAAATCTCCATCGCCTTTTAAGTGTTTAATTCCAATTTCTTCTGGGTTAGGCACATTGTCGCCATTTTTGTCGCCATCGTATTCTAAATAAATTGCTCTTTCAGATTCATTTTTGCTGAATAAATCCATATCTTGGCTTTTGTAGCAAGTTGCAATAAGTTTTAGTCCAAACTTTTCAAAGTTATATGAGAAAAAATGAAAGAAATTACTAACTCTTGGGTCGTCACAATTACATAAAACTACTTTGTCTTTAAAGTGCTTTTTATAATGCTTCAACTCTTTTTCAATGTCAGAAAGTTGAGTATAAAACTCGTCTTTTTTGGCAGTACTTGCTTTTCTTAAATTTAAATTTGCCGATTTTTTTGCCATCAATTTTGTTTCTGTATGTTAAGTTGCAAATTTACGATTTTAATTTTTGTTATTTGTCTGTCTGTTGAAGTTAGTACGGTCTCTCTTGGCATTGGGCATAACGTTTCGGGGCTTTGCGAAGGTGGCGATTTTTACCATTAAACTTCAATCGAAGCACTAAATTTTGATTAACCTCTTTACTGTCATACGAAGCAATGCACCGCCACTTTTGCAAAACCGCTGTTACCACGCGTTATTTTTTGTTTTTCTTCAATGATTGCTTTATTAAACTCATTATATATTCAATGTCTTCGTCTGTTCGTATTTGTATTTCATAGTCTCCATTTCCCCAATGTCCAACCGAAGAAACGTCTCTTGTTATTCCTTTTGGGTCGTCAAGTTGTCCTTGTTGTAAATTGAGCCATAATTTCAGACCGTTTTTTTGAATGTGAATGTCAACCACATTAGAACTTGCAACGAAAGCAATATAAAATTTCTTTGGTTTAACTTCCAAACTGTCGAGATTAAGGATAGCACTTTTTACTCTTTCATAAAGTTCCTTTGTTTCTTCTGTCGCTTTTTCTAAATGCTCTTGTTCTGTATAAACTTTAATTTCTCTTGTTACCTTCTCAATGTTTTCGTCTTGTCTGCTGATTGTTTTTACACTTTCCTGAGCACCTGATGTTTGAATTTGGTTGTAGTTTACTGTCTTGTTGTTATAGCGTTTAATTTCCCAAAGTTCAATTGGTAGGTCTTTGAAATTAATGGCTTCTTTTTGGTAAGTCGTAAAACTTGGTGAAATAAAAAGAACTCTTGATTGCGACCAATCAATGTCGTCTCTTTTTAATGTGTCTTTATTGTTTTCGTTATACTCAAGTATGAAGTCTGCTTTATTATTAAGCATTAAAGATAGGTAGGCATAACCTTGGTCAATTACACTAAAGTTTTTATCTCTTTTATACTCAATAATTACAAAACTTGCAGAGTCCTTGTCAAAAGCCAAAGTGTCAATTCGGAAGTTGTTTAAACCAAATTCTGAACGAACAAATTCAAGTCCGAAAATTGTTTTTATGTTCTTTTCTGTCAAGTCTTGAATTTCCTTTTCAAGTTTGAATGGAAGTTCCTTGATTTGTTCTAAGTTGTCGTTATTCTCTATTTTAAAAAGTGCCATTATATCGTCATTTCGTTATTTAAGCCTGTAATGAATTGATTCTTTCCACCATTTGCAGGGTGTCTAACATAAGTGGTTTGGATTCCTATGTCAGATAATTGTGATTCAGGTTTTCTTCCTAAAGCTAATATTTTCTGGATTTCAAATATCTCTAATAATTCAATTAGAAAACTTTTTCCTTCTTCAAGTTCTGTCTGATTAGGTGTTCTGTTAGTTTGAATGTTGTCAGCAGAGTGTGGATGAAAAGGAAAGATATTCCAAATCAAAGGCTTTTCTTTAAGAAGCGATAATTCAGACCATACAATAGTTGCTGAGATTTCACTTTCAAGTTTCCTTTTTCATTAATAAACTGTATTGGTTCATTTTTAAGAAAGGATTTTCAAAAAGCACTCTTTCGCTTGTAAATGCAATTCCTGAAAGTCTACAACCTTTGTAACCTGGTGCTTCACCTAAAATTAAAAATCTCGGATTGACAGCCTTCATTTTATTCAGATAAACTCTCAAGTTGTTTTTTCTTATTTCACTTTCTCGACTGTCGCCAAAGTAAAGGTTAGTCGTCCCGTTGGTTTTTGGAACACTTGAAAGTCTTGATATGAAAGTGTCAATTTTATTCAATGCTGTGTCTTTTTTATAATGCGTGCTAACGGTTTTGGCGCTTGGCGAAGGTGGCGATTTTCACCACAAATGTTGATGCGGAGAACCAATCTTTGATTAACCACAAATGTGTCTGCGGAGCACTGAACCGCCACTTTTGCCAAACGCCTGTTATGCCTTCGTTCTTCTTTCTCGGTCGTTATTTGTCGGTCCATTTTACTTTGTCGTGGTGCGTTGGCTTGGTGGCTCTTTTGCATTTTTTTGGTTGGCTTTGTGCGTTTGGTAAAAAATGCAAAAGTGCCACCAAAAGCGTTGGCTATTTGTCGTTAATAATTACTTTTCTGAATGTTATTGAAACTCGTCTTTGTCGTTTATGTAATTGTCCGTTAAACTTATCTGATTTTCGTCCAACAATTCCGTGATACCAACTAAATCGAGATTCGTCTGTCATTACGATTAGAGTACGTGGCATAATCAAAAACGGGATTTTGTCTTGTTCGATACTTGTCTGCTCTTTTTGAAAATTCATTACACATTGTCCACCTAATGAAATGGAAATAATTGTGTCGCCAAAACAAGGCTCACAGTCTATATGCGCTGCAATTCCTTGGTCGTCTATGTATTCATTTATTATGGCTTGGTCAGGAACAAAGTCAATTATCTTTTGTTCTTTCAATCGTTCGCACAAAAATATTAACCACGTTGGAATTTCGCCAATGAAAAACGTTTGGTCTATTCGTCTTGCTTTATAGTCATATTTGTAACCGTAATGTTGAACTCGTCTTTTAAGTCAGTAAGCCAATTTGAATTGTCAATGTTGTTTAATAATGCAATCTCTTCTTCCTTGCTAATAAAATCAAACAGGATTTTTAGCCCTTTAATTTGTTGGGCGTTTTCCAAAGTAACTTCTTTGTCCGATTTTGTATATCCAAATAAATCCATTTCTTAATTACTTAACAATTCATAATAAACTTCTTCCGACTTGTCAAAGTTACTCATAATTGCATTTTTGTAAATTACCTTTTCTGTTTTTGGAAATTCAGTTACACTTTGTAAACGTGGAACTAACTTTTTGAAAATAACGTAACTTCTGTTTCTTTTTTCCAATGATGAGTTTTGAAAAACCAAAACAAACTTGTTTAATGGATATTTGTCAATTAGTGTGTTTACTTTTTCTGCAATTCTTTCTGTGTCGTCTTTGGATAGGTTTCCAAACAAGTATGAAAAGTTTAGAATTACTGTGTTTGAAAGCGTGAAAATACTTTCAAAATAGCTTTCAGAAATATCGTTAAGCGTTTTCACAAACTGGAACCTTTGTATCACGACTGAACAAATCTGATTCCGAAAAACTCTTTTGCCTTGTTGAGCATTGCACTTGAAATATCAATACCAACGTAATCAAAATGAAAATTTGGAATTGAAATGAAACTTTGATTAAAGGCTAATCCAGATGTTAAAGGACCACAACCAAAATCAATAAAAGCAATTCGGTTATTACTGTTTGAAATAGCCGAATTGAAATAGTCGTGAAAGCTCTTGTAAATTGCCAATGAACTAAAATAATGCTTTCGCATATTGTAGAAACAGTACAAGTTTACTTTGTCTGCTGAACTATGCTCTAATGTAGCTTGGTCAAAGTTTGTTCTGCCGTATTCAATAATATTATTTCGGATATAGTCATTGTTGTAACCGTATAAAATATTTGGATACTGCGTTCTGCTATCGGCTTTTATTTGCTGTATAACAACTTTATCAAATACTGAAACAAAACTTTGTTCAGGTTCATACACTTTTCCTCCTATTTCAATATCTGTGTCGGGTTCTTCGACAATAAAATTTCCTTTTAAAAATTCTTCTGGTCGTTCTTTAACATAACCCGATTTTGAACGAATAAACTCTATGAAACGATAATATGTAAGGTTGTTTGTAAGGATTGACGGATTACCAATTACAAAAAGTTGCTTTTTGGCTCTTGTAATCGCTACATTCAATTTTCTGTCAATAATCTGTCCTTCATCTTCAATGTTATTAGATGCTAAAAAGTCTAATTGATAATATTGGTTAATGCTGAATGAGTAAATGATAATATCTCGTTGAGAACCTTGGAAACGCTCAACCGTGTCAACTGTAATGTTATTAAGTTCGGGAATGTTCAAGTCGTGAATTTCCCTTCTAATCAATGCAATTTGACTTCTGTAAGGCGTGATAATTCCAATTGTTTCAACTGGCGAAAATCTGAGATTGTTGGCTTGGTATAAATCAAAAAATTGTTTTACAAGTTCTTTAATAATTTTCGCTTCGTAAGTGTTGGTTTTATTGGTTTTATCTGCTTTGTGCTTTTCCGAAGGAATAAATGCAATGCGTTTTGTAGCAATAAGTTTTTGAAAAGAATTTCCATTTTCAAATTTACTACATTCTAAATTTGAACTTTGGTGCAAAGTTGGAACAGCGTCAAGTTGACTGTTGTAAAACGAATAGTTGGGAAACAAAGCAATATCGGGGTGCATTCTTCCTTGTTTGTGCAACATTCCCCAAATTAATGATTTTTTATCAGACTTGTGCAGATTGTAAAGTCGTTCAAAAAGCGAATTTTTTCTATCCGATAATCCAATTTGATTTAATGTTTGGCTTGTAACTTTTGATGATTCTTCATTTTGCAAAACAACCGCAGGTAATTGTTTGTGGTCGCCAATTAAAACAAACTTGTCAATCGCATTTCCGCCATTTGCATTTTTTGCAGAGAGAATTCCGACAAGACTTGGTTCTAATATTTGAGATGCTTCGTCAATTATGGCAACTTGAAATTGTTTTAACTTAAAAAGTTCCGTTTTATTTGAAAGAGAGGAAACCGTTCCAACAAAAATTCTGTGTTTTTGAATTTCCGCTTTAACTTCATTTCTGTTTTCGCAATGCTCAATTACTTTTTCAAGCAACCTTTTTCTGTGTCTTGGTTCATAAGATAATTCTGAACCAATTCTGATATACGATGGATTATCTTTTACATTATTCAATGCGTCACAAATTTCATCAACCGCACGATTTGTATAAGACAGCAATAAAATGTTAGTGGTTGGTTCGCAGTAAAATTCTTCTACCATTGATTTTAATGCAAGCGAAGTCTTGCCAGTTCCAGGCGGACCAATCAACAAGAAATAATCTTTTGCAATTTTAGCTTTGTAAACAATTTGCTGAATTTCCTTTGTTTCATAGACGTTTTCCATATAATTGGTTTCGTCTTGTCTAGGTTGTCTTTGGTTCAATAATAAATCTTTTCTGTCTTGATTTGCTTGTAAAAACGCATACAAACTACGATACATTGAATTGTATGACGAATCTAAAAAGTCGTGTTCAACGGCATAATTACTGGCTTGTGGTAAAACAGATTGATTACGTTGTTTGTAGCGGATACGTATTTTTATTTCAGTTGGTGTAAGTTCCTCAATAGAACCTTTAAAAATTTGTTTGTTGGTTACGTTGTCTTTTTTATCGTTCCGTTCATACAGAATTACAATATCGCCTTGTCTGAAATTGGGTAAAAAATCGTGTTCGTAAGTTGGTATTTTTAATTTGATTGTAGGCAAGTCTGTTTCTGACAAATTTTCTATAATAGACAAATCTGTTAGAATTTGTCCTGCTTCAAATTTTTCTTCCAATGATGAAAGCCAAAGCGAAGAAATACCTTTTGTGCTGTCGTATTCTGTGTCGCCTGCTTTTGAAATGTAGTGTTCTTTTGTTACAAAAGAATATAAACTGTGAAAATATTCCGCTTCTAGTTGGCTTGCATTTTCAATAAACGATTTGAAATGAGTTATCTGTGGAATAATCCAATTAACTATAAACTTATCGGTTAGTGGTTTACTTGTAATTAGTGATTCTGGCGAAATGCTATCTAAAATATTTCTTGTTTGTTTCTCTGATTTATCACTTGCAATACTTCTTTCATTGGCAACAATTAAATTACGAATATTCATTATTTCTTTTATCGCTGCCATAAATGGTGCAGACCAACGAAGATTTGCATTCGGGTCTGTGTATTTGGAATATAAAATAAATGTGTTCAAATCTCTGAATTGAACACCCAAAATTTTCTGAATGATAATTTGGTAAATGAACGCCTGACTTTTGTGATTTAATCCAATAAGTTCGGTGTTTGTTTCAGGAAAAGGTGCTTTTCCTGATGTCAAGTCTATCACGAATTTTTTGCCTTCTTTTGATTGAAGTTGAAGAAAGGCAAGCGGTCCTTGAACGCCTAAATGCTCACAAATAAAATTAGGTTCTAAAAGTGCATTTTCTCTATCGATTTTCTTTTCAGGAAATACGTTGTTTACAACGTTTTTTATGTTTTGAAATTGGATTTGTGTGTCTTGAAAAAAGTTTGTATCTATTTCCTCACAAGTCGAGAACTCAAAAGGTGAGGATTTAAATGCTTTTTTGATTGAATCATTATACACAACAGGTGATGTCGGTTTTTCATTTACAAATTCATCAAGAAATAAGTTGGCTATATTTCCCAATAAAATGTGTTTGGTGTTTTTTATTGGTTCAAACTTACTTTGGACAAAGTTCAAAGGGTGTTTCCCATATTCTTTCATACATTCTGCCAAAGAACTTATATCCAAAAGATAATCGGGTTCAAGAATGATTAAATCAGGCAAATAAATTCCTTGCTCATCAACGGTTACATCAATAAGATTTAGTTGGCAACCTTTCCATAATTTCCTGATTGTCGTGTTAAATTCTTCGTTGATACCTGAAACGTGATGTTTTATTTTTATCGGTTCTTCTGTAGGGCTTTCTTCGTCAAAAGCGTAAATGTATTGTTCATCAGTTTCCGAAACTTCTATTCTTATTCGGTCGTATTTTTTACCTTGTCTTTGTTTTGGTTTGTAATAGTCTGTCTTTGGTAAAACTGGTAATAAAACCGTTGGAATGTCAATGCTGTAAAAGTGATTTAATGCGTTACACAATGCTTTTAAATTTTGCAAATAATCCTCTTGTGTTGGCTTAAAGTCAGAATGTAAAACATTGTTGGCGTTAATCCTTAATGTGTTTATTTGAAAAGTTTTGCGTCTGTCAAGATTTGTTTTTCACAAACGTAGTTCAGGCGAGAAAACAGATTTGAAAATTGTATGCTTTCGTTTGTCGTCAGGTCTTTACAAACTCGTTCAAGTAAGGAACGAAGTTTAGGGTATTTGTCTGTCGTGCTGTTTTGTTCGTTGTGAATTTCAATTAAATCATCAAAGAATTCTATTCCGTTTACATTCATTATTAGTCTTTATTTCTTTTGAGAATTGTCGTTGTGGGGTTGGGTAAAATTAAATGTGCTGTAAAGAATGTGTGTGCGTGTCTTGGCTTGCATCTTAATTTTGCCGAAGCGTTGGCTTTTCTTTCCGTCATATTTCTGTCGTTCGTTTGTTGCACTGTCGTCTTTTTAGAATGAGGCATAACGTTTTTGGGCTTGGCGAAGGTGGGGTTTAGAAAGTACTAAAGTTCAAATTTAGTACAAAAGCTAATAGAAAGTACAAATGTTCAGCCTAGTACTAAAGCCCCACTTTTGCCAAACCCATGTTGGCAGTTTTTATTTTTTTGTATAATAGTCCCAAACTACTTTAGTAATGTCTGCGATTATTTCCTCTCCGTCTTTAAATTTTTCGGTCGTGTTATGAACAAAGACTGAAATAATGAAATATTTTCCATTAGGA
Organism: Bacteroidota bacterium; assembly: GCA_016707685.1. Lineage (GTDB taxonomy): Bacteria > Bacteroidota > Bacteroidia > 2-12-FULL-35-15 > 2-12-FULL-35-15 > 2-12-FULL-35-15. Next base: position 8,631 of record JADJHE010000038.1, read on the forward strand.
AGTTTCACAATTCCAATATCATTAATTGCTCCTGTTAGTCCTTCATCGTTTGTAAATGAACTACCTGTTCTATGAGCAACTTCTGTCTTTGTCGGTAATTTCCCTTTAATTCTATTTTGTCCTACCGAAGTTGCTACCATTGTTTTATAAAGAAATTTAGTGGATTTCTTTGTCAATAGTTTCTTTTTAAGAAAACGTTTTAATAGTTGATTTGAAAAGTTTGGTGTTGTTGTGTTTAGAAATTGTGCATCCCAATTTTGGTGCATTCCTTCTTCATCATTTTTAATAATGAAATCAGAATTGCCTATAAAATCGTCAACTGTCTTAATACCTCCAACAAGTCGAATTAATATGTCACATAAATTATTATCGCTCAATGAAATTGTCCATTGTAAAGCTTCTTTAAGAGAAATTGATATATCTCCATTCGGATATTTTTTTTTCTCTGAATGGGCTCCAAGTATTTTCAAGCAACTCATTTTTTTTAATGAAAAGCTTTTGGTTTAATGAAAGTTCTCCTTTATCCACTTTATTCAAAACGGTTAAAGCAATATGAAATTTAAAAACACTAAGCATTGGATAGTGCTTGTTTCCATTAATGCTCAAACTGTCTCCATTTTCTAAATTCAAGATTGAAACACCTACATCGGCTTTTTTTGTTGCAATGATTTGCTCAATTTTTTGTCGAAGGTCAGTTTGTCCAAAAATTTGAGTATAAAAAAGTGTCACAAAAATTAGTAAGAATAATTTTTTCATATTAGGTTTACTATAGTCAGTTTATTTTAGTTGTCGGTTCGGTAAAATTGCCACCAACGTTTTGCCGCTTTGCGAAGGCGGGGATTTTTAGCACTAAACTTCATTAGATGCACAAAGCTTGAATTTAGCACTTCACTGTCATAGAAGCACGAAACCCCCGCTTTTGCAAAACGGCTGTTAGCGGTTCGGTGTTTTCTACTTGTCTCGCTATTCTTTAATGTTTTGATAAACTCGTGTCCTTGGTGGTGCTTAAGTACATTGTCGGTGTCCAGCTCGGCATAAAATCCTACGTTGTCCTTGGGCTTATAATAAATAAATGGTAGTTTTGAAAGAATTGCAACTACTTTCCAAATTTCCGCCTTCTCAGTGAAGAAGTGAAATTGTCATTATTGGTATCAAAATTTTTGGTTCTCATTGCCAAGAGTATATATAGTGCTATAAAACTTCTTCGTTATGTGTGGCGGTGCGTTTTTTTTTTTGGTTCACCTGGTTTATTAGTTAAGAGTTTTTTAAATAGACTTCCTTTTCAATCCTCTTGTCTCTTTTCACTCCCTGGGCTAATTGTTTTTTATTGAAAGAAAGGCAAATTGATAATAAGTTTGGTTAAGTTTTCAATACTGTCGGTTTTGAAGTTTGATATTTTAAAGTCATCAATGTTATGAATTAAAAACTTAATTTCTGCTATTCCAGATATTGTTTTCGTATGGTTTAGTTGTGTCCAATTAAATGTGTATTGTAATTGGTTCTCTCGATTTCTATCCACTATCAAGTTGCTGTTTTCAATGAACTCTTTGTTTTCATTTAAGCAGTTTATTCTTGTGTGGTCAAGCAAAGAATGAATACATTCAGTCATTTTCATTGTTTTATTCAATTTGGTCAAGTTGTCCGAACTGAAATTTTCACAATTATCTATGTCTGATAGATAAGAACTTAATCGTCCTTCTAACTGAAATGTCAATATACTTTTACTCGTGTTACCAAACATAAGCATCTCCATCTCTTTTAATTTCTACTGGGCTACTTCCGTGAACCTTCATTGCAACTGTCAAAGCAGTTAAATAGTTAAAAAATTTGTCAAGTTGTTGTTCATTGAAATGCTGTAAGCAGTAACCGCTTAAATGCTTAACAAGTCTTTCTTTGTCAAAATTTGAAGTAACTCTACTCATTGAAACAGATTTAACAAATATGTTTCTCGCTTCATTCTTGTCTATTGAGTTATTCAAAATTAAAAGCACCATTTGTACCTGCATTGATTATCTGTTTCTTCCCTTGGGGAAAATGCTTTTAGTAATTGAGAAAAGGTTTGATCGTCTAATCCCAGTTTTTTTTTGGGTTTTAGAAAGTCAACAGTCCTTATATTATTTTGCCTTACTAGGTTGTTCGTGTCAGTTTTTATGATTGACCGCTAACGTTTTGCAGCTACCCGAAGGGCGGGACTTTTACCACAAAACTTGATTTGAAAAACTAATGTTTGATTAACCACAAAACTGTCTTTGGAACACGAAACCCCGCCTTTTGGGTAGGTGCTGTTATAAGCTGGCCTTCTGTCCACCGTCCTTGCAAACCATTGTCAGTATTGAGTTTCTGTGTCATTGAGTGTCGGCTGTGCGTTGCGTTTTTTATTTTTTTTGAAGCGTTGGAAATTTTTTAAAAACAATTTTTCTTTTGGGTCGGCTTTGCAAGCTCTTTTAAAAGCTTTGGTTTGGCGTTGGCTCGTGCGGCTTTTAAATGTGCTTGCAAAATGCGTGGGCTAAAACAGTTTCTCCTTTTCTAAATTCTTATAATATGTTTCTAGTTTCTCTTTCAATTCTGCAAATGTTTTTGGAATCACTTTCAGTCCTTTGAAAAACTTATCAGGGACTTTTAGAAATTTCCATTCAATTTTCTTCGCTGCCGCTTTCACAACTTTTTTTTTTGCGTCTTTCTTTTCCTTGTTTTCGTCTTCGAAGCCTTTAGTCTCAATTATCCAGTTAATCGTATTTCCTTTTTTCAATTCCTGTTCTGCAATAAAGTCGGGATAGTACAAGCCTTGCGAACCTTTCTTATTGAGATAAGGAACATTGAATTTGGTAAAGGTCTCTGCTAAGGCAGCAAACTTGGTAATGTCTTCTGCTTGCTCTAAGAACTTTGCAAATCCCTTTTCCAATTCATTGTAAACCGGAGTGTAATTAAAAACGGTTTTCTTTAACTGCACATGGTCACGTTTCCAATAAAAGCCGTCTAATTCCATTAAACTGATTGGGTAGTTCGTGACTTTTACTTCTGTCTTAACTTTGATATGGTCGCCAAGTGCCTGACCAATTACTAGCATAATGTCATTGCCTACTTTTGGATTTGCCAGTGTTCTTCTTACTCCCAATGATTCCAAATCAACTTCTTTACCGAATGCATTGAACTTTACATATTGCTTTGTAATTCTCAAAAGGTCGTTGAACTTGCAACTGAACTTTCCTTCTTTAATTATTTTGTTTGTCAAGTTGGAAAGCAATTCCTGAATAGAAACAAATTCATCATCTTCAATAATTACCTGCTTGGTTCCAACTTTCTTGTCGGTGTTTGCTGTGGTAAGTGTTACACTTAGTTCTTTGTAATTCCCTTTGTCGTCTAATTTTCCAACTGCTGGCAACTTCGAAGGGTCAAAGGTGCTAATGCCTTCCATTTTGCGAGTGAAGGATGCTGACAATACCGGAATTTCAAAATTGAATCTTTCTCTTGTTTTTATTGGAGTGATAAATACTCCAATACTTGGTGGCTTTTGCGTTACTCCTACACCAACGCCTTCTGTTTCTAATTGCTTTACAAATTCTTCGAACTTATCTGTTCCAATGATTTCTAAAATCTGCGTATAGTCTGGGCCCAAATCCCTCATTAATCTTAAACCCCTACCAATGGATTGCTCGGGAAGAATATTTGCCTTTGATGTAAATGGCCTCAACCCTAAAATAATGCTTACATTTTTCACATCCCAACCTTCACGAAGCATCAATACTGAAACCACAACCTTCACCGGGCTTTTCGTATCGTCAATCATTCTTGCCTGCTCACGAAGTTCCTCCAAGTCTTTTTGATTGGTAGTAAGTTCTCCGTTGTTTTTGGTGTGAATGACAAGTACCTGGTCTTTCTTATTGAAACCTGCCAATCCCTGAATACCTTCTGCTATTTGATTTGCTTGCTTTGTATCTTCTGCCATGATAAAAAGCACTGGCTTTTGTCCGAGGTTTTTGTAATAACAATCCCAATGTTCCTGATAGCGTTTTAAGGCAATCTGAATCCATTCGTTGTAAGCGTTGTATGCATTTGTGATTTGTCTATTATCTGGACTTGTCTTATCGCTTTGATGAACAATCAATGGTGTTTTTACAATCTTATCTTCAATGGCTTGTGCCAATGGATAATCTGTAATAATCCAAGGGAAGAAAGTTCCGTTTTGGTCTTTGGGTGTTGCTGTTAAATCAAAGAGTAACGAAAGTCCTTTCTTTTTTCGTTTTATCAAATTTTCGTGAAAGGAAATGATGCTTTTGTACCAAGCCAATTCTTCATCATGCACGTGATGGGCTTCATCGTTTATTACCAACAAATCTTCATGCTTCAAAATACGGTCGTACAAACTTTCGAGCCATGATGCTTGTGAATCTTTCTTTGGCTTTTGCCCAAGCATATTTCCGATGGGACCTAAATCTTCTTCGGTGTTTGCCTTCGATTCATAGATCTGATGTATATTGGTTAAGTAGAATGTGCCATCGGTGCTAGTCTTTACTTGGTCTTCACGCATAATGAAACTCATGTTCCAATCGTATTTCCATTCATCTGGTACAAATGGAAAATGATAAAAGATGTTTCCGTTTTCGAAATCTGTTTTCAATCTTTCGTAAACAATCACGTTGGGAGCAATTACCAAAATGGTTTGGCTCAAATCGGAATTGTCCTCAAACTTTTTATGAAAGTATGACCACACAGCCAAAAAAGCCATCACATTTGTTTTTCCTGAACCAGTTGCTGCTTTACCACAATAACGGGTTAAACCTTCGGGTGGCAAATCCTGATTGGAAAGCAAACCTGTTTCGGGAACCACTCTTGTTAATATCCGTTTTGACTTTGCATTTTCAACTACTTCTTTTCGGTTTTTGAACATGTCATTACCGTAAGCCATGGCATCCATGTATTTTTCTGCCAACAATGCATTGTCACGAATTCCTTTTACTTCATACAAGTAAATCGTAGTTTCCATCGCTTCACGTTGTGCAAAACGAAAATGAAATACTTCTCCATCAACAATATGGTCTTGACAGAACCAATGATTGAGTAGCGTTAGAGATGTTTGAGAAATACCTTTGGGTGTATTATAGTCTGCTTTACGCCATGCATCCACTTCTTTGCGGATGTTATTTGCCAATAAGGTTTTACTAGGTCTTCGGGTGTTGACTATTTTGTAACCGCCCTTGCCGTCTTTCTCTAAATGCGATTCAGGAATTTCCCATGCCTTACGGCCTTCGATTTCGGGAATGGCTTGCTCTAAAGGAATAACAACCTTTTGCTCTTTTATAGTGGAAGCTTTTTTGCTTTTTGCCATGGCTTAATTGTTTCTTGCAATAATGATTCGTGATGCAGTTTGCTAAAGAGTTCATTGAGCCGTAGTCAATTTAATTCTAAAATCAATTTCGTTTTGTGGATTTACATTCCACAGTGTTACACCAACCCAATAATCTTTTTGATTATGTGGTTCAACATGTTGATGTGCTATGGAATTTCGAATCTTCTTTAAAATGCTTAGTTTACCTCTTGTTCGTAAAACTGATTTAGGGTGCACCAACAAATTTTGATTTCCAATTTTCAATTCAACATTATCGGGAAGGAAATTCAATAATTTATCGTCTACATTGCCTACTATTAATTGCCTCCGTTCTGAATTCTCAACAGCAGTTACAATCAAGCCCAACAAACAATTCATTAAGAATGTAACATTCAATTTGTAATCAATCTTCTTGTCCTGAAAAGATTTGAGAAGCTTCAATGTCCTTTTCGGAAATTCAGTGTTATAATTATTTACTGCTCCCATAACTTAACGATGTTTTAATTCAATAATGTGAGTGGTATCGTTGCCAAAAATGTCAATCACTTTTACCATCACTTTGTAATCACCTTTTTTGTCGTATTGCTTTGGGTCAGATGTGAGTTCTAAACTGCGGTCTTTTTTTGTGCGGTAACTTTGCCATTGGTTGTGGAAGGTATCGTCTTTGTAATCCCAATCTACACTCCAGTAATCAATGTAATCACTCCATTTTTTGATGAGTTTTTTTACTTCTGCCGGAATTAAATCCAAGTTTGGAATGACAAAATCGGTGAGTTTTATTTGATAGCCATGTGCCGAATTTTTTACTTCCGTTTCCAAATAAGCTAATTCAAAAAACTGAATATCTCCGGCATCTACGGCACGTTTGTCCATGGCTTCTCTTGGAATACTGAGCAAGTGCAATTTGATGCCTGCTTTTTCGGCTTCTTGTTCTACCACATCGTGCAAGCCCATTTCCCATTCCCAACCCAGCACAACCAATTCTTTCTGTTTCATTCTGCGGGTATCTTCCAAAGCATGTTGGATATCACCAAACGTTACCGGGGCATCCACCCCGCCAATGTGCACCAGTTTGTTGCCTTTTTTGCCGTGTATATAAGCACTGCCCGGCAAGGCTTCTGCTTTGTAGAGTTTAAGTACAAAGGCAATGTACTCTGCCATGCTTTGCTCGGCTGTTTTGTTGCCAAACTGTATGGTTTGCCAGTATTGCCTTTCATATTTGCCAATGTTTAAAATCTCAAAAGGTTTGCAGCCTTCTATTTCTAAAAAACGTTTACGTGCTGTGTGAATTGAATATCTTCCTAAATCACTTGTTATCCATCGCCTTCCTAATTTTTCAGCCACTGCCGCTGTTGTTCCACTGCCGCAGAAAAAATCTGCTACTAAATCACCTTCTTTAGAACTTGCTTTTATTATTCGTGTAAGTAATGTTTCTGGTTTCTGAGTATCATAAGGCAAATGTTCATCACTCAAAGTAAAAACCCCAGACATATCCCAAACATCATCTACTTGAGCCATACGAAAAATTCCTTTTTCATCTTTTCCTGATTCTTCCTTCAAATGATGGTTTAAAATTCTGGCCATATAAATCTGCATAGTATTCCTTTTGTTCCTGAGGAAAAAACATTGGTTTTGTTTTGGAGTAGAAGAAAATATTATCGTGCTTTCTTTGAAATTGGCTCTTTGCTAAGTTACCAGTTCTATAATGCCAAATGATTTCATTTCTCATGTTTTCAGCTCCGAAAATTTCATCTAAAATGATTTTAACATATTGACCTGCATGCCAATCAAGGTGAACGTAAATACTGCCTTTTTCACTCAAAAGTTCTTTCATTAAAACCAAACGGTCATACATCATTTGGAGAAAACTATCTAAACCTTTTACCCCAAGTATCTCTGTATGCAACTCTTCAATTGCACTTGATTCTTTTAATACTTTTAACTTATCGTCACCAACTTGTTTTAAACTAAAATTTGCTCCCGTAGCAAAAGGCGGGTCAATATAAATCAGGTCAATTTTGCCGGCATATTTTTCAAGCAAGGCACTCATCACATATTTGTTGTCGCCCCAAATAAGTTTGTTACGCCATTCTACATCTATGGCATTGGGGTCTTGCCGGAACATGCTGTTTTTATCCTTTTCACGGGTAGCACGGCTTTCGTTTATTGTTTCAACTACCTCCAAGCTTTGAAAAGGTAACACAATGCGGTCAACCGTGGTACGTTTGCCTTTCCAGTAAAGGCCTAATGGAAGTTCTTGTTCGTTGTTATCGTTCATATTAGATTATTTCTTTTAAATGAATAGTACTCGTTGTTTGCTAAAATGAGGTGGTCTTGCAAAGATATTTCTACCAATGCCAATGCCTTTTGTATTTCGGTGGTAATGCTTTCGTCATGTTCGCTGGGTTCTGCAATACCGCCCGGATGATTGTGTGCCAAAATGATACTCGTAGCTTTTTGTTTCAAGGCTTCTTCTACAATCTTACGTGGAAAGGCAGATGCTTGCGAAACGGTTCCTTCGCCCAATTCTTTGTTGGCAAGCACCTCGTTTTTTGCATTCAAGAAAATGGCAAAAAGAATTTCGTTTTGCTTATGCCCAATACTTGCCCGAAGCATTTCAACTAAGGCACTCATTTTCGTAATTTGTTCTTTGTCAACCGTTACATGGTCCTGAAAATAGTAAGCCATTGTTTCTCTAAATGCATGAAGGCTTAAAGCAGAAGCTTTGCCCATGCCTTTTACGTTTTCTAATGCTGGTACAGATGCATCCAATACTTTAGAGAAAGAGCCAAATGTTTTTATGAGTTCTTTAGCCAATGGTTTTACATCGCCTTGCCTGAAAATGAAGGTGAGCAGCATTTCCAAAACTTCATAGTCGTGAAAACCAGTGAATCCGCTTTTTTCAAAGCGTTCACGCAATCGTTCTCTATGTCCTATTTGATGTTCTGCCATTATCCTTTATATCCTTTTCGCTTTGGGCACATGGTGCACCAGTCACACGATTTACAAATTTTATCCTGTCTTGCATCCCGTCGAAAAGTCGCTTTGGTAATGCCCTCCAGGGCAAAGCTCAGTTCTTCCTTTGCCGTTTCCAAGGCAGCCGGAGAAGTTTGTACAGCAAGGCGTTCGTTTTTATCAGTATCGATAAAATGAATGAGTGCTTTTTGGGTGTTGATGCCCAAGGCTTCTTGGGCTGCAATGGTATATAATTGCACTTGCAGTTCGTACTTGTGCATCAAGTCATTGTCGGCCTTTCCAGTTTTAAAATCAATCACTTCCAAAACGGTTTCGTTTCCATCTTCACGCTTAATCATGTCGATAGACCCTGCAATGAGGGCATTGTCAAATTCCAATTCAAAAGGTCGTTCCGTTTTTACAGAAAGTGAAAAATCCTTTTCCCACATTTGTACATACTTGCTCAGGCTTTTCATTGCTCCAACTTTTAAGCGTTCAGTAACAGAGTCGGAAGCATATCGCAAATAGAAATGTTCTTCTATCACTTTGGCAATTTTGGCTTTGCTTGGAATTTTTCCAGTTGTTTCGTAATCCTTGTGCAGCAGATTAATCACATTGTGTACTTGCTTTCCAAAACCAAGAGCCGGAACGAGTTCAGGATTGAAGCCATAGATGAAACGCATTTTGTAATCGTAACCACAATTGAGGTAGTATGCCAGTTCGCTGTAGCTTGTTGGGAAACGAGCTTCTTCTGAAACGCCATCTATTTTGCAAGGCTTGCGTTTAGTTGGATCAGGTATTTCTGTTGTGATGAAATGAGTTGCAGGAATTTCATCAAAGAAACTACTTCTTGGCGAACGTCTTTCTTTTCCAACTTTGTATTCGGCACTGGTTATAAAAAGAAACTTCTTGGAACGGGTAATGCCCACATAGTAAATTCTTCTTTCGTCTTTTGGATAATTTAAAAAACGGTCACTATCGAATTTAGAAATATCCAGTAAGGTTGTTCCAAATTCGGGGTCACGGTTTCTGCGGAAATGACTTGGCATAAACACCACCGGAAAACCAAGTCCTTTTGTTCCGTGCATGGTGAGAATTTGCACCGCATCAATTAAACCAGCCATGGCATCCGTGTTTCCGCTATCGTAAGCATTTTCAGCATGCAAGCGAATGAACCAAATAAAATCCTTGATGCTATTGAAAGTGAGATATTCCCTAGAACCTTCGTAGTCAGAAACTGCTTGGCTTAATCTGCCAAGGTTGAAAAGCAAAACATCGTCTTCAGCTTCATGAAAACTTTCAGCAGAAATTCCAAGTAAGGAAAGCACATTGGCATATAAGCCTTGAAGTGAAAGCCTTTTTTGTGCTTTTGTTGCTTCTTGTATTGCTAAAACACCTGCTCTAAGTTTTTTGAATGTGATAGAAAAGTCGTCCGGAAGATTGTCGTGAATGTCTTGAAGAAAAGCATCATCGTAAACATCATCTTTATCGCATTCAGACATGAAGGCGAATATTTTTATAATTGAAGAAACTTCGGGAGTATCGAATAAGCCACCTGTGCCGGCATAAATAACCGGAATGTCAGCTTCTCGAAGTGCTTCAATGTATGGCGTTGCTTCGTTGCTTATAGAACGAAAAAGGAAAGCGAAATCGGAGTATTTTAATTTGCGAACAGTTGTTCCATCAAGAAATTCTTTTCCAACAAGTGCTTGAACTTTGGCAACAATCCATTCTATTTCTTCTTCTTGTGTTTGAAAAAGTATTTTGTACAAATCACCATTTTCAGATTTTAAACCTTTGTCTTTAATGGATTTTTTTAAACGACCCGGGTTATTGAGTTTAATTAGTTCGTCAGCAGTTTTAACAATTGCATCAGAACTTCTACGGTTAATATTTAACTGGTGAATGGCAGCTTTTGGATAGCGTTTTTGAAACGTGATGATGTTTTGTACATCGGCACCACGAAATTGGTAAATGGATTGGTCATCATCACCAACAACACAAACATTTTGCTTGTTGGAAATTATTTGAATGAGTTTTTCTTGAATTGGGTTTACATCCTGATACTCGTCAACAGTGAAAAAAGAATACTGGTCTTGCAGTTTCTTTTTAATGGAAGGTTCTTTTTCCAGAGTGTCAACTGCAATTCTTAGAATACTTGAAAAATCGAGGAAGCGTTTTTCTTCCAGTTTTTGCAAATAGATTTTATAAGCATTTCTAAAGCTGTCGGATAGGGTTGCATCTTCTGTTAGACCCTCTTCACGGAACAAGTCAACATCTTTAATAAAAGTTCTGTAAGCCCAATTTTGTTTGTTGCCATGCTTATGAAAATTCCATGCATGTCTTTTATTTAGTGAATTGAAAAGATAATCGAAATCAATATCACGTTTGATAGAAGAGAGGAAAGCAAGTCTCCCAACTTCATCAAGCATGTCGTATGCTCTGTATTTTGGGATAAAGTCTTGAAGTATTTTAAAACAAAATGCATGTATAGTTCCTATATACATATCACCAATGTCGGGCTGCTTGCCAAGTAATTCCTGAATTTTAGAACGAACACGAAACTTTAATTCTTCGGCTGCCTTGTCGGTAAAAGTGAACGCAACAATTTGATCAGGTCTTGCCACCTTCTTGTAAATCATATATGCAATTCTCTCCGAAACAAATTCAGTCTTGCCGGAACCTGCACAGGCGATAATCTGGAGATTACCTTTTAGTAATTCCGGTTTTAATTCGAATAAGTCGGAGTTGAAGAATGGCATTAGTTTATTTAAATATTAGTTGTTCAATTTATGTCAAAGGTATCATTTTAATTGCCTACCATTCTGTATTATCGGTTTGGTTAATTTCAACCGAAGATGCCATTGCCTTATACCGCTTAAAAACTTCCAAGCTGTCTTTGATTTCATTATATTCTTCGTGTCCTCTAAGCTCATCATCAATTATATCAAAAACTTTGTAGTTGGAAATTACAAAGCATTTTTTAATGGCTCTTGTAATTGCAACATTTAATCGGTTTGGGCTGTAGAAAAAGTCCAAACGCCTCATAGATTCTAAAGGATGAGAATTGGCAAAACTGTAGATTATATAATTTCTTTCTTGCCCTTGCATACCGTCAACCGTGTCAACTAACAATGTATCAAAAGGCTTAGAAATAGATTTTGGTAATACTTTTATTAACCTCCTTTTTAATTTCTCTCACTTGTGCTCTGAAAGGTGACATGATACCGATATCCTTGATTTTACACCGTTTTGCAAGAGATCGGAAACCAATTCGGCAACAAGTTTTGCTTCGTGAGGTGAACGCCCACTTGCATCAAAAAACATTATGAAGAATAAGTTTATGAGGTTCGCTGTTTAAAATTTCAGCGTGATGATTACCTTGATATGTTGCATTATCTTCCTGCGTTGTAGTAGCTGATTCAAGCAAATTGTTATAAAACAAAGTATTTGGAATTTTTATCAGCGACTTATTTAGTCGATAGGAAGTGTTCAGAAGGTTAATATCGTTAGGATAGATTCGTGCTAATCTGCTAAAAATAGATTCAGCAAACATTTCGTTGTTTGAACCTTTAGGAATGATTGGATCAAGTTGCTTATGGTCTCCAACAAAAATGTACTTCCCTGTTCTACACATTGCAGCAATGGATAAAGGAATACTTAATTGAGCAGCTTCATCAATAATACAGACATCGAACTTCCAACCATCCAATTTTTTACTACCCGGATAACATAGCGAATAAGCGGTTGAGCCAATTGCAATTCCTTTTTGACTGTAATTTGCATTGTTTATATAACTAGCATATGTTACACGTGATTTCTTACCTACAAAAGGGTTCTCTTGCACTTCCTTGTTGCTCGCTTTTTCTCCAATCTTGATTACTTTGGTGTTGTCTTTAATTTTTGTTGCAACAGCATTTAAACAATTATTGATTGCAGTATGTGTTGGTGCAGTCACGAAAACCTTTAAGCCAGAATCAACAAGATGTTTTACGATATTACCAATGGTTTCTGTTTTGCCTGTACCGGGAGGTCCTTGTATAATGCAGAAGTCACTTGCATTAATAGCTTTGAGGTAAGCTTTGTTTTGAGAGGCATTTAAGTATCCCACTTCTTGTGAAAATCCTTGATAGGTGTTCTTTGTTCTGCCATTGAGGAAATTTTCGATTTTGAGAAGGGTGCTCTGATTGTTTTTTAATACCTCCGCAGCAGTTAAAAGAAGTTTTGTACTTATATCCGTATTGATTGCATTTATCTCCCAATTATTTTTCGGATAATTATCACTGTCGATGTAGCAATGTTTTACGTTAAAGTCATTAGGCTTTAAAATGAAGTTTTCTGTGCTATCTTCCTCAATGTCCATTTCAAAACGATACGAGCCATTACTCAAAACAACGGAGCTACCTTCTTTGAACTTTGATATGTTATTGTCGCAAAATATCTTTACCGAAAAAATATACTCTTTTGAGCCGGGCAATGGATTGCACCATTGATTTGGTACACCATCAAAAAAATCCATTTCGACACGGAGATTGGTCATTGTTACCCCTTTGGCAACTCTTTCATCTAAGGGTAATTTCTTTTGCTCCTCAAAATCTTCAAGGTTTTTAGCAAATTCAATTTCAATTGCTGCCTGAAATTCTTTTAGTACGTCCATTTTATATTTTTACTTTTATTGAGTTTAAAATTATACTTGCTTCTCTCTTCATTGTAGGCACATCCACAATATGGTAGTCCGAATAGTTTTCGTGTAAAACGACCAACTTCATTGAAGATATTTTCATTCCATACTCTGTTTCAGCTATGAGCTTGTAAATGTTCTGTTGAAGGCAGTATCTGTTGAAGCTTGAATTATCCAAAGTGTTTAATTCAGATAAGGCATAGCCATATCCGAAAATTCGCGGCCGTCCATCAATGATGAGTTTCTTGCTTCTTTTCCAGTCAAGCATTACATATTCGTCATTGCTTTTTTGAACAGACAGTCAATTGTTCCTGCAACATTATACTTATCCGAAAAAATCATTTTTTCAGCATCAAAGAATACAAGTTTTCTTTCCTTTATTTCTTTGTTATAAAAATCAAGAAATAAAGCAAACTCTTTTGAATCTTCATCAAACTCAGTTTTCTTTAGGAAGTTTTCTATTTGATTATGCAAGAATGTACCCTTCTCGGCAGCTTCATCTCGCATTAAAAGGTATTCATCCAATACATCTTCCTCCGTTCTGTTTTCCTCTTCCGCTTTTCTTTCTATGTATCTCTTTAAATCAAAAGGGAAAAAACGTTCAATTAAAGTAGTTACAGAAATATATTCGGAATTTCCTGTTTCATCTTTTGCATACACATGAGATTTTTCGTCAAAGCCAAGACTTGTATTCCAATCGCTAAAAGTCAATTTTTTAGTTCTTTGAATTACACGTTCAATGCTTTCGCTTTCGGCTGTGTCAATTTCAATTTCCTTGTAGCTGTATTGTTTTTGAAATCTTTCAATTCCAAGATAATTTTCTCTATAATAGATTTTTTGCCATTGAATACACTGGTTATAATCCCACTGACTTTCCTTTTCACAATTTACATTGTTAACAAAGGCACGATTGTATAAGGAATGAAGAACATTTTTTATGTAATCAATGCAATCGTATGCTTCACAATGCACTTGCTTTTCAGTGAACCGTATCACAATCCATCCGCTTTCGGTAAAAATAAATCTCTATATTGTCCTGCTTTACTTCATCTTCAGGATTTATGTAATGTGTTGGATATCTATAATAACCGTCATAAGGTTCATCTATTTCAACATCTATATAGAGGTTTAGGCTTTTATCAAATAAAACAATGTCTGGTTCATACGGCTTATTAAAATTTGGTATTACCATATGAACATTGTTGGTTAATTCAATGTCAGCAATCTGTTGTTTGAGTTTGTTAAAAAAGTCGTTTTCCTTATAGCCTTTTTGATTAGTTCGCCCTTCTCTTGGAAGTTTCAGAATAGTGTTTTGTTTGGGCATTTTCACTACAGGATAGAGGTACTGTTCTTCCTGTGTAAAATGACTATTAGGGTTAAACAATATTCTTAAGTCGTCTGTTTGCTCTGCATTCGGCTCCGACTTAATTATTTGTTTTGTGAACTCTCTCGGTCTTTCTTCTTCCTGTCGAGGTGCTTTTTTATCAGATGGCGGTTGTTTCCTTTCCTTAGGTTGTTGCGTTTTTTATGCTCTTCTTCATCCGATTTATTTAAAGGACTGGTTCTTTTCTTTTTCGGTTTTTTCATAAACTTCTACTGGCTCCTTTACAATAGGTTGAACCTTTTGCTTGTCAACTTCCTTTTGTTTATTCTTCGCTAGTTTGTGTTTTGCCCAATCTTGTTTTATCTCGGTAAAAAACTCACTCTTTTTGTCTTTGATTAGCTCAGCAGGCGATTTAACCCCATAAAGTTTCATCTTCTAAAAAGAAGTCTCTATACTCTTTCTGAAGTTCAGATAGCTTTCTCTCGTTCATAGGACTTTGAGTTTTGAGATAAGCTGTGTATTTAACACGGAGTCCTTTGGGGCGTGGGTCATTGGCTCTTTTTTGAAGGGCGTGGGTTGTGTGTTGGGGCAAATCAAATGTGCCGTTT
>JADJHE010000039.1 GCA_016707685.1 Bacteroidota bacterium
CATATTCAAATCCACTGCCTAAATTATCGACTTGAATATAATCCGAAGCAGGATTGGGATAAACAAATAAATCGTAAACAGAATGATCTTCAATATTACATTCCATATCCCAAGCATTTATTTGCTCTACAGCCCACTCTCGCTGTGATTGAATAAAAGGGTAAATCCCGGGGTAGTTCAAGCGCAGAACATAGCCAGAATGAGTAATTGATACTTCATCCTGATTGTATTCGGTCAAAGAGTTTTTCAAATGATTCATAGGAATTATAACGATACGGATCTTCTTGGTATGCTTGGTCAACCAAATTGTGTCGATCTAGAATATATTGACCTAAATGATTCAACGTATACTTACTATTCACCAATTCGCAAACATAATTAAGGTATTCTGTTTTGTATTCAGGTATTTCGAAAATGCGCTTTACTAAAGGACGATCATCAAATTTATTTGTTGGAACCAAATAACCGTCCAATTGAGATGTGCCACTCAATACTTTTATATCTTGAAATGTTTCATTCATATCCCAGGGTATCCAACGTATAACACCATCGGGATGCTCGTATAAATAAAAGTTATTACCTCCACCCCAATAACTATCCCAGCTACGAATGCATTTTTCAATGGCCAAAATTTTTAAATACGCATGCACATCAAATTTACTTTCTAACTGCTGCTTAAAATCAGCATCAAAATTATTATTTATAAAATCAATGAAATTAATTAGTTGAGTCCAATCGTCTGCTATTTCATTCGTATTCAATTTTAAGCCTTGATCTTTATAGCCACTAGAAGAAGAACCCAACCAATTCAAATAAACAGCAGCTCCTCTATCTGTTTTATATAAGTTTCCATCATTTTGAGAGCTACCAAAATGCGATTTTAAAAATGTTTTATCTACATTTTCAATAATAGCATACAGTCCAATGTATTCTCCATTTACAAATAGTTTAGTAAACGATGTGCGAGATGCAACCAACCCTGCATCAAGAAACAACTTAAATGCAATCACATCATGCATCAATGATGGATCATTTGTAAAATTATTCAAATTGATTTTTTTTATTCCATCCAATGTTTGATTGTTATCAAACTCATCGAATGCAATTTTAAATGGCTTTTTTTTGCCAAAATTGGTAAGCGTATTAGAAGCGTTCCCTTTTTCTCGAAAGCCACAATTAGGAACAGCTATTCCATCCCAAGTAACATTACAAGGACGATAAATTTCAGGGTAAACATCAGGATGTTCAAAGTTTTGTTGAAAGTCATTTTCAAGTGTTTCGAACCAATTAGGAAGAGTAGTTTCAATCACAAGTGAGTGAACAATCGTATCATTAAAAACTAAATCCCCATTTTGAGAATTAGCAAGAAATGAAATAAAAACAAAACAGCCTAAAAACCAATTTCTCATTTGCGAGGTAATATATGCTTGCTATTCAGTGTTTGATAATATCTTGTAAAATTGCGTCTCATAAAATGGAAACCAATTGTTGCATTAACACCTGTTTGACTATTTTTATTTGCGAGATTAAATTGCAAACCCAATTTAAAATGAACACGAATATGTTCTTGTAACTTACGCTCATAGCCTGTAAACGGTTCAATTGTAACCTGCGAACTGTTATTGTACTTCGCATTCATTAAATTCAATTCCGTTCCCCAGAAATAAGCATTCTTTTTTAAATAATTAGAGCTTCCAATATACCGCTGAAAACCTATTCCTATTTTTGTTACAGCGTATGGTCGAGCAGGAATAGTAGTCAAATTAATATAATACAACTTATCCCCTCTAAGTGCTAATCCAAGTTTGAATTGCATCCCAAAATTTTCAGCTACCATTTTTTCATTTCTAAATACAGAAAAATAAGGTGCTTTGTAATAACCGGAATTGACTCCCAACCAAAGCGTTTTCAGTTTTTTTCCTTGAATAGTATCAATATTGGACCAAGGTATAGAAACAATAGACTCATCCATCTTCTTAATTTTTACAATAGCTGTATCAACATGAAGAATTGTACCTGTTTGAGAATTGCCATCATTAAAAATAATTTCATCGGTTATAAGTTTACGATTGCTTGTACAGCCAACCCAAACAAATGAACAAATGAAGAGATATAAAATAGACTTGGAGTAAGTTTTCATAGCTTGTAAATTCAGAAAATAGTCGATTCTGATTTACCACTAAAATAGCAAAAAATAGTTATTAAATAAATGAAAGAAGGTTATTAAATTCTAAACATATTAGTTGGCTCTACGCTTTTTCTCCTTGATGATTAAGCTAAGCTCTCTACCTGTCTGCCCTTTTACAGATGTATTTTCTTGAGCTCTGCGAATTAAATAGGGCAAAACTTCACGAACTGGCCCGTAAGGAACATATTTAGCAACATTATAACCTGCATTTGCTAGATTATAACTAATATGATCACTCATGCCTAGCAATTGCGAAAAATAGATGTTTGAATTATTTAATGAAATGTTTTTATGCTGCATCAACATCGCTAAATCCATTGAACTTTTTTCATTATGAGTTCCAGCGCAAAGGGCTATTTTATTGACATTTTCAATACAAAACTGCACTGCTAAATCATAATCTCTATCTGTATTCTCTTTAGTATCTTGTATTGGTGATGGATAACCATTTTGTGTTGCACGCTCACGCTCTTTTTCCATATATGCTCCACGAACCAATTTTGCTCCCAAATGATAATTACCCTTTTGTGCCATCGCAAACGATTCTTTCAAATATGCTAAACGGTCTTTTCTATACAATTGAAAAGTATTATAAACGATAGGCTTTTCCTGGTTAAATTTAGCCATCATTTGATTCGCTAAATCATCAATCGCTTGCTGAATCCATGTTTCTTCAGCATCAATAAAAATAGGCATCCCTGCATCGTGAGCAGTTTTACAAACCGTATTTACACGATTTTGAATACGTTCAAATTCGGCTTGTTCTTCAGTTGTTAAGACTTGTTTCGCTGTTACCTTTTCCAAAATAGCAAAACGCGCCATCCCTGTTACTTTAAAAACACAAAAAGGAATATTTTTATCATTTTTTGCCTTATGAATAGTTGCAATAGTTTCTTGAGCGCAGGCATCAAAATCGTTCTCCGTTTCTTTTCCTTCAACAGAATAATCGAGGATTGTTCCAATATTAAATCGTCCTAACTCCTGAACCGTTTTGCTACATTCTTGAATGTCTTCACCACCACAAAATTGCTTGAAGATGGTCGCTTTAATAAGCCCTCTTATTGGAAGATGTGTATTAATAGCGAAAGTGGTTAAGGACTTTCCTATATTTACGAATGTAGAATTCGAAACCATTTTAAACAACCAGTAAGAGCGGTTTAAATCTTTATTTGTTTTGCCTGAAAAAGCAATTTCTGTATTGTCGAAGGATAACATTTTCTGAATTTTAAGCCCACAAATATACTAAACGCTTTTTGATTTTATTAAATGAAAACCATTAAATAAAACGACTTTTAGGCAAATAATAGTCGTTAAATTACTTATACTTAATTATATTTGCTTTAAGCTAAAACGTTATGGCAGAAATCAAGTCCAAGAATTATTCAATCTTTATTTCTAATGATATTACAAAAGAAATAAATCGTTTTTTTAAACTATCAAAAACTAAATATTCAAAACTATTTATTTTAGTTGATGAAAACTCATTAAAACATTGCTATCCTCAACTTGTAGAAAAGATTGAACCTTTTGAAAGTGCTGAAATCATAGAAATTGACAGTGGTGAAGAAAGTAAAACAATTGAAGTTTGCACTCAAATTTGGACAGCTTTAAGTGAATACGGTGCCGACCGAAAATCGCTGTTCGTAAATATTGGCGGTGGTGTGATTGGTGATATGGGAGGATTTATTGCATCAACCTTTAAACGAGGAATTGATTTTATAAATATTCCTACCACCCTGCTCTCTCAAGTAGACGCATCTGTAGGAGGCAAAGTAGGTATTGATTTGAATCATCTAAAAAATGAGATTGGTGTTTTTAATAATCCCAAAGCAGTTTTTATCAATAGTCAATTTTTAAATACATTGGATAAAAGACAACTTTTATCTGGATTTGCAGAAATTATCAAGCATGGATTAATTGCCGAAAAAAGCTACTGGAACACTATAAAAAATGCTGACTTCTCCAATCTGAACACATTTGATAATTTAATAGAAACCTCTGTTCAAATTAAAAACAATATTGTTTCTATTGACCCTACAGAGCAAGGTATGCGTAAAACACTCAACTTTGGCCATACAATTGGACATGCTTTAGAAACATTTTCTCTGGAACATAGCAACAAAAAGCATTTATTGCATGGCGAAGCAATAGCTATTGGAATGATTTGCGAAGCATACTTGTCTCATAAAATTTGTAAGCTTAAAAAAAATGAATTAGAAGAGATTACCTCTTTTATCATTGCCAACTATAAAACAGTTAAAATTGAGGAAATGGATAAGCATCGATTAATTGAGTTGATGAAACATGATAAAAAAAATGACAAGGGCGATATCAACTTTTCATTACTTAGCGAAATTGGAAAATGTGAAATCAATAAAACAGCAACAGCAGACATGATTATCGATTCATTAAAATATTATTCAGAACAGTAAAAGCTTCATAAATAATGGCATTCAAACTATCTCATCCTACAAAAAAAATACAAGGAGCTATTCATTTAACAGCATCTAAAAGTGAAAGTAACAGAGCACTCATAATACAATCACTCTGCAAAGAACAATTTGAAATACAAAACATAGCTATTGCACAAGATACTGTTAGCTTAGTTGACATACTTAAAAATGCTACTAACACAAACGGAATTGACACCTATGATGTTGGGCCAGCAGGCACAAGCATGCGTTTCCTAACAGCCTATTTTTCAACTTTATCTGGAACAAGAATACTAACGGGTAGTGAACGAATGAAACAACGTCCAATCGGACTTTTAGTGGATGCACTAAAATCATTAGGCGCAACGATTGAGTTCACTGAAAAAGAAGGCTTTCCTCCTTTAAAAATAAAAGGAACTATTTTAAAAGGTGGTGAGATTGAAATTGATGGTAACGTAAGCAGCCAGTACATTTCTGCTTTACTATTGATTTCTCCAATGCTACAGAATGGTTTAGTATTAAAGTTTAAGGGAGAAATTACATCACGTCCCTATATAAACATGACCTTGAAAATGATGGAGGAATTTCGTGTATATGGACAATGGCAAGGGAATTCGATTTCTGTAAGTCCACAAACCTATCACAAAAAAAGTGAATCCGACTATTCATACAAAGTAGATGGCGATTGGAGTGCTGCATCCTATTGGTATTCAATAGCTGCATTATCCGAAGAGGCTGATTTTACAATTCACGGATTAAAACATCCAAGCCTACAAGGAGATGCAATTGTGAGTGAAATTTATTCGTTTTTTGGAGTAAAAACTGAATTTATTGAAAATGGAATAAGACTTACCAAAACAAAAGTGAAGGACGAGCATTTTGGATATAATTTTTCTGATTGTCCAGACATTGCACAAACAGTTGCTATTACTGCTGCAGGATTAGGTACTCCTTTTTATTTTAATGGCCTTCATACCTTAAAAATAAAAGAAACAGATCGATTAGAAGCACTAAAAAGTGAATTGGCAAAATTTAAAATAAATGTAAATATCCCCGACAATAGTAGCATTGAAGTAAAAGACAACACTATTGAACCTCCTACTGCAACCATAGCAACCTTTGATGACCATAGAATGGCAATGGCATTTGCTCCATTAGCTTTAAAATTTGAGAATATCGTTATTGAACATCCTGAAGTCGTAAAAAAATCTTATCCTAATTTTTGGAACGATTTAAAATCGGCAGGTTTTATAATTGAAGAGATAAATGCTTAAAAAATATTTAGATAAAAAGCTAATTGAAGCAGGCTGTGATGAAGCAGGAAGAGGCTGTTTGGCTGGCTCTGTGTTTGCGGCAGCAGTTATTTTACATAAAAACTTCAAAAATAAACTATTGGATGATTCAAAAAAACTAACCGACAAACAACGCAAAGAATTAAGACCAATCATTGAGTCGGAGGCAATTGCCTTTGCTGTTGCTCAAGTAAGTGCTGAAGAAATAGATAAAATCAATATCTTGAACGCCTCATTCCTTGCAATGCATAGAGCCATCGATCAACTAAAAACAGTTCCAGAAAGTTTATTAATTGATGGAAACAGGTTCAAAAAACACAAAAACATACCTCATCAATGTATTGTTAAAGGAGATGGGAAATACATGAGCATAGCTGCAGCTTCTATTTTGGCTAAAACATATAGAGATGATTATGTTGATGAACTCCATGAATTATTTCCAGAATACGATTGGATTCATAACAAAACGTACGGAACACTCAAACACCGAGAAGCAATTAGAAACCATGGAATAACCATCCATCACCGTAAAAGCTTTACCCTTTTACCGAAGCAAACCGAACTCGATTTTTAATACACGATGCAGTGTTAGTAATTTACACTCATTTGTTGTTTTACCATCTTGGCATTTTGTAATTTAGGTGCATGTGGAAAAGAATTATATTCATAGTAGTTATTGTATCAGCTTTAATTGCTGGCGTTTTCTGGTATAATTATACCAAAAACATTAATACTACAGTAATGCACTAACCGCTATCCCAACAACAGCATCTGTTATAATAGAGAGCAAGCAAATAGCAAAAAGTTGGAAAAAAATATCTCAAACCAATATCATGTGGGAGGAATTGTTGGGAACAAATGCAATTAGCTCATTAAACAACGAACTAAAAAGTATTGATTCCGTTTTGCTCCTTAATCAAGAAGTATATGATTTAGTTGAAAACAATTCTGTCTATATTTCAATTCATACAAATACCAACAATACCTTCTCTACACTTATTTCATTTAGTTTACCTAATCTAACAAACCAAACAATTGTTGAAGATTTTTTATTGGAATTAAACAAGGGTAAAAAAATTGTTACGCATGAATTTGAGAGCACTAACTACATGGAATTAAACTTGGGCTTTTTTGCCACAATCAAGGAAGGAATATGCATTATCAGCAAAGACAAAACACTCATCGAAAAATCAATTCAACAATTAAATGATAAAACATCCTTTTTAACGGATATTCATTTTAAAAAAATAATCACTACAGCAGGAAAAAAAGTGGATATGAATGTATATGTCAATTATAAAAACATTGCGTCCATATTTACAAACACAATATCTCAACAAGCTCAATCAACAATGCTTGCGCTGAATCAATTTGCATACTGCTCAGCTTGGGATATTGATATTAAACCGAATGCACTTTCACTAAGTGGCTTTACGCAAACCAACGATTCCATTCCAAACTACTTGAACGTTTTCAAAAATCAAAAAGCACAAAAAAATGAAGCCGCAAGCTATATTCCTTCAAAATCAAGTTTATTTATTATTCAAGGAATAAGCGATTTCAATAGCTATAAAAAAGATTTTAAAAACTATTTAAAAGAAACAAACCAATTAAATGCCAATAATAAACTTATTGAAAAAGTAAACACAACTTATAACATCGATATCGAAAATTATTTTTCGGAATGGGTTGGAAATGAAATAAGTCTTGTTATTACAAATATCGAATCAGAAGATCGACTTTATAACAATTCTTTTGCACTTATTAAATCATCGAACATCGAAAAAACAACCTACCAACTTGATGAATTATGCGATTCTATTAACCAAAAAGACAACTTAAAAACGGATACCCTTTCTTTTCGAAATCACACAATACACCCCTTAAGACTCAATAACATTATACCTGCGTTGTTTGGATGGCAGTTTAATTCTATTGCCCATAGCAATTATACAACCATTGGCGATTATGTAGTCTTTGCAAATTCGAGCGAAGCTCTAATCAATTACATTAATGAAATAGAAAACAACAAAACACTATCAAACGATAAAAATTACACTGCATTTTCTGAAAATCTATCCGAAGAATCCAACCTGTATTTTTATTCATCAATTGCAGGTTCTAGTGATTTACTAAAACTATTTTCAAGCAACAGTTTTTCAGAAGCATTAGACGAGCACAATCCATTGATTAAAAAATTTGAAGCTACAGGAATTCAATTCAGCAACAATAACAACAACTCCTACTACAGTAATATTTATGTAAAATACAACCCAGAATACAAAAAAGAAACAGGGACCTTGTGGGAAGCGAAGCTTGATACAACCTTATCATCAAAGCCTTATTTGGTAATCAATCACAATACTAAAGCAAAAGAAATTTTTGTTCAAGACGATGGCTATAAAATTTATTTAATTAGTAATACAGGAAAGATTCTTTGGACCAAACAATTATCTGAAAAAATAATGAGCGATGTAACACAAATTGATTGTTATAAAAATGATAAACTACAGATTATTTTCAATACACGGTCGGCAATACACTTATATGATAGAAACGGAAATGAAATAAAAGGTTTTCCTATAAAATTAAAATCCCCAGCAACAAACGCTATTTCAATTGTGGATTATGAACGAAACGAAGATTATCGATTATTCATTGCTACTGAAAACAAACGAATAGTTTGCTACAAAGCCAATGGTGAACAAGTAACTGCGTTTAAATTCGACAAAACTGAAAATCAGGTTTTTGTCCCAATTCAATACTTTAATACACCGGGTAAAGACCATGTATGTGCAATTGATAATAAAGGCAAAATTTATGTTTTAAACCGGCATGGGGAATCGCGTGTAAAAATAAAAGAACAATTGCCACAAGGAATTCGTAATTTCTATATTGAAATTGGTAAAGACTATTCAAAATCCTATATCGTTGCTGCGGATACGCTTGGTGCAATTTCCAAGATAAGCTTAACAGGTAAAAAAGAAAACTGCACACTACAGGAATTTGAAACATCACCCTATTTTGACTATCGCGATATTACGAATGATAAAATAAAGGAGTATATTCTATTGACGCGAAACACATTAAAGGTCTTCAATCAAGACAAATCGTTACTTTTTCAGTATGAATTCAAAAATAAAATTTCACAAGCTCCTCAGTATTTCACGTTTCCTGATGGAACCTGCAGAATAGGTGTTTCCTCACCCGAGTCAAATGAACTCTTCTTATTTGAATCCAATGGAACGCTTCTAGAAGGCTTTCCAATAAGCGGCCATACCTTGTTTAGCATTGGCGACTTGAACAATGAAAGCATCTATAATTTAATCACTGGAGGCGACAATAACAGCATCTATGTTTATCAATTACAGTAAGTTATGGATTTCAAAAAAAAATCCTATCTTCACACTGCAATTTAATAAACGATACCCCATGATTAAAAAATTACTTTCGTTACTAATCGTAACAATGTTCTCCTTTTCTGCCTCTGCCCAAGATTTTCTTGGATACATCAATAGTAATTATTCTGGTGTAACTGGTACGGACTTAAACCCTGCAAACGTAGTAAATAGCAGATACAAAGCCGATATTAGCCTTATTGGCTTAAGTTTTTCAGCATACAACAATTATATTGGACTAAAGCGTTCTGCTCTAAAAAAAGATGCTGCTGGTGAATATTCTGCATTTCAGGACACTGCATTTGCTGCCAATTATCTTTCACAACGAAATAATAACAGAAATAAATCGGTTTATTTTTCCAACCAAATTTATGGACCATCCTTTATGGTGAGTATAGGCACAAAAAACGCCTTTGCTATAAAATCAAAAGTACGTACCCTTCTTAATATTGATGGTATGGAGCCCCAATTGGCAACATTGATTTACAATGAATTGGATTATCCTTCTTTGTGGGTTCAAAAGTTATCCAATAAAAGTTTAAGTATTCAAACCATGACATGGGCTGAATATAGCGGAACTTACGGACATGTGTTTAAAGATGGTGGGCCACATTTTATTAAAGCAGGTATCTCAGCTAAATACATCATGGGCTTACAAGCAGCATACATGCACGTTAACGATTTGAATTATGAATTCACAAATGATACTACTTTATCGTTGTTTCATTCGGAGGTGAGTTATGGCCATTCCACCAACTACGATGGAACAGAGCCTGGTGTAGGTTTTAATCAAATTTCTAAACCTGGATTTGGATTGGATTTAGGTGTTGTTTACGAATGGCGCCCCGATTACGATTCCTATAAATACGATATGGATGGCGAAACTGGCTTAGAACGAAAAGATAAAAACAAATACAAATTAAGAGTTGGATTATCGGTTACAGATATAGGATATGTAAAATTTAAAAAAGGAAAATACAGTCATAATTTCACTGCTAACATAGATTATTTCAACTTGCATAATTTTGATGGTATTGACAATCCTGAGCAATATGACAGTGTATTGAAAGCAAACTTTGTGATGAAAGATGGGGAAGAATATTTTACAATGAATTTACCATTGGCAATTACTGCACAAATTGATTACAATATTTACAAAGACTTTTATGTAAACTTCACTCCTTATTGGTCGCCACAATTAAAAAAGAACGAAGAAAAGGTGCATGACTTAACAACGTTTAGTTTAACACCTCGTTGGGATCATAAATGGTTTGGGGCATTTCTACCTGTTTCATACGATGTAACAGGCAATACAAAAGTTGGTTTAGCATTGCGCATTGGTCCATTGATTCTTGGAACAAACAGTCTTGGTCCATGGGTAACTCGCACCGATATTTTTGGTGCTGATGCTTATGCAATGCTTAAAATACCAATCATGTACAAGCGTCCAAGAGATAAAGACAACGATAAAGTATCTGATAAAAGAGATAAATGTAAAGAAGTACCAGGCACTTGGGAGTTTTTAGGTTGTCCGGATAAAGATGGTGATCATATTCAAGATAAGGATGATGTTTGTCCGGATGAAGCTGGCTTACCTCAATTTAACGGTTGCCCTGATAAAGATGGTGATGGCATTATGGATAAACAAGATGCTTGTCCGGAAACTCCGGGATTACCAGAATTTAATGGTTGCCCAGATAAAGATGGTGACAAAATTATTGACAAAGATGATGACTGTCCAGATGATGCTGGTTTAATTGAATTTAAAGGTTGTCCGGATAGAGATGGGGATTTAATCATGGATAAAAATGATGAATGCCCTGATAAAGCTGGTCCAGCAAGCAATAACGGTTGCCCTGAAGTTAAGTTAAACTTAGTTAATACTAATGGCGCAACAGTTCGTTCAGCTGTTCAGAAAAAAGATGGTAGTTTCTCATTTGATGAACTACCTGCTGATGAAATGGTAATGTTTACATTGGAAGGCGAGAATACCGAATTTTTAATGGAAGCAAAAGTTATCGTTGGTGGAATTGCTAAAAAAGCAATTCGTGATCCCAAAGACAAATTATTACGTTTCATTGTTATCAAAGCTGATGCAAACAAGTTAAAGCAAGAAGATGCAAAAGATGTTGCAATTAAATTAAACAAAGAAGAAGAGGAAGTATTGAAAAAAGCTTTCAATAACCTTGAATTTGCTTCTGGCAAAGATATCATTAAGCAAGAATCCTTCTCTTCATTGGATGAATTAGCTGCATTAATGGCTAAAAAAACAAATTGGAGATTAAAAATATCTGGACATACAGATAACCAAGGACAAGCAGCTGCTAACTTAAATTATCTGAAAACGTTCAAAAGCTGTTCAAGCTTATTTGGTGAGCAAAGGAATTGCAGCTGATCGTTTCAAAGTAGAATGGTTTGGTGCTAAAAAACCAATTGCCGATAATAAAACAGAAGCTGGACGTCAGAAAAATAGACGTGTTGAAATGTTGATTATAGAATAAAATAAAATGTACCCGGAGTAAAACCGGGTACATTTTCATACAAAATGGCCCTTTAAATGAATAAACTTTCACTTTTTTCCCTTTTTCCCCTTTTATTTTTTGTTTATTCCTGCAACTCTCCTTCTCCTCAAACAGTACAAGAGAAAGAGAAAATAGATACTGCTGCCACAATAGAAACAGATACTACTCTTATAACAGGAAAGTTTAAGGGCTTATTACAAACAAATTTTTCACTAACCAGTTGTGATTACATCGGGGAAAAGTATACGATCAATGATAAAACAGGACAACTTGATTCTGTATTTGCTGTAATCGACCGTAACCGTGGAATTTACCCACCGGTGATCGAAGTTTACGGTCAGCTGCACAGAATAAAAGGAATTGATTACGATGGCGAACTTACTGTTGACAGTATACTTTCTGCAGAAGGAAAAAATTACAACAACTCTTGTATCCCATACGATTTTTGGTGTATGGGCAATGAACCATTCTGGCAATTGCAAATATCAGAAAAAGAAAATTTGATCGACCTCTATCTTCCAATGGAACTAAAAACAATTCATTTTGAATATGTAAAAGCAACAGAAAAAGAAAAAGAGATTATCTACATTGCGACAAATAAAAAAGATAGAATCGAAATTAAAATTAAAAATGGACCATGCAGCGATGGGATGAGTGAACGTAAATTCAACTATTCTGCTTCAATAAAAATAAATGAAAGAATATTAAAAGGATGCGCTGTAAAATTCGGAGAAACAATTTCAGAATAATATTGATATATGAAACTACACGTTATTAATACAGGCAATTTTAAATTAGATGGAGGGGCGATGTTTGGTGTTGTTCCAAAAACAATGTGGAGCAAAACAAATCCAGCAGATGAAAACAACATGTGCAATTGGAGCATGCGCTGCTTGCTAATAGAAGATGGCAATAGATTAATATTAGTTGATAATGGAATAGGCGACAAACAAGATGCAAAATTTTTTTCGCACTATTATCTACACGGATACGAAACATTGGAGTCGTCACTAAAAAAAGCTGGGTTCTCAACAGATGATGTAACCGATATGTTTCTGACCCACTTGCATTTCGATCATTGTGGAGGGAGTATAAAAAATAATGCCGCAAAAACAGGATTTGAAACCGTTTTTAAAAATGCAACTTACTGGAGCAATCAAGAACATTGGGAATGGGCAACAAAACCTAATCCTAGAGAAAAAGCAAGTTTCTTAAAAGAAAACATTATCCCCATTCAGGAAAGCGGACAATTAAAATTCATTACAGGAGAAGATTCAAAACAATTAGGTGAACACATCTCTTTATCCTACATGCGTGGACATACCGATGCAATGATGATTCCTCACATTCTATACAAAGGAAAAACACTTGTTTTTATGGCCGACTTACTACCATCAACTGGACATATTCCATTACCTTATGTAATGGGATACGATACACGCCCCTTACTTACAATGACCGAAAAAGAAAAGTTTTTAAATACGGCTGCCGACAATGAATATGTGTTATTCCTGGAACACGATTCAGTAAATGAATGTTGTACATTACAACGAACAGAAAAAGGAATTCGATTAAAAGATACTTTTTCCTTTGAAGAATATTTTGGAAAATAAAAGAAAAGCTGAGTTAAACACTCAGCTTTTCTTTTTGATTTTGTTCCCGTTTCTTGAAATAAAATATTCCAATTACTCCGAGTATAAACAAAATAGAAGATATTAATTCAGCTTGTGTGAAACCAAAATCACCAATGTGATACAGTGTATTCACACGAATTTTTTCGATGAAGAAACGTTCTAAACCATTAAAAACGAGGTAAATTGAAAATAACATACCTGGAGTCGTTATTCTTTTTCTTAAATACCATAATATTCCAAATAAAGCCAAACACATTAATGTTTCATAAAATGGTGTTGGAAATACCGCTGGATCTAAATGATTGCAATAACGCTCACCAATACAATTTGCCATTGGCACACCTTCGCTATTTACATTATGAGCATAATCGTAACTCCACACCCAATCAGGTGCCCAACTCAACCAATTTGGCTTAGGAGCAGTATTTGCAATTCCCCAATCGCCATCACCTGAAATGTGACAACCAATTCGACCAACGGCATAGCCTAACATAATTGCAGGAGCAGAAGTATCTATTAAATGTGTAATTGTAATTTTATTTTTATAAGCGTAATAAATTACAGATGCTCCTCCACAAATTAAACCACCATACATGGTTAAACCACTAAATGATAACAATGAGCCAATTGGATCGGCAACAAAATCGTCCCAGTTTTCTAAATTGTGAAATATTTTAGCACCAATCAACCCAGCAGCTGCCGAAATCAAGGTCATGTTTCCTACATGCTGAGAGGCTTGCATCTTCTCCTCTACCCAAACTGGCTTTTCTAATTTTTCTTTTTCTTTATCACGGTATTTCATATAAGCCGACAATGCAGCGCCCAACAATCCACCAATAATGTTCCCTTCAGTTGATAATATAAATGCCTGTGTATTCTCTGTAAATGCGCTAAAATTCAATGCGATAAACAACAATTTATATCCAATAAAAAAGCCAATTACTGCCGATGTAATTAGTTCAGCTGTTGTTGCTGCTTGCCCTTTTAAAATTTTCTTGGAAGTAAAGCCTAACAAACCTAATTGTTCTTTACGTTTAAGCTCCAATGCCCACACATAGGCAGCCAATAAAAAAGCAATGGCAACAAAAAAACCAAAGCTTTGAATCATTTTTAGGAATGGTAAATCAAGCCTATTAAATCTTTTACTGCATAATAAAGTGATGGATACATAATTTATAAATATTGACAAAGTTAAAATTATTCATTCATTTGAAGTGATATCCCTTTTTTTTATTAATTTAGTGTACCAATAAGATAAAACATGAAAAAACGTCTACTAACATCCGCATTTTTACTACTAACAAGCATAAGCTTATTTTCACAAAACGCCATTTTTGATTGGGCAAAAAAAATGAGTGGTACAGGGAATGAAACCACCTACAAAGTAGCAACAGATGCTGCTGGCAATGTTTATTCCGCAGGTTATTTCAGTGGAACCGTAAACTTTAATCCAGGAGGTAGTTATCTTTTAACATCTTTAGGACTAAATGATGGATTCGTTTCGAAATTAGATGCCAATGGCAACTTTATTTGGGCTTTTAAACTAGGTAGTACAACTGCTGATGAAGTAAAATCAATTGCCGTTGATGCCACAGGGAATGTATTTGTTTGTGGTTCATTTAAAGGTACTGTCAATTTTAATCCAAGTGGTACTGCTAATCTAACTTCTGCTGGTCAGGATGATATTTTTATCGCCAAATACGATTCAAATGGAAACTATCAATGGGCGAAACGTATGGGCAGCACATTGCCCGATATAGCTTATGATATCGCATTGGATGCTTCATCAAATGTTCATACAACAGGTTATTATTTAGGAACAGTAAATTTTAATCCAGGTGGAACATTTAACATGACATCTCTTGGAGATGCAGATGTTTTTGTTTCAAAATTAGATGCTTCAGGAAACTTTGTTTGGGCTAAAAGCATGGGTGGAACATTAAGTGATGTTGCCTATGGAATAACTGTGGATGCTGGTGGTAATGTGATTACGACTGGTTATTTTGATGACATTGCAGACTTTGACCCAAGTGGTGTTAGCAATACGTTAACCACAGCAGGTGGAAATGATATTTTTATCTCAAAACTAAGCTCAACAGGAGCTTATGCTTGGGCTAAACGTATGGGAGGAACATTGGGTGATGAAGCAGGTAGTATTTGTACTGATGCTGTAGGGAATGTTTATGCTGGTGGTAGATTTCAAGACATTGCAGATTTTGGTTCAACACTTCTTATAAGCGCAGGAGCAATTGATGGATACGTTACTAAATTAAATCCAAGCGGTACTTTTATGTGGGCAAAACAATTGGGTGGAACGCTTGGTGATGCTGTTTATGGAATAGCTACAGATGCATCCGGAAATGTTTATTCAACTGGATATTTTAATGATGTAGCAGACTTTAATCCAAGTTTTAACACAAATTCATTAACTTCTTCAGGATCCTTTGAAGTATTTATTTCAAAATTAGACAATTCAGGTAATTATGGCTGGGCAAAACAGCTTGGTGGTACAGGTGCTGATTTTGGACTTGGAATACATTTAACTACTACTGGAATAATATATTCAGTTGGTAGTTTTTCAGGAACAGCAAACTTTAACCCAGATGGAACATTTAATATGGTGTCGGCAGGAAATAGCGATGCCTTTGTTTTAAAATTAAAACCATGTATCAATACATTTGGTACAATCAATCCAACTGCTTGTTTAAGTTATACATTAAATAGCCAAACGTATACTACAACTGGAACTTATACTCAAAACTTAACAAATGCAGCAGGTTGTGATAGTACCTCACCATCAATCTTCGAATCAGTAATATCAATACCTCTATTACATCACAAACAAATGCAACTTGTATTGAGGAAATCAAGGAAGTGCTTCTATCAATGCAAATGGAGGTATTTTACCTTATAGTTATTCATGGTCACCAAGTGGAGGAACAACTGCTACAGCAATTAATTTAGCTGCTAACACATATACTTGTACAATAACTGATTCAATTGGATGTACAAAGCCACAAATCGTAACGATAACACAACCAACACAAACACAAATACCCGATATCTGTATGGTAACAACAGATGCACAATCGGTTAATAATATTGTATATTGGGACAGAACACTTTATCCGCAAGCAGATTCATTTGTT
This sequence comes from Bacteroidota bacterium, assembly GCA_016707685.1. GTDB lineage: Bacteria > Bacteroidota > Bacteroidia > 2-12-FULL-35-15 > 2-12-FULL-35-15 > 2-12-FULL-35-15. The sequence goes on from JADJHE010000039.1 coordinate 16,616, forward strand.
GTGTACCGCGAGGTGTCTACCAACATTTATTTAAGAATTGGTGCTGTTTCTATTGACTCCATCAGTGAATTTATTGATACAACACGAAGTGTTGGACCAGCAAATGGTGACCCGAATGTTGGTTCGTATCGTTATAAACTACAATTATTAGATACATGTGGCAATTACAGTGCAATGAGTCCTTACCACAATACCATTTATATTATTGATGCAGGCTTAGGTCAATTTACGTGGAGCATTCCTTACACGATTGAGGGAGGCGGCAACCCTGTTGCAAATTATGTATTACTTTGCGATACAGCAAATATCGACTTCTGGACTCCTGTATCAACAGTTGCAGGGACGCAATCATCTGCTGTAGATCCTGGCTTTTCGAATCATGCTGTTATAGCAAACTGGCGCGTAAAAACGGCATGGAGCATCACTTGTGATCCAACAAGAGCAACTATTAATACAACACGCTCAAATATTAAAAGAGGAAGTATGGTTACTGGAATAAATGAATTTTTAACTAACAATGTTATCATTTACCCAAATCCAGCATCTAATTATTTTACCATTCAACAGCCTCAATTTATAAAAGCTAGCACTATTTCTATTTACAATGCTATTGGAGAATTAGTCTATCAAAATACGACCAGCAATTTAACAGAAACAATAGCTACTGAAAATTTCGCAAAAGGTATTTATACCGTTAATATTCAGACGCAAGTAGGAAACGTATTCAAGAAGTTAATTATTCAATAGTACTCATTTCATATAAAAGCTTAAATTTGCCTGACCAATTGGTCGGGCATTTTTATTTATGAAACTACTAACAAAAATATATGTTTTTTTAATCCTCTTTGGAGCGATTAATACTACTATTGCCCAGCAATATAATTTTAAAAATTATTCTGCTAAAAATGGGCTCGCAAGTTCTATCGTTAATAATATTTTTCAAGATTCAAAAGGATACATTTGGTTTGCAACCCAAGGTGGTGGAGTAAGTAGATTTAATGGTAAAACATTTAAAACACTTAGTAAAGCTGATGGATTAATTAGTAATGATGTTACTTATATCACAGAAGACAAAAAAGGCAAATATTTGGATAGCAACAGCGAAGGCGTTTCTAAATTTAATGGAATATCTTTCACAAACTATTCACCCAAAGATGGTCTTTCAAAAGGTGTTGTTTATTGGATTTTAGCAGACAAAAACAACACAATATGGTTTGCAATTCAAGATGGTGGTGTAAATAAATTTGATGGAAAAGTATTTCAAAAATTCACTCAAAAAGATGGTTTACCTACCGAAAGTGTCTATTCAATTGCTGAAGATAAACTTGGAGACATTTGGTTTGCAACAGCAAAGGTGTTGCTAAATTTGATGGAAAAAAATAATCAACTTTAATAGTGTTGAATTAATAAAGAAAAACATTATTCTGCTCTTTCATTGACTCTAAGGAGCAATTTGGTTTGGTGGTTCATCAGGCAATGGTGTAGTTAAATATGTTGGCAAAAAATTTCAACAATTTAATCTTCCTGCCGAATTAAAAGATGATTTTATTGGTGGAATTACGGAAGATAAAAAAGGAAATATGTGGTTTGCTACAGACCACGGAATGCTAAAATTTGAAGACAACCAATTTCATTTGCTTTCCGAAAATCAAGGCTT
>JADJHE010000040.1 GCA_016707685.1 Bacteroidota bacterium
CTTGCATTGGCTCAACTGGCCCCAGGACCACTTGCAGCCCAACTTGCCATTTATATGGGTTATGTTCACTACCGCATTATTGGGGCAACCATTGTAGGAGTTACGTTTGTGATACCGTCTTTTTTAATGGTACTTGCTTCCAGGGGTTTGCTTTATGTAAAATTTGGTGGATTGCCATGGATGCAAGCCGTATTTTATGGCATAGGTGCAGCGGTGATAGGAATAATTTCCATTAGTAGCTACAAACTGACAAAGAAAACGATAGGTAAGGATTATCTGCTTTGGGGAATATTCATTTTGCTTGGGGTAACAACATTTATTACAGAAACCGAAATTATTTCTTTGGTTGTAGCTGCGGGTATTGTGGTGTGGTTCGTTAAAGCACCACCAAAATTTTTAAAATCAGTAAACTCCTTTTTCCTATTTCGCTTACCCTTTTACAAATCACAGGAATTTCATCAACAGGGAAACTGCAAGAACTGTTTTGGTTTTTCTCAAAGAGGAGCATTTGTTTTTGGTAGCGGACTGGCAATAGTTCCATTTTGTATGGTGGCGTAAATGAAAACGAACATCAATGGTTGACTGAACATCAATGATTGACTGAACAACAATTTTGGATGAAGAGTGGCTGTTGCCAGGATAACACCTGGACCGGTTGTTATTCTGTAGGATTCATTGGTTACTTGGTTGGTGGATTTCCCGGGCTGCGTTGCACTTGCTACATTTTACCCTGCTATCTTTTCACCCATCATTCCAGCACCATATTTCAAAAAGTATGGAAAAAACCCTGCTATCAAGGCATTTGTTGACGTGTGACAGCGGCAGCAATCGGTGCTATTGCAGGTGCAGTCTGCGTTTCTTGGAATGAGACAGTTTACAGACACTTGACATCCGTTGCTTTTGCAGTTATTACCGTATTGATATTGTTAAATTCAAGAAGATCCAGGAACCTATAATCATTCTAATTGCAGATATTGTTGGACTTTTTATTAAAACAGCATTATGACACAAGCCAACCCTTCGCATCCATACACATTGGCAAGTCGCTCAAAAAGCCTTCCCGCAAGCCAAAACTTGCCAAAGAGTATGGCTGCCCAAACGCACGGAAGAAAAGAAAGCACGGGCATACAACATTGTATAAAAGCAATAGCGGGTGAAATGGTAAAATCAAGGTCAGTGCATTTAATAAACTTTTGTGGTGGCGGACAGGTAATCGCCTTGAAATCCGCTACTGCTCTTATACTTGACCGTTACAGCCACTTTAAAAAAAAAAAGTTGGCTGAATTGGAAAACAATATTTTATTAACAAACCAAAATGTTTTAAAATGAAACGGTACTATTTTTTGACAGCATTAATCACATTTTTCACAATTTTGTCATGTAACAAAGAGGATGAAAATTTGGCAATTAAAAAACCTACAATAACCAACGAATCTCTGAAAATGAATTGGGAATCTACACCTTATGCTCTCAATAGTGTTGATACAACCTAATGAAAAATCACTGTTCGAACAAATTGCATCTTTAGAACAGCAACATCATTTTTTAGATCATCTTAATGAACGAATTGGAGATGCTTATTGGCTTTACAGCATGAGGCATAGAAATGTAGAGACCAATAAGGAGATAGTATATCTCCCATTTGGCTTTTATGGAGAGGTAGGTACAAAAGCCATTTTACAGGGTATAAGACCTCTCAATAGCCCAAATACCGACTATCAATTACAATTAATTTTAAAATCTGAAATTGAAAATTATTCAGCAGATAGATACATAGACGCATATCTAGCATTTGCTTTTGAAAGCTTTGATGAAATAATGTATGAAAAAACACCTGATTACACTTTTGCCCTATCAATGCAAGAAAAAAATCAAAGAATATTTCCTCAATATTATACATCGAATTTCTCTGGAAATTCCAACACTGGAAATAACAGAAATGAGTGTGATGAGTATGTAATAGAACTTTGTTTTAAATACGACTGTGGTGGCACGGATGGTGGTACTGGTGGTGGTGGAATTGATGGAACTGAGGTAATTGGGGTAGTAATGGAGATAGTGATTGGGGGATGATAATGGAGACTGGACTGGCACTGGAGGCACTGGAAATGGTACTGGTGGTGATTGGAATATTTTCAGTAGAAATAGGCGAATACTTGAAGATATTGGCGGTTGGGTTGGTGGTGTGATCGGTGATATAGGAGATTTTTTTGCTGATTTATTTAAACCAAAAGTGAAATGCCCAAATTTGTCTAAAAAACATAAATTTAAAGGAGACGATTCGACGGGATCAAGATCTGGCATTTGCTATGAATGTGAGCCTTACATAATAGTAATATGTGATGACGACACAGAATGGTGGAACAAGCCTTGGAATATGACACCTTGTCCAAATTGCGACACTAATGTAAATCCAAATCAATATGACAAAAAAGAACGAGAATGTCAGTTAAATAAAGTAAAGCAAATAAAGGCTCAATATGATTTGCCTTACTCAGCATTAGAAATTGTAAATAAAGTTGAAGGTGTTTGTGATTGTATAGGCCACATAGAATTTAAAGACTGTGTTTTATCTACCTCTTGTTAGAAAAACTTCAAGGGTTTGTTGTTGATTATCCTATTTTTAACCCGAATACAAATCAAAATTATACTGCTTCTGAATTACTGGCCACAAAATGGATTTCTATATCATGCTTAGAATCACAGGACTTTGATGGTTGTGCTATTAATTCTTTATTTGAATCATTAATACCTAAGCCTAATAAAGTTAATTTATTACCATCTGAAATTGAATGGTTAAAATATAACTTTGAATATTATCAAAAAGCAAAATCATTTGCAAACAATAGGACTGATTTGAGCCTTGAAGCAAGAGATTTAGCGATTGAAACTTATGTTAAATTATTATCAACTGATCCTGCTATTGAGGAACTTGATGCATTATGGCTACTATTCCAGCTTTGTATGGCCTTTTATTAAAGACATTGGTGCTGAACTTGGTGCCGAGTTATTCAAAGCATTAGCTAAAAATATACTCCAGCAGGACAAGTAGAAAATGTTATAGATGCGATTAAAGCACTAGGTCAAGGTGAATTGCTAGATTTTATTGGGGAGGTTTTTGATATTATTAAAACTAAATTCCCTGCGGGGGCTTTAATTGATGCAGGTATAGAATCTTATGACTTATATAAAAAAGCAGAACCAGTTTGGAAAGCAATATCCAAAATGGAACAGTTCGGTGGAGAAGTAATTGAAAAGTTTTTATCCGTTATCAAATATACTGGTGGTAATGTTTTGGACAAATTTAAATGGAAGGGTGGAAACATCGGCGCAGAACTACTAGATGTTGGTGACCCTAACATTTTTTGGAGTAATTTTACACAACTATTTCCCGAAATAGATGGACCACTTTTCCTAAACCCTATCCATCCGTTAGAACAAACTTGGTATCTTGGTGCAATTACATTTAAGTTTTATCCAGAATCAAATACAACAGGGAGTTATACTATAAGTATGAAAATTGGAAACAGTTTACCTTTTAAAATTCGCTTTTAATGAGATTGAATTATAGATTAAACACTGATTTTGTAGAAAAGATTATCGGAGCAAAACTAATATCAGTGCAAACAGAAAAGGTATTATTAATATCTCGGATTGCAAAAAATTGGAGTATCAAATCCTTTGAAACTAATTTTGCAAAAGTCAAATAAAAATTTATTTTATTTGAATTACAATTTCCACAAAAAATTTATGAAATTGAAGTTGATTATGAAATTAAGCCATTGATTTCTATCTCTACTAAACATCCTGGTATTTGTGAGCATTGTAATTTAGCATTACATTTTTCTGAACCCAGTATTGTTGAGGTTAATATTTTATATAGAAGAATAGAAATGAAAGAAAAACATGTTGAATTTTATTATTCCGTGGTTTTCGATCTAGGTTATTCTAAGCATCTAATCTTTGTTTGGTCCGATGTCCCTAACACTTTAGAGATTTATAAAGATGATGGTACGTTAGCAGTAATGGTAGGACGACCCAACCGACAACAATAGACAATGCAGAAAACGACATTTAAAATATCAAAAATGGACTGCCCATCCGAAGAACAAATGATACGGATGAAACTTGCCGACTTGACAAACATCAACTCGTTGGACTTTGATATTGCAAACAGACAACTGACCGTTTTTCACACCGACAACCACGACCAAATTTTTCAGCGACTTGACAACTTAAAGTTTGACACTTCAATTATTGACAGCGTTTCGGCAGACAATTACATAGCAACAACCGACAACACAGACCGAGAAAGAAAATTACTTTGGCAAGTTTTAGCCATTAACTTTTTCTTTTTTGCACTTGAACTTACGACAGGTTTTATTTCAAACTCAATGGGACTTGTTGCAGACAGTTTGGATATGCTTGCCGACAGCATTGTTTACGGACTTGCACTTTTTGCAGTTGGTGGAACAATGACACGAAAGAAGAACATTGCAAAATCAGCAGGTTATTTTCAATTGACACTTGCGGTTTTTGGTTTCATTGAAGTTATCAGACGATTTATTGGAACGGAAACAATTCCAGCATTTCAGACAATGATAATTATTTCAATTCTTGCACTTATTGGTAACGGACTTTGTTTGTATTTACTGCAAAAAAGTAAAAGCAAAGAAGCTCATATGCAAGCAAGTATGATTTTCACATCAAATGACGTAATTGTAAATCTTGGAGTAATTGTAGCAGGCGGACTTGTTTACTTGACAAACTCAAAATATCCTGACCTTATCGTTGGGACAATTGTGTTTTTCATCGTTGGACAAGGAGCATTTAAAATTCTAAAACTATCAAAATGACGACCGAAAGAAGAACCACTACTGCTAACAACTAAGTTTTCGTTGTGTGCGAAGCACAAGCAATGAAAACCCTGTTGAACGGAATCTTCGGTAGCGGGGCCAGATTTGAAAAGCAGAATTTGGATTTACTCCAGGACGACACAATTATGGAGATATGGTCGGATTTATTAGCTTCAGCTGAAGCTTAGCAGTAAATATTAAAAGTTAAATTGTAGATTTTTTTTGAGATTTCACCTCTTATGTTATCATTTCGACAAATTTTACTAATTTTTGAGCATAAGCTCCCTTACCCAAAATCATATGGTTTTTAGGGAGGTATGTTTTTCATGAGCTGCCTTACAGAATTCATTTGGGGGACCGCGCCTGCCAAAGGTAAATAGTGTTATCATCTGGCCCGTTTTGCAACATGGACATGTCTTAAATTGAGATCGGCTGTTTAAAGCGACCAGATTTGGCTGAATATAACCAGTAAGTTTTGATTTTAAATTGGAAAGCTTTTTTCGCTTCCAGGTAGAACTTAGGATGCCAAAGTGCCTTATTCTCACAAATCGCTTGGGTAAAATATGCAAGGCAAAACGACGTATGAACTCTCCATGGCTGAGTATCATCGTTTTCTTTTGACCCTCTGCCCGATAGTCTTTGTATGATATGGTAATTGTGAGGTCATCCATGGATATGATCCGGTGGTTCGAGATCGCTATCTTATTGGTGTATCTGCCAAGATATTCGACCACAGATGCTGGTGTTCCAAATGGCCTTTTGGCATATACGACCCACTCTTTTTTGAATAGTGAGTCATATATCGTTTGAGGTACTTCAAGGACGGAAGCTTTCAAAAGTGCAACATACTTGGCCCGGTACACACGACTCATTGCCTTGACGGGAAAAAGAAATTTGCCTTGGTTTTTGGATAACTTCCAGACATCATTTGGAGCAACAAAGCCACCAGGTATAATACAGTGTATATGTGGGTGTAAACTTAGGTTTTGTCCCCACGTATGTAAAATCGAGATCATTCCAGGCTTGTTATTCTTGCCAGTAAATGCTTCTATGGTTTGCCAGGCAGCTTTGAATAGAGCATCATAGACAATCTTCGGTTGATGCAAAGCAAGCGTATTTAACTCATCCGGCAAGGTGAAGACTACGTGAAAATAAGGCACTGGGAGAAGTTCCGATGTTCTGGCTTCGACCCACTGTACTTTTTTATGACCCTGACACTTTGGACAATGACGATTACGGCAGCTATTGTAACTGATTTTCACATGACCACAACCATCACATTCATCGACATGTCCTCCGAGTGCCATCGTACGACAATCTTTGATTGCCCGAAGTGTTCGTACTTGCCAACTGTTAAAATCCAATGTTTCTATACTGCGCCAAGACCGCTCAAGTAAATGAGCTATTTCGTATTTGGCCTGCATGATGCAAATAGGGTGTCAAGTGGACTAAAGGGCTTGCAGCGACCACTCTGTGCAATATGGAGATACACTAAAGTGGTCTCAATGCTTTCATGACCTAATAATTCCTTAAGGGTCATGATATCCATACCGTCTTCGAGAAGGTGTGTAGCAAAGGAATGTCTTAGAGTATGAACGTTGACATTCTTGATAACACCTGCTTTTTTTGACGCTGCTTTGACAGCCCACTGTACACCTTTTTGTGAGTAACGACTATCAAAGTCTCCTCCTTTTCGATTCTCCTGAGGTTGGCCGTTAAACAGCCAATCGTCGGGACTTTCTGCCTCGATATATTGGCGAAGTCCCCGGATTAGATGATCACTCAAAGGAACATAGCGGTCTTTTTTCCCCTTACCCTGGACTACATGTAGAACTTTCCGGTCAAAATCAAGATCTTGTAAACGTACACTGCGTGCCTCCAGGCAGCGCAACCCACAACCGTAGAGAAGTCCAATGAGAATTTTATGTTTAAGTAAATCGGGAGCATGCAGCAGACGCCACATTTCATCTTTAGAAAGAACAACAGGCAGTTTATTGGGACCTTTAATACTTGGAAGACCTAGATCATGAGGTTTGATACCTTCTGTTTTACAAAGCATTCTTAGGCCGAACACAGTGTGTTTAAAATACGAATCCGAAGGTGTATTGTGTTCTTGTTTTAAAAAATGCAGGTAGTCGGCGACTTGATCTTCATCCAGTTCAGTCGGCAAGCAGTTAAAATGCAAGGCCATTTTTGCAAGATGACGGGAATAATTACTGAAGGTCGATTTGCTCCTGCCAAGTACTGAAAGTTTTTTCTCAAACTTTTCCAATTGCGCAGCAAATCCGCTAACTTTACATTTAGCTTGGCTAACAAGGGTGTGCTGACCTAAAAGGTCGGGATGTTTTTTTTTGTTGACATAATAAAATATTTAATTTGATTAAAAATTGATCAAGTGCAAATACTTTACCAAAAGCTACCGGAGGTTTAGTTCAACACGGGTTTGGCAAAAGTGGCGGTTCAGTGCTCCGCAGACAGTTTAGTGGTAGCCGAAAGTTTTGTGCTCCGCATCAAGTTCAGTGGTAAAAATCCCGCCCATCGCAAATCTGCAAAACGTTAGGCGTCACCCTAAACGACTACCGTGCAGACATCAACAGACAAACAAAATGGAGAGACCAAGCCCACCCACCACCCAAATATTTTTTCAAAAAAGATTGCTGACTTTCAAAATAAAATTCTAAATTTGCCAAATAATGTCAAGACGAACTTATGTCAACAATCTTTGGTAATAAAATCAAGACACTTCGAGAGGAAAAACAAATCCCTCAACGACAGTTAGCTGCTGCATTAGAAATAGACACAGCAACATACTGTAAAATTGAAAAGGGCGACAGACGGGCGAAACGGGAACAGGTTAATCTTCTTGCAGACTTGCTAGAAGTTGACTCGAAACAATTGATACGATTGTGGTCGGCAGACAAGGTTTACGACATTATTGCCGAAGAGGAAGAAGCAACACAAATTTTAAATGTGGTTGCAGAAAGTATTGTTCAATATAAACGTAAATCAGCCAAAGTATGAAACCACTTGTAAAATACAGAGGAGGAAAATCAAAAGAAATCCCTCATTTAATTAAACATATTCCACAATTTAGTGGACGATATATTGAGCCTTTTTTTGGTGGCGGTGCTTTATTTTTTCATTTAGAGCCAAAGAGAGCAATCATAAACGACATTAACTCAAAGCTAATTTCGTTTTACTTAGGCGTTAAAAACGACTTTGAAACACTTAAATCAGAACTGACAGAAATTGAAATAATTTACACAAAAAACAGAAAGAAGTTTGAAGAACTAAAAAGCAAAACACCTGATAAAAGAGTTGAAGACGAAAACGAGCCTCTTTATTATCAAATTAGAGATATGTTCAATGAATTGGCTGAAAAGAAATACTCTGAGGCATTACTTTACTTTTTCATAAACAAAACAGCGTATTCAGGAATGATACGCTACAATGCAAAAGGAGAATTTAATGTTCCTTATGGTCGTTATGCCAATTTGAATACTTCTTTAGTAACACAATCTCACAGCAAATTACTTGCGAAAACAGAAATTTATAATCTTGATTATTGCGAGATTTTTAAAATGGCAACCGAAGATGATTTTATGTTCTTAGACCCGCCTTACGATTGTATTTTTTCTGACTATGGAAATATTGAACACAAAGACGGATTTAATGAAAGAAATCATATTGAATTAGCTAATCAATATAAAAATCTGAAGTGTAAATCACTTATGGTTATTGGCAGAACACCACTAACTGAAAAATTATACGGAGATATGATTGTTGATGAATATGGAAAATCATATGCAGTAAACATTAGAAATAGATTTAAATCAGAAGCAAGCCACATTCTAATTTCAAATTACGGCAATGAGGCAATAAAGCGAAATCCAATACTTATACTAGAAGAAGAATCTGTTTCCTATGGCTAGAATTGACAGCAAAGTAATTTTCGTAACCACTTCCCCAAGGACACCTGCCAAGATGATTCCTGAAATTGAGTTATTAAATACCCATTTCGCAGGTCAGCAAGGGAATAACGAAACACAAAGAGCATTTATGGAGCTATTGAAAGAAGAAAATTTTTTCAATGGCGAAGGTGCAAATGACCCAGCATTTAGTGCAAGAGACAGAATTAACCGAGCACCAAAGGCACTCGGTTTCGTTATTCTCTCTCCAACCATAGAACTTACTCCGGCAGGAGAGGAATTAGTAAATTCAAGAAGAAAAGACGAAATTTATTTAAGGCAGTTACTTAAATTTCAAGTTCCTTCCCCTTTTCATAAACCAACAGAAAATTCAGCAGAATTTTGGGTAAAACCCTATCTCGAACTTTTCAGACTTGTTAGGCAAGTTGGCTCATTGAAATTTGATGAGTTAAAGATGTTTGGTTTGCAATTAGTTGACTACCGAGAATTTGAGACAATAGTCGAAAAAATCAATCAATTTAGAATAGCAAAAGCACAGAACGAAGGTAATTACAAACGCTTTCGGGCTGAATATTTTGATAGAGAATTGAGAGAAATTTATAGTGCGGATATTAGTTCGGGTAATACACGAACAAGAGAAACTAATGACGCTTCAATCTCAAACTTTTTAAACACAAAAGCAAGTAATATGCGGGATTATGCTGATGCTTGTGTGCGTTATTTGAGAGCAACAGGATTAGTAAATATTTCACATTTAGGAAAGTCAATTTCCATAGTTCCTGAAAAAATACAAGAGGTTGATTACTTTCTTCAAAATGCAGATAGAGAACCCTGTTTCGTTGATAACGAAAGACAGTATGTTGCATATCTTGGCAATCCACAAACACCAACTTTATTAACCGACAATAGAGCATTACTCGAACAAAAAATTCAAGCTGAATTTCCACAACTTCAAATTCCAGCAACAGCAACATTACAAGAACTAAAAAACTTATTTGCAGACCAGTTAGAAAATAGAAAAGAGCAGATACTAACTGAACAAGTTGCTGCAATTAAGGACTACAGACAGTTTGAAGAAATATCTACAACGTTTGACCAGATAATTGATAATTCACTTTATGACACGCCACTAATGTTGGAGTGGAATACTTGGCGAGCAATGACAATGTTGGATGGGGGAGAATATAAAGCAAATTTGAAATTTGACGACTTTGGCAATCCAATGTCAACAGCACAAGGCAATATGGCTGACATTGTTTGTGATTATGGCGACTTCGGGTTAACAGTTGAAGTTACTATGCAAAGTGGACAAAGACAGTATGAAACAGAAGGTGAACCTGTAACAAGACACCTTGCAAAATTCAAAAGAGAAACAGAAAAACCTGCTTACTGCTTATTCATTGCTCCGAACATAAATGACTCTTGCAAAGCACATTTTTACGCATTGCATAAAATGAACATTCAATATTATGGTGGGACTTCTACAATAGTTCCATTGCCTTTGACTGTTTTTATTAAAATGGTTGAGGACTCTCATAACGCAAATTATATACCCGAACCCAGACACGTTAAACGATTTTTCGAGCGTTCAAATGAATTAGCAAACTCGACAGACAACGAAGTAGATTGGTATAACGGAATAACACAAGAAGCATTAAATTGGCTGACAGAATAGAAGGGCGAACGCCTAACACGGGTTTGGCAAAAGTGGCGGTTCAGTGCTCCGCAGAAACATTTGTGGTTAATCAAAGTTTGGTTCTCCGCATCAACATTTGTGCTGAAAATCCGCCACTTCGCAAAGCCGAGAACCGTTATGATCGACCAGACAGAAAGTTCAATAAAAAATAGTTTGTATCGCAATTAAGAAACTATTATCTTTGTCTTAACGTTTAAATTTTGGAACTTTTTGAGATTGAGTTTTTACCTGAAGCTTTGGAGTATCTAAATAAAATTCCTGTCAAAGCAAAGGACAAAATCCTTTTCAACATGGCAATGGCTAAATCCAGAAAGGATGCAAAATTATTCAAGCCACTACAAGATGGAATTTGGTATTTCAGAGCCCAATACTTTGGGGTTCACTATAGGATCTTTGCATTTTGGGATAAAACTGGCAAAATTAATATCCTGGTAATTGCAACACATGGGATTGTTAAAAAAAGTGATAAACCTGAAAAGTCAGAAATAATAAAGGCAAAGGCAATTAAAGATAAATAATTTGAATCTAAACAGCAATAATATGCAAACGACAAGTTTTCAAGACGTACTAGATATGCAGATAGGCAAACGTGGAACTAAAAAACGTGAAAAATTTGAGCAAGAATTAACAATTGAACTTTTAGGTGATGCAATAAAAAAAAGCGAGGAAGGCCAAACGACTAACGCAAGAACAACTCGGTGCACTAGTTGGTGTTCAAAAAGCCCAAATCTCAAAAGTGGAGAATTCAGCTACTGATGCAAGATTTGCAACTATTCTTAAGGTATTTGAAGCTCTAGACGCAAAAGTGACATTTAGTGTAGAAATCGACGAACAAAAATTAATGATTAGTGAATAAGAAGGCCAGATCATAACAATGGCTATAATGATTGTTTAGCTATCGCTAAACAATCACATAGCCTAACCGTTGTGCCCAATGCTATGACGACCGTGCAAAAGACGAACATTGTAGCTTGAATTCAGGTTTGCTAAATTTTTATCAATTATTATTTTCACACTTGTTGTAACATTTATTATGGCAAAGCTATTTCCGCCAATTAAGGGAACAGCGTTTGACGGATTGGACCATGTGTTGAAACCAATTTACATGAGCTTTTTTTCAGGAATTATATATTTCGTATTGTCATTATCCAAAACAGAATATGAAGGAAGGTTTTTTCACTTTGCACTGTTTGTTAACTTCATATATGTTGTTCTTCTATTTCTAAATGTGTTTTAAGAATAAAATACATTCCTCAAAAAATAGAACTTCATCCCTTCGCACCGTGCAAACTCTGACAGACACCGCCTTGAATGTAAATCGCTGCGGACAATGTGCATGCGAACTTGACACAGCATCACTTCGGACAGACAGAAGGACATCCGGTAAAAGCGGGTTTAAGAACTTGGCGATTCAGTGGTTAATTGAACATTTATGCTTCGTATCAAGCCTGCCTGCCGGCAGACAGGTTCAGTGCTGGCAGAGAGTTTTGTGCTTCGAAATAGCCACCTTGGGGTAGCTGCAAACCGTTAGTGGCAACTCTATGACGACATTACAAACCTTAAAGAATATGACAATGAACATACCAACAGTTATATTTTTTCTAAACATTTTGACCCTGTTGACTTCCTGCAACGGGCAGACAACAACGCAATCTGAAAATTCAGCCAATTCAACTTCAATCGGGGACACAGTAAATGAGCTCGGGAAAGACATAGCACTTGTTTATCAAGACAAGAAGGACAATTATTGGTTTGCGAGCAAGAACGATGGCGTGTATAAATATGATGAAAAAAAAATCATTCATTTTACAACCAAAGATGGCTTGACTAGCAATAGTATTGGAGAAATAAGGGAAGATAAATCGGGAAACATTTATTTTATTACTGATAATGGTATTTGTCAATTTAATGGGACGACTTTTAAAACGCTAAAAGAAAAAGTTGGTGTTGACGACGATTGGAAATTAAATCCCAATGACATTTGGTTTAAAAGTTCAGAATATGATGGTTTTGTTTACAGATATGATGGTGAAAATCTATTGAAATTACAAGTTCCAAAAATCAAAACTGGAGAAGAGTATATTTCAAAACATCCAAACTATGCTAACCCTTACGCAATTTTTTGTATTTACAAAGACAGCAAAGAAAATGTTTGGTTTGGTACTGCAACCTTAGGTGCTTTTCGCTACAACGGAAAATCATTTGATTGGATTACTGAAGATGATGTAACAGAACTACACGATGGACCAGCCAATGGTGTTCGTTCAATTTTAGAAGATAAAAATGGAGATTTTTGGTTTAATTCAGCATATCGTTATACCATATATGACACCAACTCAATGCCAAATAATCAACAGGACAAATCAACATTTTATAAGAGAACAAAAAGTATAGGTAGTTTAGACGGAAGTAAAAACAACGATTTTACTGAATACTTATCCATTACAAAAGACAATAACAATGATTTATGGTTTGTACCTTACGATACTGGAGTATGGAAGTATGACGGAATAAAAATCACTCATTACCCAGTTCAAATCAACTCTAAGGAGATAAAATTATTTTCTATTTACAAAGACAATAAAGGAACTTTATGGCTTAGAACTCTTGAATATGGACTATGGAAATTTAACGGAGAAGCTTTTGTAAAATTTAAAATGTGAAAGTAAAAAGAAGGACAGCCACTGTAATCGGTTTGGCAATATGGCGGCTGAAGTGCTTCTATGATGCCTATAGCTAATGTGATTGTACAAGTTCAGTAGCAGTATTTCTATTGGACTATTGTGCTAAAATTCGTCACATCGCCAAGCCGCAAAACGTCCTTTGTGAAAGTTAAAACAAATAAGAATGAAGGTGTTTTTAATTCAATTTGTAATTTTAATTTTCTCCGCATCTGTATTTTCTCAAAGTACTTTTGGGTTAGAAATTAGAACAAGTAGAAATGTAACACATAACAGCTCTAAAATAGTAGGAGGTAGTTATGGATTGAGCGGGTATAAGGTTACTAAAGAAGGTAACCCAATGACATTTAGTTATAGCATTGCGCTTGTTTTTAGCCCTAACACGGGAAGTATGCTCAAAATACATGGGGGAGGCATCAAAAATGGTAGAATAATAGATCTAACCGAATATGATGACACATTCTCTTCTTATAGTTATGCGAATGTTGATTTACCTTATAACTACCTTCAACTTATTCCATCATATGCATATAATATCGTTAAGGGAAAATTTAATTTACCTTTCGAATTGGCCTTGCAATAAACAAGCGAATTAATGAAGCAGATATATTTTTTCTTGGAATTACTGAATACAATTTTGATATTCGCATAAGTAGTGGTTTCATTATAAAATGAATGAATTTAGCATCGGCAGTAATTTGGTATTTCTAAATCCATAAAAACTATGCAACCAAATCCGTAAATGGCAAAATACAAACCCTACCAATTTGGAGTAGAATTATCAATAGGATATTTTTTAAATCCTGAATTCAAACAAATGAGGAGAGTATCTTTACAAGTTATATGAGATCAGACCTGCTATCGCTGCGTCCGCTCCATATCGCCCAACTGTTATCGGTCAGGCTAAGATGATAGTTCAACTTCATACAATAGTACAAGAAAATAAATTTGACAGACAAACAATGTGTACGACTATTTGGAAACTGACTTTTATATCCTTGACAAGGTATATTTTCTGCTGTACTTAGCTATATTTGTGAATAAATGTATTTTTAATGAATAAGCATCTTTTCTCTACTGCTCTCGCATACTTCATCCTTCTAAATGCAAATGCGCAAAAGCCTTCAATAAAATGGTGGTACAACACCAATGATTTCTCTGCAGGGCAGTCAGCTGCCAAAGATTTTGACGGCGATGGCAAGTATGAAATCACCTTTGGTTGTTACCGAAACGACAGCACCATCTATGCCCTAAATGCTGAGAATGGCAGTTTGCTTTTGGAAGTATAATGCAAGTGCATTGGGCAGTCAGGGTTGTAACGACGTGGCACCAACAATCTATGATGTGGACAATGATGGGAAACAGGAGGTAATCGTGCCTGGTTCTTGCAATCCAAGAACATTTTGTTTCAATGGCGCTGATGGTTCTGTGAAGTGGTCTTGTGAGACCCGAGGCAGTGACTCTCCGCCAACCATAGCAGATTTGGATAATGATGGAAAACCTGAAATACTACATGGTGAATTTGGTGGCTGGGTCATTTGCATCAATGCCGAAGATGGTTCTGTTGCATGGGAAACGAAGGTGGACGAAAATTCTTGGATTCAAACAGCGCCTACAATTGTTGATCTTGATGACAATGGAATACTAGACTTTGTAGTTGCAACCTGGAGTTTTGACTACAGAGACAGCATCTTTGCCTTTCGCGGTGACAATCAAACCAGACTCTGGGCTTACCCCGTGCACAATCATATCTATCATGGTACCGCCGTTTCAGATCTTGACAACGATGGCAAACCAGAATTGGTTATTGGATCCTATAATGATACCTTGTATTGTTTAAATGGTGAGAACGGTACAACCAACTGGAAATACGCTGCAACGGGAGCAGTTATTGGCCCTGCGTCTTTAGGAGATCTTGACAATGATGGTAGTTGCGACGTGGTATTTGGTTCCGGATATCGCGTAAGCGCCCTTTCAAACAAAGGAGAACTCAAATGGTACTACCCTATTCCAAATGGAGGTTTTACTTTCAGGGGTGCCGCATTGGCAGACATTAACAATGACTCTTATATAGATGTTCTGTTTGGCACTTACAATACAGGAGTACTATATGCTCTGAACGGGAATAATGCAAGCCTCATTTGGGATTTGGACCTTAATGAACATTATGGCAACGCACTATTCGGATTAAATCATGCTCCGCTGGTTGCCGATTTTGACAATGACGACACCCTGGATGTTTTTGTTGTTGGTGGTTATGGAGTTTACCCTCAAACAACCGGGAATTTTGGAAGAGCCTACATGATCAAAGCAGGAAAAGGAAGAGGTCCGAACTGGCTCATGTTTCAAAACGATATACGCAGACAGTCATCATTGTGTTCCCATGTACCCACTGCAATAAACGAAACCGTGGTGTTAAAAAATATCAAGGTGTTTCCTAATCCATCAATGAATGAAATAAATTTGGTTCTTGATAAATATCCATCAAGCAAAATTCAAATTGTTAACACAATCGGCGAAACAGTCTTTCAAGCAAGTGTGTAGTGAAATAAAAATTGATGTAAGCAATTTCTCAAAAGGGTTTTATCTTGTTCAGATTTTCAGTGAAAATAAAAATTTTCAGATAAGTAAATTTTAAACAATAAATTGCCAAAAAATGGCTAGTCAATGTTATTGACGATCCACTTTGTGCCAGCTACTAGGTAGCAAATAGACAAAAAATGTTAATCTTCGATACTTTGCATTTGACTTTGCACATCCATATAGAGAAAGAACCCAGAACAGCAAACGAGGGCTTAGCAAAAGCGGTATTTCATTGCTCCGCAGACACATGTAGTTAATCATCCCGATAGCTATTGGGATAATTCTCTTTATCAATCCCGGAAGCTTTCGCGATCGTGAAAATTTCCACCTTTGCCAAGCCCGAAAACATTATAGCCAAACAAAAAATACATAAACCATTTACAATAGCGAAAGAGATTGTAGTAATACCCTTAAATTGTGTCCTATTTTTTATGGCCCGTTTAAGATGACTGGCGGAGCAATTGTAAGTTACGCAAAATAATGGAGCCAATAAAAGTAAAATATTATTCATAATAATTTGTGGCACACATTGAAATAAAAGTAGGTGGGTGGAGTCGAATTTCTCTGTTTCATTTATCATTTATCATTGAAACATTATGCTAAAAAACAATATCAAAAACCCTTTCATATTTCTGCAGTGGGTAGTTTTGCCTGGTTTGTAATTTAAATTTTAATGCCTTTGGAATTAATACATTTTCCATCATAACAAGTTATTGAAAATATGCATCTGTGAAAACAGAAAGCTGTTTAATTATATTTAAAATAGTCAAAATGAAAAACATTTTTATTCTAGGTGCCGGTATGGTAGGCAGTGCTATGGCCTTTGATTTGGCAAAGAAACACAATGTAACGGTAGCTGATTTAAGCGACAATGCATTAGAAAAAATAAAAAATAAAAATTTCCGCATTTCCACACTTCAGTTAAATGCAATAGATAAGGAACTTTTAGCGGCAGCAATCACCCCATTTGACATTGTGCTTTGCGCTGTGCCTGGTTTTATGGGGTTTGAAACCTTAAAAACAATTATAGAAACAGGTAAAAATGTTGTTGATATTTCATTTTTTCCAGAAAATTCACTTAAATTAGATGCTTTGGCAAAACAAAAAGGGGTTGTGGCTATTGTTGATTGCGGAGTAGCTCCGGGAATGGACAATCTTATTTTGGGATATCATAATGAAAAAATGAACCTGACTGATTTTGAATGCTTGGTTGGCGGATTGCTCTGCCTAAAGTTAAAAAATGGCCGTTTAATTATAAAGCCCCATTTTCTCCTGTTGATGTTATTGAGGAATATACTCGCCCTGCACGCTATGTAGAAAATGGTGAAATTATTACAAAGCCTGCATTGTCCGATGTCGAACATATTGAAATAGCAGGAGTGGGAACGTTGGAGGCATTTAATTCTGATGGATTGCGCTCTATTATCTTTACTATGTCCCATATAAAAAAATATGAAAGAGAAAACAATGCGTTATCCAGGGCATATTGAAAAAGTGGTGGCTTTACGCGAATCCGGATTTTTTAGCAAAGAGGCAATAAAATTGAATGGTGTGGATATTGTGCCTTTGGATTTTACCTCAAAATTTTATTTTGCGAATGGAAATTAGGAGATACTGAGGAGGAGATTACAGTGATGAGGGTTGCTGTTACCGGAGAAGAAAATGGAATTATAAAAACAATAACTTATCATTTATTTGATGAATACAATAAAGAAACTCAAACATCATCAATGGCAAGAACAACAGGTTATACAGCTACAGCAGCAGTTAACTTAGTCTTAGAAAATGTTTTACCGAAACCGGTGTTTTTCCTCCTGAATTAGTTGGAAAATACGAAAGATGTTTTAATTACTTTATGGAGTATTTAAAGGAAAGGGGCGTTAATTATCGCAAAGAAGAAATGTAATTTCTTCTTTCTAAGAATAAACGACTTGAGCTAAATGTAAAAACTAAGGACCGTGCAAAGCTGCGAAATAGCGCAGTGGGTGGGACGTAATTAAATCAATTGAAATGTTATTGTCAATATTATTGCTTGGTTGAAAGTGAAGTGCTACTCTGACCGAAGAGAGAAGCACTGGCCATAACCGCACCTACCCAAAAGGGGGGAGGTCGTGTTTAAAAGGAAAAATTCTGGATAATCAAACCTTGTTTTTTCAAATCATCCCGATAGTTATCGGGACTGATAGAAACCCTTTTTTCGGGTGGCTGAAACCGTTGCCTGCAAACCTATCGAAACTCGTATCCTATTCAAAATCTAATTTGATAAAAGTATGCCAACAAAGAAAATACGGACTGAGCACTGCAAAAATTGCAACTACGATTTCAGGATAGACCTGCCGCATATGAAATACTGCCCTAATTGCGGACAGGAAAATCATAGTCCCAGAATGCCTTTCTTTCATTACCTATACGAGTTAATGGAAGGCATTTTCCATCTGGACAATAAAACATGGCTAACTATTAAGACCCTGTTTGCCCGACCAGGTCAGATTACTAAAGATTTTATTGAAGATAAGCGGAACCGATATTCCCCTCCCGTCAGGATGTATATCTGGTGTACTGCATTTTTTATGTTTAGTTTTTGGCTTTTAATCGATACTATTATCCACCATTCTGAACAGGCTTCCGAAGCCAAATAAATCATTGAGTGAGCAGTTTGATGAAATGGCTGATTTAACAAGCACTCCAATAAGAATTATTATGAGTGGGTTTTGGCCTACGCTTCCTTCAACGCCTTTAAGCAGGCAGCGGATTTTAAAAAACATACCGGACAATGAAATTAAAAGCTGGCTACAGAAACAAAACTACCCTGCTGACTATTTTAATATTCAATTAGTTAAAGCCTACCGGACACAGATCAATAGTCAGCTAACCAGATCTGCCTACACAAAGAAATTGACAACAGGATATAATATAATATTTGTATTGATGCTTCCTTTTAATGCATTAATACTATTCCCTTTTCTTTATAGAAAAAAAATATTCTACTATGATGCTATGATATTCACAGTTCATATTAATACCTGGATTCCACTTTTTCAGGCCTTATGGATGTGGGTATTGGTGGTGATGATGGGTTTCCTGCATGCTCCTGAATCAGTATTTTTGTCAATACCTATTATCAATGCTGCTTATTACTTTTTGCATTAAAGAGAGCATTTGGTTTTAGTGGGATAAGTACAATCGTACGATGGCTCCCTACATTTGTTATTGACACATTTTACCATTGGCTTATATTATTGTTGGATATATAGATTCGAGTCATCATGAGACACCATTTTATTATAATTTATATACTCCTATTAAGTGCGGGAGTATCTGCCCAAAATGTTGGTATTGGTACCACAGCTCCTGCAAGTAAACTTGCGATAGTTGGGGAAACCGGGAGCCCTGCTATTCCAGGGACAACTTCCACTGGTGTATTGAGAGTCGGAGTGGGTAACAATAATAATGAAGGTATTGATATTGGCAAATCTCAAACTTCACCTTTTTCAGGATGGGTCCAATCAGGATTCAACGGAACTACAGCTGATCCACTGTCATTCCAGCCACTTGGTGGAAGTGTAGGCATAGGTGTTCTGGCCCCAAATGCGTCAGCTGCCCTGGATGTGACATCCACTACTCAGGGTTTCCTTCCTCCTCGGATGACTTTGGCACAAAGAAATGCCATCACCACACCCGCAGAAGGACTGATGATATCTTGCACAGACTGCAGCACAAAAAGGTCACATCAGTACATCAATGGAGCGTGGCAAGCGATGACCTCCAAGTAACACCGGCAATTACGTCACGGTAGTCAATCCTGTCACTGGAAAAGTGTGGTTGGACCCCAATCTGGGTGCTACCCAAGTGGCTACCAGCTCTACAGATGTCGCCAGTTAAGGCGACATCTACCAATGGGGCAGGGCAGCAGACGGCCATCAGGTGCGGACACCACTTTCTGCAAATACAGAATACACAAGCTACTACCTGGTTGGCTGACGAGGGAAGTAATTTGTGGGATGGTAAGTTTATTATATCGTTTGGCGATTGGTTGACTCCGGCAGCCAGGGCCTCCGCTTCAGCAGCAATGGTTTGGTCTGCAGTGTCGGTTGTTGGCATCTATTGGAGCTCTACGGTTAGCGGTTCCAGTTCCCGCTACCTCTACTTCCTTAGCAGCAATGCCTACATGCTCGACTACTACCGAGCGTACGGATTCTCTGTGCGTTGCCTTAAGGATTGATACTTTGATTAGCGAAGCGATTTGTCCCGATGTCTATCTGGATTGACACTTGATCTATGCCGTCCCGTAGGTTGGCATAGATGAAATACCGCGTAGCGGTCGGTTTTTTTTGAAAACATACCTTATAATGACTATTGTAGAGAAAATTGATTCGGCAAAAAGCAATAAATACTTCATCCTTTTTAAGGAAAGGCTTTTTTACAAGTGTTATAACCAAAATGCTATGGTATTTGTGAGTAAGGTAAAAAATTACAAGGTCAGTTCAAAATACGTAAAAAGTGTAGAGAAGATGTGTATAGTGTTGGTTTTCCAGTTAGTGAAGTCAAGAAAGGTAGTTTGAGTGTAGCTAATATTTTAGGAAAAATTGGAGCAAAGGGTTTTGGAAGAGAACGAAGGAAATATTGTTTTTTTGCGTAACGATATAGGTACAAAAAGATTATAAAACATGGAAAGAGACCATACAAGAAAGATATATTGGAATAGTAAAACAGCCCACTACGCAATATCAGTAATCAATCTATGCGGACAAGTTAATATCCATGATAAAAAATTTTCATTTGGCAAACAACACAGCTATGCAAGGACCTGGTTTTATACAAGATTTAAAAATTGAAGTCATCGGTTAGAAAAAACAATTGAATCATTTGAATATTTGCTTTATCAGTTGCATGTATCTTATTTACAAGCCCGCAAAAACAAATGCAATACGCATAATCAATTGGCATTTGAGATAAATCAGGAACAAATTTACTTGCATTGGCTGAAGCAATTTATGAGCGAAAATATGCACACAAGCCTTGTATCGCTTTCATTAGTTAAAAGCCGTTTATGCGAGAGATATTGGCTGCTGATTTTAACCGCCCCCCCTTTTTATATATAGTGCTGTGTATTTATAAATCGTCTCAGGACTAACAAGATCTAGCCCCTCGGAATTAGGCCTGTTACTAATCTGTTCTGGGCTCCATTGATCCTCAATTTTCTTTTCAATGTACTCCTTAACAGGTTCTGTAAGTTTGACCCTTTTGGGCTTGCTATGTAGCCTGCTTTGATACTTTTTGTGCGCTAATTCAGGCTTATATTTCCCGGTTCTCTGATCACAATTACGCATAATTTCTCTGCTAACAACCGATTTGTCTTTGCCAATCGCTATTCCAATCTCATCCAACTTTTTATTCTTTGACAGCATTCTTGAAATTACATATCTTTGTTCTAAGGTTACATGACTCATATATACATCTTTTGGACGAGGGACAATATAAGACAAGTATTCCATTCAGAAGAGAGGGGGAGCCTTCCCTCTTTCTTTTGAAAAAATATTATCTCGTTATTGTCTACCTCAAAAGTTGCATTTGTGACTTGAATCTACATAGGTAAATAGGATGATAAAAAGGACATTGATTTATTTTAGTATTTTATATTTTTTAATGACTGGAATTCGATGTAAGAGCACTCAACTTCGACCATCGAGAAATGACGAGTATGAAAAAATATATTTGAATCAGTTTAAATTGACTTACCTGAGACAAATCCTTTATAAAAGTTACAATAATTCAAAGGCCATAAAGGAAATCATTAACTTTGATCATAGTGGATTTACAGAACTTATTTTGAGTGAGCAGGACTTTGAATTAATTGACAGCGTAACCACTGCACACAATGAAATTATGAAAATTGACTCTGTTCAAGGATATCTCAGGGCTGAAGGGGCTCAGGGTAAAAGGCCTTTGGGCTTTATATTAAACAAAGTAGAAAGTAAGTGGTTGGATAGTCTTGCCCGGCGAAGATTAAGGTAGTCTGCTCTGTATGTGCTACCATGACGTTGAGTGGATAGCCAAATATATTATACTATATTAAAGTGTATGAGACCGAAGAATAATTTAAAAATAGTATTCTTAAGAAAGTATTTTATTATTTTACTATTTGCTATTTCATTTGTATCGTGCGTAAGTTCAAAATGGTATTTTTTAGATCAAAAATGTGAAGGAATCACGGTAAAGCAATTGCTCGAATCAAATTTAAATTACCTTGCAATAGCCCGTGAAAATAATATTGAAGGGTTAATTAAAATAGAATTAAAATACGATACGATATTTCATATCAAACCATTATACAGTCATCTGAAAGTTGGGAAATATTCTATTGGGGCAGAACAAAAAATATTTATAGAAATTCTTCTATGCCAATGTTTGTCCAAAATCCTAAATAGAATGGAGAAGTGCCAGATGCCAAAATCAAGTCAGGAAGTAATTATACTCTATAAAATGATAAACTCTAGTTTTGATATTAGTACACATAAATATGACATATTGATACAGACTGACACAGTAGAATCATTGAAATTGATAATTATTAAAAAAAGAACCATTAATTTCACTTAGTACAAATGGACTACGTCCACCATACCGATAAAATATGAACCCTGTCATGAAATCAAAAGTAGATCGATGGGCAACCAGAAGGGCCATGGTTTTTATCAAAACAAGAATATAATCAAAAGTATGACTAAAAAGTAAATGGCAAAAAGACTTTTTAGGTCTTGTTTCTAAAGGTAGATCACGTGAAGCATTTGGACTTTATATAAGTGAAAATTTTGGACACCATAACGATTACTTTAAAGGAGTCAGACACACCCTGATGATAGCGATATAAGAAAATGACATAAAGAGCCCAACCAAATATTTGAAATACAAAGAGCAATAGCGTAAAGGGATTTGGTGGCCATACATTTTCGAGTGAAACTCTGGAAGGAACATATCTTGTTGGCGGTAATGCATATCTTCAGATTTGAACAGGGAAAAATTGTTGAACTTTGGGACTTTGGGCAGGCTTTTCCTGAGGCTATGGTAACCGAGTATGGAATGGTTTAAACGGAAAAGATGAAAATTTAAGGATACAATAGTGGGTGGTGAGATAATTATTTTGTATGAATTTATCGTTAAAGACAGGATGTGATTAGGCTCCTTTTAAGGAAGGGTTGGTACGCGCCATTCGAAATGGCAAGATGGGTTATGCCAATGCTTATGGGCAAATGGTTATCCCTTGTGTTTATGACTTTGCCTTGTGGTTTGAGCAGGGAAAGGAAAAAGTGACTTTTAAGGCCATCAGAAAGAAGTAAAATAATGAATGGATACACCATCGTTGAATTTGATGAATGGTTTTACATCGACAAAAATGAGAGTAAAATTCAATAAACCACTCATCTAAAAGAGGCCTCTTTATCTTCATAGATACGTGACTATTAATCAATTAAAATGATAACAAATTAGAAAAATATGAGAAAGATTATTTCATTTATGCACATTTCGCTCGATGGTTTTGTGGCGGGACCAAACGGAGAAATGAACTGGATAAAGGTAAACGAAGAAATATTTGACCATGTAGGCAAGCGCATAAGCGAGGGAGATACAGCCTTGTATGGCCGGGTGACCTATCAGATGATGGAGAATTACTGGCCAACCGCAGCAAAAAAGCCCAATGCGACCAAACACGACATTGAACATGCTAAATGGTATGGCAAAGTCCGCAAAGTGGTTTTATCTAAAACAATGAAGGACAAAGGATTAGTCAACACGATTATCATCAGCGGCAAGCTCACAGACAGCTTAAATAAGATCAAACAAGACGGTCACACATCCGGCATGAGCAGGAGTGATGACATCCTGTTATTTGGCAGTCCTACGGCAACACATAGTCTAATGCAACAGAATTTAATTGACGGATATTGGCTATTAGTAAATCCAATTATTCTTGGGCAAGGCATTCCTTTGTTTGTAGACATAAAAGACAGAATAAAACTGGATCTGGTGAATACCCGGCAATTTGCCTGTGGGGTAACGGAACTAAATTACACAGTGGACAGACTATAACAAAGGACCTCTTAAACGGGATTTGTGATTGCTGTGGCATTGATACCGGCACATCGCCAGGCCTAAAACAGGGTCAATAGGAATGCAGGCAAGCGGCTCGGTGGAAGACCAGCGGACCCGGCAGTAATACTTATTTCTGATAGAAAACGACCATAAATATAGTTAAGCAACAAATAAATTGGACGTATTTAGATGACCGAAGTAATATTCTTTTAATATCACTCATTTCATTAGAATTAATCCTTGGCATGGATGACATAATTTTTATTTATATTTTAGAGGATAAGCTGCCTGGGAGCCAAAGAAACAAATTGAGATTTTGGGAATAGGTTTGGGAATGTTAATGAGGTTATGCCTTTGGCTTTTATTGTGATGGGACCTGGTTTGTCCAAGAGACTCTATTATTACCGATGTTGAAATGGTTCAACAACTCTTTGGGTAATGTACTCTGCTGTATTTGTTACGGTTTTTTCTATGATATTTGCAACTAAACCTATAAGCGAGTTTATACGGATACACTCTTTGTTAAAAATTCTTGTGTTTTTTAATGATGATAGATGTATCTTTAGTGGCAGAAGGCATTCAGTTTGAAATACCAAAATGGTATATATATTTTTTATGGCATTTTCCTTTATGGTGGATGTAATTCAAATGAAGATAGATAAACATAAATAGGATGAAATTACTGCCAGTCGAAATTATTCAAATAAACCAAAAAAAAATAGCGAAAATTGACAGCATTCTAAAGTCTATTTACAGACTGATTATTTATAGCCGGTATCACCTTGATGATGACCTTTTGGATATCTATTTGTCAGGTATGCATAACTTAAAAAGAGCTTTGATGGGCATTAAAATGCCCAAATGGAAGCTCAGAATGAGGAAGAAGCTAAGGAGTATTTGCAAAATTTAAAAATATCGCTTGATTTTGTTGTTGATGAAATAAAATCAGATAATAATTTTGGAAGGGAAGTTCAATTATTTCAACTGCTTCGCTTAGTTTCGCCCGAAACTAATGCCATTCATCCAAACCGCTACAGACAAACGCTTGTGCAGATAGGCGCCCATATTTGTCCTGAACCTGCTATAGTTCCTCAATTGGTTTCTGAATTATTTTATAAAATACAATCCATTTCAAATCCTGTTAAAAGAGCTATATACTTCCATCACGAGCTAATTAGAATACATCCCTTTGCAGATGGAAACGGACGTGTAACACGAATTGCTAAAAACTGGATGTTTATGTATGATTTATATCCTCCGATATTTATTATGGATGCGGCTCAGAAGAAGGAATATATTACTACACTCGCCAATAGCTTCAGGGGACTTATGAAAAATCCAAATGAATGGAATGATTACACCTCACTATTTTTTGAACAGGAAATTGACCGCTTATTAATAAATGCATCTTTTCTATATGAAAGTATCAAACAAATTGGAAATAGCAGAGAAAATAGTAAAATCAATCAACAATAGTAAATGGAAGATTTCAAAATTCAAATTATTGAAACACTTATAATATTCAGTTTATATATAGTACTGTATTTTGTATTTAAAACAATCATCAATAATTTTCTCAAAAAAACAAGATTGGAAAGAGGCAGACGGAAAATGGCTATCAGGGCAGTACAGCTATTTAATACGATAACCCGCAATAATACTCTGTTAACAGGGGTATGGGGTTTAAACAAGATGAAATTGCATTATTTGCAAGTTCAATCCCTGACCCTTTGGAATTGCCCTTTTGCTCAATGGTCTTGCTTTCCAAATATTACTTCAAGTATTTTAATATTCTTTAATCATCCGGTAAGGCTGGGAGACTCTATAAAAGTTTTGCACAAAGACTATAATTATGAAGGAGAGGTTGTTGAATTGAATTATTTTTTTGTTCACCTAAAAACATCAGAAAATCAAATAATTACAATACCAAATTCCCATTTTTTTGACAAATCATTTTCTGTTTTAGAGCATAAGGAAAATCACAATCAGATAGCAAAATGAGAATACTTATTTATTTGAAATGGGGTATTGATGTAAAATTAAGTCGTTTGGACGAAAAATTTATTCTTATGTTAAAATGTGGCATCATCTTGCACTGATGTTTAAAATAGCACAGATAATCAATTCTCGGTTAATGAATTACGTAACAGTATCCATAAGCAAACCCGGGAAGAGGTTTTGAGAAGTTGGGAACAAATTAATGAAACGTTGCAAGAATCAGTGGATATTACAACTGTATTGTTGGTGCAGGCAAATATTCGCTTGATAATTTAATTTACAAACGATAGAAATATGTCACATCTTTACCATAAATTTCTGCACTATTGTTCTGCTGGCCAAAGGACTGCCCTATATTAAGTTGGCAACCCGTTGGATAAGAATCTTCGATTTTCCCTGAATTCAGATTACTTCTTTAACTTTGCTACTTTATTGTGACGACCTGATCACTGCTGCCGCATCAATCAGATCACATTAAAAGTATTGGTTTTAAAATCAACTATTTAACTTATGAATTTGAACAAGATTTGGATTTTTCTGCTTCTTTTTACTGTGGGTACAGGTTACAGCCAGAAAAAAGCAACTGAGGTAATTACCAATGAAAGGACATTTGGAAAAAACACAATAAATAATTCAGAAATTAAGGGAATCGACTATATATTTCCTGATAGAATTCATGGAACCTATTATGATTCATACTCCGGATTGCTCACTGCTCAATTGCGTGGATTAAGCAAAAATGGAAAATGGATGGATAATACCGGAAAAGTTGTGCAGTATGATTTGAAAAATAAAAAGTCATTATGGGATAAAAAGATAGTCTATACGACAACAAGTTTGCAGCAATTCCGGAATACAATAATCTATTCTATTGCCAATAAAAGTATTTGTGTGGATGCAACCTCCGGGGAAGAAATCTGGAAAGTAAAAAATAATATTTATTACGTTGATGCGAATAAAAAAATAGGAATTGGGTATAAATTCAAAACATCAACCGGATATACAAATTTACTGGAAGGGATAGATTTAAGCAATGGTAATGTGATTTGGCAAAGGGAATTAAACAGAGAATATGGCTGGAATGATATTGTCTCTTTAACGGATTCAACATTACTTGTAGTAGCTTCCGGGCTTCATAAGATAAACTTAAATACAGGAAAGGGATGGGATCATACTATGAAAACCGGCAAAAAGGATTACAAAGGAAATATAGCTGCAAATGCTATCGGAGTGGCAGCGGGTCTGCTTACAGGGACATTCTTAATGTCAACCGGACATAATTTGGTAAGGGACCTGGTGTCAAATACCATCGTGGACAGTAATTTTATTTATTTCCTTCTAAAGAACATCTTGTAAAAATAAACAGTGCATCCAGGGATCCGGTATGGGAAATTCCATTACCCGGGGATCATGGGAGTAAATCCTCTATTTCATTAAGGAAAATAAGGTTTATTTAGTAAACAAAGGAATCGCCTACATGGGTGATAGAATGTTGAAATTTGGAAAACCATTTATTGCTGCATTTGATGGCCAAAGTGGAAATCAAATATTCTATTCCGGTATGGGTGACGATCCTATATTAAATTTTCAATTAGATGATGAATTTATTTTGCTGATTTTTAAAAGTGGCATAAAGAAATACAAATTGGAAACGGGTAGAAATGTATTTAGAAGGGAAATTGAAGAAAACGAATATGGAGAATTAAAATATTTTGTAGGAAGTCAGGTTTTTGTTTCTACTGCAAATGAAGCATTAATTAACCTTCTAAAAATTGATTCGGGAAAAGTTTATGTTTATACAAATCAGGGAAAGATTTTGTCGGTTGATAAACAATTAAATATATCCCATGTGTTTGGCAGGGAAAGTATAAAAGTCAGCTATCTTCAAAATGAGGATTGGAAATTTATATCAAAAGGGGAACAAACATATGTTTTTGATGATTCGGATACTTTAATTGTAGAAACCGAAATGTCATCAAGTACATTTATCCATAACAATATTTTATACTTTACCAGAAACAACATTTTAAGTTCGATAGATATGAATCAATTATTAGTTAAAAAGGAGGATTAATATATCTGGAATGTTTCTCTGATGCCGGAAACTGTCTCTACTGAAAAATGAACAAGTAAGTACCCCGAATTAACATTATGGAAGGCCATCCCTGCCAGACAATGAAAAAATAAAATACACGTTATCCATACTAAAATTGAGAGAATGATTTGGCCCAATTTGTTGAGATTTATTTTCTGGATAACTATTTCTCTTCTGGCTTTTGGTAATGTGTTTGCCTGCAGTGGGTACAAGATCACCATCGGAAACAAGACCTTATTGGGTAGCAATGAAGATGCCTGGAGGATTACGCCCCGTATTTGGTTTGAAAGTGGAACGGGCAAAGGCCTTTATGGGGCTGCATTTACAGGATCGAGATATGACGGAGAGAACGGATATGCGCCTCAGGCGGGAATGAATGAAATGGGGCTTGCCTTTGAAAGACTTGCTTCATACCACCCAAAATCTGCGCCATTTACCAATAGAATAGCAATAACCAACCCCACCAGGTTTTTAAAGGACATTCTGCACACATGCAAAACAATTGAAGAAGTTAAGGCATATGTGGGTAAATATGACCACAGTTGTTTTATTGAAGATGTTTTTATTTATGTGGACAAATCCGGAAAATATCTTGTCGTAGAACCTTACAGCATGACAATAGGGAACGAACCAACATATGTCATATCCAACTTTTGTCCTTCCATCACATCAGCACCGGTGGCAAATCAACTGGAACGCTACCGCAATGGAGTAGATTATTTGAAGCATAAAATTGACACTACCCTGGAATTTTGCACTAACTTGTCCGACACCATGCGTTTGCAGGGATAAAATAGGTGACGGAACGTTACTGACCACTATTTGGGATTTACATGACGGCTTGGTTAATTTATATTTTTATCACCAATACCACAACACAGTACAATTCAACATAAAAGACGAGTTGAAAAAGGGAGACCATATCATTGCCATAGAAACATTATTTCCTTATAACCCTGAATTTGAGAAGTTACGCAATTACAAAACCCCAAAAAACAATCATTTTATCCGAATATTCATGGTGGCTGCCGGGGGATTGTTTTTGTTCACCTCCTTTTTCTTTCTGATGCTGTTTTTTATAAAAAATGGGAAGACTAAATATGCTTACATCCAGTGGTTACTTATTCCACTTGGTTTGATACTATTCTATTATATGTATGTGTTAAGCACAAAAATTAATGTTTTTTACTTTTCCGCGCCGTACAATGATCCTTCCAATGTTTTTGTGAGTTTGAGCTCATACCTGCCCGTTCTGATGTTACTCATCATCATTCCATTGTGTGTGATCAACTACAGACTTTTTCAACAGCAGCTTTGGAGTACATTTGCTAAAGTTCTGTTTACCCTGAATATATTGGTGTATATAATGCTCATCGGACTTTTGTGTATTGAGGATTTTACAGCGTTTTTCACTTATAAACAGAAAGGAATAAGGCTTTTGTTTCACTTAGGGTGTCCTTCAATAGAAAGCCGAATCAAAAATTGTATTCGGCTTTTTTTATGCTACCAATTAAGTATAAAACTTATTTTAAATCGAATCGATCTAAATTCATCACTTTTGTCCAGGCCTTTACAAAATCTCTTATAAACTTTCCGTTTGCATCGCTACTGGCATATACTTCTGCCAATGCTCTTAGTTCTGAGTTGGACCCGAATATTAAATCGGCTCTTGTGGCCGTCCATTTGAGGCTGCCGGTACTTCTGTCCTGTATGTCAAAAGTTTCTTTTGACTGGTCAACAGGCACCCACTGATACTTCATGTCTAAAAGATTTGAATAGAAATCATTGCTTAGTGCATTTTTATTGGCAGTAAATACACCTTTATCTGAATAATCGTAAGTAGCACCCATACTTCTCATCCCTCCTACCAGAACCGTCATTTCCGGAGGGGTCAAATTAAGCAGTTGGGCTTTATCTATTAACAATTGCTCTGTGGTTAAGGTATATTGCGTTTTTGTAATTTAAAAAATCCGTCTGCCATTGGCTCTAAGAGATTGTAAGTTCAACATCTGTCTGTTCTTGTAGTGCATCCATTCTACCCGGCGAAAAAGGCACATTAATGGTATGTCCTCCATTTTTTGGCTGCCTTCTCAATACCCACTTTTCAATAAAACAATTAAATCAACCATGGACACTTTTTTCCCAGCGTTTATTTTGTTGAAATTATTTTGAATTTTTGCCAGGGTAGAGAGCACCTTATTCAAATGTTCAGGATTATTTATTTTCCAGTTTTTTTGTGGTTCCAGCATAATTCTGGCTCCATTGGCCCCACCTCTTCTGTCGGAATTTCTGTAGGTGGAAGCCGAAGACCATGCCGTAACGACCATTTCCTGGATGGACAAGCCGGAATTGGCAATGGAATTTTTAAGATTTTTAATATCATTTTGGTTTATTAAAGTATGCTTCACTTTAGGTATTGGATCTTGCCAAATAAACTCTTCGGCAGGAACTTCCGGTCCTATGTAAGAAGACTTGGGTCCCATGTCTCTATGTGTAAGTTTAAACCAGGCCTTGGCAAAAGCCTTTTCAAATTCTACAGGATTTTCCATAAATCTCCGGGCAATTTTTTCGTACACAGGGTCAAACCTAAATGCCAGGTCAGTGGTCAGCATCGTGGGTTTGTGTTTTACATTAGGATCATAAGCATCGGGAATATATAATTTATCACCTTTGGCGACCCATTGATGTGCTCCAGCAGGAGCTTTTGTTAATTCCATTCGTTTTCAAAAAGAATTCTAAAGTCATGATTCCATTGGGTAGGACTTTCTGTCCAGGTTACCTCTAAACCTGAAGTGATACAGTCTTTTCCTTTTCCCGTTTC
>JADJHE010000041.1 GCA_016707685.1 Bacteroidota bacterium
ATTTGTTCGGCTATACCAGTTTCCTCCTAAACGTGCTACTAAATCTATTTTGTTTGGATCAATCAATTGATTTGCATCCAATACATTTTCATCGATGTGCATTAATACTACTTCGCAAATGATTAAATTTCCAGCACCACCATTCGTTCCTAATTCAATCACTTCTTTTACTTTACATTCCAGTTGAGCAGGCGATTCTTTTACACGAAAAGGCTTTACCATTTCAGAAGCAATGGGTGTAAATCCAGCTTTTGTAAATTCACTTACCCCTTTTGGATATTCGGTACTTGCCAAACTCATTTGTTGCACCATGTTGTAGTTCACTACATTGATAACCACTTCTGGTACTTCTTTAATATTCAAATAGGTATGCTTTGCCTCCCCAGTCCTGCCGCTTAAAGCGGGAGAAAAAATAGCGATGGGCGGATTAGCACTAAACACATTAAAAAAGCTAAAGGTGCCAAATTAGGATTCCCATCCTTATCAATGGTACTTGCAAAAGCAATAGGACGAGGAGCAACAGCTCCAAGCAAATAACTATGCAATAAAGGTACTTTAACTTCTTTGGGATTAATTGTAAGCATAAACTGAATTTAGTAAGCAAAAGTAAAATATAATTTTCATGTTCAGAAAAGATGTTATCAACGAAAAGCCTACCATTGTTGATATGTGCTGAGCAGAAAAAGAGAAGAAAATTCTATAAAAAAGCAGCTGATTTTAATAAAATCGCTATATTTGCCGTCCAATCGAATAAAATTATGCGGATGTGGCATTTTTTGCGATGTAGCAAAAACCGCAGACGCGCTAGTTCTAATACAAGATTGAAATTAACACAATAATTATGCGGATGTGGCATTTTTTGCGATGTAGCAAAAACCGCAGACGCGCTAGTTCTATTACAAGATTGAAATTAATACAATAAATTATGCGGATGTGGCATTTTTTGCGTTGTAGCAAAAACCGCAGACGCGCTAGTTCTAATACAAGATTGAAATTAATACAATAAATTATGCGGATGTGGCGTAATTGGCAGCCGCGCCAGACTTAGGATCTGGTGCCGTGAGGCGTGGGGGTTCGAGTCCCTTCATCCGCACAAAAAGCCTTCAAAATGGAAGGCTTTTTTTATTTATAATTCTTTAGAAGAAATCCCTCCAATAAAAAAATCTAGAAATTGCTACAACATTTAATATGTTGTAAATTACAATCAAAAATTTCCATGCTAAAAAAACAAAAAGTATATAGATTAATATTTTTTTTCATCCTGCTAATTA
Organism: Bacteroidota bacterium; assembly: GCA_016707685.1. Lineage (GTDB taxonomy): Bacteria > Bacteroidota > Bacteroidia > 2-12-FULL-35-15 > 2-12-FULL-35-15 > 2-12-FULL-35-15. The sequence continues at coordinate 1,272 of JADJHE010000041.1, forward strand.
GCACAAACCATGCTGAGGCTCAAAAAACAGACACATTAATTGACGTTGGAGGATATAACCTTCATTTTACTATATATAAAGGAAAAGGCACACCAATTTTATTTGAATCTGGCAGCAATGCATGGAGTACTGATTGGGACAGCATTTTACCTGCAATTTATAAAATCACTGAAACAACACTAATTACATACGACAGGGCTGGTTTTGGCAAAAGTGAAATCAATTCTAAGGACACAAATTTGCTAAATCATGGAATTGAAAAAGGGGTTAATGAATTAGAAATCGCATTAGAGAAATTAGGTTACGATTCTGAAATTATATCTGTATGCCATTCTTATGGGGGATTTTATTCGACTCTATTCACTGCCCATCATCCAAACAAAGTGAAATATGTTGTAAGATTAGATGCAAGTATTGTTCCTGCATTTACAGATGAAAACTTAAGGTTATATCATTCACAAAGTAGACAAAGTGTAGGACTTGGAATGTATTATGAAACAAACAATTTTCAAAACACAGTTAGACTAATGCGAAAAATAAATTTCCCTACCACAGTCCCAGTTATTGATATTATTGCAGGTATTCCCTACCACACAAAAACGAAAGAACAAACTAAAGAATTTGAAAAAGCTCACATAGATTTTGTAAATGCAAGCCCAAATAGACAATTAATAATAGCGACTGAAAGTGGTCACGATATTAAATTCGACAATCCGAATCTAGTTATCAATGCAATCATAAAAGCATACAATTTTACTTTAGATGTGGCAAAAATCCGAAGTAGCAAAAACCGCAGACGCGTCAGTTCTAATAAAGATTGAAATTAACACAAAAAAATGCGGATGTGGCATTTTTGCGTTAGCAAAACCGAAGACTATTCGAATATAAGATTGAAATTAATACAAAATTATGCGGATGTAGAGAATCCTTAAGTTGTAAAAACCGCAGACGCGCTAGTTCTAATACAAGATTGAAATTAAGACAATAAGTTATGGGGAAGTGGCTTTTTGAGTTGAAGCAAAACCGCAGACGGCAATTAAAATGTACAATAAATGCGATGTGGGAATTGGAAGCCCAAATAACGACGAGTGCCGTGAGGCGTGGGGTTAGAGTCACTTCAAATAAGACAAAAGAATCCAAATTGGGCTTTTTTTTAATTTTTACGAATAGTTTCAACCACTCTACTTCTTCACCAACTCAACACCTTTATCCGTCAACTTTATCAAACGCTCTTTGTAAAGTGCACCTACCGCTTTTTTGAATGCTTTTTTACTTATTTGTAAACCAGCTTTAATTTCTTCGGGAGTGCTATTATCATTTAATGGAAGGAAACCATTGGTTTCTTTCATCAGGTTTAATATTCTCCATTTTACATCGTCCACTAATTCAAACCCTGCTTTTTGTAAACTCAAATCAATTTTATTATCCTCACGCACCTGCTTCACATAGCCTTTTAGTTTATCACCAACACGTACCTGATCAAAAATTTCATTCTTATAAATCAAGCCAACATACATATTATTGACAATTGCATTCAAACCTTTATCGGTTTCGGAATAAATCAACAAATCAACAATATCGTTTGCTTGCAAATCAATATCATCGCGTTCAATGAATTTATTCAATTTAGCTGATGCCACCATACGGTTTGTTTTTTCATCCGTATATACAAACACTACATAGCTTCTATTTGGAATCATTTTAACTGGTTGTTCGCTAAATGGAACCAATAAATCTTTTTCCATTCCCCAATCCAAAAATGCACCAATGCTGTTTACTTCGCGTACTTCTAAAAAAGCAAACTCTCCACTAATTGCATACGGTTGCATGGTAGTAGCTATCAAACGGTCGTCTGAATCTCTATAAACAAATACATCCATTACATCGCCAATGGCAGTTTCTTTCGGAACCCATTTTGTAGGCATTAACACCTCCACATCATCTTTACGCAAATAGATACCAAAATCCATTTGTTTTACTACTTCTAACTCGTTGTATTTTCCTACTTCTATCATTTTTATTGTTGTATTATAATCAATTGTTTTTTTATCCTTTGCTAATAGACTTAAAGCTTCCCAAAGTTTCTCGACAAGCTCGAAATGACAGCCCACTGTATAATTTAAAACGCTGTTTTCTTCACAAATAATTACACTTTACGAGAATAGTTTTTTGTTATAAACAGATTGTTTTGGTCGTAAAAAACTCCCTCGCAATGACAATTTTCACCTTTGAGGTGAAAACTACCTATATATTTCCATCTTCGTTTTCGTCTCTACGTTTTATATTTTCTAAAATTGATGTAACAATAGAAAGAATAAAACTAAACAACAATGCCCACCAAAAACCATCTACTTTAAATCCATCTACTAGTTTAGATGCAAGAATAATCATTAATGCATTGATTACTAAAAGAAAAAATCCAAATGTAAAAATCGTAACAGGAATTGTTAAAACAATCATGATAGGTTTTACCACTGCATTTAAAAATGCTAACACAGCTGCAACAATCAATGCTGTAAATACATTGTTATCCTGAATAGCTACACCTGGTAATAAATACGAAGCTATTAAAACGGCCAGTGTAGAAATAATAAGTTGAACTAAAAAACGCATAATTTTTATTTTTAAAATACAAAGGTACTATTTATTAGAATGTAGTCCCGCAATTGCATTCGCACATTTTTGACCATCAATGGCTGCTGAAACGATACCACCGGCATAGCCTGCGCCTTCGGCACATGGATACAATCCTTTAATTTGTGGATGTTGCAATGTTTCGGTATCCCTAGGAATACGGATGGGTGATGATGTACGTGATTCTACTCCTACAATCACCGCATCATTACTCAAATAACCTCGCATCTTTTTTCCAAATTCGGCAAATCCTAATTGCAAACGTTTTGCAATTTCAGTAGGCAATAATTCATGCAAAGCAACCGATTTAATTCCTGGTTGATACGATACAGCAGGCAAACTAGCCGATACTTTTCCATTCACAAAATCCAACAAACGTTGTGCAGGTGCGGTTTGTGTTTTACCACCTGCTTCCCAAGCCATTTTTTCCAATGCTTGCTGATAACGTAATCCAGCTAATGGACCTTCGCTTGCATATTTTTTATAATCTTCTGGCTCTATGGTGACGACAATTCCTGAATTTGCAAAAGGATTGTTTCGTTTGGAAGGCGACCAACCATTTGTAACTACCTCTCCAGGTGCTGTTGCACAAGGAGCAATGATTCCACCAGGGCACATACAAAATGAATAAACGCCTCGCCCCATTGCTTGATGCACCAAACTATACGAAGCTGCAGGCAAATAATCACGTTTGTGATTCACCTCCGGAATACTACAATGATACTGTAATGAATCAATCAATGCCTGAGGATGCTCTACACGAACACCCATTGCAAAGGTCTTCCCTTCAATTAAAATATTTTTTTTGTGCAACAGTTCAAATATATCTCGTGCACTGTGTCCTGTAGCCAGTATAACATTATCTGCATTAAACTCGATAGTTGTATTTTTTTCTAAATCAGAACACACAACACCTTTCACCGCATTGTTTTCGATGATAAAATCAACAACCTGTATATTAAAATAAACTTCGCCACCAGCATTGATAATACTCTCACGGATGGCTTGAATAATTTTAGGCAGCTTATTGGTTCCAATGTGTGGATGCGCTTCCACCAAAATGTTTTCATCAGCACCATGCGCTACAAAAATTTCCAATACTTTGCTTACATCACCACGTTTGGTTGATCGTGTATACAATTTACCATCACTGTAGGTTCCTGCACCACCTTCTCCAAAACAATAGTTTGAGTTTGGATTAACGATGTGCTCTTTATTAATAGCAGCTAAATCTCGTCTTCTACTTTTTACATCTTTTCCGCGTTCAATCACAATGGGTTTAAAACCGTTTTCAATCAATTGTAAAGCAGCATACAATCCGGCCGGACCAGCACCTACAACAATAACAGGTGGTTTTGAACGAACATTCGGATAATTTATTTTATAATTAATGGATTCTGGAGCTTGCTCACCCACATAAGCTTCTATTTTTAAATTGATTTTTATGTTTCGGGAGCGAGCATCAATAGAGCGTTTCAACACTCGAAAATGAGTGATTGCATCTACTTTGCATGAAACTGTTTGAGCAATTGCCTTTTTTAGAACAGCTTCATTTGCTGCATCCTCAGGCGAAAGGACTAGGTTGAGTTCGTGTTTCATTTTTATTTAGGCATCTGTTTATGATGCAATAACGTTACAAAAGTAAACAAAAAAGCCGTAATTCACATTACGGCTCTCTAGAATAAAAAGTTCAATTATCCTTCGTTAACAACTCCCATATCGCAGAATTTCTCGATACGTAAATCAACACGTTTTTTAGGATCTAATTTTTCTAAAGCAGTAATGTGTTTAATAATTTCCGCTTTTACTGTTGTAAATATCTCTTCGTGGTTGGTATGAGCACCACCCAAAGGTTCAGGAATAATGCCATCAATCAATTTATTACCCAACATATCTTCGGCAGTTAGTTTTAATGCTTCAGCAGCACGTTCTTTGTTGTTCCAGTTGCGCCATAAGATAGAAGAACAAGATTCAGGAGAAATTACCGAGTACCATGTATTTTCTAACATCAATACTTTATCACCGATACCAATTCCCAATGCACCACCCGATGCACCTTCACCAATAACGATACAAATAACAGGCACTTTTAACTGTGCCATTTCTAATAAATTACGAGCAATTGCTTCACCTTGTCCGCGCTCTTCAGCCTCTAAACCTGGGTAAGCACCTGGAGTATCAATCAATGTAACAATTGGCTTGTTGAATTTTTCGGCCATTTTCATTAGGCGCAATGCCTTACGGTAGCCTTCTGGGTTGGGCATACCAAAATTACGAATTTGGCGCATTTTGGTATTGATACCTTTTTGCTGACCAATGAACATAACGGTTTTTCCATCAATACTTCCAAATCCACCAACCATTGCTTTATCGTCTTTCACGGTTCTATCGCCATGCAATTCAATGAATGTTCCATTAGTAATTGCATCAATATAAGCAAGCGTGTATGGTCTATCGGGATGACGTGATACTTGCACACGTTGCCATGGCGTAAGATTCGAGAAAATCTCGGTACGAGTTTCTTTTATCTTTTGTTCTATATCAGCTGTAGTTTTGGAAACATCTACTCCACTCTTTTCAGCAACTTGTTTCATTTTTTCCAATTGCTCATGTAATTCAGCAATCGGTTTTTCAAAATCTAAGTAATTCATTTTTAATAAATCGTTGATTAATTGGAGGGCTAAAATACGAATTATCCCCTGAAATACGAATTTTTTCGACAAAGCGCCAAAGGCACAGACAAAAAGCTAAAATAAAAGTGTTTTAGCCCGATAAATAGAAGGAGATGTTGGTATTAATGGAAAATCATTGCTAAACCAGCGATAAGGATTACTGCACCAATTGCTGTTAATCCATACAATGCAAAATCTATTGAAGTACCAGAATCATGGAGAAAAATGCAACTCACAAAACCCAAACCTAGCAAAACAACACCTAATAATACCAACATGCTTCCGTTTTGAGTCCGTTTAGCATTACGAATTCGTTTTACTTGTTGCAAAACTTCCGACAAGGTTGTTTCATCAGCACCCTGTTGTGTTAATTGTGTTTCGATAAAAGCATTATCACGCCCCTGCTCTATCAGCGATTTGGCTGTATTTAAATACGAGTTGATTGAAAGATTGTGCTCCATCTTTTCGGTTTTGCTTAAACCAAATTAATAAAAGAAAAATTAAAATGCAAATTTTTGTTCTCCCATTTTTATTTCCACCTTTGCATAATGGTATCATTTCCGAATGCAAAAATTAATATAGGATTAAACATCGTTGAAAAACGTGCTGATGGTTTTCATAACATTGAAAGTGTTTTTTATGCTGTTGGTTTATGCGATGCATTGGAGATTATTGAAAACAAAGATGCGACTGAAGAAAATATAATTTTCACTTCAAGCGGAATAGAAATACCCGGTACTCCACAAGATAATTTGTGTGTAAAAGCCTATCATATGATAGCAAAGGATTATGCTTTACCAAGAATAAAAATTCACTTGCATAAACACATTCCAATTGGCGCTGGCTTAGGAGGAGGATCGGCCGATGCTGCATTTTTTATCCGATTGCTCAATGATAAATTTGAATTAGGCTTAGCCTGGGGCGAAATGCACCATTACGCTAAACAATTGGGAAGCGATTGTTCTTTTTTTATTAGTAATCGTCCATCATTTGTAGAAGGGAAAGGCGATCAATTTGAAAGCATTCAATTGGATTTAAGTACGTATTACATTGTACTAATTTATCCGAACATTCATATCAATACAGCAAAAGCATACAGTGGTGTAAAACCAAAAAAAGCTAATCGCTCCCTAGAAGCTGATTTATTAGCACTTCCCATTACTGAATGGAAAAATTACATCCATAACGATTTTGAAGATTCTATCTTTCCACAATTCCCAGAGCTAAAAAACATTAAAGAAAAGCTGTACGATTTAGGAGCAAGTTATGCCGCAATGAGTGGCAGTGGCTCTACAGTTTATGGCATTTTTGAAAAAGCAACGTCCTTGAAATCATCTTTTCCTGATGCATTTGTGTGGGAAGGTAAATTGTAATTTCAACTGTCAGTTCGAGTGCTGAGGCAGGAAGTGTATAGAGAACCATTTTATTACAACGCACTTTCTCGACATGCTCGAAATGACCTCACACAAACAATTTTACAAACAACAAGATTACTTCTGAGCAATCTTAACAAGGTAAAGTGCAAGGAAAGTAAAAACAATATTAGGAATCCAAACAGCCACCATAGCTGATACCAATCCACTAGCAGCAAACGTAGTAGTTACTTGCATAAACATAATGTAGGTAAAACTTATTCCAATTCCTAAACCGATGTGCATTCCAATACCACCACGCACTTTTCTACTTGCAATAGAAACACCTATCAAGGTCAATACAAATGTTGCAAAAGGAAATGCAATTCGTCTATGTTTTTCCAACTCCAACACTTCTATTTTATCCGAACCTTTTAATCTTTCCGAAGAAATATATGCTCTCAGTTCGTGATAATCCATTGTTTCAATGGTATTGTCTTTTCGCTCAAACTCTTTTGGTGTAAATGCTAAAACAGTATCTATTTTTTGACCTTTAATAATCGATTCATCCATACCACTGATATAACGTATGTAATAATTATTAATGCTCCATCGACTTTTTATACTGTCCCATTTAATATTATCTGCAGTAAGTTTATAATACAAAGCTCCTTTATTGAATTTTTCAATCGAAAAACGATAACCAATATTTTCATCGGTACTATAACGCTCGATGTAGATATAGTTGTTAGGAGATATTTGTTTGTGAATATTGCGATCGTTGTTGTAATACTTATCACGAATGTATTCATTTTCAAATGCGATTCTTTTTTTTGTAGCATTCGGAATCACAAAATTATTCATATAGAAGGAAAGAATCGCAATAACAGTTGCGGATAACATGTATGGAAACAGTAAACGGTTGTAACTAACACCACTACTCAAAATAGCAACAATCTCGGTGCGAGATGCCATTTTAGAAGTGAAAAAGATTACTGCTATAAACGTAAAAAGCGGACTAAATAAATTAATAAAATAAGGAATGAAATTAAAATAATAATCAAAAACAATTGCACTCAGTGGAGCTTGCTTACCAACAAAATCTTCTATCTTTTCGGATACATCAAACACCACTACAATCAATACAATTAGTAACATTGCAAAAAAGAATGTTCCTAAAAATTTACGAATAATGTATTGATCGATTAACTTCATCTTTTTTACAATCGTACACCCATTTGTTTTACCATTTTATTTTTCCATTCGTAGAATGTACCAGCAATAATTTGATTGCGAGCTTCGCCAACCAACCACAAATAAAACGCCAAATTATGAATACTCGCAATTTGTGCTGCCAATAGCTCTTGCGAATGCACTAAATGACGTAAATAAGCTTTTGTATATTCTCTATCAACATACGATGTTCCATTTTCATCCAAAACAGAAAAATCATTTTTCCATTTTTCGTTTTTGATATTGATGATTCCGTTTTGTGTAAACAACAAACCATGACGTGCATTACGAGTTGGCATTACACAATCAAACATATCAATACCCAAGGCAATACTTTCCAAAATATTAATTGGCGTTCCTACCCCCATCAAATAACGAGGTTTATCTGCTGGCAATATATTGCATACCACTTCGGTCATTGCATACATTTCCTCGGCTGGCTCACCTACCGATAAACCGCCAATTGCATTTCCTTCTCTATTTTGGCTGGCAATAAATTCAGCCGACTTTTCTCTTAAATCTTTGTACACACTTCCTTGAACAATCGGAAACAAGGTTTGTGAATAACCATATTTTCCTTCTGTTTGATCGAATCGCTCACAACAACGTTTAAGCCAACGATGTGTCATGTGCATTGAATTACGCGCATAATTGAACTCACATGGATAAGGCGTGCATTCATCGAAGGCCATAATAATATCGGCACCAATGGTACGCTGTATATCCATTACATTCTCGGGCGTAAAAAAATGTTTACTCCCATCAATGTGCGAAGTAAATTTTGCCCCTTCTTCGGTTAATTTTCGTTGATTCGACAAAGAATACACCTGATAACCACCACTATCGGTTAATAATGGACGATCCCAGCCGTTAAATTTATGTAAACCACCCGCTTGTTCAATTACCTCCAAACCTGGTCGTAAATAAAGGTGATACGTATTCCCTAAAATAATTTGTGCTTTTATATCGTCACGTAATTCGCGTTGATGAACCGCCTTTACTGTGCCAGCAGTACCTACTGGCATAAAAATAGGTGTCTGAATAACACCGTGGTCGGTAACCAATTCGCCTGCTCGAGCCTTGCTACCCTTGTCTTTATGTGATATTGAAAATTTCATTTTACCTTCTTTTCGTCATTCTCCAGTCAACTATCTTCCTTCCCCTCCCGAATTGTTAATTACTTTGTTTAAATCCTGCCAAAGATAACACATTACCGTTAAACAGTTCAAGGTATTTTTGCTTTAAGAAATGGTAATTTGATTTGAGAGCATATGATTGATTTTACAGTATTTAAAACTTTTTCGGTTGGACTATTAATTTTTGGTGTATTTGCTTTGGCGTTCATCATTCAACTTTGGTTTTACTTAGGTTATTTTGCACGATTGGCATTTTATAAAAAGAAAGCATTAGAACCTAACACTCCTCCTACCAGTATTATTATTTGTGCTAAAAACGAAGACGATAATTTGGTAGAATTTTTACCCCGTGTGTTCGAACAAGATTATCCGGAGTTTGAAGTGGTGGTGGTAAACGATTGTTCATTCGATAATACAGGCGATATTTTAAAAGAGTTTGCCAAAAAGCATTCTAATTTAAAAATAGTCACCATCAAAGAAGATGATCATTATTCGCATGGTAAAAAAGTAGCTTTAATGATGGGCATCAAAGGAGCAAGCCACGAACACTTATTATTGACGGATGCCGATTGTCAACCTAATAGCAAAGATTGGTTACGCAACATGACACAACATTTTGTTGGAGATACAGAAATTGTATTGGGTTATGGAGCTTATGAAAAACAAAAAGGATTCTTAAATAAACTCATTCGCTTTGACACCTTTATGATTGCCTTGCAATTTTTATCTTTTGCATTGGCTCGTAAAACATATATGGGAACAGGACGAAACTTGGCTTATAAAAAATCGTTGTTCTTTAAAATGAAAGGCTTTGCATCGCATTACCACATTGAGTCGGGTGACGATGATTTATTTGTGAATGAAGCAGCAACCAAGCGTAACTCAAAAATTGAAATCGATATTGATACCCATACCGTATCACGAGTAAAAAAGACTTACAAAGATTGGTTTCGTCAGAAACGTAGACATGTAACCACCTTTAAGCATTACAATTCAGGGAGTAAATTACGTCTTACGATGATTAGTTTTAGTCAGTATTTGTTCTTTGCAAGCTTTATAACTGCTTTGATATTACAATTTCAGCCAATTATAGTGTTATCCATTTTTGCATTGCGATTAATTATACAAATGATTATCTTTAACAAATCAATGAAACATTTGGCCGAAAAAGATTTATTATTGCTTTCACCAATTATTGAATTAACATTGATGTTGATTTATCCTATGATCACGTTCTCCAACATGCTCATGCGAAAAAACAAATGGAAATAAACAAATTATGGACGACTTAGAATTTGACTCAAACTTATCAGACAAAGCAGTTTACGACTGCAATTTGATTCGTGCTGCTTTGGACAATGCTGATCAAAAGGCATATGCCGAATTGATGGGCCGTTACCGTGATTCCGTTTATTTCATGCTATTGAAGATGGTCAACAATAAAGATGATGCTGACGATTTAACAATTGAAGCATTTGGAAAAGCATTCAAACGTTTACAACAATACACTCCTAATTACGCATTCAGTACATGGTTATTTAAAATTGCATCTAACAATGCAATTGATTTTATCCGAAGAAAAAAGATGATTACCTTTTCGATTGATAAAACATTCGAAGATGAAGAAGGCTCATCAATGGCTATGGATATAAAAGCTTCGGGCTTAACGCCAGAAGAAACCATGGAGAAAAAGCAAAAAATTAAACTGATGCGTGATGTAGTTGAAAAATTAAAACCACGTTACAAAATTTTAGTTGAAATGCGTTATTTCGAAGAGCTTTCGTATGAAGAAATTTCGGAACGCTTAGAACTTCCCCTTGGAACTGTGAAAGCGCAATTGTTTCGTGCAAGAGAATTCCTTGCGAATATCTTAAAAAACTCAGAAGGCAAAATTTAAGGTTTATCTTTATTCAATAAAGCCAATGTTGGTGTTATCACCTACATTATTCTTAAATTTTTCAAGTGATAATACCTGCTAAGGGAAGAAATTTAAGATTTATCTTTATTCAATTTACTTAAACTTTTATTGATATACTTTTCAGTTGGCAATTGTGCTTGTTGAATGCGTTTTGCATAGTTAATACTATCAATAATTTCTTTTTGTTTTTCATCAACAATTTGCTTTTGCTCTTCAATTACTAACTTTTGTTTTTGAGTAATTCGAAAACGATTGAATATTACTCCTGAAAATAACAACACCAAAACCAAGCCTCCATAAAGGGAATAGCGTTGTGTTTGTTCTTGTTTTAATTGCAACTCGGTTACTTTCTTTTCTTCTGCTACACGGATACTATCCGCAATAGCTTTTTTCTCATAGGTATATTTTGCATACTGCGTAATTACTGCTTTTTGAGTCGCAATGTTATTGATACTATCCCGCATTACGATGTATAATTTATGCATCTTAAATGCTTGCATCCCATTATTTTGTTTCTCATAAATTTTGTACAATAATCCAGCAGCTGTTTTAATTCCTTCGGGATAACCTATCTCTTCTGCAATTTTCAAACCCTCTCTACACAATACTTCTGCATCATTTAGCTTGTTTTGTTTAAAATGTATTTCACCCAAATTAGAACTTGTTTGAGATACACCTTGCATGTCCATAATTTCTTTTCGAATAGCCAGGCTATTCGTGTAGTATTCAAATGCTTTGCTGAAATCTTCTTGTTTAAAAAACACATTCCCTAAATTATTAAGATTATAAGCAATTCCCGATTTATCATTTACTGATTTAAACTTTAAATAACTTTTTTCAAAATATTCTTTCGCTTTGGATAGATCATTTTTTTTGTAATAAATGTTTCCAATATTATTTAAAGCCGCAGCAATACCATAAACATTTTGAATTTCCTCATATAATTTTAAACTTTTTTGATAATAGCCAATGGCAGTTTTTACATCTCCTTGATTGTTATAGATATATGCAATATTATTTATGGCATGAGCCATTCCGTCTTTATTATTCGCCTGCTCTTGTATTTTCAAACTGCTATTATAATACTCCAATGCTCTTGTCACATCTCCTTTATTATCATACGCCCAACCGATAAAGTACAATGACATTGCCTCACCTTCTTTGCTACTAATCTCACGGTTAATGACTAAACTTTGCTCGTAATACATTATTGCAGTATCGCTATTTCCCATTTTTCGATAGGTGTTACCAATACTACTCAAGGTTGTTGCCAAACCGCTTTTATCATTTAACTGTTTCTGTAATTCAATGCATTTAAAATAACTGTCAATGGCCTCTTGCATTTTACCATTCATCGCATACTCATAACCAATATTACTAATTGCAATTACTAAATATTTTAAATAGGTATTTTTCAAAACAGGCAGCGCACTCAGTGGTATGTTTTTTTCAGCAATCGCTTTCAGTTCTGCATTGTATTTTGGCCAAACCGATGGATCGCCCTCTTCTTCAATCATTTGGTTTAGAATAGCACAACGAACAGTATCGTGTTTTGCTTTTTTCAATTCTATTTTTAAAGAGTCGATAATGGGATTTTGTGCTAGGCATGAAAACACCAGCAAAAATGATATAGAAAAAAGAAAAAACGTTTTTTTCATAATTAGTAAAGTAAATGTAGAAAAAATAAGAGCGAATACAAATGACTAGTTTATATAAATGGCTAGAAACTTAAAAGGCTACTCATTCGAGTAGCCTTTTTAATTTCATTGAATTCAAATTATTTCATTTCTGTAATAATATTCATTGTTTCGTTCAAGTAAATATCTTTTTTAATGGATTTGTACCATTCTTTATTTTTTGAAATTTTAACTGTATCAGTTTCAGGAATGATATCTGTCTTCAATGTTTGAACATCCATTCCTTCAATCTCTTTATCCAAGCCTTCCAACTTCTTCACTTCTTCTTTGTACTTTTTTTGTTCAATCATAAACTTATCAAAATTCAAAGAAACAACTGTTTCGTCTTTTTGCTTTTTCATGCGTTTTGCTGCATCATTCAATAATGCAAATCCTGAATTTGCTTTTACACGCTCGCCACTTGCAGCTTTTAACTTATCCACGGAATAAGTCCCTTTCCATGTTTGGTATTTTGCTGCCGCTATTTCATCCCAAGCCATTGGATAATCTTGTTCCTTTTCTCCTTGATCCAATAAATAATAAGGATCGGGCAAAACGATATCAGGAATAACACCCTTTAATTGTGTTGCCCCACCATTTACACGGTAAAATTTTTGAGTAGTGATTTTTACAGAACCTAATGGTTTTAAATTTGAATATGCTGGAGGTAAATAATCATCCAATTCATAAAAACGTTGAACAGTTCCCTTTCCAAAAGTAGAAGGCGATGTGCCCACGATTAAACCACGCTTATAATCTTGAATTGCTGCTGCCATAATCTCAGAAGCTGATGCTGAATTTGAATTCACCATCACAACCAAAGGGCCATCGTAAACAATAGCAGGATCTCTGTCTTCCATCACTTGTGCCATCCCTGATTTTTGTTTTACCTGAACTACAGGCCCTTTATCAATAAACAATCCAGCCATATCAACCACATCACCTAAAGATCCACCACCGTTGTAACGCAAATCCAAGATAATTCCATCTACATTCTCCTCTTTTAGTTTTTGTAATTCTTTGCGTACATCTTTTGAACAGCTACGTCCACCATTTTGTCCGCCAAAATCAGCATAGAAGCTAGGCAATTTAATGTAACCAATATTTTTCTTTCCTTTTAAAATAACCGATTGTGCATAGGTTTCTTCCAATACAACGATATCACGAATCAATGGGATAACAATGGTGCTACCATCCACTTTTTTAACTGTTAATCGAACTTCGGTTCCTTTTTTACCGCGAATTAACAACACAGCATCATCTAAACGCATATCGGCAATATCAACCGGCTCGTTACCACCTTGTGCTACTTTTAAAATAATATCTCCTGTTTTTAATTGTCCTTGACGCCATGAAGCACTGCCAGGTACAATATTGGTTACTTTGATATAACCATCTTTTTCCTGCAATTGCGCACCAATTCCTTCCAACTGACCACTCATTCCGATATCAAAGTTGGCTTTATCTTTTGGAGCAAAGTATTCTGTATGCGGATCGTAAACACCTGTAATGGAATTAAAGTAAATCGCTAAACGATCGTTACGGTCAAATTCTTTTAAACGTTTGAACCAATCATCATTGCTTTTTAATACTTTTTTACGAGCTTCTATTTCAATCTCTTCTTTTGTTTTGATTTTTACAGTATCACTTTTTTCTTTGGCTTTTTCTTGAGATTCCAACATATCACCCATTTTTGCCAATACCTGATACTTCATGGATTTCCGCCAAGCATCTTTCAATTCCTCTTTCGACTTGCAAAAGTTTAACTTTTCGGCATCCAATTGAATGGTTTCTTCCTTCGTAAAATCAATTGGTTGCGATAAAATATCCTTATAATAAGTTTGTGCCTCCTGAATACGGTCGGTAATAATTTCCAAGGACTTGTTAAAAAAGTTAAAACGACCCGCATTAACGTCTTCATCAATACTGTGTTCGTATTTTTTTAACTCCTCCACATCCGACTGCAAAAGAAATTTTTTATTGTAATCGAGGCGCTGAACATAGAATTTATAGACTTTTTCGGAAAACTTATCATTTATTTCCAAAGGAGCAAAATGAATATTGCTAAGGCTTTGCAAAAGAACCTGATCAAGAGCTTCCTCTTTCTCGGACTGAGCAACAAATGTATAAGAAAACAGGGCTACAGCGAGCACTGGTATCAGAAAAAGCAGCTTTTTAGATTTAAGCATAGAAATGTAGATTTACAATTATTGAACGAATGTACAAATTACCGTTTATTCGGTACACTAAATTACGGATAATGCCTTGACAAATTGCGTTCCAAAAATATTATTTAACTTTTTATAACAGAATTGGTTTTTGCTCTACATTTACATCAAAATTCCATCACCCATCATTTAACCCAAACTTTTCTACCAAATGTCTAAACGTTTATTGTTTTATCATTGCTGGCTTTGTTGTGCTTGCTATGATTGGATTTGCTGTATACAGCAAATCAAACTCATCTACTCAAGAAGAATCAAACCCTGCATTTAGCGCCTATATCAGCGCTTACACCTCAGGCATTATTTCAAGTGAATCGAGTATTCGAATTTTATTAACGAACGAACACGAGGCTCCAATTGAGATTGGCAAGCCGATTGAAAAAACACTATTCGATTTTTCTCCTTCTATAAAAGGAACTGCAGTTTGGTTAGACAGCAGAACTATTGAGTTTAGACCCGAAAAGCCATTACCGAATGGAACTGAATACAAAGCGGAATTTTATTTATCTGAAATTTTAGAAGTTCCAGATGAGTTCGAAACATTTGATTTTAGCTTCCAAACAATGCAACAATCGTATGAAGTATACATTGATGGAATGACAACTACCGATAAAAAAACATTACGTACTCAACGTTTAGATGGTACACTTTCAACTGCTGATGTAGCAGATTTGCCGAGTGTAGAAAAAATTGTTACTGTTACACAAAATGGAAAAACATTACCTATCACATGGGTACACGAAGGCAACAGAACTACACACCGTTTTGCGGTAGAAGGAATTCAACGTACCGAAAAAGCAGGGAAAGTAGAAGTAAATTGGGATAGTAGTTCAATCAATGTGGATTTAAAAGGCACCAAAACAATTGAAATTCCAGCTCTGGGAGATTTTAAAGTGATGGATGTAAAAGTGATTCAAAGTCCAGAACAATATGCAGTGTTACAATTTTCAGATCCAATACTAGAAAATCAAGCATTGGAAGGATTGGTAACATTAACAGGTGGTAGTGCTTTGAAATATATTATTGAAGACAATGAAATTCGTGTATATCCACAAACACGCCAAGCCGGACCAAGAACCATCACTGCTGAAGTTGGTGTTAAAAACATTTTAGGAATGCCATTGAAACAACGTTATTTAATGGAAGTGATGTTTGAAGAAATAAAACCTGAAATACAATTAATTGGCAAGGGTGTTATTCTTCCAAATTCAAATGGATTAATTTTCCCTTTTAGAGCTGTGAGTTTAAGAGCTGTTGATGTTAAAATTTTAAAAATCTACGAAAAAAATATTCCTCAATTTTTACAAGTAAACAATTTAGAAGGCCAACGTGAATTGAGACGTGTTGGAAAAGTTGTATTGAAGAAAACAATTCAACTCACACAAAAAAGTGCAATGGATTTAGGAAAATGGAATACCTATTCATTTGATTTAGCACAATTAATTAAGGCAGAACCAGGGGCTATTTATAAAGTCATCATCAGTTTCAAAAGAATATTCTACTTATGCTTGTACAGACGCAGGTGGACCAGAAGAAGACAATGCAGGCATGCAAGAAGTTGGTGATGGAACCGATGACGATGACGAACATGATTGGGATTATTATGGTGATTATTATTACGATGATTACGAATACTATGACGAATACGATTACGGATATAATTATAATGATAGAGATAATCCTTGCCGTAACTCTTATTATAGAAACAGAGAAGTAAGTCGCAACATCCTTGCTTCCGATTTAGGATTAATTGCAAAACGAGGAACAGATGGCTCCATGAAATTTATTGTTACCAATTTAATCACTACTGCTCCTATCGCAAATGCAACCATTGAATTGTACGATTACCAATTGCAAGTAATCAAAACGCTCAAAACAGATGGTGGGGAATGGCGGATGCTACCTTCAAAAAGAAACCATTTTTAATGTTGGTAAAAAGTGGTTCACAACGCGGTTACTTAAAATTAGATGATGGTTCTTCATTATCACTAAGTGCATTTGATGTAAGTGGTGAACAAGTTCAAAAAGGAATCAAAGGATTTATTTATGGCGAGCGTGGTGTATGGCGACCTGGCGACACCTTGTTCTTATCATTTATATTGGAAGACAAATTAAATACACTTCCAAAAAATCATCCGGTGCAATTTGAGTTGTTAAATCCACAAGGACAAGTGTTCCGCAAAATGGTAAAATCAAAAGGATTGGATGGATTTTATAATTTCACAACAACAACTGATAAAAACTCTCCAACAGGAAACTGGACTGCACGCATAAAAGTGGGTGGAGCATGGTTTACAAAAAACATAAAAATTGAAACCATCATGCCAAACCGATTAAAAATAAAATTGGATTTTGGTGCGGATAAATTATCGGTAACTAAAAAAGAATTACCAGGCAACTTAGAAGTAAAATGGTTACATGGAGCAGTAGCACGCAACTTAAATGCAAAAGTAGAAGTTACTTTATCCGAAACACAAACTACATTTAAAAAGTTTGAAGAGTATAACTTTGATGATGCTGCACGTAACTTCACATCAGAAGCACAAATGATTTTTGATTCGGATATTAATAACGAAGGAAAAGCGATTGTAAAACCGAACATCAATGTAAATGATGCAGCACCAGGCATGTTAAAAGCTGCTTTCAAAGTTCGTGTATTCGAACAAGGTGGAGCATTTAGTGTTGATCAATTTTCAATTCCTTACTCTCCATATTCATCTTATGTTGGGATGAAATTGCCTGAAGGAAATAAATTTTCAGGAATGATTCAAACAGATACCAATCACATTGTAAAAATTGTGACAGTTGACAGTGATGGAAAACCAGTATCAAAAAGCAAATTAAAAGTTCAAGTGTTTAAAGTAAACTGGAGATGGTGGTGGGATAGTTATGATGGTGATTTAGCGAACTATGTTGGTAATGAATACCGTCAACCAATCATGGACCAATACATTACCACTACCAATGGAAAAGGACAATTTGTATTACGTGTAAATCGCCCTGAGTGGGGACGCTTTTATGTTTGTGTTACAGATGAAGAAAGCGGTCATCGTACCGGACAAACAGTTTACATCGACTGGCCATCATGGTATGGTTCATCTCCAAAAGGAAATGAAGGTGCAACATTGTTATCATTCAATACCGATAAAAAACAATACAATGTTGGTGAAGATGTAAAACTTACCATTCCATCAAGTGGTGAAGGACGTGCATTGGTAAGTATTGAAAGTGGTTCGAAAGTAATCAATGCATTTTGGGTAGAAACGAGAAAAGGAGAAACTAATTACTCATTTAAAG
>JADJHE010000042.1 GCA_016707685.1 Bacteroidota bacterium
ACGGTAACCGATTTGCAAATTAACAATGGGGAGGAGATTAAAGGTGTTCAACAACCCTTCTTTTGGGTACATGGCGAGCCGATGATTTTTTAAACATTGATACGCATGGTGCTGTGGTATATAACAACTACCAAGGCACTTACAAGGAGGCGCATCGCATTCCAAATGCAGGACATAGCACAATACCCACAACCATGGGCTTTCAATCTTATTTGATAGCAGTAGGAAATTTTATAACGAATCATTAAATCAAAAAAAATCCCCTAAAGAAATAATCTTTAGGGGATTTTTAATTCGAATAACCTGATTAAGCTTCAGCTAAAACAATAATTTTATTGTTTAGAACTTCCACTACTCCGCCTTTAATTTCAAAGTTCTCAACTTTACTGGAGGTCTCCGTAACTTTTACAATTCCTTTTTTCAAGGTTGCAATAATTGGAGCGTGGTTGTTCATGATTCCAAAAGAACCTTCAGCACCAAAGTATTTTTCCGAAAACATCACCGCTGTACCTTTTTTCAGGAGTTATTCTTTTTCTATTTTTTGTCTTATTTTTTTTAATTAAATCTTTTTTCACGGCATTATTCTTAAAAACACACTGACTAAGACTTGGACAAATAACTATTTAGATTCAGCTAAAATCTTTTTACCTTTTTCAATTGCATCTTCAATTGTACCAACAAGGTTGAATGCTGCTTCAGGATATTCATCCACTTCACCATTCATAATCATGTTGAAACCTTTGATTGTATCTTCGATAGAAACAAATACACCTTTTAAACCTGTAAATTGTTCAGCAACGTGGAACGGTTGAGATAAGAAACGTTGAACACGTCTAGCACGTGATACAACCAATTTATCTTCTTCACTTAACTCATCCATACCAAGGATTGCAATGATATCTTGTAACTCTTTGTAACGTTGTAAAATTGTTTTTACTTTTTGAGCTGTACCATAGTGAGCATCACCCAAAACAGCTGGAGATAAAATACGAGAAGTAGAATCCAAAGGATCCACTGCTGGGTAAATACCTAACTCTGCAATTTTACGATTCAACACCGTTGTAGCATCCAAATGGGCAAATGTAGTTGCCGGAGCTGGATCAGTTAAGTCATCGGCAGGAACGTAAACGGC
Organism: Bacteroidota bacterium; assembly: GCA_016707685.1. Classification (GTDB taxonomy): domain Bacteria; phylum Bacteroidota; class Bacteroidia; order 2-12-FULL-35-15; family 2-12-FULL-35-15; genus 2-12-FULL-35-15. The sequence continues at coordinate 1,133 of JADJHE010000042.1, forward strand.
CTGAACCGAAGTAATAGAACCACGCTTAGTAGAAGTGATACGCTCTTGCATCAATCCCATTTCAGTTGCTAGTGTAGGTTGGTAACCTACCGCTGATGGCATACGACCTAATAAAGCCGATACCTCAGAACCTGCTTGTGTAAAACGGAAGATATTATCAATAAAGAATAAGATATCACGTCCACCTGATTTTTCATCACCATCACGGAAGTATTCCGCCATAGTTAAACCAGACAAAGCAACACGAGCACGTGCTCCTGGAGGCTCGTTCATCTGACCGAACACCAATGTAGCTTGTGATTTTTCTAATTCTTTCATGTCAACTTTAGTAAGGTCCCATCCGCCTTTTCCATCGAATGTTTAAATTCCTCACCATATTTAATAACGTTAGATTCAATCATCTCACGTAATAAGTCATTTCCTTCACGAGTACGCTCACCAACACCAGCAAATACTGATAAACCTTCGTATCCTTTTGCAATGTTGTTGATTAACTCCATAATCAATACGGTTTTACCAACACCAGCACCACCAAACAAACCAATTTTACCACCTTTTGCATAAGGCTCTAAAAGATCGATTACTTTTATCCCTGTGAAAAGAACTTCTGTTGAAGTTGATAAATCTTCATATTTAGGAGGCATACGGTGGATAGAAGCACCACCTTTATTCGATACATCACCAATACCATCAATTGCTTCACCTACTACATTAAATAAACGGCCTTTTACTTGCTCGCCTACTGGCATAGTGATAGGAGCACCAGAATTTGTAACGGGCATACCACGGTATAAACCATCTGATGAATCCATTGCGATTGTACGCACGGTATCTTCACCAATGTGTTTTTGTGTTTCAAGAATTACTTTTTGACCATTAGGCTTTACTACTACTAAGGCATCAAGGATGTTAGGTAATTGAGAACCGCCTTCAAAGCTTACGTCAATTACGGGACCAATTACTTGTGCAATTTTACCGCTTGTTTGTGACATTTTTATAGTATATAAATTAGTGTATATTTAAAAATCGAGTGCAAAAGTAACAATTTATACTATAAATGTGAAAAAAATTGATTAACAATTTATAGTTAATTTTAACAATCCCTTCTTAGCCGACAAACAGCAAAAAACAAGCGCTAAAACTGATTAAAATCATAAAATCACTCTTATCCATTCGTTCAGGAAAATGGTTTTAAAGATTACTAAACTTTATTGAAATTTAAAGTCTAAATTCCATTCCAAAAGTCTTTCCATAAAAGTTACATACATTATTCTGCCAAATACACCCGAAATCCCATAGTTTAAACTACCTTAGCGCTTTAATTAAACTTATTAGCGTGACTTTCGAAGAATTAAACATTAACAAACCACTCCGCTCATCACTCGATGATTTAGGATACATACACCCTACTCCTATTCAAGAACTTGCATTCCCTATCATTATGTCGGGACGCGATGTTGTAGGTATTGCTCAAACAGGAACGGGCAAAACATTTGCTTATTTATTGCCGATTCTTCGACAATTAAAATATTCGGAACAACGCCACCCTCGCGTATTAATTGTTGTTCCTACTCGTGAACTTGTATTACAAATTGTAAAAGAAATTGAAAAACTAAGTGGTTATACCAACATCCGCTTTTTAGCAGTTTATGGTGGTACCAATATCAAAACACAAAAACAATTGGTTTATAACGGTGTGGATATTATTGTTGCTACACCTGGTCGTTTAGTGGATTTAGCTCTAACAGGCTTATTACGTTTAAAAGACATTAAACAATTGGTAATTGATGAAGTAGATCAATTATTAAGTTTAGGCTTTCGCCAACAATTACTTAGTTTTTTGGAAACTCTACCTGGCAGACGCCAGAACCTAATGTTCTCGGCAACCATGAGCGAAGAGATTGAAGCCGTGATTGCAAAATATTTTCACGAGCCTTTAAAAATTGAAGTGGCACGCCATGGTACACCACTCGAAAAAATCATTCAAAGTTGTTATCACGTTCCCAACTTTTATACAAAAGTTAACTTGTTGGATTTCTTGCTAAGAAACAATACAGATATGAGTAAAGTGCTCGTATTTGTGAGTACAAAAAAATTAGCTGACGACTTATTCGACTTATTAAAAGGCCGTTTTCCAAATAATGTAGCTGTTATTCATTCCAATTTAGCACAAACAGCACGTATTAAAGCATTAAAAGATTTCCATGAAGGTACCAAAGGTATCTTAGTTGCTACGGATGTTGTTGCTCGTGGTTTGGATATCAAAGATGTAACACATGTTGTAAATTTTGATACACCAGAGCGTCCAGAAGATTACATTCACCGTATTGGTAGAACAGGTAGAGCAAACAAAGACGGAGCGGCAATCACATTCATCAACGAAACAGAGCAAGAATATCAAGTAGCAATTGAAAGTGTTATGGAACAAGCTATTCCATATAAATCAATTCCTGAAGGAGTTGAAATTTCGAAAATGCTAACGGATGATGAGCAACCAAAAATTGTGGATCGTATTAACCAGAAAAAGGGGAAAAGTAATTATGTTCCTGGCCCTGCTTTTCACGAGAAAAAGAGAAAAACAAAAAAGTAAATTTAGGTGGTCCGAGTAAAATAGAAAAACTAAAAGGCAAAGACGCTAAAAAACGCACACGCAGAAAAAACAATAGTTAGTGGAATGTCGAGCACGCAATCCAACAATCCATTGCATGGTAAAACATTGGCAATGATTTTAAATCATTTGGTTGAATTTTATGGATGGGAAAATCTAGCCTATCATATCAACATCAATTGCTTTACAACCAACCCGAGCATTCAATCGAGTCTCAAATTTTTACGAAAAACGCCTTGGGCACGTAAAAAAGTAGAAAATCTGTATCTTAGCATTATCGAAGAATAAGTGTTATTGATACAAACCTTCAATACCTGATATGATAATTATCAGTTCTTACAATGACATACGCCATACCTTACATTCGTCAAAAATTGGATATTCGTATTAAATTTAGAAAATGATTAAAAATATATTTATAGAAATAGGGTTAATTTCACGCTTTACGGGACGCTTTTTCCGAGAGGCATTCAAACCTCGTTTCGAATTTTCTGAATTTCTAAGGCAATGTTATTACATCGGAAATAAATCACTTCCGCTTGTTGCAATTACCGCTTTCATTATGGGATTGGTTATTACTATTCAATCGCGACCAACCTTAGTTGAATTTGGTGCACAAGCTTGGCTACCCAAAATGGTTTCAGTATCCTTGGTTCGAGAAATAGCTCCTGTTATAACGGCACTTATCTGTGCTGGAAAAATTGGTTCAGGTATTGGTGCCGAATTAGGTTCGATGAAAGTAACCGAACAAATTGACGCAATGGATGTATCAGGAACAAACCCATATAAATTTTTAGTAGTTACACGTGTAATGAGTACCACACTCATGATTCCAATTTTAGCTATTTTGGCCGATGCCGTTTCTTTGTACGGAGGTTATTTAGGTGCTAACATTCGTGGAGTTGTTAGTTGGGATTTATACTGGAATCAAGTATTCGACACATTAGTTTTTGGCGATGTGGTTCCATCTATTATAAAAACATTTTTCTTTGGCTTTGCAATTGGAATTATTGGTTGTTACAAAGGATTTAATTCCAACAAAGGAACAGAAGGTGTTGGCCAATCGGCAAACTCCGCAGTGGTTGTTTCTTCATTATTAGTTTTTATTATCGATTTATTAGCTGTTCAAATTACCGATATCTTAAATTTGAATTAAATGAATCCACAAACAACTAAATCAACTACAACCATTGATGCAACAGATACTTCTGCTGTTATTCAAGTTCGTGATTTACACAAAGCTTTTGGCGACAACCAAGTTTTGAATGGATTTAACTTTGATTTAAAACGTGGCGAGAATGTAGTTGTATTAGGGAAATCAGGTTCTGGAAAATCGGTATTAATAAAATGCATCATTGGTTTGATGCAGGTTGATAAAGGAATGATTAACGTATTAGGCAATGAAGTCCCAAAACTGAACACAACTGATTTGGATAAAATGCGTGCTAAAGTTGGATTTCTATTTCAAAGCAATGCCTTGTATGACTCAATGACCGTTCATGAAAATTTAGAATTTCCTTTACGCAGACATTGGATAAAAACTAGCAAAGAAGAGGTGAACGATTTAGTGATGGAAGTGTTAACCAATGTAGGCTTGCCACATACGGTTGACATGATGCCTTCAGAATTATCGGGTGGTATGCGTAAACGAATTGCATTAGCACGAACCCTTATATTAAAACCAGATATTATTTTATACGATGAACCTACAACAGGCTTAGACCCCATAACAGGAAAAGAAATAAGTAATTTGATGGTTGACATACAAAAAAAATACAATACATCTTCTGTGATTATATCACATGATTTAAATTGTGTAAAAATTGTAGCCAACAGAGTTGTGATGCTTATTGATGGTATCTGCTACGCAACTGGCACGTATGAAGAATTAGAAAAATCGACCGATAAAAAAGTAAAACAATTTTTTGAATAACGAAAATGGCACAAGAAACATCTAAAAATATTCGTGTTGGATTATTTGTTTTGATAGGAACAATCTTATTGATTTTTTCATTCTATTTAATAGGCTCAAAACAAAATTTATTCGGCTCCAACTTCCGCTTAAGCGCACAATTTCACAATGTGAATGGATTGATGCCAGGAAACAACGTACGCTTTACAGGTATTGATGTTGGAACCGTTGAAAGCGTTGAAATTATTAATGATACTACTGTAAATGTAGTAATGATTATTGAAGACAAAGTTCAAGAGTTTATCAAAAAAAATGCGACAGCCATTGTTGGAACAGATGGATTAATGGGAAATAAACTTATCAATATAAACTCCTCAAAAGAAGATGCACCAAGTGTTGAAGATGGAGATGTTTTATTAGCACACAAACCTGTTGGGACAGATGAGATGATGAAAACACTAAACATTACGAATGAAAATGTTCGAGAAATAACGGTAGAAATAAAGAATATTGTAAAAAAACTAAACAGTCCAAACACATTATGGAGCATTTTGATGGATACTGTTGTTGCTGAAAATGTGAAACAAGCAATTGTGAATATAAAAGTAACTGGCGAAAGAACAGCGATCATTACTGGCGATTTAAGTAGAATTGTACAGCACGTAAAAGAAGGAAAAGGAACAATTGGTGCTTTATTAACCGATACCGCTTTCTCAACCCAATTGCATCAAAGTATAGTAAACATTAAACTTATTTCCGATTCATTAGCATTGGTTAGTGGCGATTTACACTACATTACTTCTCATGTAAAAAGTGGTAAAGGGGCAATTGGAACCGTATTAATGGATACTAACTTTGTGAACAATCTAAATAAAAGCATGATTAATATTGAGAGTGGAACTAAAAATTTTGATCAAGACATGGAAGCTTTAAAGCACAATATATTGTTACGTAATTATTTCAAAAAACAAGAAAAGAAAAAAGCTAAAGAGCAAAAATAATTTTCAAAGCCCAACAAAATCAATCAATGAGAATCATTTTAACCATAGCCTTTATTGGCCTATTTAATAGCTATAGCCAAAATATTAAAGTCTATTTTAATCAATCGGTCGATAATACGATTTCTTCAATAACAGATGCACATCAATCATCCAATTTAGATGACACCATTTGTGCAATCATTAATGCATCTAATGTAACATTGGACATAGCAGTTTGGGATAATGGAAGCACAAAAATTGTAACGGCTCTAAACAATGCATATACAAGAGGTGTGCAAGTTCGATACATTTCAGCAACAAACAGTCTTAATTCGGCATTAACGGGTTTAAATAGTAACATTCCATTATTGAAACGTACTGCAAACCTTACGGTAGATGTGATGCACAACAAATTTGTGATTGCTGATAATTTCACATTACTAACTGGTTCTATGAATTTTGGATCGGGCAGTATGTTCAATGATTATAATAACATTGTAATTACAAAGGATGCAAACCTTGCTCAGGCATACACAACTGAATTTAATGAAATGTGGGGCTCCACTGGTGCTCAACCCAATATGAGCAACAGTAAATTTGGTCCCGACAAAACAGACAACACTACTCATACTTTTACAATTGGAACCAGCACGATACAATTGTATTTTTCACCTACAGATAACACGACTACACAAATTGTAAATGCAATTAATAGTGCCGACCACACACTAGACATTGCAATGTTCACGTTCATCAACAATGATTTAGGAGATGCCGTTATTGCAGCTAAAAACAGGGGCGTAACTGTTCGTTGTATTATTGAAAACATCAATTATTTCGGATCAGAATATGCTGGATTACTAAGCGCAGGAATCAATGTATTATCACATGATGCAACAGCAAATGATTTTCACCATAAATATTGTATTGTTGATGCGATGTACTCTAGCTCCGACCCATTAGTAGTAACAGGTTCTCACAACTGGACAAACTCTGCCGAAACCGACAATGATGAAAACACCTTGATTATCCATGATGAAACCATTGCAAATCAATACACCGAAGAATTTTCGAAACGATTTGGAGAACTTGGAGGCGTTGGAATTACAGAGCAAAATACGAATTCAGAAACATTGCTCTTTCCAAACCCAAACAATGGAACATTTCAATTAAAAACAGGAGAAACAATCAAAAAGATAGAAATAGTAAATGTATTGGGAGAAACAATTTACTCCTTGTCAAATATAAATGCATCTGAAGTAATCCATCTGAACTTATCTACAGGGATATATTTTGTAAGAATCAAAAATGCACAATCTAGCTATACCGAAAAGCTGATTGTAGAATAAAGCTATTTCAATCGATAATCCTCAAACACAGCTTGTTGAAATGCTTTTGTGATTTTTGTTAAACTGTCAGTTAAAGGTTTGTAATTAGGCAAATGATTAATCACTGGCTCTATCAAACCATGTTGATAACCAATTGAACCACTATCCGAAACAATTCCTCCTCCTGCAAAACTGCAATAGTAGGCAAAGTGATTAACCGTTGGATTAAACATGTTTTTACTCCAGTTATACTGAGTTGCTTCTTTGTTTAAACCCATTTGCTTTAAAATAGTAACAGGAATATCCAATTGAGAGAATACGGTTTCAATATTCTTTCCTCTAAATTCAGGCTTAATAACATCACCAAAAAACAACAATGGTATTCGGTGGTATTCGGCATCATAAACGCTATAATCATGGTGATCGGCATGGCTATGATCTGCAACAATCACAAACAAGGTATTGTTATACCATGGCTGCTTTTTTGCTTGTTCAAAAAATTGTCGAAACGAATTATCTGCATATCCAATCGAATTAATATAATCATTCTCTTTATGATTTACTAATTGTTTTTTATCACCTGGATAATCGTATGGCATATGTGAACTAAGTGTAAACCAAGAATAAACAAAAGGCTGTTTCGCCTCATTCAAGTAACGTAAATATTCTTTTTGCATATCACCATCTTGTATTCCTAACTTTCCTCTATCCAAGTTACTATCAAAATCTTTTTCTTCCTTTACTACTCCAAACTCTTTGTTAAACACATAACTTTTTATATTTCCATAATTCAAATCGCCACCAAACACAAAACCACTCTGATAACCGTATGCTTTTAAATCCTGATTGATACAAGGCAATTTAGCTGACTTAGAGCTTTGATTAATCACACTAATTCGTGATACCGCTGGATAACCGCTCAATACGGCAGGTATTCCTTGGTCGGATACATAACCTGCTGGATATAATTTTGTAAAACGAATTCCCTGTCTACTTAAACTATCCACAAACGGAGCAAAATCATCCCCACCAAAAGATTTGATAACCGAAGCACTCCAGCTTTCCATAATAATGAATACAATATTGGGGCGAGTGTTCGATAAAAATTGAATGGTAGTATCTTTTTCTACTTTATATAAATCAAATACTAGTTTATCGGCATCTGCTTGAGCAAAATCTTTAAAAGGATTTTCCTTGAAATGGTTTTCGTAGTCAACAATATTATAAACAATGTTCCAAAGGGATTTACGGCAACATCATTTGCTATTGGCTGTGTACAGAAAAAAGCATCGCTACTTTGAATAGGTATTTGTTGCAAGCCACCTCGAATACTCAATCCAGAAAAAACTATTACAACAACAAAATACAACAGTCCTTTCCAACTACGTTTAAGAAACGACTCTACATTCAATGGAACAACAAGTTGCAAGGAAATTTTCCGATTGTACAACTTGATAAATAAAAAAATAAAAATAGCAGATAAACCAAAAAACAAAAAGGTCAAACCTAGTGATGTTGTTTTGAAAACTTCAGAAGGATGTAAAAAATGCTGCAAGGCTTGCATGCTCAACTTCGATTTCCACTCACGGTATAAACACGCCTCACCAACGGCAGTTAAAGAATAAATAACAATAAATAGGTAATTAAAAAAGTGAATTAATTGACCAATAATTTTTTTCTGCAAGAAATAATAAATAGTCGTCAATAAAAAAGGAATAGCTACTAGATATCCAATCATAGATAAATCCAAGCGTAATCCTTTATACAACGATTGAAATAGAATAGAAAAAGATATATTCTCCAATAGTGGCGTAACGCATAAATAAAAGCTGATTCGTCCTATAAAGAAGAATATGAACCAAAAAAGAATCAATAAAAAGGACTGGCGGATAATAGCTTTCAAAACAAGTCGAATAAATAATTAATTGCGAAGTTATAAAACATTGATAAAATGATAGTAAATTAGCACAATTATTTGCTGCAGCTGTGAAAGTATATACCAACATTGATGATTTTATAGGCGTGAAAAACCCTATTGTAACCACTGGAACATTTGACGGGGTGCATGTTGGGCATCAAAAAATAATTGCTCGCTTAAAAGCATTAGCAAAAGAAGAAGATGGTGAAACTGTTCTACTAACGTTCTATCCTCATCCTCGAATGGTTTTGTTCCCAGAAGACAATGAACTTCAACTTATCAATACACAACCAGAAAAAATCGAATTGCTAGAAAAGTATGGTATTGACCATTTAATTATTTACCCATTTACTAAAGAGTTTTCACGATTAAGTTCGGTAGAATTTGTGCGAAACATATTGGTAAATACAATCAAAACAAAACGACTGGTAATTGGCTACAACCACCATTTTGGTCGTAATCGCGAAGGCTCATTTGAACATTTAAAAGAATACGGACCTCTTTATGGTTTTGATGTTGAAGAAATTCCTGCAAAAGATATAGACTCAATTGAAATCAGTTCAACCAAAATTAGAACGGCTTTACTTGCTGGTGACGTAACAACGGCAAATACGTATTTAGGACATGAATTTAGCATTTGCGGCAAAGTAGTTGGAGGAAAACAGCTGGGCAGAACGATTGGATATCCAACTGCTAATATCCAATTACAAGACAAATATAAAATTATACCAGCGGATGGAGTTTACGCAGTGAAAGTAAGACACAACGGACAATTGTATGGTGGAATGCTGAACATAGGAAACAATCCAACCATTGAAGGAAAAGGACGAAGTATTGAAGTAAACATTTTCGATTTCGATATGGATATTTACAACCAAGACGCAACCATTTATTTTATTGAGCGTCTAAGAGATGAAGTGAAGTTTAATGGACTAGATGAATTAACCAAACAATTGGCTTTGGATAAAACAAATTCAGAAAAAATACTCAACAAATTGCAATGAAAATAAGTGTAAAAATAATCATCGTATGCATTGTAGCAATTGCTTTTCAAACAAAAGCACTTTCTCAAAATGTATTACTTGACTCACTTACACTCGATACACTCTATGCTTACACAAGTATTGAAGAAGCTCTAAAAAATCCTGATAACGTAATCAAACTTGAACTTCGCAAAAAGAAATTAAAAACATTTCCAAAAGAAATTTTTCAGTTTAAGAATTTACAATACTTAGATCTTAGCAAGAATGATATAAAAGAAATACCAGCAGAAATTTTGACACTAAAAAACCTGCAATATTTTGCCATTTCAAAAAACAGTTTAGAAGCTTTACCACCAGAAATGGGTGAACTAACAAATTTATATTCTCTTAATGCAAATCAGAATGAATTAACGGCTATTCCCTACCAAATTGGAAAGCTAAACAAACTAAAATACATGGATTTGTGGAGTAACAACATAGAAAGTTTTCCGAATGAATTAAAAAATTTAACAAGTCTTAAAGTTCTAGACTTACGAGTTATTCTTATTCCTGATGCCGAACAAGACCGTATTCAAGCAATGCTCCCTAAAACAAAAGTGTACTTTTCTCCATTTTGTAAATGCCAACAGTAAATGCTTAAAAAAATCGGACTTGTACTAGTCGTTCTATTAGGCTTATTCGTTGCTATTTATTTTCTCTTTCTTCAACAACGCTACCCATTACACGCAGTTACACATTCATTTAAAATTGGCGATTCAATTGATTCGCACAATGGAATTGTAGTGTATAACAATGGTGGCATGTACAGCAAAAGTCATGGAAAACATTACAAAAAAGACAGCTCCTATTACTATGGCAAAAAATGGCAATGTGTAGAATATGTAAAACGCTATTACTACGATTATTTAAATCATAAAATGCCAAATGGATATGGGCACGCAAAAGATTTTTTTGATAAGAATTTGAAACATGGCGAACTCAATAAAGAACGTAATCTACTTCAATTTTATAATGAAAATTCAGAAGCACCAAAAGAAAATGATCTACTCATTTTTGATGGAGAATTTGGGCATGTAGCTATTATTACAAAAGTGGAGGAGAATGAAATTGAGATTATCCAACAGAACATTTATATGACACCACGTGAGCACTACAAACTACAATTTGAAAATGGTAAATATACGATTGGAGAAAGAAGAAAACCTTTAGGCTGGCTACGCTTGCGTTAATTGAATATCCCAAACCAAAATAGAGCGGTCGTCACCGCAGGAAATTAATTGATTTTTATAATTACTCCACAACAACTTATTGACTGAATTTACATGCCCATCGTAATTTTCCTTATTAATACGAACAAGTAATTCAAATGTACTAGCATCCCAAATTTTTATCGTTTTATCTCTACTAGCTGTTGCTAACATCCTCTTATCGGGCGAATAAACGATATCATAAATGGCAAAATTATGAGCAGGAATCGATTTAACTGATGAATAATTCATTGCAACACTCCAAATATTCAAATGTGCATCTCTGCCTCCACTCAATAAATACAATCCATCGGGAGAATAACACAAACAATTGGCCGCTAATTGATGAGCAATAAACTCCTTCTTTAAATCCAATGTTTTTAAATCAAAAATTCGGATATAACCATCACTACTTGCTATAGCAAGTTCATTAACCACTGAACTAAAATCAATACCACGTACCTTCGCATTGCAAAGCTTTTTAATTTTAATAAGTGATAGGGATGCTAAGGAGCAAACTGCAAAGTTTCCATCTGCACCTACCGAATAAAACACTTGTTCTTGAATATTGTATTTGATATTAAAAACAGCTTCGGTATGGTGTTGGAGTATTTTTATTTCTTCCTTTTTTAATAAATCAATTACATGAATACTACCAGCAGAAGTACCAATCAATAAAACATTTTGCTCTGCAATCAGACAAATGGAATAAACAATAGAAGGGAACTGGGCTGCAAATTTTTCAGGAATAAGCTTCTCTATATTCCATTGAGCTAAATACTTATCACTACTTCCTGAATAAAAAAGAGCAGCATCGTTACTTTTCTCCAATGAATAAACTGCGCCACTGTGGCCCGTAAATGCATGCACCTTCTTTACCTCTATCATCCTAACTGTATTTAATAGCCTTCACAGGTGTGATTTTTGAAACAATAAAGCTTGGTAATACCAACATTAGCAAACAACAAACAAGTGTTCCAATATTTAGAATAACAATATGCAAAATTGAAAAATTAATTGGTATTTGAGAAATGTAATAGGTTTTTGCATCCAACGTAAAAATGCCGAAATACAATTGAATCAATGCAATAGAAATACCTAGAAGGTTTCCCCACAACAATCCTTTTCCAATTAAATAGGCTGCATTGTACAAAAAGATCTTTTGAATTCCTCCATTACTTGCACCCATCGCCTTTAAAATGCCAATCATATTTGTTCGTTCTAAAATCAAAATCAATAAAGCCGACATCATGTTAATACTCGCAACGATTACCATTAACACCAAAATAATAAGCGCATTCATATCCATTAAATCCAACCATGAAAAAATGGTAGGATTAATTTGCTTGATAGTTTGAGCTGTTAATCCTTGCCCAACCAACACGTCTAACTCCTCACCCAATGCATCTAATTTCTCATAATCCGAAATAGTTACTTCAAAGCCTGCAATCTGCTCGGGCGACCAATAATTTAATCTCTGAATCTGACCAATATCAACCAACACCAATTTTTCATCAACCTCCTCAAAGCCTGTTTCGTATATACCCGAAACATAAAATACTTTTACACGCTGCTCAAATTGTGTAGATGTGCTATCTACTTTTTTAGTCAAAAAGTAAACAACCATTTTATCATTTAACTTAAGCGTTAATTTATCGGCAAGGTGTTTCGAAACGACAATATTTCTTGACAGACCAGTATCACTCACAACAAACGACTTTCCTTCTTTTAAATTCGAATTAATAAAGCTCCAATCATAATCTTTTCCTATTCCCTTCAATAAAACAGCTTCATTGTCAATTTTCGTTTTTATAATGCCACTTTTTATAGCAAATTGTTGAATGTGTTTAATTTCAGAATTTGCTTTCAAGTGCTTTAAAAAATCTTGATCACTACTAATTGGAAGTGGTTCATCACTTACATTGTTATCGTAATTTGTAATTCGAATATGGGAATCAAAACCAATTAATTTATTGCGTACTTCTTCTTGAAAACCTGTCACAACAGCCACCGACAAAATCATTACAGCAATACCCAATGCTATTCCTAATACAGAAATACGCACAATTGGGCGCGATAATTGATTACCCGTTTCGGCACCAGAAATGATTCGTTTTGCAATAAAGCGTTCTATATTCAAAATTTAGTAGCTTTGGTGTTGAATTTAATTATTCACAAAAATACTATTTTACAGATAAGATGACCATTAATAAAACACTATATCTTTTTATACTCCTTTTAATTGGCGTTACTGCTAATTCACAAAGTATCATTCAGATTGATAATGTCGTAAAAACAATTAATGATATAAAAATGGGAGCCGACAAAACAACGGAATACCTTCCCCTATTAGCAGGAAAAAGAGTTGCCATTGTTGCCAACCAATCATCTACTATTAAAAACACTCATTTAGTAGATAGTTTGCTTTCCTTGGGAGTTAAAATAAAAAAGGTTTTTTGTCCAGAACATGGCTTTAGAGGATTAGTAGATGCTGGCGAAAAAGTAAATTCCGAAAAAGATAAAAAAACGGGATTAAACATCATTTCTCTTTATGGCAAAAACAAAAAGCCTTCAGCCGAACAATTAAAAGACATTGACATTGTTATTTTTGATATACAAGATGTAGGAGTTCGTTTTTATACCTATATCTCTACCTTACATTATGTAATGGAAGCATGTGCCGAAAACAACAAACAAGTAATTGTGCTCGATCGTCCAAACCCAAATGGTTATTATATTGACGGACCTGTTTTAGAAGATGCTTATAAATCATTTTTAGGAATGCATACTGTTCCATTAGTTTATGGGATGACCATTGGTGAATATGCTCAAATGATTAATGGTGAAGGCTGGCTAAAAGAAGGCGTTAAATGTGATTTAAAAGTAATAACTCTAAGTAATTATTCGCACAACGACTTGTACGAATTACCAATAAAGCCATCACCCAATTTGCCAAATATGGCCTCGGTGTATTTATACCCAAGTCTTGGCTTGTTTGAAGGCACCGTAGTTTCAGTTGGACGAGGAACCGATAAACCATTTCAAATTATAGGACATCCTACCCTAGCAAAAAGCAATTACACCTTTACACCACAGCCTAAACCAGGCGCAATGGACCCAAAATACAAAGGACAACTTTGCAAAGGCTTTAACCTCTCTGACTTTGGTGCTGAATACATTAAAAATTCAAAAAAAATATATTTGTATTGGCTAATTGGAACTTACCAAAACACACCCGAAAAAGCCTCCTTTTTTGATCAAAATTTTAATTACCATGCAGGCAATGCTACGCTGCAAGAGCAAATAAAAGAAGGCAAAACGGAAGATGCCATTCGATCAACCTGGACTGATGGAATAAAAAAATTCAAAGTCATCCGTAAAAAATATTTACTCTACAAAGATTTTGAATAAACTTTATGAAAACTACTGCACTACTCCTCCTCTCTTTTTTATTTTCAATCAACACTCTTTTTGCTCAAAAACTAAAACGCGTAAAACGTTTTGGTAAAAACAAAGGGCATTTAAAAATGTACTATTATGAGCCCACTTCGATTGACAAATCGAAGCCACAAGCAATGGTTGTTGTGTTACATGGTTGCTTACAATGTGCATCCTCTGTTGCTGCACAAACGGGTTGGAATAAACTAGCCGATGAGCAAGGTTTTTATGTTTTGTATCCACAACAACGATTCACCAACAATCCTGAAAAGTGTTTTAAATGGTACAAACGCAGACATACCAACAAAAACAGAGGTGAAAATTATTCCATCAAAAAAATGGTTGAATACATGCAATCTCATAATAAAATTGATTCCTCGAATATTTTTATAACTGGACTATCTGCTGGCGCAGCGATGAGCGTAGTAATGATGGCCGACTATCCTGAAACATTTAATGCAGGAGCCATTTTTGCAGGTGGCGCCTACAAATCAGGGAATGGTTACATAAGTTCAATGATGGCTTTACTTGGTTGGAGAGTAAAATCGGCCGAAAAATGGGGCAAAATTGTACGCAAACAAAATCCTGGTTTTACAGGCGAATATCCACGAATGATTATTTACCAAGGCAATAGCGACTGGGTGGTAAACAAACGTAATGGTGTTGAACTGATGAAACAATGGACCAATTTGCATCACCTCACAACACAACCTACCGAAGTTATCAATCAGTATGCAAATATCAAAGACATTCAACGCAATGCTTATTTAACACCAACAAAAAAAGAAGCAGTTGTTTTTTATAAAGTAAACAAGCTATCACATGCATTGCTAATTAATCCCGGAAAATGTAAATACGAAGGTGGGAAAAGAGGCTTTTTCTCAAAAGATAAAAACTACAACTCTACCTTATTTACTGCTTATGACTTTGGCCTAATCAAAAAACCTATCATTGAAGGGAAAAAGATCGTTTCAAAAGAAGAAAAGAACATCACCTTTACAGTTCCAGCCTCTCCAAATTCCACTTATTCTTGGAGCTTCCCTAACGATTGTAAAGTTGTTAAAAATGATAATACGAATACGCTAACGCTCGACTGGGGAACAACTCCTGGTAATATCAATGTAAGTGAAACAGATGCTCAAAATTGTGTGAAGCAATATGCGACACTTTTTGTTGGGTTAGAATAATTTTTTTATACTTGAATACGAATAACTCATCTCGTCCTTAATCGTTTAGTATTTTAGCTCCGTAGGAGCGAAATCTTAATAAAAAACAAACTTCTTAACAAATAAACCCCATAGGGGTGACATACATGCTCCATGCGAATAAAATTGAACATTTTTCCACATTCGCTATTAACAATTGTACGTTCGTAAAATCTATTTTGCACCTCCTTTTTTTTGCGTTTTAAAAGCTTACTTCGTAATAGTTAAACTTAAAACCAAAATCAATGAGCGTATTCGAAATCATAGGTGGCCAAAAACTTAAAGGCGAAATCATTCCACAAGGTGCAAAAAATGAAGCATTGCAGATATTGTGTGCCGTTTTGCTTACTCCTGAAAAAGTAGTGATTCAAAATATTCCTGACATTGTAGATGTAAACAAACTCATTGATTTGTTGCGCGATTTAGGTGTAAAAATCGAAAAAACTGGTCACGAAGAATATACCTTCCAAGCAGATGATGTGAATGTTGATTATTTAAACTCTCCTGAGTTTAAGAAAAAAGGAGGAAGCTTGCGTGGTTCAATCATGATTGTTGGTCCACTCCTATCTCGTTTCGGAAAAGGATACATTCCTCGTCCGGGTGGAGATAAAATCGGTCGTAGACGTTTGGACACCCACTTTATTGGATTCCAAAACTTAGGCGCTAAATTCATTTACGATGATGAAAATGATTTTTATAAAGTAGAAGCTCAAAATTTAAAAGGCTGCTATATGTTGTTGGATGAAGCATCGGTAACTGGTACAGCAAATATTATTATGGCTGCAGTATTGGCTGAAGGCAAAACAACCATTTTTAATGCAGCTTGTGAACCATACATTCAACAACTTTGCAAAATGCTAAACAGCATGGGTGCAAAAATTACTGGAATTGGTTCCAATTTATTGACCATTGAAGGAGTTGAAAAAATGCAGGGATGCACACACCGTATGCTTCCAGATATGATTGAAATTGGAAGTTTTATTGGATTAGCGGCAATGACACAATCCGAAATCACCATTAAAAATGTTGCTTACGATGAATTGGGTATTATTCCAAATACATTCCAACGTCTGGGTATCAAAATGGAGCGCAGAGGCGATGATATATTTATTCCAGAACAAGAAAAATATGAAATCGATACCTTCATTGATGGCTCTATCTTAACAATTGCCGATGCTATTTGGCCTGGATTTACTCCCGATTTATTAAGTATTGTATTGGTGGTTGCAACTCAAGCAAAAGGAACAGTATTGATTCATCAAAAAATGTTTGAAAGCCGTTTGTTCTTTGTTGATAAGCTAATCGACATGGGTGCTCAGATTATCCTTTGCGATCCACACAGGGCAACTGTTATTGGACTAAACCGTGAACACAACCTAAAAGGAATTTCTATGACATCTCCTGATATCCGTGCTGGGGTTTCTCTTTTAATTGCTGCTTTATCTGCTTCAGGAAAGAGTACAATCCACAATATTGAACAAATCGACAGAGGATACCAGCATATTGACTTGCGTTTACAAAAACTTGGCGCGAACATTGTTAGAAAGTAGAAAAATTTGTAAATTAGCACTATGAAAAAAGTAAACATCCTATTAACCATTGCTGCCGTATCTGTATTAGCAGTTGGTTTTATTAAATCTGATAAAAAAACTGGTGAATCAGGTGCTGTTGAAGGCACACAAATTGGTAACAAAGCACCCGAATTAAAATACAACAAACCAGATGGTACTCCATTGGCACTTTCTTCTTTGAAAGGGAAAATTGTGCTAATTGATTTTTGGGCATCATGGTGCGGACCTTGCCGTAGAGAAAATCCAAATGTTGTAGCAACCTACAATAAATACAAAGATTCTAAATTCAAAAATGCAAAAGGATTTACAGTATTCAGTGTGTCTTTAGATAATAACAAAGAAGCTTGGATTAATGCTATTGCAAAAGATGGATTGGTTTGGACAAATCACGTTAGTGACTTAGGTGGATGGCAATCTGCTGGAGCAGCGCAATACAAAGTGAATTCAATCCCTGCTGGCTTTTTAATTGATGGTGATGGTGTCATCATTGCAAAAAGTGAATCGTTAAGAGGAGAAGGTTTAGAAAATGAATTGAAAAAATTATTGAAATAATAGATTAATAGCATAGAATTTATAGAAACAGAATCCAAACGGGTTCTGTTTTTGTTTTTTACACCTAAGCATTTTTTTGTAGCTTTGATTTAAATAACCTATCATTATAAAAATGAAAAAATACGTATTCCTGTCATTCTTCCTTATCATTAGTACATTAGGATTTTCTCAAGCCGAAAATTTCAAATCTGTATTTGGCTGTTATGTTGATAATGACACACTTACCATCAAAACCATACAAAAAACAAAAGCACTTCATATTCTCGGTAATGGAGAATCGAATGTGAATGTAAAAAAATGGGAAGTGGTTATCCAAGTAAAAAAAGGAAAAGCCTATACCTTTAAATCAAACTCCTCACTTGTAACAGATCAAATTCGTGATGAATTATTAAAAAACTTTAAACGTACTGAGAAAATTACGATTCAAAACGTAAGCATTTCTGCATTCAATAAAAAAACAAAACAATACGAAGAATCAATAGCTCCTCCTGTTACACTTTATCTTAACGAAAAGGGGAAGAAAAAATGTGATGAAAAAACATCGCAAGCTCAAGATGATTTAATATTAAAGTTCTCTTGCTTTAAGTCAGGTGATGTAGCATCTATCAAAGAAATTCTTCGTTACCCAACCTTTACTATTATTAACACAAACCCACAAGTAGATATAAAAGTGCTTTCCTACAATTACATTGTGCCAAAAATGGATGGAAGAAGAAATCCTACAAATATTGAAAGCATTACGAATACTGCATTACAGTTGAATGATTCAAGTTTTAATATTGCTAAAAAACTATTGCCAGGCGAAAGTTTTATTTTGAGTGATATCAAGGTGGAATTTTCGAATAGAAAAACGAAGACAAAAGAAGTGATTACAGTAAATCCTGTCATTATTACGCTTGATAAAAAAAGTACAGGTAAATGCGGAGATGTGAGTATAGACTCTTTATTTGTACTAGAGTATACTGGTAAATTATTAACAGGAAAAGACAAAAACTTGCCTTTAAAAGGACAAAAAGTAGTCTTGAAAGATGCGAATGACAGTATCATACAAACTACATTTACCAATAGTTATGGAGATTTTACATTCAAAAATTTGAATGCCGATGAACATTATTTAGTAAGTGTTCCTGTAGAAGATAACTCTCAAATAAAAGACATGCAAATTCATTTAGCAAAAGTGGATGGAACCATTATCAAAACAATGGAAAAATCAGGAAATGCATTTATCTACAAAGTATTGCCTGCTGAGTTAAATATATTAGCACGTGAGGTGGAAGAAGACACCGAACTGCGCATTAAGAATTTCGGAACATCTAGTCAAACACAATTGGTTGTTGTTGGAGATATTTATTATGCTCCTAATTCAGCAGAAATAGATGAAGAATCCATGAAAATTTTGGATAAAATTACTAGTTCCATGACACTTAATTCTGCTTTAAAACTGGCTATTGAAAGTCATACCGATGCAAAAGGTGAAGACAGTTACAACTTAAGCTTATCAACTAAACGCTCTCAGACAGTAGTTAATTACCTTATTTCAAAAGGTATTTCAACTAGTAGATTATCGGCAAAAGGTTTTGGCGAAACTCAAATCAAAAACAGATGTAAAAATGGCGTTGACTGTTCGGAATTAGAACATGAGTTAAATAGAAGAACAGAATTTAAATTTACGAAGTAAGTTTATTATATATAAAAAGCAGCGGGCTCGGAACAATTGTTCCGAAGCCCGCTGCTTTTTTCTATTGGCATATTACTTCAATTTAATAATCTTTATAGGACTAGACAATTCAGTGCCATTTGCTATTCTAACAAAATAAATACCTTCTGACAAATCAGGATTCAATACAATTGAACCCGTATTTTGTTCAATGTCCTGAGAAGCAACCATTCTTCCTGCAACATCTGTTACTATCAAACTAGCATTTAATGCAGATGATGATGTCAAGTTGTAAGCAATTGTAACTTGATTGGTAAAAGGATTCGGATACGCTTTTAAACCAGCATTAAATAAAGTTGATTCACTAATTCCTGTTGGACCTTCACTTATTAAAAACTTATCAAATCCAGCTTCTACTAAGTGACCAGGAGCATTGTCTGCGGTTCTAACAATTAAACGCATTGAATCTGTTGGTGTAATGTAAGTTGAAACATCGAAAGTACGATACACCCAGTTCGAATTGCTTATGGTTGCAGAATTTGCAAACTCTAAACGTACAGTTGTTGAGTTATTGCTTATGTAAATATTTAATGAATCATTTAAAGTACCTGATCCACCACCCGTGTAAAACCAACGAGAATAATCCAAATAAGCATCTGTATAAGATGTTAAATCAAAATAAGGTGATTTTAATAGTGTATACCCCCCATCTACATCGTTATCACCTGCTGCTCCACCACCATTTCCAGTAATAAATGCTTGGTCAAAACAATCTGTAGCATCATCTACTTCCGGATTTGATTGAAAAGTGTTGTTCATTGTTCCAACAGGTTCAGCTCTTTCCCAAGCTCCTACTGTAGCAGTTCCATTTACAGTCCAACCGAAATCAAATGTAAAATCATCGTAATAACCTTTCGTTAATTCGATTGTAATTCCACTTGTTGAAGCATTGATTGATTGCGATTGCGAGCAATTGGTTACATATCCCCACTTACCACCTGTTAATTGATAGTTATCTGCATATACTGCTGGCAAGGTAAAGTTTCCTGAAGCATCAGCTGTTGTTTGGAAATCGAAAGTAGCACTTGTTATACGAACATTTGCATTTGCTATTCCATTACTTGTTCCTTGCTCCACAACCTGACCTGTAAGAGCAAAAGATGCAATTGGTGACAATTCAACATCTTGCATAGTAACCAAACCTGCAGAAAGTGTTAATCCCGATATCACTTTTGTTATATATCCTGGTTTAGAGTAACGAACACTGTATGTTCCACCTGGTGAAGGAATACCAGTTGCATAGTCGCCAGAAATTTTCGTATTCTCTGTTGCTGTTGTTGTTAAAATTTCAACGAGTGCAGCATTAATTGGGTTACCAGTAATAGAATCAGTTACGATACCTTCTAAATAACAAGCTCGAACATAGGTGGGAGAAAAAACAAATAAACCTTCATCAATGTTCGAAACTACGATAGTACCAGATGGCAAATAAGGATAAACACCCCAATCGCCATCAAAACCAGCGCCTGATCCTGCAGGATAAGTATCATAATCGCCTACTTGAATTAAGTTGTGTGGACGAGCAGCATCAACAATCGTGAAACCATCTTTGTACCACGAAGTAACTGCATAGTCATTCCCAGCCACTTTAATAATATGTGTATTGTGAACAATTACTTGTGAACCAGGGTTAGATTGAATACGATCCAACTCATTGATATTTCCTAAATCGCTGACATCATAAGCCGTTAAAAACGAACCATCATTTTCATCGGTTGTAAACAATGTTTTACTATTGGTAGATAACCACGTATTATGAGTAAACTGAGTTGGTGTAAATTGCTGACTTACTAATTCAACAGGAGCTGCTTTATTCGTAAAATCTACTACGGAGTAAAATCCATCATAAATATGACCAGCATACAAGGTGTCATTACGAACATAACCATCATGAACATACGATGAAGTTGTATTTTCATATTTTCCTACATAAGTAGGATTCCAAGGGTCGGTAATATCCGCTACAACAGCACCACCGTTGAATAAATTGCTTCCATACAAATACACAAAATTATTATCAATATGCAAAGCATGAATGGTATTTAGCTGACCAGCAATTGCTCCATCGCCAGTCCAGTAATGAGAAACAACAGCTGCAGTATTTGGCAAACTACTCAAATTCACAATTTGTAAACCATTCCCTCCTTCGCTAGTAACATAAGCATATTTCCCTCTTACTTTTATCTCTTTCCAAAGATTATCTGGACCTGGTATTTGTAAAACTTCAACAGGTGTGGTTGGATTTGTAACATCAACTATCGACATCCCTAAAGATGCACCCACCAAGGCGTATTCATTACCCAATGAATCAACATAACCGCAAATATTTGCACAGGTTTGACCAGGGTACGGCAGTTGTGACCTAAATGTAACATTCAAATTCTGCGCAATAGCAGACGAAATCGTAATAGCAATGATTGCTACAGTAAAAAATAATCTTTTAAAATTCATGATGAAAAATAATTTATTGGGGGATGATTTAGTTTACTCTAAAGTAAAGAATTTTATTTGTAAAAAACAAGCAAATCAAATTTTCTACGAAGCATGTCCCCCTCTGGAGGGGGCAGGGGGAGGTAATAATATAAACCAATCTACGAAGCATGTCCCCCGCTGGAGGGGGCAAGGGGGAGGAAACAATATAAATCACCACCTTCCTAAAATAAAAAAAGCGAGAGTTTCCTCCCGCTTTAGATGTTTTCACAACGGAATAATCCTTATTGTGATTTGCTTCAAAATGTACACAAATATAAACATTTGTTTTTATCCACCGAAATTTTTAAATTGCATATAAATTTAATACATCTATGAAAAGATATTAGGGACTAGATTTAGGAACGATATCAATTGGATGGGCGTTGGTGAATGAAGCAGAAAATGAAATGAAAGATCTGAAATAATAAAACTAGGAGTTCGAGTAAATCCAATTACTGTAGATGAACAAACTAATTTTGAAAAAGGTAGAAGTATTACTACAAATGCTGACCGTACTTTAAAACGTAGTATGAGAAGAAATCTACAACGCTTCAAGCTTAGAAAAGAAAGTTTAATTAGCATACTAAAAGACAAAGGATTCATAAAAAATGATTCTATTTTATCAGAAACAGGTAATAAATCAACATTTGAAACCTACGGTTTAAGAGCAAATGCTGCAACTAAAGAAATATCGCTTGAGGAGTTTGCAAGAGTCCTGCTAATGATAAACAAAAAAACGTGGTTATAAAAGAAGCCGTAAAGCCAAATCACAAGATGAAGGTCAGTTAATTGACGGTATGGATATTGCAAAAAAATTATATAATGATAATATTACTCCAGGGCAATTTGTGCTTGATTTACTAAAAGAAAATAAGAAGTACATCCCTGATTTTTACCGCTCTGATTTACAAAATGAGTTTGACCGATTTTTTGATAAACAATTATCGTTTCATACAACAATTCTTTCACCTAAATTAAAAGAGGAGTTGCGTGGCAAGAAACGCGATGCTGTTTGGACAATTTGTGCAAAAGCTTTTAAAGAAAAAGGATTTGAATTAGTTGGTATAAAAAGACAAGGTAAAGTCACTGAACAGAAATTAGAAAACTACGAATGGCGATCAAAAGGACTAACCGAAAAATTAGAATTAGAACAACTTGTTGTTGTACTACAACAAATAAACATTCAGTTAAACAGCTCTAGTGGATACTTAGGGCTCTATTAGTGACAGAAGTAAAGAATTATATTTTAATAAAGAAACTGTAGGACAATATTTGATGCGTCAGTTAAACGAAAATCCTCACATTAGATTAAAAAATCAAGTATTTTATCGTCAGGATTATTTAGATGAATTCAATACAATTTGGGAAACTCAATCTAAATTTCATAGTACATTAAGGAATGAACTAAAAAATGAAATAAGAGATGTAATAATTTTTTATCAAAGAAGATTAAAAAGTCAAAAAGGATTAGTGAGCATCTGTGAATTTGAAAACAAGAAAATTGAAGTAGTAATAGATGGTAAGAAAAAAATAAAAAAAATAGGAAATAAAGTTTGTCCTAAATCATCTCCATTATTTCAAGAGTTTAAAATATGGCAAATATTAAACAACATAGAATTAATAGAAAATCTAATGGAGCTAAACGTGAGTTAAATCAAGAAGAAAAAGAGATTTTATTTAAAGAATTAAATTTAAAAGATAAACTTTCAAAAGCGAAGCATTAAAATTGCTATTTGAAAATCATAAAGACTTAGATTTCAATTTTAAAGATTTAGAAGGAAATAGGACTAATAACTCGCTATTTAAAGCATATCAATCAATTATTGAATTAAGTGGGAATGGAGAATATGATTTCAGTAAATTAAATGCAGATAAAGTAATCGAAATTGTCACTTGTGTTTTTGAAGGTTTAGGATACAATACAGATATATTAGCTTTTAATACTAATTTAGAAGGTGACAAATTTGAAAACAAGCATCTTATCAATTATGGCATTTATTGTATTCTTTTGAGGGAGATAATACACCAACTGGTATTGGTAATTTAATACAGAAAGTTGCAGAAAACTATGGCTTTGAAAAAGAGTACGCCTCCATTATAGCCAATGTTGGCTTTCAACCAGATTATGGGAGTTTAAGCACTCAAAGCTATTCGTAAAATATTGCCTTATTTAAAAGAGGGAAATGAATTTAGTGTTGCGTGTACTCATGCCGGCTACAAACACTCCAAAGATTCGTTAACAAAAGTAGAAAAAGAAAAAGGTATTAAAAACAAATTAGATATTTTATCTAAAAACAGCTTACGGAATCCTGTAGTAGAAAAAATATTAAATCAAATGATTAATGTTGTTAATACTGCAATTGATAGCTATGGAAAACCCGATGAAATTAGAATTGAATTAGCCCGGGAATTAAAAAAGAGTGCGAAAGAACGCGAAGAATTAACTGCTGCAATTTCAAAATCAACAACTGACCACGAAAAGTATAGAACGACCTTACAAAAAGAATTTGGCTTAACGCATGTAAGTAGAAATGATATTATTAGATATAAATTATATATAGAATTAGAACATACAGGATTTCATACATTGTACTCTAATACATATATTGAACCTAGTAAATTATTCAGCAAAGAGTTCGACATAGAGCATTATTCCTCAATCTCGCTTATTTGATGATTCTTTTTCAATAAAACACTTGAAAGCAGAAGTATAAATATTGAAAAAGGAAACGAAACTGCTTATGATTTCATAAAAAACAAATATGACGAAAAAGGTTTAGCAGACTACTTAAAAAAAATTGAAGATTTATATAAAGCAGGAAGAATAACAAAAACAAAGTACAATAAATTAAAAATGGATGGAAAAGAAATTCCAGATAATTTTATTGCACGTGATTTAAGGGATACCCAATACATAGCAAAAAAAGCTAAATCTATATTAGAAGAATTAGCTAAAGATGTTGTTTCTACAAGTGGCATGGTTACAGATAGGTTAAGAGAAGATTGGCAGTTGATTGATGTAATGCAGGAGTTAAACTGGGATAAATATTATAAATTAGGTTTGACTGAAATAATTGAAAACCGTGATGGCCATAAAATTAAACGAATCAAAGATTGGACAAAGCGTAATGACCATCGACACCATGCCATGGATGCATTAACCATTGCTTTCACAAAACGAAGCTATATCCAGTATTTAAATAATTTAAATGCACGGAGTGAAAAATCAAGCAGTATTTATGGTATTGAAACAAAAGAATTATATCGTGATGATAAAAACAAACTGAGATTCAAACCGCCTATTCCATTAAATGATTTTAGAGCTGAAGCAAAAAAGCAATTAGAAAACACATTAGTTTCTATAAAGGCCAAAAACAAAGTAACTACTATTAATATAAATACTACAAAGAAAAAAAATGGGGTAAACAAAAAGAAACAACTAACACCTCGTGGTCAATTACATTTAGAAACTATTTATGGAAGCATACAACAATATATCACAAAAGAAGAAAAAGTAGGCGCGAATTTCAACAAAGAAACAATACAAACTGTAGCGAATAAGCGGTGTAGAGAAGCGTTATTAAGAAGGCTTAATGAATTTGACAATGATTCAAAAAAGGCTTTCACTGGTAAAAACAGCCTAGATAAAAATCCTTTATATATAGATACTCTTCAAACATATAAAGTGCCTTCAAAAGTAAAAACGGTTTCCTTAGAAACAGTTTTTACAATTAGAAAAGAAATCACCCCTGATTTGAAAACAGATAAAGTAGTTGACCCACAAATTAAAAAAGTATTGGAAAACAGATTAATAGAATTTGGTGGTGATAGCAAAAAAGCATTCTCTAATTTAGAAGAAAATCCGATATGGTTAAATAAAGAAAAAGGCATTTGTATTAAACGTGTAGCAATTACAGGAAATTAACAATGCACAAGCATTACATTCCCAAAAAACAAAGACGGCAATTTAGTACTAGACGAAAATGGCAACACCATTCCTGTTGATTTTGTTAATACTGGGAACAATCACCATGTAGCTATTTATAAAGATGAAAATGAAAATTTACAAGAAAACGTTATTTCGTTTTTTGAGGCAACAACTCGTGTTAATCTAGGGATACCTGTCATTGATAAAAATTATAAAGAAAAAGAAGGCTGGCAGTTTTTATTTAGCATGAAACAAAACGAATATTTTGTTTTCCCGAATGAGCAAACCGGTTTCAATCCAAATGAGATTGATTTATTAAACTCTGAAAATTATCATCTAATTAGTCCAAATTTATTTAGAGTACAGAAGTTCGGCTCCTTACTTTCCGGATTTTGGTTTAGACATCATCTTGAAACAAAAATTGACTCTGAAAAAGAATTAAAAGCAATAACATATAAAGTCATACAAAGCACAAAAAATCTTCAAAACATTATCAAAGTAAGAATAAATCACATAGGTGAAATTGTATTTATTGGTGAATATTAAAGAATTTTAATAAATGATTAAGCGTACACTCTACTTCGGAAATCCAGCTTATTTAAACCTGAGCAATGCTCAGTTGAAAGTTCGTTTGCCCGAAGTAGAGAAAAACGAATCCTTGCCCGATAATTTCAAAAAAGAAGCAGTAGCTTCCATACCAATAGAAGATGTTGGAATAGTAGTATTGGATCATAAACAAATTACCATTACACAAGCATTAATGGAAGCATTGTTGGATAACAATGTTGTATTAATTACTTGCAATAGCACACATCACCCCAGTGGATTAATGATGCCATTGAGTGGCAATACCATACAAAGTGAACGCTTTAGAGAGCAAATAAACGCTAGTGAGCCTCTAAAAAAACAATTATGGGCACAAACCGTTGAACAAAAAATAAAAAACCAAAAAGCACATTTACAAAGCCGTGGAATTAAAAACGATTTTTTAGTTCCCTTGCATAAAAACATAAAAAGTGGAGATGCAGAAAATGCGGAAGGTATTGCTGCTGCCTATTATTGGAAATCGCTATCTCCAGCACTATTGCATAATGCAAATGAATTTAGGCGAGAACGGGAAGGTTTACCACCTAATAATTATTTAAACTATGGCTATGCTTTATTACGTGCAACTATGGCAAGAAGTATTGTTGCAGCAGGTCTGCTACCAACATTGGGTATTTTCATAAAAACAGGTACAATGCCTATTGCCTAGCCGATGATTTAATGGAACCCTACCGCCCATTGGTTGACAAAGTTGTATGCGATGTTTTGCAAGAACACAGTTTGGATGAAGATATTTCAAAAGAAATAAAAACCACTTTACTCAAAATACCAGCAATGGATGTAATTATTGATGATGAAAAAAGCCCCTTAATGAATGCCACACAACGCACAGCAGTAAGTTTGGTAAGGTGTTTTACAGGCGAACAGCGTAAATTATTGTATCCCGAATTTTAATAACAAAACATATCCCCATCAGGAAGGTACAGGGAGAAATAAAAACTATACACATTCTGCAGGCCTATCCCCTCTGGAGGGGGTAGGGGAGGGAAAAACTATAAACAATATACGAAGCTTGTCCCCATCGGGAAGGTGCAGGGAGAAATAAAAACATTAACAATCTACGAAGCTTGTCCCCCTCTGGAGGGGGCAGGGGGAGGTAAAAAATGACAACAGCCAACAAAGAAAACCATTACGCATACAACCCAAAACTGCGAGCCAATGCACATAAACTGCGTTATACCATGACAAAAGCAGAAGCATGCTTGTGAAAATATGTTTTAAGAGCAGCTGGCATGAAAGGATATACGTTTAATAGGCAACGACCAGTACTTGAATACATAGCTGATTTTATGTGTAAACAATTAAAGTTGATTATTGAAGTAGATGGTATCACCCATACGTTTGAAGATGTAATCAAAAATGATTGTATTAGGCAGCAAAAGCTAGAAACTGAAGGCTTTAGAGTTATTCGATTTAAAGACGAAGAAATTTTAAAAAACATTGAAAGTGTAAGAAGAGTTATTGAAAATACGATTGAGGAGATTGAAAACAATTCTCCTCCCCCCTACCCCCTCCAGAGGGGGACAATATTCAAACAATCATTAATTGCAGATATGAGCATCGAACTTTCACGCCTAAACGCCTATAGAGTCATGTGGACATTAGTTATGTACGATCTACCTACTGAAACAAAAAGGATCGAAAAACAGCAGCAAAATTCAGAAAAGAATTACTGAATGATGGTTTTGGAATGTTTCAATTCAGTATGTATGTGAGGCATAGTGCTAGTTCCGAGAATGCAGATGTTCATAAAAACAGAGTTAAACGCTTATTACCCGAGCATGGGAAAATAGGGATTTTACAAATAACGGACAAGCAATTTGCTCAAATGGAAATCTATTATGGAGCAAAACCTATTGAATTGCCAAATATCCCCAGCAATTGGAATTATTTTAAAACAAAAAAATCCGGACAAATCCGGATTTATAATTGATAAACTACACATTTTTTTGATTACAAAACACCATCTAATTACATCAAAATCAGTTGATTTGGCAAAGTACAGTGTTTATCAATAAGTCAAAGATACATTTTGAAAGCAAATCACAACAATTGGGGAACTGCGTAAGTATTAAAACAATATAGTGTTTATCAATAAGTCAAAGATACATTTTGAAA
>JADJHE010000043.1 GCA_016707685.1 Bacteroidota bacterium
TTAGAAAAAATTGTTCTAAACAAGTTCCATGCTATAGAAATTTTGGATAAAGGAAATATTGTTATTGCAACACAATATTTTTTAAGTTCATCCATGGATTCGACATCCAATTTTGAATCATTCAGTGCAAACAATATAATTTGATGTTTTTTAGACAATTCTTTTATTTGATTATATGCACGCAATTTATCCCCTTTGTCAAGAGGATAAGGCACTCGCGATACTATAACCAATAATTTCATTTTAATAAGTCTTTATAAAAATTAGACAATTGCTCACAAATAATTTTGTTATCGTATTTGAATTCAATCAATTTTCTTGCGTTTGTACCCAGTAAATCAGCATCCACAGCATTCGTTGAACAATTAACTATTGCATCGCCAAACGCATTACTATCATTAGCAATCAGAATATCTTTTCATGTTCGCAAACAATTCCTTCGGCCCCGATGGCTGTTGAAATAATTGTTTTTCCTAATGACATTCCTTCAATGATCTTAACTCGCATACCACCACCTGAAAACAATGGCACTAACATAATTGACTTCGAATTTATAAACTGCTGCGAATCAGCAACCTCACCAACAATAACAACATTTTGCATTTTATAATCTAACAACCATTGTGGCATATTTCTACCAGCTAAATATAGTTTTAAATCAGGGTTTTTCTCTAACACTTTTAGCCAAACTTTTTCGAGAATCCATTTAATGCCTTCCGCATTTGGAATCCAATCCATAGAACCCAAATGGAATACACCCGGAAATTCTTGGACAGCTGAATCAATTTGGATATTCATCAAATCTATTCCAAATGGAACATTCATGATTGGCAATTTACAACCATCCTTTTGAAATTGCAACCTATCAACTTCGGTAATAGATGCAATTGCATCGTATTTATTTAACATGTTTATTTCATAGGCTTTCAATCTATTCGCTAAAAGGTGCAAATACCATTTCTTTAGAGGATTAGCCGTATTTTTTGCTAAACGCTCCCAAATTACATACTCAACATTATGTGCACGCAAAATAATTTTGGCAGTTGAATACTTCCGAATTACCTCCACGTATGGCGCAACAAACAACGACTCCAAGTGAATAATATCAAATTTTTGCTTTTTTAAAATTTCAATTAATCTTTTTTCAAAGTTAGGTGAATAGAAACGAGCAATATTATACGAGGCATTTGTAAATAGATTAATAAAAGCAGCAACTGGTTTAACGGATGTATCAATAAAAACGGATTCGAAATCTGTCTTTAAACGGTAATGCTTGTCTAATTCTACCTCATTTATAGGATGCTTGAATGTACTTATAGCAAACACTTTAACTGTATGCCCTTGTGCAATCAAACCTTGAGTAATACTATTCATAGCAATACTTCCACCATCATATGGTGGAAATGGCATTTTGCTGCAAATTTGTAAAACATTCATGGTTCAATTGTATAAACTAGTATGTTACAAATATAACAAATGCTGGATGCTTTTCGATAAATCTATGTCTTTACTTTTTTCGGATAAAAAACCTCTTAATCGGCTGAATATAGGCATCTGCATTAAACAAATTACTATCCGAAGTTGCCTTGTAAGTGAGGAAGATGCCTACAGGAAGTAAAATAATAGTGGCTAGCCACATTCCTTGATAAGGAGGGATTGCTCCTTCTTTGGCTAATTTTTCCCCAGTAATTGAAAGAATATGAAATAGTAAGAAAAAAATAATAGACACAACCATTGGCATTCCTAAGCCTCCTTTTCGAATAATGGCACCCAATGGTGCACCAATAAAAAAAAGCACTACGCAGGCAATGGACAATGTGAATTTTCGATGCCATTCTGTGTTAAATCGGTCTACCGAAAAAACATCTGACTCATAATCACTACTAACGGATTCGGTATATGCTTTTGCACTTCTGGCAATATTTGATGCTATTTCGATTGCATTTAATTTTTGTGCTTTTGATAAATCATAAAAGCTTAAATTGTTTTTTACATCTTCCTTTTTTCCGGTTAGTAAAGTCGATTTAGAATAATAAGTCTGATTTAACTGCTTTCCAAATTCAAATTTTCGCTTTTCAATTTTCATTTTCAAGGAATCAACCACACTGTTTAATTGTGATAAATTCATCATTTGAGCATTGTTCTTAAATAAAGCCTCGTCTGTTCTCGACATTTTAAACTCCGACAAATCAAATCGAATAATTCGCTGTTCAAATTTATCGCGAATCAAAGGATGTGTTTCTGCATCTTTAGCATTATCTGCCATTTCTTTATAACTAACACCATTCTGCAGCGTAATTACTAAAAACATCTTATCTGGTGTTTGTTCCATCACACCTGTTTCAGCAGACAAAACAATATTATTACCTTGCATCGCACGATGATCATAGATCATGATATCACGCAATGTTTTACCATCTTTATCCTTCTTACCAACTCGAATACTAAATCCTTCTAAACTATTATTAAAAACACCATCTTTAAACAACAGTGCAGGCTTCGATTCTCGAACATCGTACAATAATGAACCTGCTTTTAAATTCGTATATGGTAGAATATTATTTGAAAAATAAAATGCCAACAAAGCAATGATGGAAGTAAACATAAAAAGAGGAAACATTATTTTTTGAAGAGATAAACCAGCACTTTTCATTGCTGTTAGCTCAAAATGTTCTCCCAAATTACCAAAAGTCATTAAAGAGGATAATAAAATTGCTAATGGTAATGCTGTTGGAATTGTAGTAAGTGAGAAATAAAAAAACAACTCTGATAACACGCCTGCACCTAGCCCTTTACCCACAAAATCATCTATATACTTGAATATAAACATCATAAAAAAAACAAACATTGAAATGAAGAATGTCATAACAAAGGGTCCTAAATATGATTTTAATATAAATCGGTGAAGCGTTTTCATTTACAGGTTTAAGGCCAACAAATATAACAAATACTGTGCTATATTTGTGATGTTTAAATTTAAGTTCAATGTCTTCAATAAAAAACATTTTTTCGAGCAAAACACTTCCCTTTTGGCTGTTCACTATTTCAGCTATATTAATATTAACGATTTCACAACTTATTCAGGATGGTGTTTTTATGGATGGGATGCTTTATATCAGTGTTAGTAAAAATCTTGCGGATGGAATGGGGACTTTTTGGGAGCCTCATTTTAGTAAAACGGTTATGACTGTTTTTAGAGAGCAACCACCACTCTACTTCGGTATGCTTGCTATTTTTTTTAAAGTATTTGGCTCTAGTATGTATGTGGAGCGTTTATACTGTTTTATATGCTTTGTACTTACACTAATTTATATTCATAAAATATGGAAAGCTATTTTCTATAAAGAAGAAGGTATTGCTAAAAACAGCTGGTTACCAGTTCTCTTCTTTGCATCTATTCCTGTTTGCTTTTGGGCATATGCAAATCATGTAGAAGAAACAGTGATGACATTATTCGCCACCATGTCTGTTTATTATTTAAGCAAAGCATTATTTAAAAACGAACGACTTGTATTCAATATCCTTTTAGCGGGTATTTGCGTATTCCTCTCCAGCTTAACAAAAGGAATTCAAGGTATGTTTCCTATGGGCGGGGTGTTTTTATACTGGCTTGTGAAAAAAGATTTTACATTCAAAAAAAATGTTATTTACTCTACCCTTCTGGTTGCAACACCTTTTCTTATTTATGGATTATTCATTTTAGCCAATCCTCACATTTTTGAGGTAATAAAACTTTATTTAGAAAACAGACTTGGAATTGCATTTAAAGGAACAATGCACAACACAACAGATAATCGATTTGAGATAATGATTCGATTATTTACAGAACTAATTCCAATGTTAGGCTTAATGCTTATCATTTTTCTTGTACACAAAAAATCAAATCCAAATTCAACTGTTAGTCGTGTTTATAAAACAGAAACCTTATGGTTTTTATTAATAGGATTCTCTGGATCTGTTCCACTAATGAGTACATTAGAGCAAAGAGGATTTTACCTTTTAACTTCACTTCCATTTTTTGCGTTAGCTGGTGCAACATTAATCGCAAATCCAATCGCACAATTAGTTGAATCCATAAAAACGAGCAACAAGTCCTTTAAATATACAAAATGGGTTATGACCATTATTATAATCGGTTCTACAGCTTACACGCTTTCATGTATGGGTAAAGCTAAACGTGATAAAGAAATGCTACATGATGTATACGCCTTAGGCACGGTTATTCCAAGAGGAGAAAAATTAGGCATACCTTTACAAATGTGGGAAAAATGGAATTTTCAAACTTATATGGTTCGTTTTAACTACATAAGTTTGGATGCATACACAGCTACGAATAAATTCTTTGCAATTGACAAAGGACTTTCAAAAGAGCTAATTCCTCCTGGCTATGAATTGTATCCTTTAAAAACAGAATATCTCGATTTGTATATTCTTAAAAACAAGCAATAAATCGCATTTTTTACTATTTTTGAGCAAATTATAAAGAAATGATTAAGAATAAAAAAGTTGTTGTTGTTCTTCCTGCATACAATGCAGCGCTTACACTTGAAAAAACATACAATGAAATTCCATTTGACATTGTAGATGAAGTTGTGTTGGTTGATGATGTAAGTAAGGATAATACCATTGAAGTTGCTAAACGCATTGGAATTAAGCACATTGTTCAACATCAAAAAAACAGAGGTTATGGTGGAAATCAAAAATCGTGTTACGACAAAGCCTTAGAATTAGGAGGCGACATTGTCATAATGCTTCACCCTGATTACCAATACACTCCACTGTTAATACAATCGATGGCGCATATTATAGCGAATGATTTATACCCAGCAGTATTTGGTTCGCGTATTTTAGGAAAAGGTGCATTAAAAGGTGGGATGCCACTTTATAAATATTTCTTCAACAGATGTTTAACACTTACTCAAAACATTCTAATTAATCAAAAATTATCTGAATACCATACTGGTTATAGAGCATTTTCAAGAGAAATTTTGGAAACTGTAAACTATGAAGCAAATGATGATGACTTTGTATTTGACAATGAAATGATTTCTCAAGTATTTATGGCAGGATTCGAAATTGCTGAAATTACTTGTCCTACAAAATATTTTGAAGAAGCATCTTCTATCAACTTCTCTCGAAGTATGAAGTATGGATTGGGCGTTTTACGTGTTTCATTTACTCATTTCTTCTACAAGCTTGGTCTTAATAAATCCAAGATTTATGATAAAAGAAAATAATAAAAAATCCCGAAATTAATTTTCGGGATTTTTTATGGAATCTGTTTTTTTAAGCATCTTCATCATAAAACCAATAATGATGAACGCAATCCACAACACAAAAATTACGATTCCAAAACCCTGCCACGAAAATTGGAATCAAATGACACCTAATGAAAAAGGTGCATTTTGTCAAAAATGTTGCAAAACAGTGGTAGACTTTACCTCTAAAACAACGGAGGAGATTATAACAGCCTTAACAACAAAAAAACAGGAAAAGGTTTGTGGAAGGTTCAACAACAACCAAATTTCGAGTCCACCCATACAATTGCAAATCCCTAGAAATCTATTGCCAAAAAACATTCCGATGTACAAAGCCTTTGCAATTGCATTGTTTATTTCATTTGGAAGTGCTTTGTTTAGTTGTTCTACTCATAAAGGTCAAACGATGGGAGATGTTGCCATTATTGATTCTGCAGAAATAACAAATCAATCAACTATTAAACAATTGGAAACACAACATTTACTTGGAGATACTATTCTTGTTATTGAAACACCCGATTCAACAGCCTTAGAACCGAAGATGGGCGAAATACGAATAATTCCACCAGTAATTCCCGAAGAAAAGCAAATAAAAATGGGAAAAGTAAAAATTGAGAAATAAAAAAATCCCCTTCAAATTTTGAAGGGGATTTTCATTTATTCCGTTTTTGGTTGCTCAACTGCAGTAGAGTCTTTAGGAACAGCTACAGGCTTGGGTTGAGGTTTTGCCTTTTTCTTGTTTTTTTGAGTGCCAGCAAATTTGTATGTCGCAACAACTTTACCTTTCTTACGTGTTGTGAGGGTTCCAACTATCTTATCGTCATCTACTGAACCTTCCCATGAAAAACGTTCTTGTGTTTCTTCATTTTTTGATTCAAGAGAAAATTTCACAATAGCTTTACCTGATGTAGAATCTACTTCATATTCATAATCTGCTTGAGTGGGTAAACCTGCCAATCCCATAAATACAGATTTGTATTTCCCTAACATAAAGCTTACTTCATCTTTTTGAGGTTCTGCTTTTTTCTTTTGCTCTTCAAGAGTTAATGTTATAGTAAATATTTTACCGTCAACAGGACTTTTCTTTTTAGCTTGAGCAAATGCACTGCTAGTAGCAATTACGAATGCTATTACAATTAACTTTCTCATGATTATAAGAATCCTCCCATTTCAGTTTTAACTCTGTGTCTGTTGCCTTGGCAATCCTTACGGCCACCACAAGAACTCATAATAATAGTTACAGCTAAAATAGCCCCAACAAATGCAAGTGTTTTTTTCATTTAGATAGTAGTTTTAATAATAAATTAAAATGCAGCAATTTTATCCGACATGTATTGTCCAGATTTTAATTTCCCTACAATTTTAGAGAAACATTCAATTGTATAATTAACATGTTCCATTGTATGAGCCGCTGTAGGAATCAAACGTAAAATAATCATCCCTTTAGGTACAACAGGATAAACGACCATTGAACAGAAAATATTGTAATTCTCGCGTAAATCTAAAATTAAGTTTGTTGCTTCTGGAATTGAACCATTCATGTATACTGGTGTTACACATGAATTTGTTTCACCAATTTCGAAACCTGCATTTTTTAAACCTGATTGTAATGCATTGGTGATTTCCCATAATTTATTTTTCAATTCAGGCTTTGTACGCATTAATTCCAAACGCTTTAATGCTCCCACCACTAATGGCATTGGCAAAGCTTTTGCGAAAATTTGAGAACGCATGTTGTATCGTAAGTATTCAACAATTTGCTCATCGCTAGAAATAAAACCACCGATTAATGCAAATGATTTTGCAAATGTTCCAAAATAAATATCAATTCCATCTTGGCAACCTTGCTCCTGACCTGTTCCACCACCTGTTGCACCCAAAGTACCAATGCCATGAGCATCATCAACAAATAAACGGAAGTTGAATTTTTTCTTTAATGCAACAATCTCTTTTAATTTACCTTGATCACCGCGCATTCCAAAAACTCCTTCTGTAATCACTAAAATAGATCCATTTTGTGCTTCTGCTAGCTTTGTAGCGCGTTCCAATTGTTTTTCGCAATCAGCAATGTCGTTGTGCTTAAACACATAACGCTTGCCCATGTGTAAACGAACACCATCTAAAATACATGCATGAGATTCTGCATCGTATACGATAACATCGTGACGATCAACTAAACAATCAATAGCCGAAACCATTGCTTGGTATCCGAAATTACAAAGAATAGTATCTTGTTTTTGAACAAATGCTGACAATTCTGACTCTAATTGCTCATGATAATTTGAGTTCCCACTCATCATTCGAGCCCCCATTGGCATTGCAAAACCGAAATTAGCTGCAGCATCCGCATCCGCTTTACGAACTTCTGGATGATTTGCTAAACCCAAATAATTATTTAAACTCCAATTTAAACGCTCTTTCCCTCTAAATGTCATATTTGGACCAATATCCCCTTCTAACTTTGGGAATGTAAAATAGCCATGTGATTCTTTCGCGTGCATACCAATTGGGCCACGATTTGCTTTTATTTTTTCAAATAAATCTTTCATTTTATCGTTTGGGTTTTGTGAATTATAAAATTAAAGCGCAAAAATAAAGCATTCAGCCCTATTTTCAAAGGTTTTTTAATTAACAGGCATCTAAAAAATATTTATGGTAATATCAGGTAAAAACACTATATTTGCTGTCCTTTTTATGGCAAAAAAACTAATTTACATATTAACAATCGCATTTCTGCTTAATGCTGTTATGTCTTGTAATACCGATAAGGTATACGAGTCTACCAACAGTAAAAAGAAGAAAAAGGTGGATGTTACAATTGGCAAGTTCAACAAACTTGTGAAGAGTAGCGATATGGAGGCGAAGTTTATTGCTGCCGTGAAATATTTCGAAAAAGAAGACTACACAAGAGCATTAACACTATTTGAAGAGTTAATGAGTGTATACCGTGGTACTACAAAATCAGAAGAAATACATTTTTACTATGCGTATTGTAACTATAATATTGGAGATTATATAGTTGCAG
Source organism: Bacteroidota bacterium (assembly GCA_016707685.1). GTDB lineage: Bacteria > Bacteroidota > Bacteroidia > 2-12-FULL-35-15 > 2-12-FULL-35-15 > 2-12-FULL-35-15. The sequence goes on from JADJHE010000043.1 coordinate 8,284, forward strand.
GTTATCATTTCAGAAATTATGTGCGTATATTCCCAAATGGGAAGCACACCGAAGAGTGTGCATACATGAATGCCTATTGTTTTTATTTGAACTCACCTGAATACAGCTTAGACCAAATAGATACCAAACTTGCTATCAAAGAGTTTCAACGCTTTACCAATCAATACCCAAAAAGTGATAAAATCAAGGATTGCAATGATTTATTAGACAAATTAAGAGCAAAATTGGAGAATAAATCATACGAAAATGCGATGCTTTATTACAACATGAATGATTACAAAGCCTCTATTACATCATTTGGTAACCATTTAAATGATTTTCCTGATACGAAGCACCGTGAAGAATTGAATTATTTAATTATTAAATCCCATTATTTGTTGGCATTAAACAGTATTGAATCAAAAAAACAGGAACGTTTTAAGGCTGCTGTCGATTCTTATACTAAATTTGCAGAATCATTTCCAAAAAGTGATTATTTAAAACAAGCAGAAAGTATTTACAATAGCGCATTAAAAAGTTTAGAAAAGTATAATAAACAAACATCATAAATAAAATGGACTACAAAAAAACAAACGCTGATTTAACAACAACAACTCGTGATTTAAGAAATTTAGATACCACAACAGGTAATCTATACGAGAGTATTGCAATTATTTCGAAACGTGCTAACCAAATTAGTGCTGAAATGAAAGAAGAGCTTACAAATAAATTGGCTGAATTTGCGTCTCATACTGATAATTTAGAAGAGATTTTTGAAAACCGTGAACAAATCGAGATTTCAAAATATTATGAGCGTTTACCAAAACCTTCATTAATTGCTATCAATGAGTTTATGGAAAATAAAATTTATTACCGTAATCCGATTACAGAAACTCAAAAGTAATATACACTACTTTTAAAGGTTGGCAGTTGGCAATTTTACAGGAAGCAATTTGCTACTGAGAAATTGAAAGCTGCCAACTTTTTATTTTACACATGCTAAAAGGGAAAAACATACTAATTGGTGTTACAGGCAGTATTGCAGCCTACAAAGCAGCGCATTTGGTTCGCCTATTCATTAAAAAAGGTGCCAATGTAAAAGTTGTTATGACAAAAGCTGCAACTGAGTTTATAACTCCTTTAACACTTTCTACACTTTCCAAAAATCCTGTTTTAATTGATTTCAAAAAAAATGAAACAGGAGAATGGAATAACCATGTAGAACTTGGTCTTTGGGCCGATTGTATGCTCATTACTCCTGCATCTGCAAATACTATTGCTAAAATGGCAAATGGAATTTGTGATAATTTATTACTTGCTACTTATCTTTCTGCTCGATGCAAGGTTTACTTTGCACCAGCAATGGATTTAGACATGTACAAACATGCTACTACACTTAAGAATTTAAAACAACTTGCTTCATTCGGAAACACGATCATTCATCCAGAACATGGAGAGTTAGCAAGTGGATTAGTTGGTGAAGGCCGCATGGCTGAGCCAGAAGCCATTGTTAAATTTATAGAACAGGCATTTTCTGCAAACTTGCCTGCTACCAACAAAAGATACTTGTTACTGCTGGTCCAACCTACGAAGCTATTGATCCTGTTCGTTTTATCGGGAATCACTCCAGTGGGAAAATGGGATTTGCTATAGCTGAAGAGCTTGCAAATCAAGGTGCCGAGGTTACACTTATTTGCGGACCAAATGCATTAACAGCAACAAAAAACGCAACAATTAAACGTATTGATATTACGAGCGCAGAAGAATTATACATAGAAAGCACAAAGGCTTTTAAAAAGTCAGACATTGCTATACTAGCTGCAGCTGTAGCGGATTTCAAGCCAGCGAATGTTGCAAATCAGAAAATTAAAAAATCGACTGCCACCAAACACATTGAACTGGTTCCTACAAAAGATACATTAGCTGAATTGGGGAAATTAAAAAAATCAGGGCAGCTACTTATAGGTTTTGCATTAGAAACGAACAATGAAGTAGAACATGCAAAAATTAAAATCAAAAAGAAAAATCTGGATTTAATTGTGCTCAATTCTTTAAATGACAAAGGAGCTGGATTCAAAACCGATACAAATAAAATTACACTTATTGATAAACACAATAAATCCACTAAATTTGAGTTGAAATCTAAGCAAGAAACAGCTAAGGATATTGTTGAAGCAATCATAAAATTGAAATCAAAAAAATAAGCCCGTGCGTAAGTATTTAATCCTTTTATTTTTTGTTTCCGTAATTACCGGTGTTGCCCAAGAACTTAATTGCAAAGTTCAAGTGCTTTCTCAACAAATACAGGGTACTGATAAGCGTGTATTTACTACTTTACAGACTGCCATCTTCGAGTTCATGAACAATAAAAAATGGACAACAGATGCATTCAAACTAGATGAACGTATTGATTGCAGTATACTTATTAATGTAACAGAACGTCCATCAACAGATCAGTTTATTGCAACCATACAAGTTCAATCGCGCAGACCAGTATTCAAATCATCCGTATAATTCAGTATTATTAAATTATAATGATAATGATTTCCAATTCAGTTACTTGGAAAACCAACCATTGGAATTCAATGAAAATCAATTTACGACCAACCTTACTTCTGTTTTAGGTTTTTATGCCTACATGATTATTGGTATGGATTACGATACATTTTCTCCGAGTGGAGGAACAAATTACTTACAAAAAGCGCAAAATGTAGTTAACAATGCACAAAGCGCATCGGAAGCAGGTTGGAGAGCATTTGAAAGCAACAAAAATCGCTATTGGTTAATCACAAACATGTTGGATGCTCCCTTTGTCAATATTCGCGAATGTATGTATAACTATCACCGTAAAGGATTAGACGAAATGGTTACGAATAAAGAAGGTGGCAGAGCTAATGTATTAGAGGCTTTAGAATCGTTGAGAAAAGTTCATCAAGCTCGACCACTCTCCTTCGCTATGCAAGTATTTTTTAATGCAAAATCCGATGAAATCATCAACATCTTCTCAGGTGCTTTTGCAGATGAAAAATCGAAAGTAATGACCTTACTGAATGATATCGATCCAACCAATAGTAATAAGTATCAAAAAATAATGGCAAATCAATAGTTGGTTGTTGGCTGTTGATGTTAATTTACTATTCCATTTTCTCTTTCTCCTGTTGTCTATTTTCACCTCGAAAACTGTTAATTACTTTTCTTCTTTTTTAGAAAATAGCGCCTTTTAAAATTTTAATTTAGCAACATTATGCTAAAACATTTATCTGTACAGAATTACGCCTTAATTGATAAGCTAGAAGTTGAATTGACTGATGGTTTAACAATTATTACAGGTGAAACAGGTGCTGGTAAATCTATTTTACTTGGTGCCCTTGGTTTAATTGCTGGCTCACGTGCCGATACACAATCATTACAAGACAAAACAAAGAAGTGTATTATTGAAGCAGCCTTTAGTATCAAAGAGTACAATTTAAAAGATTTTTTTAAAGATAATGAACTTGATTACGAAGCAATTTCAACCATTCGTAGAGAAATTAATCCAGAAGGAAAATCAAGAGCATTTATAAATGATACACCTGTTACACTTAATCAGTTAAAAGAATTGGGAGAGCGATTAATTGATATTCACTCACAACACCAAACACTCTCGCTGAATGGTGCCGACTTTCAGCTATCAGTAGTTGATGCATTTGCAAAACATGAAGATGTTTTAACAGCATACAAATCGGAATTCAAAAACTACAAATCACTTGAGAAGCAGCTGAATGAATTAATTGAACGTGAATCACAAGCAAAAAAAGACTTGGATTATTTTCAATTTCAGTTTAATGAACTAGAGGATGCGAATCTAAAAGTTGGTGAACAAGTTGAAATGGAGCAAGAGTTGGAAACGCTCAATAATGCAGAAGATATAAAACTGAATTTATCGAAAGCAGCATTTAGCTTAGCGGGTGGCGAACAGAATTTGCTTTCTTCTTTCAACGAAATAAAAGCAATTTTAAATTCATTAAGCAAATTCAAACCTGAAATAGCTGAGCTAAATACACGCATCAATAGCGCGTACATTGAATTAAAAGATATTTCAAACGAATTAGAATCGCTTGAGCAAGAAATTGTTTACGACCCAAAACGTATTGAGCTATTGAACGAGAAGTTGGATGCAATTTATCGTTTACAACAAAAGCATCAAGTAAAAACAATTGATGAGCTAATTGCGATTAAAGAAGAATTGAGCAATAAATTACTGGATTTTAGCTCGTTAGAAACGGAAATACAAAAAACGAAATCAGCATTAGAACATTCTACAAAAACGTTAACTGCAAAATCGAAAACACTCTCCGATAATCGTAAAAAGGTAATTCCCAAAATTGAAAAGGAAATCGCAAATCTTCTATCTGCCTTATCCATGCCTAATGCACAATTAAAAATCAATCAAACAACTTTAGACTTTTTTGGAACAACCGGTATTGATAAAATTAGTTTTTTATTCTCAGCAAATAAAGGAAGTGATTTTAAAGAGCTAAACAAGGTAGCATCGGGTGGTGAGTTATCGCGATTAATGCTCAGCATAAAATCCTTAATTGCTCAATTAACTGCATTGCCAACCATTATTTTTGATGAAATTGACACTGGTGTTTCGGGCGATGTTGCTGATAAAGTTGGAAGTATTATGAATATGATGTCGGATAAAATGCAGGTAATTACCATTACGCATTTACCGCAAATAGCGAGCAAAGGAGCATCACACCTATTTGTATACAAAGAAGATAAAAACAATAAAACATATAGTAATATTAAAAAACTGAATAACGAAGAGCGTATTCAAGAAATTGCAAAAATGTTAAGTACTGGGTCGCCAACAGCTGCTGCAATAAGCAATGCAAAGGAATTGCTCAAAAATTAAAGGAATTGCTATATTTGTATTAATGTTTGAAGATATAGTGGATAAAAAACAAGAAGAAGAAATTTTATTATTAAAAAAATATCAACTCAATAATTAAAATTATGTCATACAACTTATTAAAAGGTAAACGTGGTATTATTACTGGAGCTTTGGATGAAAATTCAATTGCTTGGAAGGTAGCAGAAAAGGCACATGAACAAGGTGCGACATTTGTTTTAACAAATGCTCCAATTGCTATGCGTATGGGCGAAATCAACAAATTGGCAGAAAAAACAAATTCGAAAATTATCCCTGCCGATGCTACTAGTGTTGAGGATTTAACAAAGTTATTTACAGAATCGCAAGAAGTATTAGGTGGTAAAATCGACTTTGTATTGCATTCAATTGGAATGAGTGTAAACATTCGTAAAAACATTCCTTATACAGAATCGAATTACGATTATTACATGAAGGGAATTGATGTATCGGCAATGTCGCTTCACAAAATGTTGGCAGTAGCTAAAAAAATGGATGCAATCAACGAATGGGGAAGTGTTGTTGCATTAACATACATGGCAGCACAACGTACGTATCCATTTTATACGGATATGGCTGATATCAAAGCAATGCTAGAATCAATTGCTCGTAGCTTTGGATATCACTATGGTTTAGATAAAAAGTACGTATCAACACAGTATCTCAATCTCCAACAAAAACGACTGCAGGAACTGGAATTAAAGGATTTGGTGATTTTTATGATTATGCAAATGCAATTGCCCCATTAGGAAATGCAACTGCTGAAGATTGTGCAAACTATTGTATTACATTATTCTCTGATTTAACACGTATGGTTACAATGCAAAATCTTTTCCATGATGGTGGTTATTCTACTACTGGTGTGAGTATGGATGTAATGACAAGATTAGGAATTGAATAATAGTAGCAAGTATTAAGTATCTAGTATTAGGTATTAAGTAAAAAGGACTCATTTGAGTCCTTTTTTATGGTTAAAATTCAATTATAATTCCTAAAGTCTGCAAAGAAACAGTAGAATAATTTTCTACAAATTTTGTTTTATAAGCGGCAGGGTTTGAAGGATCTGTTTGTGCATTTCCATTCGCATCTCTATCCAACAATAACAATGGCGATTGTTCCGATTTTGAACGGTAAACATTCTGAATATCCAAATACACATTCAACGACCATTTTTTAAAGAAAAACTTTTTATCAACGCGAACATCCAGTTGGTGATAGGATTTTAATCGTTGCGTGTTTAATTGATTATAGTCTGGCAACCCTCGTCCGTTAATATCCCAAACCGTTTTAATAGATGATGCCTGTGCATCCACTGGGGTGTATGGACTACCACCTAAATAACGCCACTTCGCTCCTACTTCCCAATTACGTTTGAACTTTTTACCAAATGTTAAGGATACAATGTTTCCATTATCCCACGAAGATGCAATGTAATTACTATTCTTATCCTGAAACTGACTAGTAACCATAGTGTAGGCAATAATTCCGTAAAAGCCCTTAAATAGCTTTTGTTGAATCATAAATTCCAATCCATAAGCTTTCCCTTTTGTAATGGATGTAACAGGCTCGTTACCAATTACTCCAAAATCACCTCCTAGATTAGCAAGTGAAATAGAATCGCGCAAAGCAAAAGGATAATTTGAATATACTTTGTAAAATCCTTCCACTGTAAATTTGGTATTGATTTTTGTATTGTATTCAAACCCGGCAACAATGTGATCATTTGTAATATAGGTAACCTTGTTTTGTTTATTTACAAGTGCATTTGTGGAAGCGCGATAGCCTAACACAGTATAAGCAGGCAATTGGTAATATCGCCCAACATTAAAATTAAAACTAAGTGCATCAGTAATGTTTACTGCCATCGAAAAACGAGGCGAAAACTGATTCAATGGATTCATCATATCAGTTGAGTAGTCAGAAAAATCGGTACGAGCACCGAGTGATAAAATTACACGCTCCTTAAAAATCCCTTTACTTACTTGTCCGAAAACAGAAAACTTGTTGAATGTTAATTTCGAATCAAAATCAATCGTAGCAACACCTGCTGGTGTTGTAATTTTGTTGAAAGTAGAATTCGTATAGGTTACATTTTCATAACCTGCACCAAAATTCACTTTAAATCCTTTGTTACGATAGGTATTTTCGACTCTTAGTTTATTTTCAATTTCCTGTGAGGTATAATCCAAAATTTTATTGTTTGGATCCGATTCGTCATTGTCTTTGTACTTATAAGAACGATTATTCAAATGATTACGACTTACAACCACTGTCATATAGCTTTTTTCAAAAAAATGCTTGTAGTTAGCACCAACGGTATAATTCCATTGGGTGTTAACAGGCAAATAACCAAGAATGTATTTTTGTTCTTCCGTTTTATTTGCATCTAAATTCAGTTTAAAATCATCAACAGCACCTAATCCAATAAAGGAGATTTCGTTCTTATCATTGAAACGGATTTTGGTTTTGAATTGAGCATCATTATAGATAGGAAGAAACGGTAATTCCAATAATTTAAACAACCAACCTAAATAGGATCTACGAGCAGAAGCAATGAAGGTTGTTTTTTTACCAATTGGACCATCCAATGTTATCCCTAAATCAGATGAACCTAAAGTAGCAGTAGTTACTAATTTTTCGGAGTTCCCATCTTTTTGTTTAAAATCGAAGACAGAACTCAATGTATTTCCTCTGTTGGCAGGAAAAGCCCCTGAATAAAAATCTACTTCACGAATAAAATTGACATTGATCATTCCTACTGGTCCGCCCGAAGCCCCTTGCGTAGCAAAGTGATTAATATTTGGAACTTCAATTCCATCTAAGTAAAAACGATTTTCATTGGGAGCACCACCACGAATGATGATATCGTTTCGGAAAGAGGCCGTTGAAGAAACACCAGGTAATGACTGAATTACCTTTGATATATCACGATTACCACCTGGGTTACGATCAATTTCAGAAGAACCAATGGTACGCATGGATACAGGACTTTCTTCGGTTTTGTTGAATGGAGAAGCTGTAACTTCAATTTCTTGTAGGCTGTCGATTTGTTCGTCTAAGGGAATATTTAAAACGGTTGGGGTGTAATTGTTCACCTGAATTTCAAAAATTGTTTTTTTACGAAAACCAACATACGAAACAGCAATGTTATACAAACCAGGATTAAGGTTTTTTAGCTCATAATTTCCATCCAAGTCGGTTGTTGCGGCAATGGAAAGCGAAGTTATACCAACTGATGCAAACGGTATTGGGTCGTTGTTAATGGAATTAAAGACTTTCCCTTTAATGCTGCCAGATTGAGCAAAGGAGAAGGCTTGAATTAGAATAAAGGATAAGAAAACAATTTTTTTCATACATGTAAAACAACTATTTTTTTGAATTGTTTATTTTTTTAGTTTAAAACTTAGCAAAGTTATAGAGAATACGAATGCTCTCGATTACATAATTATGCTGCAAATTTGCATAAAAAAAACGCTTTATTTCTAAAGCGTTTCCCATTAAATATTAGATACTAATTAACCTAAAAGCGTTTTTTCTGCAGCTTTTAAAATCGCAAATGCTTTTCGGTTGTAGACGACTCTGCATAATTGCGCAATACAGGCTCTGTTCCCGAAGCACGAATCATTAACCATTCATCGTTATCAAAGAAATATTTCCAACCATCGATGGTCTCTAAACGAGTTACTTTGTATGGTCCGAATGAATCGTAAACATTGTTTTTACAATTTTCAACGATTTTGTTTTTTACCTCTTCTTTTAAATGTAAATCGCTACGTTCGAATTTAAATTCTCCCACAATTTTATAAACTTCTTCTATCAACTGATCCAATGTTTTGCCCGATTTAACCATGTATTCCCAAATGGTTAAGCCCATCCAGATACCATCACGCTCAGGAATATGACCTTTAATTGCGATTCCACCGCTCTCTTCACCACCAAGTAACACATCTTCCGAAATCATAATACCAGCAATGTGTTTAAATCCAATTTGAACAACTTGGTATTCTAAACCATAATACTCACACATTTTTTTAACACGTGGTGTTACCGAAAACGCATTAACAACTTTACCCGTGAATTTTTTTTGTGTAAATAAATAATTGATTAACAACAAAATAATATGGTGTGAATCAACGAAATTCCCTTTGCTATCATACAACCCAATTCTATCGGCATCACCATCGGTAGCTAATCCACAGTCGATATCACCACTTTCTTTAATTAAATTAGAAAACGGCATTAGGTTTTTATGAATAGGTTCCGGTGCTTGTCCTTCAAAACCTGGATTGTAATCGCAATGCATGAAAGTGATATCTGGCAATAATCTGCGCATAACGTTTTGTCCAGCACCATACATTGCATCGTAAGCAAAATTCATTTTTGTATTACGAATGGCATTCATGTCGAAATTTTTCTCCACATGATCCACATACATTGTTTCCAAATCAATATATTCTACTAATCCAGCTTTTTGAAAATCAGAGATTGATAACTTTTCTAAATCGATGTTGTTTTTTTCAGGGATAATATCTTCTACTTCTTGAATGTGTTCTGGAAGTAATGGACCACCGAAATGACCTTTTAATTTATATCCGTTGTATGAAGGTGGATTATGAGAAGCAGTAATAATAATACCCAAAGAAGCTCCTTTATTTTTAGTTCCCAATGAAACCATTGGTGTAGAAACAAAGTCTTTTGCCTAAAAACACTTTAATACCAGCATTTGCTAATACTTTAGTAACTGTTTCTGCAAATAATTCACCTGCAAAACGACAATCGTGTCCAACAACAACACTCGGTTTATCGAAGTTCTTTTTTAACCATTCTGCAGTTGCAATCGTAACACGAGCAACATTATCAACAGTAAAATCTTTCGCAATAATTGCTCTCCAACCGTCAGTTCCAAATTTTATCTTAGTCATATCTTAAAAATTAGACTGCAAATATAAGGAATTTAGTTATTCGGAGGAGTTACAGCAAATAGCTGTATTTGACTACTAATCAGGCTGTTTGAAAAAACGATTATAAACCAAAACAATCCAAAAACTGAACGAAACATAAATAACAGGCATGAAACCGAGATAATGACGAAATGCAGCCCAGTGCACTTTGGGAACATATTTATTAAGTATGAATGTAATTAAAAACAATCCAACAAACATAAAAGCAAAATAAAACACCCATTTAAATTTATTAATAATAGATCGAATGAAAACAATAGATAAAAATAAATTAAAAAATACGAAGCCAATTATAATCCATTTAATATTAAAATTATCATTTACAATGGGTAACTGAAATAAATTATCTAACCAAAATGTCAAAAATGTTGGATAATCGACCAAGCCTGCAGGAATAAAGGCTGCTAAAATATTTTGAAAGTGATAATCAAATAAAGGCACTGGTAAAGTTGTCATTTTCCAATATACAAAAAGAGCAATACCAGCAGCAAAAATTAAAAGTGAATACAAGAAAGTACGAATTGAAAAATTTGAATAGAATTTATAGAAAAGTGGAATGTATAAAAATGGAAGCAAAAACAAATTACTAATAGCAACATATACTGAAAAACAACTGAATAAGTTGAACACCAAAAAATTGCGCCTAATTGGATGCCTCAAATACTTGAATAAAAATAGTGCAGTCAAATTAATAACTAATGGGGAAAGCATATTATTACTTAATCCATATCGCTGATTAGGAATAATCAACAATCCAAATAAAATACACCCATAAGCATAAAACGGAGGAATAGGATACTTAAAAGCTATCACTTTAAATAGAGGAATACATAAAAACATTCCAACAACGAAGAATAAATATGAAAAAATTCTTAAAACTTGTAATCTTCCAAAAACAGGAATATCTAATTCTTTCAATAAAATATTAGGCAAAGCCAGTAAGCAGTAATACAAAGGAGGATGTATTCCTTCGTAAGAATAATTTGCAATTCCTAGTTGATCTCTGCTAACAACTTTTCCATTTGCACTTCTGGAACTATCGGCTACAATTGAATAAAAAAGTTCGTCTGATATTGGATCTGATATGGCAGGAAGATCACCATCTATAACTTTTTCTATATAGTCAAAATGAGCGTATTCATCAATGGGACTCCATCTATCCTGCTTTATAATATAATCAATAGACACACCAATTACTAGAGCACATAGCAAGAGCAAAAACTTGCTTAAAAGATCTTTTGGAAATAGTATCATTTGGCTTTTCGTATTCCAGTTGGATTATCCTCTAACAATTTATTCATCTTTGCTTCTAGAATTTCATATACTACAAAATCAGGTTTTTCCTCTTCAACTACTTCTACAGACATATCCTAGTCCACAAATAAATACAATCACTTACATTTTCCGAAAAATAGGGCATCATTAAATTAAAAAATGAATCACGATAAACTACTCCTTTAGGAAGGGTGCTATTTTTAATCTGCGTTCTTATTGTAGGTTCAACTAGTGATAGTGATTCAAAAGTTGGGGCATCCACAATTGTAAAATCAAAATCACTCTTTTTCTGCACATGCCATTCATCATTCAACAATATGTTTTCGAGTGATAATAATCTACTCAAATCGGCATTATGTAAATGTTTTAATTCTTTTTTATAATTTTTATCAGGAACAAGTGCTAAAGCAGGTATTTTTTTTTGCATTTCTAAGATTAATTTTTTGTAAGCAATGAATCCACCTTGAAAATTCATGTGTACATCGTGTTGGTAATACACTTCCGCATTTGATTTATTTGCAATTAACTCTTCTGAAACGTCTATTATTTTCACAAAACTATTTTTATCTAAATACCTTCTCAATTGTTCTAATTTTGTAATTGAGCTTTTCCTTTGAATAATCTCTGGCAAATATTCAGGGTAAATATTTGATTTAATAGGCATGATCATTATAAAAAATGGAATTCCTTTATTTTCATAATACTGATAAACTTCTTCTAAATTATATTTTATCGTATTTAGTTCTGAACTGGAAAATAAATTCAAGTTTTGATAATCTCAACTATCTTATAATCAGTAGAAAACAACCAACTATTTTTACCAACTGCAACTAATTCTGGCTTTGAAGAAGCATTAAATAGCTTCAATTTATAGTAGCTATTTAAAGTAGATAACTCTTTTCGAAAGCCGAAATTATCTTCAAAATAAGCATTGTACTGATTAGGATAATCTGTCAATACAGAAAAATCAAAGGACGGTTTTTGCTTTAGCTTGCGATTTTCACCCGTATTAGAATCTGACGGGAAAAAAATCATCTTTATTCCCGGTAAAATCAATACAGCTAAAAAACATAAAACAAGCAAATGATTAGAGCTAAATTGAATATTGCTTATAGTGAGCTGCCTCTTAAAAGAAAATAAAAAACAAAAAAACCAACGCATACACTAAAGCATAATGGTAAAAAATAAAACAATGGCTTATCGTCCAATGCATTACTGTATTTTGTTAAGGAAAACAAACTTGTAAAATTTGAATCTGGTCCATTAGAAATTACTCGTAGTCCATCTCCTTCAATTTTAAATAATTTAATATCATTCGTTGCTTCAAAGTTTTT
>JADJHE010000044.1 GCA_016707685.1 Bacteroidota bacterium
CGTTTAGGTTGTGCTGCAACCAATTCGAATATAACACTTCAGGGTTGGCAAGATAATGGAACAAACTTGCAATCAGGCACAAGTTGGGATAGGCCTATTGGTGGAGATGGTATGGAATGTTTCATTGATTGGAGTAATTCGGATTATATGTATGGTACATATCAATATGGTGAAATTCAACGCTCAGACAATGGCGGATCTTTTTTCAATGGAATTAAAAATAATATTAGCGAAGAAGGAGAATGGATTACACCATGGCTTCAAGATCCTGTAAATCCTCAAACAATTTATGCTGGATATAAAAATGTTTGGAAGTCGACAAACAGAGGTGATAACTGGACAAAATATCGAGTTTTAATTCTACTGGCTTAAAACAATTAGTTGTTGCTCCTTCCAACAATCAATACATTTATGCTTCTAATGGCTCTGTTATTTATAAAACAACAGATGGTGGTACAACATGGACAACAATCACCTGCTCCTAGCTTAGGAGGCTAACTCATATCTTACAGTAAATGCCTCTAATCCCGATTTGATTTGGTTTACTCGTTCAGGTTATATTGGTAATAACAAAGTATTTAAATCAACTGATGGTGGCGCAAATTGGATTAATATGGCTTATAATCTACCTAATATTCCTGCAAATTGTGTTGTTAATCAAACAGGCACAAATGATGGTATTTATGTAGGAACAGATTTAGGAGTTTATTATATAGATAACACACTTTCATCTTGGATGTCATTTAATAATGGTTTCCAAACACAGTTGTTGATGAGTTAGAGATTCATTATGGTTCAAGTAAACTCAGAGCAGCAACATATGGAAGAGGTTTATGGGAAACGAGTATATACAACCCAGCTTCTTTATTACCCTTTGCAAATTTTAATGCAGATTCTATTAAGTGGTTGCCCGGACTTACGGTTCAGTTTTCGGATAGTACTAAAAATGCTCCAATTGCTTGGCAGTGGTATTTTTCAGGAGGAACTCCAAGTACTTCCAATTGCAAAATCCAGTAGTAACATACACTAATCCTGGTACATATAATCATGTTAAACTTATCGTTACCAATGCAAATGGTGTTGATTCGATAACTGATTAAGTTAAATTACAGCAATTAGTCCTCAGGTTGCTCCAACAATATCTTTAAATAACAATGATTCATTGTGTGGTGGGCAAACTTACAACTACTATCAAGTTTTGGAACAACTTATTCTTGGTATCCAACAACTCAAGTCCTACAATCAATTAGTGTCAAATTCCACAAATAATTATGCAGTAACTGTTACTGATGTATTTGGTTGTTTAACAACTTCTGATACGGTTGATATTTATATTTTTCCACTGCCAACAATCCCTTCTATTACAATTCAAAATGATACGCTTTTTTCCAGTTCAAATAGCGGAAATCAATGGTATATGAATGGGAATAGTATTGCTGGTGCTACCGATTCTATTTATGTGATTACTAATTTTGGTGCAACATATTCTGTTAAGGTGACAGATAGTATCAGTGGTTGTTCGAGTACATCTACAAATTTTGTAGGCATAAATGAAGAAACATTAATTGGAATTCGTTTTAGTGTATTTCCCAATCCAACTTCTTCGATATGTAATTTGATAATTTATTCAGATGATCAAATTGAAGTGATGTATGAAATTACTGATGTAACTGGAAAACTTATTTTCAAAAAGACGCTGCCTAAATTTACTAGATTAGAGCAAACAATTGATTTATCAGCTTATGAAACAGGGTGTATTTTTTGAATTTAAAAATGAAAAGGTATTGTGACGAAAAAAATTGTAAAATAATTTAGCCATTATAAATAGTCAGTAGCTCTAGAGCCTTGATTAAATAATAAATCAACTATGCTTAAATTTTCGATGAATCCATGACGTGTTTCAAATACTTGAAAATAAGGCTTTAACTCAAATGTGGTATCGGCCGTTATGATTTCCTTAGGAGAAATTAGTGTTCTATAATCATCGGCATTCTCATAGGTTTTATGATACTCGTTTGTGAAGCTATAATTGGATTTTAATTTTAAGAGTTTAAGCAACATTTGTAGCATCTCATCATTAAAGTCAATTAGGTATTCGCTTTTTGTGTTATGATAAAATGGACGAAAATCATCTTCATAATATTCAAAAAATGGTGATCGTCTGTAGCTCGATTCCAATGAACGCCAATGAAGTAATTGCCAATTGTATTCGTAAGAAATTTTCACATCTTTCATGCTCTGTCTTTTATTGCGATGAGCAAGTGGTATGCTAAGTGTAAGTCGACCATTTGGCGAATAAATATCACAGCGAGAGCGATAGGTTTGTTTCGCCAAATGTTCATGATGTTCAATTAGACAATTCGAATAGTTTTTGAATTTCTGAAAATATTGAACAGGTCCTAGGTAGGAAGATGGTAATAGAGCTAAATTCATAATTGTTTAATTCACTGATTTAAACCATCTATCCCAACGGATTTTATTTCCTTTTTCGGATGATTTATTTATTGACATTAATACTAAGACTGTTTTCCCTACGACATGGTCTTCAGGTAAGAAGCCCCAAAAACGTGAATCGGCAGAGTTATGGCGATTGTCACCCATCATAAAGTAATAGTTCATTTTAAATGTATAATGGTTTACATGCTTTTCGTTGATGAAGATAGAATCATTACTTGTTCGTAGTGTGTTGTTTTCATATACACTGATAATTCGTTCATAAAGCGCAAGTGAGTCGATTGTTAGTTTTACAGAGTCGCCAGCTTTTGGAATGTATAAAGGACCAAAATTATCCAGGTTCCATAAAAAATGTTCGTTTTCAGGAAACATATAATCATTGTAGGTTCCCTTTTTTTCCATCAATGGTTCAATGCTAACAACACTCTTTATTTGTCGAATATCCTTGATGTTTTGTTCATCCATTGTAAACCAATACTCCCCTTTATTATTCATTTTACCACCTTCTGTAATTCCTAATTGGTCAAGCGAATCGGAATTGATAGAATCGGAGTTGAAAATAATTTTGTAATTGAATTGTAATTTTTCGGGGACATCATTCTTTTTTCCGTTTATAAACACCAATCCATTTTTAACTTCTAGTGTGTCACCAGCTATGGCAACACATCGTTTAATGTAATAGGTTCGTTGGTCTACCGGATATTCTTCAGCTTCCATTGGATAGTTAAATACAACAACATCATTGCGCTCAATGTCGGGTGAGCCAAACAAACGAGTATATGGTATGTTTATCCAATCCAAAAATGATTTAGTGCTTTCTCCAAATCGTTGATGAACAAAAGGGAAGGAGAGTGGTGTATTCGGAATTCGTGGTCCGTAACTTAATTTATTTACAATGATGTAATCGCCAGTTAGTAGCGATTTTTCCATTGAAGCAGAAGGAATCGTAAATGCTTCGAAACAAAATACTCTAAACAGTACAATCACAATTAAAGCAAAAAATATTGCTTTCAACCATTCGAGTATTGTTTTTTTGTGTTTCAATTTTTTGCTTTTATTTACCTTTTACGGTTTTGCTTTTGCGTTTGTTTCTAAATTGAAAGAATCCCCAAATTGCAGCAATGATAATTAAGAATGGAATTAAGTATGATTTTGATATACCGTCATTACTTACAAAAGTAAAGAAACGCGCTCTTCGTTCTTTATCATCAAATAATGATGTTTTTAATTTTTTCAGGAAACCACTTTGAATATCATTTCTAGCTGTATTCTTGTTGTCTTCTTTGATACTCATCCAAATAAATACAGGTTTGCCTACAACATGATCTGCTGGTACATAGCCCCATGCTCTTGAATCGGCAGAGTTATGGCGATTATCACCCATCATAAAATAATAATCAAGTTTGAATGTGTACGTTTTTGAATCTTGACCATTGATAAATATTTTATCCCCTTTAATTTCTAAATCATTTCCCTCATAATTTTTGATGATACGGTTATACAATACAATATTGGTTGTATCAATATTAATTGTTACACCAGCTTTCGGAATGTATAATGGCCCAAAATTATCGTTGTTCCAAGCATATTTTGGTGAATGAGGGAAAATTTCAGGAGCGTATCTTCCAGCTGAGTCAATCATTGGCTCAACCGATTTGACAAAACTCAGTTTTTTTAATTCTTCCACTTTATTAAAAGGCAAATTCATTTGAATATAAGCAGCTCCAGTGCTGTCATTCCCTAAAACTCTATATCCTGATGGATAGTCAGTAACATCAATTTTGTCCAGCAATTTGCTCGGAACGGTAGAGCCATCCGTTTTAACCAAATAATGGTATTGCATTGTTTCTGCTTTGTATGCAGGTTTGCTGTTAATGTATAGTGTTTGGTTGACAATTTTTAAAGTGTCGCCAGCTACACCAACACAACGTTTTACATAGTTTTCACGTTTATCGGCCGGACGAGCTGTTACATCACCAAAAGGAAGACCTGAATATTGGTTTATTGCATTTGGAGTGTTTACTGCTTTCCATCCAAAATCCCGAACCAATTGATAATAGCTTTGATCTTGTGCGCCCAACGCAACGGTATCGCCATCAGGGTAATTAAACACAACGATATCATTGTTTTTTACAGAACCAAATCCTGGTAATCGTAAATAAGGAAATTTAAACCATTCTAAATATGATTTTGTGCTTTGTGTAAAAGGAAGTGTGTGATGTGCAAAAGGGAAGGATAGTGGAGTGTTTGGTATTTTTGCACCATAACTCATTTTGCTAACAAATAAATAATCACCTACCATCATCGATTTTTCTAAAGATGAAGTTGGGATGGTAAATGCTTCCAGAAAAAAAGTACGAATTACGGTTGCTGCAATAACTGCAAAAACAATTGCATCGGTCCATTCACGAGCAATGGATGGTTTCTTTTTGCTCATGTCTTCGGGGCCAACATATTGTGTTGTTGACTGAAAACCTAAATAGGGTAGGTAAAAATAACCTGCTATAAAAGCAATTACTTGGTCTTGAGACGTTCTTTTATTAAATGATTTAGCCGTAAGCAAACACATGATTGCATACATTAGAAAATTAACACCAGGTGTTATGATTAAGAAAATCCACCACCATGGTTTTTTAATGATTTTTAGCCAAACAATGAAATTATACAATGGCACAAATGCTTTCCAACCTTGTTCGCCAGCCAATGGGAATAATTTGTATAAACCAATGATGGTTGTGATTGAAAAGATAATGAGTAATAAATAAGAAATATCCATAAGTGTTTTATTTGTTCAGTTTCAGGAAACGAAATTCGTTATTATTATTGTTTTCTACTTGTTAATTTATGTGAAGGAACCTAAAGATTCATTAAATCATTCATCCCAAAGACGCCTTTTTTTCCTTTTATCCACTCTGCAGCAACAACAGCACCTAAAGCAAAGCCTTTTCTGTTATGTGCAATGTGTGTAATGCTAATTTCATCAACTGATGAATTGTACGTTACTGTATGAGTCCCAGGAACTTCATCAATTCTTTTAGAAATGATACTTAGTTCTTGTTTATTTGCACTTGCTTCATTTACCCATTTTTGTTTTTCAGCCAGTTGTTCGATTACTTGGTTTGCTAATGAAATTGCGGTTCCGCTTGGAGCATCTAGCTTATGAACATGATGTATTTCTTCCATACTAACATTGTAATTCGGATAGTTATTCATCAACTTAGCAAGGTATTCGTTCAGCTTAAAGAATAAATTTACTCCAATACTATAGTTAGAGGCATAAAACAATGCTTGTTGTTGTGTGGTGCATTTTTGTTTTACTTCGTCTAATCTGGAGAGCCAACCAGTTGTTCCAACAACTACTGGAACATCCGCATCAAAACAGTTGTAAATATTGTTGATTGCTGCTTCTGGCGTGCTAAATTCAATTGCAACATCCGCCTTTTTTAATTCATCAATGGTATACGTTGTAGCATTTGAAGCATCAACTTTTAAAACAATGTTGTGGCCACGAGATAAAGCAATTTGCTCAATCTCTTTTCCCATTTTACCGTATCCAATTAATGCTATGTTCATATGTTGAGCGATGTAAAAAATTAAAAATTGATTTTTAGTCCAATTCCAGTTGTATAATTATTCGTATAGGATGTATTAATGAGTGTAGGTTGAATGTGCATTGATAAATCATCGCTTACATCAAATTTGAATAAATGCGCATCTACACTTGCATCAACAATATTTAGGACATACAATACAGCAACACCAATCACCGACAAATCTCTAAATCGATGATAATATTTTTGCAAGGTGTTTAAGTTGTCATCGCTATATACACCAACATAGTCATCAGTGGTCGTAATATCACCGTCTATCCTATATTTATAAGCATTTCTATAGTTTACGAATTTTGTTTGGTTAATCGAAAATGCATAGCCAAGCCCAGCAAATCCTGCATAGATAATTGGTATCTTCCAATATTTTTTATTGTAAACTTGACCTAATCCTGGCAATGCAGTTGAAAAAAGAGCTGCTTTTTTAGGAGAATGCTTTTTTTCTATTTTTTTAATCGTTAAAACAGAATCCGTAGCTGTTTGATTTGTTTTAGATGTGTCGGTTAATTGTGCATATGAATTACTTGACATAAAAAAAAAAGGTTATTCCAATGAAGCATTGAAATAACCTGTTTTTGGTACAGTTGTATTGAATAATATTATGCATCCAGTAAATCAAGAATGCGTTTTAAATCGTTATCGGATTTGAAAGGAATTACAATTTTACCTTTCCCTTTTTCATCTTTATTAATCAATACTTTAGCATTAAAAACAGCTCTTAAATCATCAAGCATTTGTTTTTGCTCGAATGACAATGCGGTTTTAGCTGTTTCTTTTTTTTCTGTTTTTGATTTTGTAGTGCTTGCTGTTTCTGATTTAGCACCTCTAGCAATGTCTTCTACATCACGAACCGATAAATCATTTAATACAATTTGTTGATAGATTGCTAATTGTTTATCGGGATCTTCAATATTAATCAATGCACGAGCATGTCCCATGGTAATATCGCCTTCACGGATACCCAATTGAATTTCAACTGGTAATTTTAATAAACGTAAATAATTGGTAATGGTAGAGCGTTGTTTGCTAACTTTTTGTGAAAGTTGTTCTTGTGTTAAACTACACTCATCAATCAAACGTTTGTAGCTAATTGCTACTTCAATTGCATCTAAATTTTCGCGTTGAATATTTTCAACCAATGCCATTTCTAACATTGCTTGGTCGTTTGCAATACGAATATACGCAGGCACTGCTGTTAAACCTGCAATTTGAGATGCTCTAAAGCGTCTTTCTCCAGAAATTAATTGGTATTTATCATAACCAAGTTTACGAACAGTAATTGGTTGGATAATTCCATGTTCTTTGATTGAACCAGCTAATTCATTCAAGGCATCAACATCAAATTGAGTTCTTGGTTGAAATGGATTAGTTTCAATTTTTGAGATTTCAATAGTTGAAACAGAACCCACTAATTTTGTATCGCCTTCCAGACGCGTATTTGTGATATCTGTATTTGCATTTTCCAACAATGCACTTAATCCTTTTCCTAATGCGTTTCGTTTTGTAGACATGTTCTAATTGTGTTTTATTGAATGAATTTTAGGTATTGCCAACTACTAATTCTCTTCGATGTTTATGAATTTTTCAGAGTCGTTAAGGCGTGTTAAGCCATTTTTCTGTAAAATTTCACGTGCTAAATTTAAATAATTAATAGCTCCTTTACCGCTTGCATCGTGCATAATAATGCTTTGACCGAAGCTAGGAGCTTCTCCTAATTTGGTGTTACGCTGAATGATGGTATCAAACACCATTTGTTGAAAGTGTGTTTTAACTTCTTCAACCACTTGGTTGCTTAAGCGAAGACGCATGTCGTACATGGTCAATAAAATTCCTTCAATTGCTAAATCGGGATTTAAGCGCGATTGAACAATTTTGATTGTGTTTAATAATTTTCCTAATCCCTCCAATGCAAAGTACTCGCATTGAACTGGAATAATAACTGAATCGGCTGCAGAAAGAGCGTTTACAGTAATTAAACCAAGCGATGGTGAACAATCAACAATAATAAAATCATAATCGTTTTTAATTGGCTCTAAAGCCATTTTCATCATCTTTTCGCGGTTAGGCAAGTTGATCATTTCTATTTCAGCACCTACTAAATCAATATGAGCAGGAAGTAAGAATAGATTTGGTGTTTCTGTCTGAAGGATAATATCTCTTGGATTTACACCATCAATGATACATTCATAAATTCCTGTTTTTACATTTTTCGGATCAAAGCCAACTCCAGAAGTAGAATTTGCTTGTGGATCAGCATCTATTAATAATGTTTTGAATTCCAATACAGCCAAACTTGCTGCAAGATTAATTGCTGTTGTTGTTTTTCCAACCCCACCTTTCTGATTTGCTATTGCTATTATTTTTCCCATCCCTGTTTTTAGTATAATCGTTCTTAAAATTCTTTCGTTTCACCAATATTGAAAAGGGTAAGTGAATTGCCCGCATTTTCAAATTTTTTAATTGCTTGTTCTTTGTCTACTTTAATGTAACCAAATGTATCGTAATGCATTCCTATAATTTTTCTGCATTTGATAAATTCTGCTGCTATTATAGCATTATCAACTCCCATTGTAAAATTATCACCAATAGGCAAAAATGCAAAGTTGATACTTCTGTAATCTCCAATGAGTTTCATGTCATAGGTCAATGCTGTATCTCCTGCATAATAAAAGTTCCCTTCAGCGGCTTCAACAATAAACCCCATAGGGTTGCCTCCATAGGTTCCATCTGGTAAGCTGCTTGAATGAACAGCTGCAACACATTTTACATTACCAAAATCAAATTTCCACTTTCCACCAATATTCATTGGATGTGTATTGGTTATTCCTTTTGAATTTAACCAAGAATGAATTTCCCAATTACAAACAACTTTAGCGCCTGTACGTTTTGCAATCGCTATTGCATCAGCAATGTGGTCTTCGTGACCGTGAGAAATTAAGATATAGTCAGCTTTTACTGTTGTTGCATCAATGTTTTTTGCTAATTCATTTGGAGTAATGAATGGATCAAATACTATATTTTTACCATTTACTTCAATTCCAAAACAAGAATGCCCGTAATATGTTATGTTCATAATAAATCTTAATTCGTACTTTTGCTTTTAAAGAGGACTAAAATTAGTCTTTTTTACGATTTTTAAGCATTAAAACTTATTATGGATTTTTAAACACTTTTTTGTTAATAATATTAATTGATGATAACGATAATTTCTGCTACCAATAGACCAAACAGCAATACCCTGAAGGTGAGTGAAAAATATGCTCAACTTATGGAAAAACAAGGACTTACAGCCAAAATTCTTTCGCTAGAGCAGGTGCCTGCTGACATAGCATTTAATGAAGTTTTTAGTAATCGCTCCGAAAAATTTCAACAATTGTTGGAAGAATACATTATTCCTGTTCAAAAGTTTGTAATTATTGCTCCTGAGTACAATGGAAGCTTTCCTGGTATCTTAAAAACCTTTTTTGATGCCATCCATCCTGATTTAAATAGAGGCAAAAAAGTTGCTTTAGCTGGTGTAGCCAGTGGAAGAGCTGGTAATTTAAGAGGAATGGATCATTTAACAGGCATTTTAAATTATTTGGGCATGCATGTTCATCCTAATAAGTTGCCGATTTCCAGTGTTTTAACACTTATAAATGCCGATGGTGAGCTCATTGAGCCCACAACCATAAAGGTTATTGAAAAGCAGTTAAACGATTTTACAAATTGGTAATTAGTTGTTGCTGTCGATACGTGTTACTGTTAGTACACCATTTACTTTCTTTAATTTTTTCATAAGTTCGGTTAAGTGTGTTGTATCCTGAACAAAGACCATAATTGTACCTTCAAATGTTCCATCGTTTGTATCAAAACTAATGGAACGCATGTTTACATTTAACTCGTTGGAAATCAACTTTGTTATATTGTTTACCAAACCTAATTCATCAATACCCGTAATTTTAATTCAAGCCAAAAATGAGATTAATTCTTGGCTTGTCCATTTTGCTTTAACAACACGATATGCATAGTTTGCAAGTAATTGTAATGCATTCGGACAATTAACACGATGGATTTTAATTCCTTCATTGATTGTTACAAATCCAAATACATCATCACCAGGAATAGGAGTACAGCATGGAGATAGTTTATAGTCAATTTTTTGAAGATTTTCTCCAATAACCAACATATCCGCTTTGCCACGTGTTTCGGATACAATTTGTTCCAATGTTTTGTGATGTTCTTGCTTTTTGCTAATCTCACCCGATTTATGGACAATTTTACCATGTTCTTGTCGGAAATCTTTTAGATGCTTTACATCAATATTTCCTACAGCAATTCTGTAAAATAATTCTTGACTACTCGGTAGTTTAAAATAATTTGCAAGCTCATTAATATTTTGAACAGTGAAATCGATTTTAAGGTGATTGAATTTACGCTCCAGCATTTCTCTTCCGTCATCAGCAATGCGTTTGCGTTCTTCCTTTAATGCATTTTTAATTTTCCCTTTAGCACGTGCAGTTACAACATATCCAAGCCAATCTTCTTTTGGCATTTGTTTGCTAGAAGTAAGGACTTCTACTTGATCACCACTTTTAAGTTTATAGCTAAGCGGAACCAGTTTGTGATTTACTTTTGCACCAATGCATTTTTCCCCCACTTTTGTATGGATATCGAATGCAAAATCGAGTGCAGTCGCATTGATTGGTAATGTTTTCATTTCTCCTTTTGGAGTAAATGCAAAAATTTCTTCAGCAAAGGTTTAATTTAAAATCATCAAGGAACTCCAATGCATTTTCTTGAGGATTTTCGAGGATTTCACGGATTTTACGAATCCAATCATCCAATTGATTTTCATTAGCACTATCCTTGTATTTCCAATGGGCTGCATAACCTTTTTCAGCCAATTCATCCATTCGCACAGTACGAATTTGAACCTCCACCCATTTTCCTTCTGGACCCATTACAGTTGTATGCAAACTTTCATAACCATTTGCTTTTGGTGTTGAAATCCAGTCGCGCAAACGTTCTGGACTTGGATGATAAAAATCGGTAACGATTGAGTACACTCTCCAACAATCCGATTTTTCTTTATCAGGAATGGTATCAATAATAATTCGGATTGCAAACAAGTCGAATATTTCTTCAAATGTAACGCCTTTCGTTTTAATCTTATTATTAATAGAATATATTGATTTTGGTCGTCCAATTATTTTGGCCTCTAAGCCTTGTTCAGCAAGTATTTCCTTAATTGGTTCGATGAATTTTGCTATGAATTTTTTACGCTCAGGTTCACCTTGTTTTAATTTTTGTTGAATATCATCGTATACTTCCGGCTCTGTAAATTTCAAGCCCAAGTCTTCAAGCTCCGTTTTCATGGCATTTAAGCCTAAACGATGAGCAAGTGGTGCATAAAGATATAAGGTTTCAGAAGCTATTTTAAGTTGTTTGTCACGCTTCATGCTTTCTAATGTTCGCATGTTGTGCAGTCTATCGGCAAGTTTGATTAAAATAACACGAACATCCTCAGAAAGGGTAAGCAACATTTTTCTGAAGTTTTCTGCTTGTAAAGATGTTCCATTGCCTTGATCAAAAACACCTGAAATTTTTGTTAATCCATCAATGATTTTAGCAACTTTTTCTCCGAAAAGTCCTTCGATATCCTCTAAGGTCATGTCCGTATCTTCTACAACATCATGTAGTAGTGCACAAACAACCGATGTGGTTCCTAATCCAATTTCTTCGGCACAAATGTGTGCAACAGCAATAGGGTGGTAGATATAGGGTTCGCCCGATTTTCTACGCATGTCCTTATGTGCTTCGAGCGAAATGTCGAATGCTTTGCGGATAAGTAATTTATCTCCTTTTTCTAAAGTACGTTTACACGCACGCAATAAAGCTTTGTATCGTTTAAGAATTTCTTTTTTTTCAGCTTCTAAATCAATAACAGGTTGTTGTTGCATAAATAGTGGGGAGTATTAAATAATATGGTAAAGTTAAAAATTAATTTGTTTCCATAAAATGCTTATTTTTGAAACGCATCCCCTTGCATTAATAAGGTTAAAATGAATAAAGTAAGCACATCAGTTGCAGAGATGTATATTGATGAAGATGGAATTTTACAAATTCGATTTTTTAGAGGAGTAGAGGTTACATTACAAAAGGCAAAAGAATATTATGCTGTATCGAACGATTTGTTGAATAATCAAAAATCGTTAGTTCTGGTTGATGCATCCGAGGATTATGAAATAACAGAAGAGGCAAAAGCATATGGACAAACAGAAGAGGCAATGAAAAATAGGATTGCTGTTGCGTTTGTTACAAAATCAATTGCGAATCAATTAATGTTTAATTTGTATTTGAAATTTTATAAGCCTTTGGTGCCAATGAAAATGTTTTCTAACAAAACGGTTGCCTTAAATTGGTTAAAATCATTTTATGTAATGCCCGGGGAAAAGTTTGAATTAAAGAAAAAGAAAAAATAGTATGAATGACAAACCAACGGTAATCGTAACAGGCGGAGCTGGCTATATTGGCTCTCATACAATAATTGAATTGTTAGAAAAAACGAATTACAATGTTGTTTCGCTCGATAACTACTCTAATTCATCAAAAGAAATATACTCAAACATAAAAAAATTGCTGCAAAAGAGTTTGATTTCTATGATATTGATTTATGCAATCAAGCCTCTGTATTTGAAATTTTTGAAAAATACGAACATTATTGGGATTATTCATTTTGCTGCGTTTAAAGCCGTTCCTGAATCGGTTGTTAATCCTTTTAAATATTATTTTAATAATATCAATTCAGAGTTAAATGTGTTACAAGCATGTTTGAAGTACAATGTTTCAAATTTTATTTTTCTTCTTCTTGCTCTGTTTATGGAAACATTGATTCATTGCCTGTAAATGAGCAAACACTTTTAATAAAGCAGAATCTCCTTATGCTTATACAAAACAAGTTGGCGAGGAGATTTTAAAAGATTATTCTAAAGCAAATCCTTTCTTACAAACGATTGCACTTCGTTATTTTAATCCTGTTGGTGCTCATTTGTCGGGTTTAAATGGTGAAAATCCAATTAACAAGCCGAGTAGTTTGGTGCCAATTATAACACAAACCGCAAGCGGTAGATTGCCAGAAATGAACGTTTGGGGTACTGATTACAAAACAAGAGATGGTTCATGTATTCGTGATTATATTCATGTTTCCGATATTGCAATAGCTCATATAAATGCCTTAGAATATTTGATAGCTAAAAAGCAGCATTCTAATTTTAGCATATTTAATTTAGGCACAGGAAATGGCGTAAGTGTTTTGAAGCAATTGCTACTTTTGAAAAAGTATCAGGTGTAAAATTAAATTATAAAGTTGGTCCGCGGAGACCTGGTGATGTGGAAGCAATCTATTCTGATACCTCCTTTACTGAAAAGAGTTAGGTTGGAAAGCTAAATTTTCATTGGATGAAATGATGGCTAGTGCTTGGAAATGGGAACAGAATTGTAAGTAATAGCATGTAATTTAATTTGATGGTTTATCAAGCACAGAGAAATGTGGAATACGATCAACGAATAATCTCTGAAAACATGGGAGTTTGTTGCGGTTGTGTGCATTATTCTATTTATTCTCGTTGTCTTTATTTACACTCAAAATAAAGTTTACTTACAACAATATTTTTTAAAGGCTTGTTATTTAAACTATTTGGAGTAGTCTTTTTTTGTTTGATTTACCTCTATTATTATGGTGGCGGTGATACAATCAATTATTTTGAGTCGTCAATGGCATTTGCTAAGCTCTTTTATAAAAACCCTCAAAAATATTGAGGTATTATTTAATCCCTAAGCCGAAGCATTCATTCTTTTTTTACTCGATGAACCTGGTTATCCTTGGTCATATATGTATTTTGACTCCAAAACATTTATGGTTGTAAAATAACTAGCTTTTTAACTGTTTTAACAGCAAAAGTTATTTTTTCACATCTTGTTATTGATTGCTTTTCCTATTTTGGGATATGAAGTTGTTTCTTTTTTTTGTCAATATTCTCCCGAAATTGAAAATAAATTGCCATGGGCAGTTTTATATTTTCCATCTCCTTTGTTTTGGGGTAGTGGTGTTTCAAAAGATACATTCACATATTTTGGGACAGTATTGTTTGTTTATTCAGCTCACGAATTTTTCATTAAAAAAAAAGAGAAGGTCTTTTTTTTTTTATTTATAAGTGCATGGCTAATTGTTAGTATTAAGCCTTACATTTTTTTAATTCTCTTCCCAGGTGGATTATTATGGATTTTTTACAATAAAATGTCAAATATTAAAAGCCCATTTTTATCTTTTTTTTTCCTATAATCTTAGTGGCAGTTTTGAATTTCCTTTTTATTTTTGGACAGTTAGGGGATAATATGTCTAAGTTTTCGATTGATAATGCACTCGAAACAGCAGCCATTACAAATTATGATCTAAAACAAGACTATTATGGCGGTTCTAGTTTTAATATTGGGGATTTTGATGGTTCTGTTCCTGGAATGTTAAAACTTTTTTTTCCAGCAATGAATGCTGGTTTATTTAGACCATATCTTTGGGAAAGTAGAAGTTTGGTTCTTTTTATTGCAGGAATAGAAAATTTATTTTTATTGCTATTTACTCTTTATATCTTTTTAAAACAAAAGTTATTGGAATCTTCAGGATAATATTTAAAATCCTTCTTTTTTTTGCATCCTGTTTTCAGTTTTATTTGCATTTATGATTGGGTTGACAACCTCTAACTTTGGTGCACTCGTACGTTTTAAAATACCACTCATCCCATTTTTTGTTTCTGCACTTTTTATTATATACGATAGATATAAATTTGGGACAAAAAAAAATAATTCTATTATCGATTATACGATTTTAAAAATACCTTCTTTTAAACTTACTTTAGATTTCCAGCTAGATTTTGAAATAAAAGTGTGCAGTCAAGATTGTTATATTCTCCATATCAAATAAACGAGAATTACTTTTTACTGTTTTAATGGCGCTTTTGGTTGGAATAATTTCTAATATTGTTTCTGCTAATTTTATTAGCGATACACCATTACCGGTTCCTATATTGTAAATGCCATTTGTTTTTTCATTTATAGAAGTAGTGATAGCATTTACGATATCGTCTATGTATATATAATCTCTAACAATATTTTCATTTCCCCAGATTTCTAATGGTTCGTTTTCTTTA
>JADJHE010000045.1 GCA_016707685.1 Bacteroidota bacterium
CCAATAAAATCGCCACTCACAATGTCTTTGGGCTTATACAAAACAAAGCTATCTGGCAACAAACGCTTCACTTGATTATCGGGAGGTAAAATTGCTAATTGCAAATTCTTCGCATAATTGATGCTGTCTGTAATCTCCTTGTTTTTATGCTCCAATTGAGCATGCTGAAGTTGAATTTGTTCTTTTTGTTCTTCAATACTTTTGTTCTTATCAGCCAAAGCAATGTTAGCTTTTTGCTTCACTTGATTTCGATTATAAAGCACAATCACAAGAATGATAACGAATAAACAGCCTACGATCAATGAATTCCGAATAATTGAATTTCTGCTTTTCTCTGCAGCTTGATTCAATTGCTGAATTTCACTCTCCTTTTTTAACAACTCTATTTCTTTGCTTTTTTTATCGGTATCATACTTTGTATTCATCTCCGCAATTTGAGCACTACTCTCTTTTGTAAACATCGAATCCTTGATTGCTGAATACTCCTGAAAATAAGAATAGGCTTGCTTAAAATCATTCATCTGACTAAATGTTTGAGCGCTCATCAGATAGGCTTGACTCAATTGCTTCTGAGCATTTACCTCTTTAGCCAATTCAATCACTTCCTTGAGCTTATCAATCGATTTAGCATACTGTTTTTGATCGGAATAATTTTTAGCAACTGCCAATAAACCATACGTCATATCCGACTTATTCCCTAATTCTTTATGTATTTCAATTGCCTCATTCGCAAACTTCAAAGCCTCATCGTATTTCTTTTGCTCTGTTAATATTTCTGAAATATTAGTCAGTGCAGTAGCACAACCTGTTTTGTAATTTATTTCCTTATAAAAATCATACGACTTTTGAAAATACAAAATGGCTACATCTGCTTTTCCTTTATAATACGCAACACCACCAATATTGCTGTATGCTCCACCCAAACCCTTTTTATCATTCATCTGAGCATAAATCACAACTGCTTTTTGAAAATACTCTTGGGCTTTATCTAAATTATTTTGAGCCCAGTATATCAATCCCACATTGTTATACGAACTAGCCATTCCTTTTTGATCGTTCAGCGACTCATCCATTTGAAGAGAAATCAAATAGTACTTTAATGCTTTCTCATAATTTCCTTGATTGTAATAAATAAGTCCAATGTTGTTGTAGGAAGTCGACATTGCTCTTTTATCGTCTCGCTCCTGATTTAATTTCAGGGAAAACATATAATACTCCAATGCTTTGTCGTTGTTCGACAAATAAGAATTAATCATTCCTAACAAGTGATAGGAGTTTGCTTGGCCTTTTTTATACTGAATAGTCTGAGAAAGTGATAATGCTTTTGTGGCATACTTCTCAGCTGTGTTGGGCTCGTTATTTTTGTACTCTGACGCTAAGGCATTCAAACAATTAACTTGAATGGTATCGTGTGGGTTTTTCGCTAACAAAGAATTCAGGCTGTCAACCTTTTGCTTTACCTACAGGCAAAGAGAAAACTACAAGCAGAACAAAAAGTAAGGAGTATAACTTTTTACATTTCATATACAGTATAGGCATTTTCAGTTTAAATCCTATGCAATATATCAATAAAATTGGGACACTGCAAAATCGTCAGAATAAACTCACGTTCAAAGCCAATAAGTCATTAGAAATCAAGCAAATCGGACAAATCGTCAATAAAAAACAAGAATCAGCAATTGGAACATGATTTGACACTAACAGAACAACATTATGATTAGAAAAGATTACTTAGAAAAACAATTGGAGCAATTGGCAATAGCATTAGCCAAATTGGTTTCTGAGTTATTGAAATCAAAATCCGAAGGAAGTATAAAAACAGGGATTGAACAAGCAAATGAATTTTGCAAAACAGAATTTGATATTACGCTGAATGAATTCAATGAAGTCGATTCAGCAGACATCATCCACTACTTAACAGAAGATAAAAAATTAAATACGGGTAAACTTAACATTTTGGCTGATTTACTTTTCGCAACTACACAAATTATCGAAAAATCCGAAGAGGAAATCAAGACCAAAACAATTTACACTAAACTGCTGCTCATATACAACTATATCGATGAAAAAGATAAAACGTTCTCGGCAAGCAGACAAGAAAAAGTAACGACTATAAAATCAATCATATGAACTTAAACAATTTTACTATCAAATCGCAAGAGGCTGTTCAACAAGCTGTACAACTTGCTACCGTTAATGGTCAACAAGCCATCGAAAATGGTCACTTGTTAAAAGGCATTTTAGAAGTGGATGAAAATGTAACTCCTTTCATCTTAAAAAAGTTGAATGTAAATACACCCATGTTTACAAAAGCATTGGATAAAATCATTGAAGGCTACCCAAAAGTATCGGGCGGACAACCTTATTTATCGAACAATGCCAACCAAGCGGTTGCTAAAGCAAGTACGTATTTAAAAGAATTTGGCGATGAGTATGTTTCAATTGAACATTTATTGTTAGCTATTTTAACAACCAAAGACACCATTTCACAATTAATGAAAGACAATGGTGTAACGGAAAAAGACTTAAAAGCTGCTATCAATGAATTGAGAAAAGGTGCTAAAGTAACCAGTCAGAGCGCTGAAGAAACCTACAATTCATTGAATAAATATGCCATCAACTTAAACGACCAAGCTAAAAAAGGAAAGTTAGATCCTGTAATTGGTCGCGATGAAGAGATACGCAGAGTATTGCAAATTTTATCACGTAGAACCAAAAACAATCCAATCTTGGTTGGTGAACCTGGTGTTGGTAAAACTGCCATTGCCGAAGGTTTGGCACATCGTATCATCAATGGTGATGTTCCTGAAAACTTAAAAACAAAACAAATTTATTCTTTAGACATGGGTGCCTTAATTGCTGGTGCCAAGTACAAAGGTGAGTTTGAAGAGCGTTTAAAATCGGTAGTGAAAGAAGTTATCTCTGCCGAAGGTGAAATTATCTTGTTTATTGACGAGATACATACACTTGTAGGTGCTGGCGGTGGCGAAGGAGCAATGGATGCTGCAAATATTTTAAAACCAGCATTGGCTCGTGGCGAATTACGCGCTATTGGTGCAACAACATTAAATGAGTTTCAAAAATATTTCGAAAAGGATAAAGCGTTGGAAAGACGTTTCCAGAAAGTAATGGTGGATGAACCTACAGGAGAAGATGCGATATCTATCTTGCGTGGTATCAAAGAAAAATACGAAACGCATCATAAAGTGCGTATCAAAGATGAAGCAATTATTGCTGCTGTTGAATTATCGCAACGTTACATCAACGATCGTTTTTTACCAGATAAAGCCATCGACTTAATGGATGAGGCGGCATCGAAATTACGTATGCAAATCAATTCAAAACCAATTGAATTGGATGAAGTAGAACGTAAAATCCGTCAGCTCGAAATTGAACGCGAAGCCATCAAACGTGAGAATGATCAAAAAAAATTAGAAAGCTTAAACAAAGAAATTGCAGAGCTTTCGGATAAACGAAGCGATTTAACTGCCAAATGGCAAAGTGAAAAAGAAGTTGTTGAAGGCATTCAAAAAGTAAAAGAACAAATTGAGAACTTCAAGTTTGAAGCTGAACAAGCAGAGCGTAATGGCGACTATGGAAAAGTAGCGGAGATACGCTATGGCAAAATTCAAGAGGCTGAAAAACAATTAAAAGCATTTGAAAGCAAGTTGGCAGAAATGCAACAAGATGGCTCGCAAATGATTAAAGAAGAAGTGGGCAGCGAAGATATTGCGGAAGTAATTGCAGTGTGGACAGGTATTCCTGTTGCACGCATGTTACAAAGCGAACGTGAAAAGTTATTGCATTTAGAAGATGAATTGCACAAACGTGTGGTTGGACAAGAAGAAGCCATTGAAGCCATCAGTGATGCAGTAAGAAGAAGTCGCGCTGGATTGCAAGATACCAAACGACCAATTGGCTCATTCATATTCTTAGGAACAACAGGTGTTGGTAAAACGGAGTTAGCAAAAGCATTGGCAGAGTTTTTATTCAACAATGAAAATAGCATGACACGTATTGATATGAGTGAATACCAAGAGCGTCATGCAGTGAGTAGATTGGTGGGAGCGCCTCCAGGATACGTTGGGTACGAAGAAGGCGGACAATTAACAGAAGCCGTTCGTAGAAAACCATACAGTGTTGTATTGTTGGATGAAATTGAAAAAGCACATCCAGATGTATTTAACATTTTGTTGCAAGTATTGGATGATGGTCGATTAACCGATAACAAAGGACGTGTGGTGAATTTCAAAAACACAATCATCATCATGACATCGAACATGGGCTCACACATCATTCAAGAGAATTTTGAAAAGATGGATGATTTCAACAAAGATGAGATCATGGCGAAAACAAAAATTGAAGTGTTTGATTTATTGAAAAAGTCAATCCGACCAGAGTTTTTGAACCGTATTGATGAAACCATCATGTTCACCCCATTAAATCGTGATAACGTTCATCGAATTGTTGAATTACAGTTCAATGGTATTGCGAAGATGTTGGAAGAAAACGATATCCACATCTCTGCTACATCGGAAGCAATTGATTGGTTGGCTCAACTAGGATTTGATCCTCAGTTTGGTGCTCGTCCAGTAAAACGTGTGATGCAAAAACGAGTTTTGAATGAATTATCCAAGCAAATTTTGGCAGGAAAAGTTGAAAAAGATGCCAAAATTGTACTTGATGTGTTCAATAACGAATTTGTATTCAGAAACGCAATTGAAACTGACGCAAAGAAAACCAAGAAGGAAAAGGCAAAGTAAGGATACGATGTTAAAAGATGTTAACGAAACAACATGTGGATTGAAAATTGTGTTATACAAAGTATAACGATTAAATTATAAACTTATAAATCTCTCATATTATGAAAACGAAAAAAGAAATCATTGACAATAGACCTAAAGTAAAGGTTCAAATTGACTACAGAACAGTAATTACTGTTAGAAGTGAACAAGCAGCAAAAACATGGATGGAAAAATATCCTGCAGCGAAAATTATCGACTAACAACAACAACATCCCGATGAAAAAAAACGCAATTTCAGAAATTGAAATTGCGTTTTTTTATTGAGAAATAATTTAACATTCTTCAACTGCATTTTTATACCGTTAATCTAAAAGTTGACAAATTCTGCTTCGCAATGAAATACCTTTGCGGAAAAATTACACAAAATGAAAAAACTATTTCTTGCTTTATCGATTTTTAGTGTGTTGATTTTTGCAAGTACTTCTGTTTCTGCAAAAGGTGATGCCGAATTAAACCAACCTACCGAAAGCGTTGATAATTCGATTATCATTGACCGCATCGCAAATGAAGACATTCTTGTAACAATGCCATCTGTAATTTTTGCTTTTAAAGAAGTTGAAATAAAATTAAGCTTCAATAATCCAGAACATAACAAACTTTTATTGAATCAGAATAAATTGAAGTTTATCATTAATGGAGAAGAAAAAGAATTGACGTTTGAAAATGGTGTTGCCACATTCGCAATGAGTTTTGCAGAACAAAACAATTTATCCATTTACATCGAAGATTATAGCTTCTCTAAAAAAGTAACCGCCTATCCATTGTGGGTATTCTTAGTCCCAATCGTTTTGATCATCGGTTTTATCCTTCTTAAAATTTATAAGAAATAAAAAAATCCCCCTACAAAATATGTAGGGGGATTTTTCATTCTAAGAATTCTATTTATTATTTGTATCCTTTTACCAACTCCGCCAAGGCATTTTGAGTGGCTTTGTTCACTTTTACCAATGGCAAACGAACATTGTCAGGACAAACTTTTAGCATCTCTAAAACAGCCTTAATTCCAGCTGGATTGCCATCAGCAAAAATTTGCTCAATCATATCTGTTAATTTGTAATGCAATTTTTGAGCATCTTTAACATTGCCAGCTAAAATCTGACGTGTCATTTCTGAAAAATCTTTTGGATATGCATTTGCAATTACTGAAATAACACCATCTCCTCCACTTGCAATGATTGGTAATGTCAACATATCGTCACCAGAAATTACCAAGAAATCTTTTGGACGGTATTTAATAATTTTCATGCATTGCTCTAAATTGCCTGATGCTTCTTTAATAGCGATGATATTTTTGAAATCGTTTGCTAATTTAATGGTTGTATCAGCGGTAAGGTTCGAACTTGTTCTACCTGGTACATTGTACAAAATAATTGGCAATGGCGATGCTTCTGCAATTGCTTTGTAATGCTGATAAATTCCACGTTGATTTGGTTTATTGTAATAAGGCGATACCGATAAAATAGCATCAATACCCGCAAACGAATCTTTCTTTAATGCTGTTACAATCTCTCTGGTATTGTTTCCACCCAAGCCTAAAACAACAGGCACACGTTTGTTTACTGTTTCAATTACAAAACTAACAACCAATTCCTTTTCATCCTTACTCAATGTAACCGATTCACCTGTAGTACCTAATACTACAATGTATTCTACTCCACCCTTGATGATAAAATTCACCAATTTACCCAATGCATGAAAATCGATGCTACCATCTTTTGTGAAAGGAGTAACAATTGCAACACCTGTTCCTTTGAATTTGTTGTTTTTGCTCATTTTTATTTTTTATAAGTAGTTTTGAGGCGTAAATATAGATTGATTTTTAAATCTAAAGGCTATTCCTTTTTGATTTTTTATTACCCATCTACGAACAAAATTCAGAAATGATTTAACTATCTTTACATTCAATTATGATTGAAGCAAAAAACATCAGCAAATCGTTCGGGAAACTTCAAGTATTAAAGGGCGTAAATGTGTCCATTAAAAAAGGAGAAATTGTTTCCATTGTTGGCTCTTCTGGAGCGGGGAAAACTACCCTATTGCAAATATTGAGTAGTTTGGACAAAGCAGATGCGGGTAGCATTGAAATTAACGATACAGCAATCTCCGATTTAAAAGATAAAAAGCTGGCGCAATTCCGTAACAAGAACATTGGTTTTGTATTTCAGTTTCATCATTTATTACCTGAATTTACAGCATTGGAAAATGTGTGCATTCCTGCATTTATTGCGGGCATTTCCAAATCCGAAGCAGAAGCAAAAGCTACAGAGTTATTAAACTTTTTGGGCTTAGCAGAACGCATGCAGCACAAACCAAACGAATTATCGGGTGGAGAACAACAACGTGTGGCAGTAGCGCGTGCGCTCATAAACAACCCTGCGGTAGTGTTTGCCGATGAACCATCGGGCAACTTGGATTCTGCAACTGCAAAAGAATTGCATCAATTATTTTTTACGTTACGCGATAAATTCAATCAAACATTTGTAATTGTCACCCATAACGAGGACTTGGCCAACATGGCCGATCGAAAACTCATCATGAAAGATGGTAGCATCCTTCCATAAAAAAAGCCCTTCCAAAATCGGAAGGGCTTTTTAGTTTCTCTTATTTCAATTATTACTTTTTCATTTTTCTACGAATAAAACGCACCAAGAAATAAGCGATACCACCTAAAATTATCCATAACGGCCAAGCGTAAACAATTCCCACTAAAAAGCTCAAGAAACCATTCCAACCATTTCCGAATGCATGACCTATTCTACCAAAGAAGCCTGGTTTATCAGCAGGTGTGTATTCAAAATCCTGATGGAAGGTTAAGTTGATGGTGCTGTAATCCACCTGATCACCCAAATACTTTAACTCCCCTTCTTTTGCTTCAATCTCTTCACGAATTTCACCCAACTTTTGTTCAATCTCCAACACATCGGTTACTTTGCTTGCTTTGTTTAAAATATCCAAATACCTTTTTTCAATTTCCTTTTTTGACTTTAAGCGCGATTGAATATCAACAAACTGTGCTGTTACATCTTCGGCAGAAATATTTTTTGAATTCACATTCGTGGCAACACCCAACAAACGATTCACCATTCCTTCAAAATCTTTGTTCACCACACGAATCACCATATCGTTGGTGATGCTGTACGTTGAATTTTGTTCGTTTTCGTTTCCGATGTACGAATTACTTGTTTTAATGATTTTTTCAATTTCAGTTCTCGCTTTTTTATAATCATCCACCGTTATGTTCAAGTTGGCAGTTTTTCGAATTTTAGAAGGTATCTTAATTTGCAAGGTTGCCGTAGTTCCTGCAGCTAAACTATTTCCTGTTTCTTCATCCATTACAGTTGGAGGTGTAAACTTGACGCTTTCCATCATTGGTAGACCAGCCATATCAGCTGAAGTTATATCTGCGGATATTTTTTCTTCTCTCGAAGCGCCCGCACAAGCAGCAAGCATTGCAATGGCAATTAGGGATAAATAAATTCTAGCTGGTGTTTTCATGGTTTGGATTTTTTAGGTAGAACGAACGTTTATTTTATTTATTACATTCATTAGATGCATCTATTTTAAGATTCCATAAACCATTTATTCTTAATTTAGTGGAAATTAAAAAATAGTCGATTATGAGTATTTGGTTTAAACCATACACCTTAGCAGATTTACAATGGATGTTGAAAGAGAACATGTGCGAAGCCATTGGAATAGAAATAACCGAATTAACCGAAACGAGCATCAAGGGCAAAATGCCAGTCGACCACCGCACCGTACAACCCATGAAAATATTGCATGGAGGTGCTTCTGTTGCTTTGGCCGAATCCTTGGGAAGCATTGGCTCCAACTTAATTGTGGACAACAGCAAATATGCTTGTGTTGGTTTGGATATCAATGCCAATCACCTTCGTCCTGCAAGCAGTGGCTTTGTTTTTGCAGAAGCAACACCCATTCACATTGGTAAAAAAACACATGTGTGGACGATTGAAATAAAAGATGAAAAAGGAAAATTGGTTTGTATCAGTCGACTTACCATGGCAGTGGTAGAAATTGCGAAATAAAAAAATGAAAGTACAATCACACATCAACACATATTTACTCAGCGGCTTGCTGTTGCTTTCTCATGCAGGTTTGTTTGCTCAAAGCAAAACAAAACTGAATACTGAAATTGAGCTGTTGAAAAAGGACAAAGCCTTGCAACATGCCTCTTGGAGCGTGTGTGTGATGAATACAAAAAAAGATTCCATCCTTGCCGAATACAACAGCACCAGCAGTTTGGTTCCTGCAAGTACCTTAAAAATTGTGACCACAGGTGCTGCATTGAGCATGTTGGGAAGTGATTTTAAATTTGAAACCAAATTGCAATACGATGGCACCTTCGATTCCATTTCCGGAAAAATAAAAGGGAATTTATACATCCTTGGTGGTGGCGACCCAACGCTACAATCGAGTTATTTTAGAGATAAGAAAGACAGTTTAACAGTCGTTGAAAAATGGGCGTATGCTTTAAAAGCAAAAGGCATCAAACAAATTGATGGTGCTGTGATTGCCGATGCCAGCATTTTTGAAGATAACATGGTGCCTGCACAATGGATTTGGGGCGACATGGGCAATTACTTTGGTGCAGGAGCAAACGGATTGTCGTATCATGATAATACGTATACGGTGTTTTATAATTCGGGCGAACTGGGAAGCAAAACCAGCATTGTCAAAATAAGTCCAAGCATTAGCAATTTGCAATTTGTAAACAATGTAACAGCGGGTGGTAATGGCGACAATGCCGTAATTTATGGATCACCCTACTCCAATTACCGATTTGCAGAAGGAACCATTCCAGCCAATAAAAGCAATTACGAAGTAGATGGTTCTATTCCCGATCCATCTTTGTTTTGTGCACAAGAACTGACTGCTGCATTAAAAAAAGCAGGAATAAGCGTCAGCGAAAAACCAACGACTGTAAAAATTCAAAAAGATAATTCGGAGTATGCAGCAGCTAACCGAAGAACATTGTATACCCACTACTCGCCTAGCCTCGATAAGATTGTGTATTATACCAATTTAAAAAGCAATAACCTATATGCCGAGCATTTGATGAAATACATTGCATTCAAAAAAACAGGATTGGGCTCAACTGCCGAAGGTGTAAAAATCATCAGTAATTTCTGGAAAGATAAAGGAGTTGATATTGGCGGCTTAAGCATGAACGATGGCTGTGGTTTAGCAAGAGCCAATGTAATTACTACCAAAACACAAACACAAATTTTACGTGTGTTGTCGAAAGAAAAAAACTTTAACTCCTTTTACAATTCATTGCCCATTGCTGGCAAATCGGGTTCATTGGGTGGTTTGTGCGAAGGAACCATTGCTGAAAATAATCTAAGAGCCAAAAGTGGATACATCACAGGTGCAAGAGGATACTGCGGTTATGTAAAAAACAAAAAAGGCGAACTCTTGTGCTTTTCGGTATTGGCAAACAATTACGAATGCAGTCCTACCGAGATGAAACGCAAACTCGAAAAGATATTGGTTGCGATAGCAGAAATGGACTAATTACAAAACACCTTTTTGATACAAGGAGCACAAATCCATGGTGATGGCCACAGAGTAATGAATAGCAACACCCATCCAAATACTTCGGCTTTTTAAACTCAACACACCTAACACAATACCAGCAACAATGGCTGCAATAGTTTCGGGCATTGGTTTTCCGAAATGAATCATGCAATACGGAATGGTCATTACAAACACCGAATAAAAACCGAATACTTGTTTGGTACCATGAATCATAAAGCCACGAAAGAAAAATTCAAGTGCAAAAAATTGCAACAGATACACCAATTCCCACAAAATGAAATTCGGGAAAAGCGGTTCCCCTTTTTGTAAATCATAAAAAGGATAACGATCCTGAAAACTAGCAGTACGTGAGAAGTACAATACTAATGGAATCATGAACAGCAACATCAAAGCATACAATTTATAATCCTTGAAAGCGCCTTTGATGGACAAGCCATAAGCCGAAAAAGAATCTTTGAAAATAAATTTAATGATGATGAAAGGAGGAACAATGTAAAACACAATTACATTGCTAACCCACCACAACAAACGGTTGAATGCCGCATTGGGATGAATGGTACACCAATCTTCGAATTGAGCAGCATAGGTGGTAAAGCCAAAATCGTTTAGGGAAGAAACAAAAAAACGAAAATTGCCCAGGTACTTGATGAGGGTTAATGAAAAAGCAACGGTAATACAAATCACCATTACTTTGTAATCGGGTTTATCG
This sequence comes from Bacteroidota bacterium, assembly GCA_016707685.1. GTDB lineage: Bacteria > Bacteroidota > Bacteroidia > 2-12-FULL-35-15 > 2-12-FULL-35-15 > 2-12-FULL-35-15. Next base: position 11,074 of record JADJHE010000045.1, read on the forward strand.
GATTTTGTGATTAAACTTTGCGAAGAAGTAAAAACGTTTTGTACAATCTTTTTAATCATATACTTCGTATTGCATCCAAGGACTGTAAAGTTCCGACACGTATTTTAATTCCCTTGAACCCACATAACCAATTCTATTGGCAAAGTCCATTAGTTTTTCATACGTAGGCGCATTTTCAAAGTTTCCGGTACGCATATCAAACAAAAGGTATTCAATGGCCGCATGACCGCTTTTTAATAGTTCGGGCGATTGGTTGTTATCAATTTTAGCGATAACAAAGTTTTCGTCAAAGGCCATTTGCGATACATTTTGAACAAACATAGTATCACGCACATCCACGATAATATCGGCTACATTTCTGTTTACATCCATGCGAATGGAATATGGATATAAAAAGGGAGCCACAAAACGATCCAATGAATCCGAATCCACAAAAGCAGCAGAGTAAAAATCAGCAGGCACTTTGCCTTCGTACATACCATTGGTATAAGCACGGGAGTGTGTCAATCCAATTATTACGAGCTAGTTGTTGGTCCACATCCTCTATGTAATCCTTGTTGCTGGTATCGTGTTGTTCAATCCATTCGATGCCATCTTTTACTTTGGAAGAAATGCTTTGCACCAAGGTAATGATGGAAAAAATTAAGATGGAGATGGCAGCTGCAAAACCAAGTGCCCAAAAGCCTGCATTTTTTTGTTTGCCAGTGCTCAGTGAAATAATAGCAAATACAAGAGTAACAAGGGTAGCAATGCCACCCAATACAATTCCGATAACCGTTAAAGCAAAATTCATTGTTTTCTGATTTTTTTTGTAAAAATACAGTTTTAAAATAAAACCCTGATTTTCAAGGCTCACAAATAAAAAACTTATTTTTTTCATTATTTTTTTGCTGAATTGAAAAATTACTCTACTTTTGCAATCCAATTCTAACAGAATTTTGAGGACCGGTAGTTCAGCTGGTTAGAATGCTGCCCTGTCACGGCAGAGGTCGCGGGTTCGAGTCCCGTCCGGTCCGCTCAAAAACAAAAGCCTTCCATTTGGAAGGCTTTTTTGTT
>JADJHE010000046.1 GCA_016707685.1 Bacteroidota bacterium
ATTGCCCATTATAATTTTCGGTTGTATGCAAAGGAACATGTGCATCGCCAATGTAATGACCTAAATCGGCAGAATAATGAAGAATCAAATCTAAATTTTCTTCTTTAAAAGCTTGTGATAAACGATACACCATTTTTTCGATGTGCCATGGAACAATTCCATAGGCTTTTAATGTATCCTCCGAATATTTTTTTACAGCATTTTTCCAAAAAACAGGAACTGAATCAAATGGATGAGAACCATAATGATCAATATCGATGTAATGCCTTGCTGCTTCATCTTCATTTGCATACCTGCGTTTATCAGGATCTACAGCATGTTCCGAAATGTATTCGATGTGTTGTTTGTAAAAACCCATCATTTCACTTGGCAATGTAAAAACTGCCATACGGTTGATTTTTTTATGTGCAAAAAAACCCCAAGTATAGGCTGGTTGGCTTGCTGGAATAAAAAAGAAGGCAAGCAATGCAACAACAAGTATGGAAAAAAATATTTTCTTCATGAATAAATATCCTGAATAGTAATGTTATAATAACACTATAAAGATAAGAATAAAAAAGAAGTGAATAGGTTAAGCCATCTTTACTAAATACTTACCATCCAAAACAGGAATGATGGTCGTTTTATCTAAGGTAAAACAGTATTTAATGTCTTTTTTCAAACCCATTGCTGCCAAGCGTTTGGAGTGGGAAGAGTTGTGAAAAAACTTCACTTGACTTTGTTGTGTTTGCTGGTATAAAAACAAGGCAGCCAATGCAGCATCACCGGTATGAAATAAATTCGAGTTAATTAATCGTTCGGAAACAGCACCGGCAAAAACAGTATCTTCTAAATTCAACCTGTTTTTCCAACCCGAACAAAGCAACAATACATTTTTGTTTTGTGTTTGCAACCAATTGCACAAAGCGGTTATATTCGTAAAAGCACCTATTACTACTTGATAGGCATTACGAGCTGCTTCTATGGCTTGCGTTCCATTAGTTGTTGAAATAACAACGGTTTGACCCTTTGTTTTTTCGGTCATGTAACTATAAGGCGAATTACCAAAATCAAATCCTTCAATGGCAATTCCGTTACGTTCTGCTCCCACTAAATACCCTTGCTTTTTATATTCCATTGCTTCCTCCAAGGTTGCTACTGGAATCATTTTGTCTACACCAAATTCAAAGGCAGTACACATAGCAGATGTTGCACGCAACACGTCAATTACCACCACAATGGTATCTTCTCGCTCGTAAGCTGGATACAATTGTGGCGATAAACAAACGTCAACAGTTAATTTTTTTTCCATACAAGAAAAAGCGATTATGCTTTATAAAAAGGAATTTTTACAACTTTTGCTTTGATTGCTTTATCACGAATCATGATAAATATTTCAGAATCAACTTTCGATAAAGCAGTTGGAACATATCCCATACCAATTGCTTTGTTCAAAGATGGTGATTGAGTGCCTGAAGTAACTTTTCCAATTGTATTTCCAGCAGCATCAGCAATTAAATAATCGTGACGAGGGATACCACGGTCAATCATTTCGAAGCCTACTAATTTTTTAGTTAGTCCTTTTTCTTTTTGCTCTAACAATGCTTTGCTATTGGTAAATTCTTTTGTGAATTTCGTAATCCAACCCAAACCTGCTTCTAGAGGTGATGTTGTATCATCAATATCATTACCATATAAACAGAAACCCATTTCTAAACGCAATGTATCACGCGCACCTAAACCAATTGGTTTGATACCAAACTCTGCACCTGCTTCAAATATTGCTTTCCACATTTTATCAGCAACTTCATTCGCAAAATAAATTTCGAATCCACCTGCTCCTGTATAACCTGTATTTGAAATTACCACATTCTCTTCACCATTAAACTTCCCTTTTTTGAATGTATAATAAGGCATTTCAGAAAGATTAACATCGGTCAATTTTTGTAACGCTTGTGCAGCCTTTGGTCCTTGCACCGCCAACAACGAAACTGAATCAGAAATGTTTTTCATTTCAACACCTTTTGTATTGAATTTGCTAATCCAATTCCAATCTTTTTCAATGTTAGATGCATTTACTACTAACATGTATTCTTTATCTGTAATACGGTATACCAATAAATCGTCTACAATTCCACCTTTATCATTTGGCAGACAAGAGTATTGTACTTTTCCATCCGCCAATACCGAAGCATCGTTCGAAGTAACACGTTGAATTAAATCCAAGGCATTTTCACCTTTTAAAATAAACTCACCCATGTGACTAACATCAAAAACACCAACCGCATTACGAACAGTTAAATGTTCTTCGTTTAAACCAGTGTATGAAACTGGCATGTTGTATCCTGCAAAAGGAACCATTTTAGCTCCAAGAGCAATATGAGTTTGTTCTAATGCAACGTTTTTTAATTCAGTTGTTGTTTCCATAAGTGTTTGTTGTTTTCACTGCAAACGCTGAATACGAATAGCAGTATCAGTTTATTATAATTAGAATTTGAAAGATTCAGTTAATTAAAATTGGAATAAGTTGAAATTCCCTTGTCAATTTTCAGATAACAAATGTATCATTTTATTGCTTTAAAAGTTCAGAATTAGTAAGCATTTTTTATATCTTTGAGCTTCATGCGAACAATTGATTTCTTATTTCAACGGAACATGCCTCGATGGGTGATTTTCTTCATCGATATGGGCATAAGTTTGTTTTCACTTGTGCTCGCCTACCTTGTTAGATTTAACTTCTCTATTCCTCAACTGGCAATTGACGATTTTCCATTTGTTTTTAGTGTTGTTCTTGGAATAAGAGCCATTAGCTTTTTCTTTTCTAAAACCTATCAAGGCATTGTTAAGTATACGAGTTCCAAAGATTCTCAACGAATATTTGTTGTGCTAACAATAGGCAGTGTGTGTTTTGTACTCATCAACTTAATCTTCTATTACTTTATAAACGAAAAGTTTCCTATTCCCTTCTCCATTATCATTATCGATTACATGGCAACTACGTTTTTGATGATTAGTTTGCGTGTAATGTTTAAAGCATTGTATCAAGAATTAACTAATCCCAACAAAGAAAAAAGAAGCGTCATTATTTTTGGAGCGGGCGAATCGGGCATTATTACCAAACGCACACTTGATCGTGATGCGGGAACAAAATACAAAGTATTAGGATTTATTGACGATGATAAAAAGAAGCAAGGTAAAAAGCTAGAAAGTGTAAGCATTTATCCTATCGACAAACTAAATGAACTATTAGAAAACAATGATGTTTCCAATTTAATTATTTCCGTTCAAGATTTATCACCAAGCAAAAAGCAACAAATTGTAGACATTTGTTTAAGTCACAATACAAAAGTGCTAAACGTACCTCCTGTAAGCAATTGGATAAATGGTGAGTTGAGCTTTAAACAAATTAAAAAAGTACAAATTGAGGAGTTATTGGAACGTGATGCTATTCAACTTGATATTGCAATCATTAAAGAACAACTAGCCAACAAAACAATTTTGGTTACAGGTGCTGCGGGCAGTATAGGAAGCGAAATTGTTCGTCAGGTAATAAAGTTTAATCCTAAAAAAATAATTCTGGTCGACCAAGCCGAATCACCTCTTTATGAAATGGAAATGGAGTTGCATGATAAATACAAGCAACAACAATACGAAATTGTAATGGGCGATATTCGTAACAAAGATCGAATGGAAAATGTATTTAAAACTTTTTCACCAACTATTGTTTTTCATGCAGCTGCCTATAAGCATGTTCCGATGATGGAGAACAATCCATCGGAATCCATTTTTACGAATGTGCTTGGTTCTAAAAACCTAGCTGATTTATCGGTTCAATACAAAGTTGAAAAATTTGTGATGGTGTCTACCGATAAAGCGGTAAACCCTACCAATGTGATGGGAGCGAGCAAGCGCATTGCTGAAATTTACACCCAGTCATTAAATAAAAACACAACAACCAAATTTATAACTACTCGTTTTGGAAATGTATTAGGTTCCAATGGTTCTGTTATTCCTCGCTTCCGTCAGCAAATAGAAACAGGCGGACCAATTACGATTACGCATCCTGATATTACTCGTTTTTTTATGACGATACCAGAAGCTTGTCAGTTAGTTTTGGAAGCTGGAGCAATGGGAAAAGGTGGCGAAATTTTCATTTTCGACATGGGCGAATCGGTTAAGATTGTGGACTTGGCTAAAAAAATGATCAAGCTTTCTGGATTAATTTTGGATAAAGACATTAGCATTATTTATACTGGACTTAGACCGGGAGAAAAGCTATACGAAGAACTTTTAGCAAACGAAGAAAACACCATTCCAACGCATCACAAACAAATTTTAATTGCCAAAGTAAAAGAATACGATTTCGAAACCATCTCCAGTTCAATCAATGAACTAATAAATCTGTTCGACCAACAAAACAATAAATCAATTGTAAAAAAAATGAAGGAACTTGTGCCTGAATTCAAAAGCAACAACTCGATTTATGAAGAGTTGGATGGGGGGGGGGCGCCGGGGGTACATATTAGAATGTTCAGACAAATCCTATTACACTGGAGTTACGAACAATCTTGAACCAAAAGGAGAAAATAAAAGCCAAAATTGTTTGCAATTTAATCTTCATCACAAGCAATTGCATTTGAAAAACAAGTAAAAGGATGGAGTCGAAAAAAGCGATTGTAAATATGAACTCTTTGTCCATAAATTATTCAAAAAGATTAAAAACAAAAATAGATTATGAACACACCATTTTCGCCATAAAACAAAAATTCAAATTCGTTTCAAAGACATTGATAAATTAGGACATGTAAACAATGCCAATCACATCACTTATTTTGAATTAGCACGTGTTGATTATTTTGATGCATTAGCAGGAGAAGGTGTAAAAATAGACTGGATCAACGAAGGTGTTATTTTAGCAAAAGTGGAAATGGAATACAAACAACCTATTTTGTTAGAAGATAAGCTTTATGTTTACACTTGGGTATCACGCATCGGTTCACGAAGCTTTGATATGGCTTGTTCCATTGTTCGTGAAGTAGATGGCGTTGAAGTTGAAGCTGCACATGGATTGGCTGTGATTGTTTGCTTTAACTATGTTACCAACCAAAGCATTGCAATTCCAGAAACATGGAAAGCTAAAATGATCAATTAGAAGTGTGATTGTTGAATGTTGAATGTTGAATGTTGAATGTTGAATGTTGAATGTTGAATGTTGAATGTTGATTAACCTAACCATGCACCGTTTCTTTTTTGCCATAATTAGCCATAATAGAAGCTTCATAATCTAACCATTCTTTCCAACGTTTATCCACATCAATTTCATCGGCATGCTGACGAGCAAATCCAATAAAGGTGGTATAATGCCCCGCTTCAGAAATCATTAAATCGCGGTAAAATTTTGCCAATTCTGCATCTTTAATATTTTCGGAAAGCACACGAAAACGTTCACAACTGCGTGCTTCAATCATAGCCGAAAACAACAAACGATCAACCAAGGACTGTTGGCGACTGCCATCTTTTTTCATGAACTTATACAATTCATTCACATAATCATCTCTTCGTTCACGCCCCAGAACACCACCACGCTTTTTGATTAGCTCGTGTACTTGTTCAAAATGTGCAACCTCTTCTTTTACAATTTCTAATAAAGCGGTTACCATATCGGTATAATTCGGATTATTCACGATAAGTGTTAATGCATTTGATGCCGCCTTCTGTTCACACCATGCATGATCAGTTAATATTTCATCAATATTACTTTCTACGATATTTACCCAACGAGGGTCGGTTGCTAATTTTAATCCCAACATACAATTAACATTTTAAGATGGTTCCCAAACGTGTTTTAAATGTAACATTTCTCAATTCGGGTGGATATTCATATTTAATAAAACTACGCATCATTCGTAATTCAAATTGCTTATTGGGTTCCATCCCGCACTTCTTGCCTTTCACTAACTTATAATATTCCAATTTTCCACTAGCATTTATTTTAATAATAACATCCATATAAACGCCAGTACAACTTTTACAATTCACATCTATTTTATTCTCAAATTTTATTTTCTCGAAATCATCTGCCAGCCAAAAATTAGAGATTTTTTTCCAAGCAGCATATTGTTTATCTGTCAATTCAAAATCCTCTGGAGCCGATTCAGCAGCTTGTTTTTCAGCAACAACATCCTGAGCAACTATTACAGACGAAACAAATATAAACGCAAATACTACAAATACTTTTTTCATATTATTCTATTACAACCGTTTGTTTGTTAAATTCCACTTTAAAGCCTTTCATTATTTTATTGCGTTTACGCAACTCCACTTCACCATTCACTTTTACATTTCCTGCATCAATCATTGCATTTGCATCGCCACCATTCTCTACCCAACCCATTGCTTTTATCAATTGATTCAATTGAATATACTCGTCTTTTATTTTAAATGTTTCCATACACAAAAATAAAAACAAAAAACAGTTATACAGGAACTTTCTATTATAAATAATCAACAGTTACGGGCTTCTGGCCTGTCGAAAACGCACTGCAACTATTCCTAATCGACTTTACTTTACTACAATCAAATCCCAACAAAAGCCAACACAAACACTAACAATTTTTCGTACTTTTGTAGTATGAACAATGATGAACAATTCAACAATCTTCGCGATAAGTTAGCACAAGATAAAAACTGGCCACAAGTATATATGTTTAAATTCATTATACCTGCCGACACTAAAAAGATGGCCCTTGTGGAAGCAAAGTTCTCGGACGAAGCAACCATTCATCAAAAAGAATCGAGCACCGGAAAATATTTAAGTATCACTGTTACGGAAGTAATGTTAAGTCCCGATGCAATTATTGAAAAATACAAAGAGGTGGGTACAATTGAAGGTGTAATGTCGCTTTAGGCCATTAACTAATCCTACTCCAATTGGTTCGTTCCTTACCCATCATTGCAAAATGATATGCAATATTTGCATTTTCTGGTTTTTCCAAATTAGCATCTTCACTCAATAATTCAATGGCCATGTTTCGTGCAGCATGCAATATTTGAGCATCTTTTGCCAAGTCTGCAATGTGTAAATCCAATACCCCACTTTGCTGTGTCCCAGCCATATCGCCCGGACCGCGCAATTTTAAATCAACATCTGCTATTTCAAATCCATCGTTTGTTCTACACATGGTGTCCATACGCAATTTCCCATCGCTGCTTAATTTATGTGAGGTCATTAAAATACAATACGATTGTTCGGCACCACGTCCTACCCTACCACGCAACTGATGTAATTGTGACAATCCAAAGCGTTCTGCACTTTCAATCACCATAACACTTGCATTCGGCACATTCACTCCCACTTCAATTACAGTTGTAGCCACCATAATTTGTGTTTCTCCTTTTACAAATCGTTGCATCTCATATTCCTTTGCATCGGCTTTCATTTGTCCGTGCACAATACTCACTTGGTATTGTGGCTGAGGAAAAGCACGCACAATACTTTCGTAGCCATCCATCAAATCTTTGTAATCCATTTTTTCGGATTCTTTAATTAATGGGTACACTACATACACTTGACGACCAATTGCTATTTGCTCGCGCATAAATTCAAACACACGCAAACGATTGCTATCAAAGCGATGAACAGTTTGTATCGGTTTACGTCCAGGTGGCATTTCATCAATCACACTTACATCTAAATCGCCATACAAGGTCATAGCCAATGTACGTGGTATTGGCGTTGCACTCATAATCAATACGTGTGGTGCTTGCGAATTTTTATTCCACATTTTTGCACGTTGTGCCACACCAAAACGATGTTGCTCATCAATTACTACTAAACCAATATTTTTAAATTGCACTTCATCTTCCAACAATGCATGTGTACCAATCAAAATGTGCATTTCGCCACTTTGCAATTTTGCATGCAATTCTCTACGTGCTTTTGTTTTGGTCGAACCCGTGAGTAATCCAACATGAATATCCAATGGCTTTAACAAACTAGAAATTGTTTCGAAATGCTGATTGGCTAATATCTCCGTTGGTGCCATTAAACAAGTTTGAAAACCATTGTCCAATGCAATCAACATGTTCATCAATGCCACCAATGTTTTTCCACTTCCCACATCTCCTTGCAACAAACGATTCATTTGTTTACCACTACCCATATCCAAACGAACTTCCTTGATAACACGTTTTTGTGCATTCGTTAATTCAAAGGGTAAATGGTTATTGTAAAATGTATTGAAATAGTCGCCCACTTTCGGAAACTGAAAACCACGGTATGTTTTTTCACGAAGTCCTTTTTGTTTCAGCAATTTTAATTGAATAAAAAAGAGCTCTTCAAACTTCAATCGAAACTCTGCTTTTTTCAATAACTCCGGACTTTTAGGAACATGAATTTGTTTTACAGCCTCTTCCTTGGGTAGCAACTGAAACCGCTCCATCACTTCCTTGCTAAGCGATTCAGGAATATTATTTTTAATTAATGAAACTAAACCTTTGATAATTTTCGCAATTCCTTTGGTATCTAAACTTTTGCCTTTAAGCTTATCGGTGCTGTAATACACAGCTTGCAATGCACTAGCAAAAACCGTATTCTCTTCCGATACCAATTCAATTTCTGGATGCGCAATATTAAATCGGCCATTAAAAACATTTGGCTTTCCGAATACTACATATTCATTTGTTAAATGAGGCTTTATTTTTTCTGCAACCCATTTCGCACCTTGAAACCACACCAGCTCTAACCTACCTGTTTCATCAGCAAACGTGGCAACAAAACGTTTTGCACGCTTATCGCCCACCATTTCGGTAGCCGTAATTTTTCCACGCAATTGCACATAAGGCAAATCGGCATTGATTTCTTTTACTTTATAAAACTTTGTTTTATCTACATAACGAAAAGGATAATACTGCAAAAGGTTGTTGTAGGTAAAAATATGCAATTCCTTTTTTAACACATCGGCTCGTTGAGGACCAACATTTTTGAGGTATTCGATGGGTGTATTTAAAAAGGCGTTCGACATATTCTGTATGCGAATTTACTAATTATTAAGGACATCTGTAATACAACAATTGCCCTTATTCAACATGCTTTGCTACAAACAATCCCAATATCAAAAAACAAGAATACATAAAATCGTTTTTTTCTATAAAAAAATAATTTATATTTGATTGATAAAACTATCCTTAGCCACCCAGGGTG
>JADJHE010000047.1 GCA_016707685.1 Bacteroidota bacterium
CAGCACCGATTCCCCAGGTTCCGTTTACAGCAAAAACAATTTGATGTGTTCCATTACCAGCTACTGCTGGGTCAAACACGCCTGTAGTAGCATTTACCCCTGGACCGCTCCAAGCACCTGAACTCATTGGCACATTCACAGCTAATTGTTGTGTTCCACCATTTACACAAAACGGACCTGCTGGTGTAACAGTTAATGCGTTGATATTAATAACATCTACTTGAACGCTATCTGTTGAAGAACAACCACCTGCAATATCAGTTACTGTAACTGTATATGTTGTTGTTGTCATTGGTTGTGCAGTTGTATTTTGAATAGTTGCATTGGCTATACTTCCAGTACCTGGGGTCCATAAATAACTGTAGCTAGCAGGATTTGCAGCAACTGCACATGTTTGAAAACGAACATTTGGACGTTCGAATTGAGAAACAAAAGCATCTGGTAATGGTAATCCACAACCTGGTGAAGGATCTTCATAATCATTTACAACAGAAGCAAATGTTGTTGTTGTTTTATTTAACACATCAGTATTTGTCCAACTTGCATTATTATAACACATTTCAAAAATCAAATTAGAAATTCCATCCCATTCGTAAACGGTTGTTAAATTGAATGTATTCCAACCCGCAGTTGTTGTGTAGGCTGCTGGACCATAAACTACACTTGTTACTGCTTGAAAAGCAGTACTTGGCAAAGAGGATAAATTAGTACAACCCATTTTAATTGTGAAATTATTATACGGTTGCGTACTTGCTTTTTGAGCTACGTCCAAAGCAATGGAGGTGATTTTTCCACCCACAAAACCCAATGCATTTAACTCTGCTGCTGTAAACAAAACTTGCATCCTACCATTGTTCCAGAAACCTGTAAATGGAGTTGGATATTGATTTGTAGACAAGGTTCCTGTTCCAACAGTAATAGGAACTGGAGCAGGACAACCACCTGTTGCACTTGGGCCACAAACAGCAGGCACACCATTTCCAAATACAACTCCTAATGATGCTGTTCCACCAGCACAAAATGAAGTATCTGCAATAGCTGTAATTGTTGGTGATACAGCAGGAATTACTGAAATGGTAACATTATCTGTTTTAACACATCCTTGTGGACTAGTTACAGTAACTGTATAATTATAAGTTCCAGGTGCTGTAATTGTAGCAATAGGATTATCGATAGTTGCATTACTTAAATAAGTAGCAGGCGACCAGCTATAAGTGTATCCTGCAACATTCGGACTTAAGTTAGCAATGCCTAATTGAATTGGTTGTAATAAACAAGAGCTTGTTCCACTTTGTGTTACATTGTAAGTAAAATTAGGAACCACATTAACAGTTACTGTATCTACGTTATCACAAGTTCCACTTAAATTACTCACTACAGCATAAGTAGTAGTAGCACTTGGACTTGCAATTGGGTTAGCACATGGATTACATGAAAAATTGCCTGGGTTCATAGGTGGACCAGAAACAACCGACCAGTTAAAAATACTACCACCGTATGCATTTAATTGTGCTGTTTGTGAGCCACAAATAGTCAAATCAGGATTAACTGTTGTAGCATCCAAAATATTTACATTGTATACAAATGTTTGTATCCCTTGAACTGGACAAGCACCATCTTGAATGGTAATGGTAAATGTTAAATTTTGACCTTGAGTTCCTGCTGGAGCATTCCAAGCAATGTTTAATGTTAACGGATTTGTTGAAGCACCAACTTGAGTAATCGTAGCACCAGGTAAAGCCAATTGAATATTTGAAATGTAAGCTAATATATTAGCTGCATCAGGATCGGTATAAGTTGCATTAAAACTAAAACTATTACCAGCACACATTTCTAATGAATATGGACCTGTTTGGACTGCATTTCCTGTAAATCCACCCATTGTCCCTGCACTAGGATCAGGTACTTGATTCGGACAATTTTGCACAACAAACTGAATATCGCGCATTACAGATCCAATTAAATTTCCGTTGCTATCGTATTCTTGAACAAGAACGGCAACAACAAAGTTTCCTATAGTAGTTGGAGTAAATGTAAGTAGACCTGTGTTAGGGTCAATAAAAATACCTGGGATTGGAGATGTTCCAGAATAAGGAGCGATGTATGTACATGGCATTCCGGTATTCTCTAGAGCTGGAGTAATTGAATAGTATAATGAATCACCATCCGTTTCAATAACACCGTAACTATAACTAACGGGCTGATTTGCGCAAACGTATGGAATAGGTTGAGCAGTAAAAGATGGAGAACTGTTACAAGGTGCAGTTGCACTGTTTAAAGTAGCCTCTACATAACTGTTATTTGGGGTTACGTTTGTTACCGCATTGTTACGGCAACAGGTTTGCCAACTCATTGTCCAAGTATCACAAGGAGGAGCTAATGTTACAATCCCCGTGTAATTAAATATCCACATCCCAGGCAAAGTACCTCCATTACAAGTACTTTGAGGCAATTGTGCTTGACACAATTGAGAAATTTCAATTCCATTTGTACTTTGCGGAGAAACATTCACCGTAAGTGTTGCTGTACCACCACAAGTACTAGTAAAATTAACCATTTGAGAAGCACCAGGATTAAAACCGGCACAATCCACAAACAGATTTAAATTAATTTCGTATTGATTATTTCCCAAACAATTATAGGTAATTTCACCCCCTGCAATGTGCGAAGCAGAAGCTGACTTTGAGAACAATCCTACAAAAAGGACAAGCAAAACGAGTAATGATTTTTTAACCATCTTATTTTATTTATAAAAATCAGAAATTATTTAACCTAAAATTAATTAATAATTAAGCACTTAGCTTTACAAAGTTAATACAAAATTAGACTTTGCTGAACTCATTTATTAATTATTTATACTATTTGACGCCTTAAAGAACCAAATAGTTGCATCTATTCGGTACAATACGTGTTTTTACCTAAATTTACCCCGTGAACAAACTTTATACGGCATATAAGTATCTGATTTATAGATTTCAATCGGTAGATGAACATGGGGTTCACTCCCCTTTTGTGTTCAACTTACTTTTGAATGTTATCTATAATAAGGTAAAGTTCTATAATTACATTAAAATTGAAGAACTAAGATCAAAACTACTCGTATCCAACCAAGAGATAAGCATTACCGATATGGGTGCTGGCTCCACAAAAGGCATAAAAAAAGCAAGAAAAGTGAAAGAAATTGCACTTCACTCAGCCAAATCGGCCAAATATGGGCAATTACTCTTTCGATTAGTGAATCATTTTCAACCCAAAACTATTTTAGAACTGGGAACATCTTTAGGAATCAGTACCAGTTATTTAGCGAGTGTAAATTCAGAAAGTGAAATTTTTACAATTGAAGGAAGTGAAGAAATTGCAAAAATTGCAAAAAACAATTTTCAAGAGCTGGAACTGACGAACATTCGTTCCATCTCAGGAAATTTCGATACGGAACTACCCATTCTTTTGGACCGTATTGACACCCTCGATTTTGTTTTTTTTGACGGCAACCATCGAAAAGAACCGACATTGCGCTATTTTGAACAATGTTTAAGTAAAGCAACTGAAAAAAGTGTATTTGTTTTTGATGACATTTATTGGAGCAAAGAAATGACAGAAGCATGGGAGGAAATCAAAAAAAATGCAGCAGTAAGTGTATCCATCGACCTGTTTTTTATTGGAATTGTGTTCTTCCGAAAAGAACAAGCGAAGCAACATTTTGTTATTAAATTTTAGAAGTGCAAACAATCAAAAGCGTATCTTCGTACTATGCAACCAATCATTCAGCTAACTAACATAGCAAAGTTCTATACTATTGGAACTGAGACCATACATGCTTTACGCTCCGTTTCATTAGAAATATATAAAAATGAATATGTTGCCTTGATGGGTCCTTCGGGATCAGGAAAATCAACACTTATGAATGTATTGGGCTGTTTGGATAGCCCTAGCGGTGGCGAATACACACTCAATGGAAAAGCAGTTGCTCAGATGCTAGACGATGAACTGGCTGAAGTTCGTAACAAAGAAATTGGATTTGTATTTCAATCTTTCAACCTTTTGCCTCGCTCTACATCACTCGATAATGTTGCACTTCCTCTTGTTTATGCAGGTTTTTCAAAAGAACAACGTGTGAAACGCGCTACAGAAGTATTGGAACAAGTAGGTTTAGGGGGCAGAATTATGCACAAGCCAAATGAATTGTCGGGTGGACAAAGACAACGTGTTGCAATTGCCAGAGCATTGGTAAATAATCCAGCTATTATTTTAGCCGATGAACCAACGGGAAATTTGGACTCCAAAACTTCTGTAGAAATAATGGCTCTATTAGAAGAAATTCACAAACAAGGAAATACGATTATTTTAGTAACTCATGAGGAAGACATAGCACAACATGCACATCGTATTGTGAGGTTAAAAGATGGAATGGTGGAGCGCGATTACAAAAATGATAACATTACAACTGTCAGTAATCGTGTTGTTCACCAATAAAAAATAAAAGATGGCATTTAAAGTATATACCAAAACGGGTGATAAGGGCGAAACATCATTGATTGGAGGAACACGCGTTCCAAAGCATCATATACGTATTGAATCATATGGAACAGTAGACGAATTAAATTCCTACATTGGTTTAATTCGCGACCAAAACATTGATGAGCAATCAAAAACAGTTCTAATCGAAATACAAGACCGATTGTTTACCATTGGGTCTTCGTTAGCATCGGACCCAGAGAAAAGTAAGATGAAAATTCCTGATTTAAAGGAAGAGGATATTGTTTTCTTAGAAAAGGAAATTGATAAAATGGATGAATTGTTGCCTGAAATGAAATCCTTTGTTTTGCCTGGCGGCCATACTACTGTATCATTCTGTCATATTGCTCGTTGTGTTTGCAGAAGAGCTGAACGATTAACCATTCAGCTTTCCGAAAATGATTATGTAAACGAATTGGTGATTAAATACCTTAATCGCTTGAGCGATTACCTTTTTGTTCTTTCCCGAAAACTCTCTCTGGATTTAAAAGCATCAGAAATCCCCTGGAAACCAAGAATGTAGACTTGTTTATAAATTAATTGAAATACTTCGATAAAAACAAGCTTCAGAACTTTGATTACTGAAATTAATTTTTACTTTTGCACGAAAATCAGAAAATCTAACTTAGATGTAACAAGATAAAACTTTTTACGTTTTAAAAATAAAAATAACAATTATGTACTGGACATTAGAATTAGCAAAACACTTAGAAGATGCGCCTTGGCCCGCAACAAAAGACGAATTGATTGACTTTGCAATTCGCTCTGGTGCACCAATGGAAGTAATTGAAAACCTTCAAGAAATTGAAGACGAAGGGGAAACATACGAATCTATCGAAGAGATTTGGCCAGATTACCCAACAAAAGACGATTTCTTCTTTAATGAAGATGAGTATTAAAAACAAAAAGCGAGATTTTATCTCGCTTTTTTATTTTTATAATATCCTATTAATGCCCAAACAGAAACAATGGTCCAAGTTCCCTCCAATACGATAAATGGCACATAATTTATAAGTACAGATGCTAAACAAGCAATACCTGCTCCAATAATATTTAGCAATATATATCCCAAACTATCCTTGTGAAGTTTATTGGTTAGGTTAAGAAAGAATGCAACGAGCAGAATGCTCACACCCGCAAAACCAATCATATCAGATACATTCATATCAATGAAATAAGTTAGTGACCAATGAATGCAATTCCAGCACCCAACAGAATTATTAAAAATTTGATCAGATTGAAACGATGATTTTCACTCGATTCAAAAAGAATAGTAGTAGAAATATGAAGAAAAATACCAACAACAACTGCCATGATACGATCAAAATAAATAGAAAAATCACCCACCATTGATTCACCAATCATGTAACTTGTAAAAGCGCCCAAAGGGGTTACCAATGCAAATATCACTAATGACACAATTGCTGTTTTTTTAGAAATATGTGACTTCAATAACATCGTCATTAAAGCAATGGCAATAGGT
The DNA here is from genome assembly GCA_016707685.1 of Bacteroidota bacterium. Lineage (GTDB taxonomy): Bacteria > Bacteroidota > Bacteroidia > 2-12-FULL-35-15 > 2-12-FULL-35-15 > 2-12-FULL-35-15. Next base: position 5,999 of record JADJHE010000047.1, read on the forward strand.
ATATTGTGTAAAACTAATACCCGCAAATAATGATTGATACGAATCGTTGCTTGGATTTACTAATGGCATTCCTTCTAAAAATGAATGAATGGACAAACCTAACATCATGGCCCAAGGAAATGAAGTGTGTTTTCCATGCGTGTGCACATGTATGTGTCCATGCTCAATACCTTCGGTAAAAAATTCGAAAAGTATTTGCATAAAAAAACCAATCAAAATATACAGACCAATATTCTCGGTTGTAGAAGAATAAATTTCAGGAATCAAGTGAAGCACACTGATTGCAAACAAATAGGCTCCACTAAAAGACAATACAAGTTTTAAATTTTTGCCGCTAATGTTTACGAAAAGCACACTTATTCCACTAAGAATAACCGAAAGAAAAAGTGCAACGTATATTTTAATATCCATTTATGCTGTTTTTTGAGCGATGATAATTAATCGATCAGATGTGTTTTCATCAAAAGCATCTAACTCATAATTACCACGCAAATTTACTATTTTAAGCTTGTTTACTAAAAAGTATTTTTCAAAATCATCAATTGTCAGCGCTTGAACCTTTTCTTGAAAAACATAATTTTTTCCTTTATCAGCAAATGCAATCTCCTTAATAATATACCCACACGATACTTTTTTAGAAATTTTAAAGGTTATTCCTTCTACTTCTTTTATTTCTTCGGCTTTTAAATTGGCAAGTACTTTTTTTGCATTAAAAAAATCAATAACCACCATCCCCGATGGTTTTAAGCCTTTACAAATAGCATTTATGGTATTCAAATTGTCTCTATCACAATGAAAATATCCAAAACTTGTAAAAAGATTAAACACATAATCGTAATAATTAGTTCTAAACAATTGACGCATATCGTGTACATAAAAATGCAAGCTTTCACTTTCATGCATTTGAGCTGCTGCAATGCTATTCACTGCAAGATCTAAACCCGTTACATCAAAACCTTTTTTATTCAAATAAATCGAGTGTCTCCCTTTACCGCAAGCTAAATCAAGCATACGAACATTAGGAGAAGGATTTAAAAATGTTATTAAATTATCAATGAAAAATTCTGCTTCCTGATAATCTCTATCTTTATACAACAAATGGTAATAAGGCGAATTAAACCATTCTTCGAACCATAATTGTTGACCTGTATCTTGCATTTATTAATTTTTGTGCAAAAGTAAGTTAATATTGCTTAATTGTTTAAATTTGAGTTTGATAAAACTAAAAATGCCAAATAGTTCTAAAAACAATAAACCTACATGGAAAAGTGAATTAAATGCTTCTGCATTTAAATACCATTTTATTGTTGCATGGGTTGGCATTATCTTTAATCCACTATGGGCAATTGGCGATTACTTTAATGTTCCTAAACATTTTTACGATTTTTTATTTTTTAGACTAGCTATTTCCCTTGCCACATTGATTGTTTTCTTTTACCGAAAAAAATTAACAGACAGACCACATATCATTGCTTTTGTACCATTTTTAGGAATTGCCATCCAAAATGCCTACATGTACAGCGTAATGGATGTACACGAGGTTCAAAAACACACATTTGCCTACATCGCTTTATTTATTGGAGCGGGCATGCTTATTTTATGGCAAATAAAATACTCAATTTGGATTGTTGCTATTTCTGTAGTCTCCAACATCATCTTTTTTAAACTATTAAGTCCAGTCACAGTTGATGAACTATTAACAAATGGAGGTCTATTAACATTCACCGTTGCTTTATTTACTATTCTATTGATTAACACCAGAACAAATCTTACTAAAAAAGAAATAATTTCTCGCTTAGCATTGGCCGAATCTAATAATCAACTAGCCGAAAAGAATGAAATTATTGAAGAAAAAAACAAAGATATCAAAGCGAGTATTACCTACGCACAACGTATTCAACAAGCAATACTTCCTCCTACCGAACGAATAGAAACTACATTAACCGATTTTTTTATTTACTACAATCCAAAAGACATTGTTAGTGGCGATTTTTACTGGTTTACCAGTTTAAAAACAACACCTAAAGAAGGCCAGCAGCAAAAAGATTTAGTTGTCATTTCCGCTGTTGACTGTACTGGCCATGGTGTTCCGGGAGCACTCATGAGTATTATCGGAAGTACTATTCTTAACCAAAGCACAACAGAAAAAACAGTGAACTGCCCTGCAGATGCATTTAGTTTTCTGAACAAACAACTTGCTAAAAATTTAAATTCGATAAAAGATGGCATGGACATGTCACTCTGCTCAATTGATTTTAATGCTTTAGAAATGGAATATGCAGGAGCCAATAATCCTGTTTACATAATTCGAAACAAAGAATTAATTGAATTAAAACCCGATAAAATCGCCATTGGAGCCGATCATGAAAATTACGAATCGAAAGTTTTTACCAACCAAAATATTAAACTCCAAAAAGGAGATGCGATTTATTTATTTACAGATGGCTATGCGGATCAATTTGGAGGACCTTTGGGGAAAAAATTCAAATACAAACAATTTCAAGAATATTTATTAGAGGTACAACAACATTCCATGAGAGAACAGCATCAATTGCTCGAAAAGAAACACGTTGAATGGAAAGGAAACCTTGAACAAGTTGATGACATTCTAATCATTGGAATTAAAATTTAGATTCTAAAAAGACAAAAAGCATTTATGCTCAAACATTTTATAAAAGTTTTTCCCTTCTTTTTAATTCTTTGCAATTTGTCAATTGCACAAGAGCTAAAATTTGCACACATTACATCCGAGCAAGGTTTATCGATGGGTGCAGTAAACTGTATTTTACAAGATAGCAGAGGATTTGTTTGGTTTGGCACACAAGATGGATTAAACAAATACGATGGCTACTCAATTACTGTTTTTAAGCACAATCAACTCGATTCAAATTCCCTATCAAATAATTTCATCTATTCATTATACGAAGACAAAAACAATACACTCTGGATAGGAACAAACGGTGGTGGTGTTGATGCATTTAATTTACATACAGGAAAATTTACGCATTACATTAGCAAACAAAATTCAAACGAATAGCATAAGCAACAACAATGTAAGAGCCGTTATAGAAGACAACGAAGGAATTATTTGGATGGGAACAGATGAAGGCTTAAATGCTTTTGACCGTAAAACAAAAAAATTACCGCTACCTTAATGACCCTAAAAACCCAAATTCTATATCTAATAATAGTGCTTGATGTTTAAAAGGTTCTGATGGGAAAATATACATAGGTACTTATGGAGGCGGACTGAATGTTTTTGATAAAAAAACAAAACAGTTCAAAAATTATCAGGAGCTCGATAATACGGGGAAATTGATTTATGAAAATGCGAACAAAGTAAGAAGTATCCACGAAGATAAAGATGGGATTTTTTGGATAGGAACTTACGGAGAGGGTGTTCAGATATTTGAACCAAAATCGGGCAAGTACCTAAAACATTTAAAAAATGAACCAACAAACCCAAACAGTTTAATAAATGACAGAATAACATCTGTAACAGAAGATGCAAATGGTGTTATTTGGATTGGAACTTATGGAGGAGGCTTGGATCAATACTATAAAAAAACAGGGCGTTTCAGACACTTTAGTTTTGATGAAAAAAACCAGTCGGGCTTAAACAGTAATCAAATCAAATTTGTTCTGCACGATAAAGTTGGATCGGTATGGATTGGAACGGAAGGTGGTGGTATTAACGTATATTTCAGATCCAGTAGTAAATTTAAATATTACAAGAAACGTGATGATTCAAGCAATAGCCTGCAAACAAATGATGTTTTTTCATTATTGGAAGACAAAGATGGTATACTCTGGATTGCTAGTAAAAATGGGGGATTAACAGCACTCAATAGAGAAACGGATGTTTACACGCAATACCCACAACTTTCTGTTGCTAACAACAAAACAGTACTCTCGCTTTGCGAAGGATCAGACGGCACGATATGGATTGGAACATGGGGAGGTGGATTAGTTTCATACGACAAAAAAACAAAAAAATCAGTCTCTTATCCTCTATTCATAGCTCAAGACAATGCAACTATCGTTTCTATTTATGAGGATATTCAAAAAAATATATGGATTGGTACTTATGGTGGAGGTTTGTTTTGTTACAACAAACAGAAGAATGAATTTAAAAATTACAATACCGAAAATGGTTTAAGTAGTAATAACATCTACACTATTTTCCAAGATCAAAAAAATGATTTATGGGTAGGAACAGAAGGTGGTGGAGTAAATAAAATTAATTTAAGTACCGGAAAAATAATTTCCTACACACGCGATGAAAAGGAAAATAGCATTAGCTCAAACTCAATCAATCATATTTATGAAGACAACAAAAGTAATATGTGGTTTGCAACCACAAATGGTTTAAATAAGCTTGATTCGAAGACCAATAAATTTCAACACTATTTTGAAAAAGATGGTTTACCCAACGCTTATGTATATTGTATATTACCCGACAAGCAAGGTAATTTATGGATGACCACTAACAAAGGAGTTAGTAAATTTAATCCCAACATTGAAAACAATGATGGTGCTGCATTCCGAAATTATGATGTAAACGATGGATTGCAAGGACTAGAACATAACCAAGGTGCATTTTTAAATCCAAAAAAACAGGCGAAATGTTTATTGGTGGTGTCAATGGATTTAATGCCTTCTTTCCTGAGAAAATTATTGACAATCAAAATATTCCAACTGTTCGTTTAACTTCCTACAAACGATTTGGTGAGGAGGTAGTTTTAGACACATTAATTTATGACAAAAAGTATATTGAATTATCATGGCAACAAAATTTTTTCTCGTTCGATTTTGTTGCCTTGGATTATCAAATGCCTGGAAAAAACAAATACTCTTACAAACTCGAAGGAGTTGATGAAAATTGGTCGCCTGCCAGTACACAACGTATTGCAAGCTATACCGAGTTAAAAGGTGGGGATTATGTATTTAGAGTTAGAGCAGCTAACAATGATGGCATTTGGAACAACGATGGTGTGACATTATACATTCGTATTAATCCTCCTTTTTGGCAAACCAAATGGTTTTATGCAATGTGCATTATTTTGATTATTGGAGGCTTTTGGGGATTCCTAAAATATAGAACAAGTACGATTAAACGAGAGAACAAAATTCTAGAAGAAAAAGTGGAAGAGCGCACACAGGAATTGGCTCAAAAGAACAAAGACATTACGAGTAGTATACAATATGCAAAACGAATTCAGTTAGCTATTTTACCCCCATTAGAACAAATTTACAAGCATTTTCCTCAATCGTTTGTGGTCTACAAACCAAAGGATATTGTAAGTGGTGACTTTTATTGGTTTGGAATAAAAAATGGCAAAAAAATTATTGCTACCGTTGATTGTACTGGCCATGGAGTTCCTGGTGCATTTATGAGTATGATTGGGCATAATTTATTGAATCAGATTATCAGCGAAAATGGAATTACGGAGCCTGATCAAATATTAAATGCTTTACATCAAGGAGTTCAAGCGGCTTTAAAACAAGGAACAAACGTAGTAGATACAAGTGATGGAATGGATGTAGCTTTGTGCTCAATTGATACGATAACAAATGAAGTGAAATATGCAGGTGCATACAGACCTTTATTTATAGTAAATGGAACACATTTTGAAAAAATAGATGCAGATAAAAATCCCATTGGAGGATCGCAATTAGATCCCGACAGAAAATTCACGTGTCATACTTATATTGCGAAACCAGGCGATACATTTTACATGGCAAGCGATGGTTATGCCGATCAATTTGGAGGCGAAAAAGGCAAAAAATTCATGGTAAAACGATTCAATGAATTATTGCTTTCTATGCAAGAACAAAACATGCAAGAACAAGCTACTATTCTTGAAAGCACCTTTAATAAATGGCGTGGCAGCTACCAGCAAGTAGATGATATTCTGGTAATTGGCATCCGTTTTTAATAATACTTGTTCAATACCAAAATTTATTATATTTGTATAACCAATTAAAAACTAACACACCTAAATATGAAACGTATTTTATTTTCAGCCCTACTTTTCACAGGACTAATTTCGTTGACGTTGAATTCTTGTAAAAAGGAAGAACCAGATACTGAAACGCAGTCTGCAGTTGATAACAACATCTGTGAAACCGAATTCACGAAAATGATGCCTCGCGTTAACAATTATGGAATTAATGAGCAAGGAATTAAAAACATGAGAGCAGCTTGCCCAAGTGCTATTATCCGCCCGATACTATTACTAGTCCAGGTTGGCCATGTTACAATGATATTGGATTACGGAACAAGGTTGTGTTGATACAATCGACGGAAAGGTTCGTAAAGGAAAATTAAATGCTTCATTCTCCGACCACTGGTTGACAGTAGGTAGTTATGTAAAAATTACCTTAGATACATTCTCCGTAAATGGAATTACTTACGATTGTGATAGTATCCGAATTAGTCATAGCTGGCAATATGGCTTCAGAACTCAAGTTTTCAACGGAATCTGCCAAAGTTCTAGCTGGACATTAGAATGGGACTGTGACCGTACTTTAACACAAACAGCAGGTTTTGGTGATTTTGACCCATACAACGATGTATTTACATTAACAGGAAGTGCGAACGGGAAAAATAGAAATGGAAAAACCTATACAGCAGTGATTACAAGCCCAATAACCAAGCGTTCGTCTTGCAGTTGGATTGAACAAGGAAGTATCGATTTAACCCCTGAAGGCTTAGCTACACGTACAGTTGATTTTGGAAGTGGAAATTGTGACAGTCAAGCTACTTTAACTATTAACGGGAATACATTTACATTCACAATGAATTAATAAGCAAAAGCACCACTTTTATTGTGGTGCTTTTATTTTGTAAAAAATAGAAAGAACTGTTTGATTAATTAAACTTATTTATATATTTGCTTAATTAATAGTCAGAATAATAAGCTTTATCGATTTTTTAACCTATGATGTTAGATATTTACGATTTTTACGATAAAATGGAGCGTAATAATATTATGCTTTCATTTAAGGGCGACATTACTTCTGAGCTTTTAACGTCAATCTTGCAAATCATGGAATCAAAACTTGATAACCTGCAAGAAGAACCGAAAATAAAAAAGAAGGTTTATAATGTTTTAGTCGAATGCTTGCAAAACCTTTATCATCACATGGATGAGGTTGCAGCAGACCAAAGCGATAAAATCCGCTCAGCTATATTCATGATTGGTAAAATTGATAATCAGTATAATATTATCACTGGAAACTATATCAAGAATGAAAATGTTGCAGGATTGAAAAAGCGTTTGGAAGACATCAACTTATTGACAAAAGAAGAATTAAAAGATTATTACAAAGCAGTATTAAACAATGGTGAAATGTCAATGAAAGGTGGCGGAGGATTAGGAATGATTGACATTGCACGCAAAACAGGTGAGAAATTAAATTTTAACTTTGCACCAGTAGACGATAAATTTTCATTTTTTAGTTTAAATATAAAAATCTCACAACAATAAATACGTATGGAAACAATTTCAATTGAAGGAACACCAAAAACACCAACAATCACATTTGATACTGGTAAAGGATTTTTAGAAATCAAAGGACGCTCAATCCCTGAGAATTCTATTGAATTTTACAAACCATTGGTAGATTGGTTAGAAAAATATGCTGCAAAACCTCAAGCAACTACAAGTGTAAACATTCAATTAGAATATTTTAACACAAGTTCTTCTAAATGTATTTTAGATGTATTCAAAAAATTAGAAGCAATCAACAAAGGTGGAAGCCAAGTAACTATCAATTGGTATTACGAAGAAGATGATGAGGATATGTTAGAAGCTGGTGAAGATTACCAAGCAATTATCAATGTACCTTTTAAAATGGTACAAGTTGCTGAATAAACAACCATTACAATACACATAAAAAAAGCGGTCGTAAAACGACCGCTTTTTTAGTTTATTAACCAATGTTGGTAAGTTTATTCGCTTAATATCATTGGTAATACTCGGATTTATGCTATTTTTATGCTATAAATTAAAGCTACTATGATTAAACCAATACACCCATTCAAGTTAACACTACTATTTATAGCTATTTTTAGTACATTTGCATTTGCCCAAGGCAAAAAGCCAGCACCTACTGCTAAAGGATCAGCAAAAGGAACAGTTGCAGCAGACATGGATTGCTCCGTTAAAATCAATGGGTCTGCCAAATTGATTGCTATAAAAGCTTACACTCCAACCGATGTAACGCTAAAAGTGGGTGACAATTTAATTGAAGCTACTTCAGCCGACAAAAAATCAAATTACAGAAGAAATGTTACTGTAAAAGCAGGTGAAACAGCTATTGTAGAAATTTCATTTTTCGAAGATGGAAAATTTTTGGATTACATAAAAACTGGAAATGTAAGCATGGTAGAAACTGCCATCAAAAAAGACCCTACCTTGGTTAATAATGAAAATGGGCTTTTAACTTCTTCTCCTTTAGAAATTGCCATTCAAAATTCACAACCAGAACTAGTAAAGTACCTTTTAGAAAAAGGCGCTAACTTTAAAAAGCCAGAAGACATTTTTCCCTTACACAAATCAATTCTTTTTGCTTCATCAACAAAAAAAGCAAAAGACAAACCAGCACCAGATAAAGAACTAACTGAATTATTCTTATCAAAAGGATGCAAAATCACTGACAAAGATGATGGCGGCAACACACCATTGCACTGTGCTGCACGTGCTGGAAAATACGACTTAGTAGTATTTTTAATTGAAAAAGGAGCTGATGTAAATGCTAAAAACGATTTTGACGACACCCCTCTTAAAATTGCACAAGATAAAGGGTACATCACAATTATCAATTACCTAAAAACAAAGGGAGCGCAAGAATAAAATTGCGCTTTTTTTATTTATAAAAAAGCGAATAAATGCTACATTTGTAACCCATTGAAACAAACAGAATAATTTATAATCTTAAATCATAATTTCTATTACTATGGCATTTGACATTGAAATGATCAAGGAAGTATACAAAAATCTTCCTGCTAAAGTGGATGCAGCTCGCAAATTAGTTGGGCGCCCTTTAACATTAACTGAAAAAATACTTTACTCTCATCTTCACAAAGATCAAAAATCTGAAAATTTTACGAGAGGTAAATCATACGTTGATTTTGCTCCAGATAGAGTTGCAATGCAAGATGCAACAGCGCAAATGGCTTTGTTACAATTCATGCAATCTGGTCGCCCAAAAGTAGCTGTACCTTCAACTGTGCATTGCGACCACTTAATTACCGCTAAAAATGGTGCTGGTGAGGATTTAGCATTTGCAAAATCAGAAAGCAAAGAAGTATTTGATTTCTTAGGTTCTGTTTCAAATAAATATGGTATCGGGTTCTGGAAACCAGGTGCAGGTATTATTCACCAAGTTGTATTAGAAAATTATGCTTTCCCAGGTGGAATGATGATTGGTACCGATTCTCATACAGTTAACGCTGGTGGTTTAGGAATGATTGCAATTGGTGTTGGTGGTGCTGACGCTTGTGATGTAATGGCTGGTTTAGCTTGGGAATTAAAAATGCCAAAATTAATTGGTATTAAATTAACAGGTAAATTAAATGGCTGGACAGCTCCAAAAGATGTTATTTTAAAAGTAGCAGGTATCCTTACTGTAAAAGGTGGAACAGATGCTGTTGTTGAATATTTTGGTGAAGGTGCAACATCAATGAGCTGTACAGGAAAGGGAACCATTTGTAACATGGGTGCTGAAATTGGTGCTACCACTTCTACTTTTGGTTATGATGAATCAATGGCTCGTTACTTAAAAGCAACTGGCCGTGCCGATGTTGCTGAATTAGCAAATACTGTTAAAGAACATTTAACTGCTGATGCTGATGTTTATGCTAACCCTGAAAAATATTTTGATCAAGTAATTGAAATCAATTTATCAGAATTGGAACCACACGTAAATGGTCCTTTCACTCCAGATTTAGCAACACCTATTTCTCAGTTGAAAGATGCTGCTATTAAAAATGGTTGGCCATTAAAAATTTCTGTTGGACTTTTAGGATCTTGTACGAACTCGAAAACAAGAAAAAAACACAATCATCCATTCATTCAACAGAAACTTTGCTAAACGTGCCGATGGAAATCCAAACACGTATGCATTTGTTGCATCACCAGAAATTGTAACAGCAATGGCTATTGCAGGTGATTTAACATTCAATCCGTTGACTGATTATTTAACAAATGAAAAAGGAGAACAAGTAAAATTAGATCCTCCTTCAGGTGATGAATTACCAACAAAAGGTTTTGCTGTTGAAGATGCAGGATACCAAGCTCCAGCTGCTGATGGCAGCAAAGTGAATGTTGCAGTTTCTCCTACATCTGATCGTTTACAATTGTTAGATCCATTTGCAGCATGGGAAGGTATTGACATTAAAGGATTAAAATTGTTGATTAAAGCAAAAGGAAAATGTACTACGGATCATATCTCTATGGCTGGTCCATGGTTAAAATTCCGTGGTCACTTAGATAACATTTCAAACAACATGTTGATTGGTGCTGTTAACTTCTTCAACGAAAAAACAGACAATGTTAAAAATCAATTAACCGGTGCTTACGAAGGTGTTCCAAAAGTACAACGCCAATACAAAGCAAAAGGAATTGGTTCTATCGTTGTAGGTGACGAAAACTATGGTGAAGGTTCATCACGTGAACATGCAGCTATGGAACCTCGTCATTTAGGTGTTCGTGCTGTATTGGTAAAATCATTTGCTCGTATCCACGAAACAAACTTGAAAAAACAAGGAATGTTAGCATTAACATTTGCAGATAAAGCAGATTATGAAAAAATTAAAGAAGACGATACAATTGATATCATTGGATTAACTTCTTTCACTCCTGGAACTGCATTAACATTGGTATTTACTCATGCTGATGGAAGCAAAGATGAAATCAAAGCAAACCATACTTACAATGAACAACAAATTGAGTGGTTCAAAGCAGGTGGTGCATTGAATATCATCCGCGCGAGTGTTAAAGCATAATTTTAACAGGTCAAAATAAATAAAAGTGCGTTACATTCTTCTTTGTGACGCACTTTTATTATAACTACATAATAGCGAACAAAGTGAAAGCATACAACCCAAAAGACTGGACGAAATTAATTTTTCATTTTCATAAATCGGATTCATTCCGAATGCTTTTACCTGCCATGATAGGATTGGCCATTTATTCAGCCGTATTGTGCTACTTAGATGTTGAGTTGAAAGTTATCAAATTAAGAAGTACAACAGTACTACACTCATTGCTCGGATTTGTATTATCATTATTATTAGTGTTTCGTACAAATACAGCTTACGATCGTTGGTGGGAAGGAAGAAAAATTTGGGGCGATATGGTAAACAACACACGAAACTTGATGTTAAAGTTGAATGCCTATATTCCTTCTGATAAAAAAGAATTAAAAAATAATTTTAGAATATTGATAAGCAATTATCCTTTTGCATTAAAAGAACATTTACGTGGTGGTTATAAAGAAGAACTATTAGAAGAGCATCCGAATCTACATCCTTCCGAATTAAAAAATTACAATCATATTCCAAATAGAATTGCTCAACAATTATACATTGAAGTTGAAAAATTAAGAACCGATAATATTATTTCGGAAGAAAAGTTAATTGTATTGAATGAAGAATTACGTTCTTTTACCAATAATGCAGGTGCTTGCGAACGAATCAAATCAACCCCAATTCCATTTTCCTACAGTACTTTTATTAAACGTGTTATTCTTTTATACATCATTACACTTCCAATTGGATTGGTAGATGATTTTAAATGGGCTACCATACCAATGGTACTCTTTGTTTTTTATGCGTTTGCTGGCTTGGAGTTAATTGCCGAAGAAATTGAAGATCCATTCGGATACGAAGACAATGATTTACCTACAGATCAAATATCGGAACGAATAAAAAAGAATTTACAGGAGATTATAAAGTAAAAATATTTCGTTTGTTTTTTTGTGTCCGGAAGGAGATTCGAACTCCCACGATTTCTCGCCACCCCCTCAAGATGGTGCGTCTGCCAGTTTCGCCACCCGGACAATGAAGAACAATTTTGCGAATGCAAATTTATAATTAAAATAGAATTCTACAATTGAATAAAATCCTTATTCCAATTTTACATAAATCGCACACTCGATCGTTTCGAATTTTGGTTTTTACCAAGTATACCACGATACATCAACATAAATTCAAAACCACCTACCGTTTTGGTTGCTGGTGTTAAACCACTGATGTTGATATCATACGCTGCTGAAAATGAAAAGTCCATGTAATCGTAACGGAACGTTACAAAGGCTGCATCTCTAAAGCGATAAAAAGCTCCTATGTAAAACGCTTTATCAGTTTGGTTGGTAGTATAACGTGAACGTTCTTCCAATACATATTTTACATTCAAACCACCATTCAACAACAACGATGTTCCTTGTTGTGATGCAATAATACTTGGCATCAAGGTCGTATTACTTGTTTCACTCAATTTGTAACCAATGTTCCATTGCACCGAAAACTTTGGTATCAAGCGGTCCGAACCGCCTCGGATACTAACATTCGGTGCCGTAAAATGATGAAACGAAAAACCCAATGAACTTCTAAATAAATGCGTTGTTGTAAAGTTCCAAATGATTCCTGTCGACATGTCCAAAAAGCCAATACCGCCTCCACCTGGCTCTCCACTGCCCATTCCAGCATTATAATTGGTCCCATCCCATTGACTATTCCATTTTAAACCTCCCAACACCACTGTTTTGGTATTGTAGCCTATTTGATAACCCAAGGTAATGTTGTGTCTATGGCGACCACCTATAAACTTCGTAAACGACATTGTTGCATTGTATGAGTTTGTTTTTAAACGCACATTCCCTTCATTGTCATTGCTAAAATTTACACCCACTGCAAAAAAATCATCCTTCTTCATCTTGTTCTTAAAGATGGGTGCATCCAACGATACCGTAAATGTTTTGTAGGGTGTTGTTACTGTAAACCATTGCATACGATACAAGGTATACGCACGAATATCACCATTAAAAACTCCCGTATTACCAGGATTGGTTGTTATCGGTGATGCATAAAATTGTGAGTAATGATAATCTTGAGCTTTTACCGTAAAGCCTAGTATTATTAATGATAGTAGCGCTAAATATTTTTTCATTATCCTTATTACTTTTTAAGTTTAATTATTTCTCGACAACATGACTTTATTCTTTTATCTAAAATCTTATGTCTTGTATCTTATGTCTTTTTTTGTGTCTGTTGTCTAATATCTGTTATCTAACATCTATTTCACCAAGGTTACACTTCCTTTTTCTTTCACCGTTTCTCCATTACAGAACGTTACTTCCAACATGTACACAAATACATTGTTATTCATCGGAACACCTAACAAACGTCCATCCCATCCTTTATCCAAATCCGTTGTCTCAAATACCTTCTCTCCTATTCGATCATAGATTTTTAAATTGATATAATCAACTCCTCTTCCACGTACCAACAACTCATCATTGATTCCATCACCATTGGGTGAAAAACCTGTTGGCATAAAATACGTGAAGATGTTTGTTACTACTACCGTAATTGTATCTGAATCAACACAACCATCCGGACTTGTATACGTCACATAATAATCCTGTGTTGCACTTGGCGATACCACTGCCGATACACAATTATCGCACAACAAGTTTACATTTGGTCCCCAACTATAGGTTCCATCTGCTGGCGATGCTGTTAACGTTGTCGACTCACACGCATTGATTGCTGTGTTACCTGATATTGTTACTGGAATTGGTTGACCAACCGTAATGTAACCTACCTGTGTTAAAGTATCCGAACCACTTGCATTGCTTACAATCAATGTTACCGTATAACTTCCATTGGCTGAATAACAAACATTTGTTGGATTTTGTGAAGTGGATGTTGCCGGACTTGCTCCTGCAAATGTCCATGACCAACTTGTTGGTGAACCGCTACTTAAATCTGTAAAGTTTACACAACCTGCTTGACACAATATGGTTTGGTTTGCACTAAAGTTTGCTACTGGAGGATTACAATTATTTACAGTTACGGTTGCACTGTTCGATGTGGCTGTTGTTGGACTTGCACATGGTGAATTGCTGGTCATAATTACTGTTACTACATCACCATTATTTAAGGTGCTGCTTGTAAACGTTGCTGCATTTGTTCCTGCATTGCTTCCATTTACCTGCCATTGATACGTTGGTGTTGTTCCACCATTGGTGGGTGTTGCTGTAAATGTTGCTGCATCACCTGTACAAATTACTGCACTTGCTGGACTGATGCTTACACTTGGAACTACACTCGTTTGAACTGTTATACTTATTGAATTGCTTGTTGCTGGTGAACCTGTTGCACAGCTTGAACTACTTGTCATAATTACTGTTACCACATCACCATTCGCTAAGGTGCTTGTTGTGAATGTTGCAGAGTTAGTTCCTGCATTCGTTCCATTTACTTGCCATTGATAGCTTGGTGTTGCACCACCATTGGTTGGTGTTGCTGTAAATGTTACTGCATCGCCCGAACAAATAGTAGTTGTGCTTGCTGCAATACTTACACTTGCTACTACACTTGCTTGAACCGTAATGCTTATTGAATTACTAGTTGCTGGTGAGCCTGTTGCGCAGCTGGAGCTACTTGTCATGATCACTGTTACTACATCACCATTTGCTAACGTATTGCTTGTAAATGTATCGGAGTTGGTTCCTGCATTTGTTCCATTTACTTGCCATTGGTAACTTGGTGTTGCACCACCATTGCTTGGTGTTGCTGTAAACGTTACTGCATCACCTGCACAGATTGTTGAACCGCTCGATGTGATTGCTACAGATGCAACTACACTACTCTGAACCGTTATTGTTATTGAATTGCTTGTTGCTGTTAATGGACTTGCACATGCTGCATTGCTTGTCATTATTACGGTTACAACATCACCATTTGCTAAGGTGTTTGTTGTAAATGTTGCGGAATTCGTTCCTGCATTTGTTCCATTCACTTGCCATTGATAGCTTGGTGCCGCTCCACCATCCGTTGGTGTTGCTGTAAATGTTACGGCATCGCCTGCACATATCGTTGAACCACTTGATACGATACTTACACTTGGAGTTACACTTGGTGTTACTGTCATCGTTACCGTATTGCTTGTTGCTGTTAATGGACTTGCACAAGCTGCATTGCTGGTCATTATCACTGTTACTACATCACCATTAGCTAAGGTTGTACTTGTAAATGTTGCTGAATTTGTTCCTGCATTTACACTATTCACTTGCCATTGATAACTTGGTGTTGTTCCTCCATCAGTTGGTGTTGCTGTAAATGTTACGGATGCGCCTGAACAAATTGTTGAACTGCTCGCAACAATTGAAACAGATGGTACAACAGATGTTCCAACAATCATTGTAACTGAATTTGATGTAGCAGTTACTGGCGAAGCACAACTTGAGTTAGATGTCATGATTACCGTTACAACATCACCATTATTCAATGTTGTACTTGTAAATGTTGCTGAATTTGTTCCCACATTACCTGCATTCACTTGCCATTGATAACTCGGTGTTGTTCCACCATTTGTTGGTGTAGCAGTAAATGTTACAGATGCACCTGAACAAATAGTTGTAGCACTTGCGGCAATTGAAACAGCTGGAACAACAGATGCTCCAACAATCATTGTAACTGAATTTGATGTTGCTGTTAAAGGTGAAGCACAACTAGAATTACTTGTCATGATTACCGTTACAACATCTCCATTGTTTAATGTTGTGCTTGTAAACGTTGCTGAATTTGTTCCCACATTACCTGCATTCACTTGCCATTGGTAACTTGGTGTTGTTCCTCCATTGGTTGGTGTTGCTGTAAATGTTACAGATGCACCAGAACAAATAGTTGTTGCACTTGCGGCAATTGAAACAGCTGGAACAACGGATGCACTAACAGTCATCGTTATGCTGTTTGAAGTAGCAGTTGTAGGTGAAGCACAACTTGCATTTGATGTCATAATAACTGTAACCACATCTCCATTCGCTAATGTTGTAGATGTGAATGTTGCAGAATTTGTCCCAACATTACCTGCATTTACCTGCCACTGATAACTTGGTGTTGTTCCACCATTGGTTGGTGTTGCTGTAAAAGTTACTGATTGACCTGTACAAATTGTAGAGGTAGCAGTAGCAATTGACACGGATGGAGTAACGGATGGGGTAACCGTCATGGTAACGGTATTTGAAGTAGCCGTAACAGGTGATGCACAAGCGGCATTTGATGTCA
>JADJHE010000048.1 GCA_016707685.1 Bacteroidota bacterium
ATTAGCTCCGAGCAGATTGGAAGTACCGAGTGGCTCCATGATTAAAGTCAATTATTTTGCTGATGGACGAAAACCTGAAATGGAAGTTCGTTTGCAAGAATTATTTGGGCTGACAGAAACCCCATCTGTAAACGAAGGAAAAAACAAAATTCTACTGCATTTATTATCTCCAGGCTACAAACCCGTTCAGGTAACACAAGATTTAAAGAGTTTTTGGAGTAAAACCTATTTTGAAGTACGCAAAGATTTACTTTCGCTACCCAAAACACTCCTGGCCCGAAAAACCCTTTAACTGCAGAAGCAGTAAAAGAGGTGCAAAGAAAAGAAAGCCATAAGATTTTCAAACAATCGGGCAACCACCTATCCTTTTCTAAAACCATTCATAAACCAGCTACAATTTTGTACTGAATTAATGCTAATTTTAGCAAAATTTAAAAAATGTACAATAAACTTTTTTTTTCTATAATATCATTTATATTAATTGCAACTATATCTATTGGACAACCAATTAAAAAAGGTCCTGAACTTGATAACGATGATGCATACGTATTAAATCGAATTTTAGGTGATGACGAAAATAATTTCTATACCGCTAAACTCAGAACTTACGGATTAGGAACGTCAATTTTAATTGAAAAATATAATAAAAGTAGCCTTAACATAGAATTTACTAAAGAGATTGAATTAGAAAACGATAAAAAAACAAGATTGTTGAATTGAATATTTCAAAACATTTTGTTTTTTCAACCATCTATGAAAAAACAAAAAATGCTATGGAATTGTACTGTAAAACGATTTCAGAAGAAGGTACAATTACATCATCTAAAGTTGAAATCCCAACTAACATTTCGGACCATTATGAATATATTAACTACGAAATATATTACACACCAAACAAAGAACATTTCTTGATAAAAGTAGTGCATAGACCAAATGCACAAACTAAATTTCAAACTGATTTATTCTATATGGATTCTAAAACCATGAAATCTATTTGGAAAAAAAGCATCAATAGGGCTATTGCTGGTCCAATTATAGAAATGCTAGCAGATTTTGGATTAAAAAAATTTTTAATAGATAATTATGGCAATATATTTTATGTAAGTAACTCATTAGAATGGTCAATTACATCTATAAAATTTGATTCAAATATACCATCAGATATTAAACTGCCAATTGAAAATGGAATTAACATTGGATTTGGATTATCTGCTAATGGTCGCGTATGGTCAACGGATGCAATAACTGAAGAAGCTGGAAAACCTAAGGCTATTGATTTATATTTGAGTCCTTATAATGAATTAATTGTTACTGGTTTTGTAAACAAGCGAATTGAACAAAAGGGCCAAGACAAATATGATGTAGGAATTATAAATTTTATTATTGACCTATCAGATTTTTCAATAATATTACAAAAAATGCAAATGTTTGACGATACTTTTACAAAAAAAATTGAAGCATTTGGCAGCAGCTCAAAATATTGCAAGTACAGAATTGACCACATTATTCAAGTTAAAAAGTCAACCTATATAATAGGCCAGCAATATAATATAACAAAAGGAGGAATTGAAAGCCAACAAGATATAAATGGTTCTCCAACTTACAATAACAATAAAACACCTCGCAATAATTTATGGTCAGTACAATACAAAGATATTATTCTAGCAAAAATAAATTACAAAGGAGAATTCGAATGGATTAAAAACATTCCTTTAAGAAATGGACTTACTATTACTAGCCCCTCGATATTCGAACAATATATTTGTGTAAATGATGAAAATTCTATCCAATTCCTTTACAATGAAGACAGCAGAAATGCAGAAATGCGGAAAGATTCAACGTCAAAACCTGAAGATCTAAAATATGTCTCCAAAAATTTAAAAGGAAGTAATTTTGTCATGACCAGTTTTAATTTAGATAATAACAGCTTCAAACATCAAATTATTTTTGAAAATGACAATTTTTGCTACAGCCCATTAAAAGAAATAAATTATAACTTTATGCCGTCTTCAAAAAATGAAAATTTTGTAAGAGAAAAGAATAACAACATTATTTTTTACACTAAAAAAAATAACAAATCACAAATAGTCGAATTAGAAACCAATTAAATAAACTTATTAATGAAAATTAAAAACATTTTACTTTCTTCTGTCCTTTTAGGAAGTAGTTTGGTTATTGCACAAACCCCTGCAAAAACAACCAAAACTGCTGCACCTGTAAAAACAGCACCTACTGGCAGCATCAAATTTATTGAATACGATTTGCCAAATGGTTTACACGTGATTCTACACGAAGATCACTCTACACCGATTGTTGCTGTTACTGTGTTATACCATGTTGGATCCAAAAATGAAGATCCAAAACGTACCGGATTTGCTCACTTTTTCGAACATCTAATGTTTGAAGGATCAGAAAATATTGGTCGTGGCGAATACATGAAATTAATCCAAAATGCAGGTGGGCAATTAAATGCAAATACCTCATTCGACAGAACGTTTTATTACGAAGTAATCCCAAGTAACCAACTTGAATTAGGATTATGGATGGAAGCAGAACGTATGTTGCATTCTAAAATAGACTCAGTAGGAGTTGAAACACAACGTAAAGTTGTGAAAGAAGAATTAAAACAACGTAATGAAAATACACCTTATGGTTCTTTAAATGAAGCATTTGGTCATGCTTATACAGTTCACCCTTACCGTTGGACACCGGGTGGTTCTCCTGAATACATCAACAAAGCAGCTATCAGCGAATTTATTGATTTCTACAAAACATTCTATGTTCCAAACAATGCAACATTATCCATTGCTGGCGACATTAATGTAGAAGAAACAAAAAAGATGATTGCTAAATATTATGGTTCTATTCCAAAAGGAACAAAAGCAATTCCTCGTCCAACAGAAGTGGAGCCTGTAAAAACAGCTGAAGTACGTGATACGGTTTTAGACAACATTCAATTACCTGCTGTAATTATGGCGTACCACATTCCTGCACAAGGAACGCCTGATTACTATGCAGTAAACATGTTGAGTACTTTGTTATCTCAAGGAAAAAGCTCACGTATGCAAAAGTCTATTGTTGACAAACAACAAAAAGCATTATTTGCAGGTGCATTTGCATTGCCATCGGAAGATCCAGGTTTGGCTTTAATGTTTGGTATCACCAACATGGGTGTATCGCCAACCGATTTGGAAAATGCAATGAACGAAGAATTTGAAAAAGTAAAAAAAGAATTAATTTCTGAAGAAGAATTTCAAAATTAAAAAACCAAGTGGAAAATGATTTTGTAAATGCAAATACAAAAATGGCTGGTATTGCTGAAAATTTAGCAAACTACCAAGTGTATTTCAAAGATGCGAATTTGATTAATACAGAAATCACACGTTTTATGAAAGTAACTCGTGAAGATTTACAAAAAGCAGCTCAAAAATATCTTACAAAAGAAAACAGAGTGGTATTGTATTACTTGCCAAAACAATAAATACAATAAAGAGTAAGATCATTAACCAAATCAAAAGAAATTCAAAAATGAAAAAAATAATATTCTCCATAGCAAGTGTTTTAGTTGCAACAGTACTGTTTGCACAACCAAAACCAGCAGCTACAAAAACAACTGCTCCTGTAAAACTTGACAGAAGTAAACGTCCAACACCAGCTCCTGCACCAGCCATTAAAATGGGTGAAATGCAATCCTTTGAATTACCAAATGGATTAAAAGTATTTGTGGTTGAAAATCACAAAACACCTACCGTGGCTTATTCAATTGTATTGAACATACAACCAGCAATGGAAGGTGATGCAGTAGGAACAGCTGATATTACTAGCCAGTTGCTTACTAGCGGAACAAAAACACGTACCAAAGACCAATTGGATAACGACATCGATTTTATTGGTGCTACTTTATCAGCATCGCCAACAAGTATTTATGCTGCTTCTTTAAAAAAGCAACAAGGTAAATTGTTAGAATTGATGAGTGATGTGATTATGAATGCTGATTTCAAACAAGAGGAATTAGAAAAAATAAAAACACAAACGTTATCTGGTTTAGCTACTCAAAAAGATGATCCAGATGCAATTTCAAACAACGTTAAATCGGTTTTGAATTTTGGTAAAAACCATCCGTATGGTGAAATGACGACTGAAGAGAGTGTAAGTAAAATTACACTTGATAAATGTAACAATTACTACAAAACATTCTTCCGTCCGAATGTGGCTTATTTAGCAGTTGTAGGAGATGTAACATTAGCAGAAGTAAAACCATTGATTGAAAAATATTTTGCTGCATGGCAAAAAGCAGAAGTGCCTACACAAAACTATACAATGCCCGTAGCACCAGCAAAAACACGTGTTGCTATTGTAAACAAAGCAGGTGCTGTTCAGTCGGTAATTAATGTAACCTACCCAGTTGATTTGAAACCAAACAACGAAGATGTAATCAAAGCAAAGTGTTAAACACTATTTTAGGTGCTGGTTTCTCTTCTCGTTTATTCATGAATTTACGTGAGAAACATGGTTATACCTACGGTTCTTATTCAGCATTAAATAACGATATGTTGGTTTCTGAATTTAGTGCTTATGCAAAAGTGCGCACTGCTGTTACTGATAGTTCTGTTACAGAAATCATGTATGAGTTGAATCGTATTGTAAAGAAAAGTACCACAAGATGAATTGGATGGTATCAAAATTTCTTGACAGGAAGTTTTGCAATTTCATTAGAAGATCCTGAAACAGTGGCAAAATTTGCAATCAACATCGATCGTTATAAATTACCGAAAGATTATTACGCAAACTATTTGAAAAATTTAGCTGCTGTAACAGTGGATGATATTTATGCAATGGCTCAAAAATACATCCGTCCAGAGAATGCAACTATTTTAATTGTAGGTGATAGAAACGAAATTGCTCCTAAATTGGATAAATTCAGTGCAACAAAAACAATTGAATTTTATGACAATTATGGAAATGTTCCTACAAAATTAAAAGCAGCTCCAGCTGGTGTAACACCAAAAACTGTAATTGATGCGTATGTAAAAGCAATTGGTGGCGAAAAAGCATTGAATGGAATAAAAGATATTGCAATCTCTCGTAATGCAGATACACAATATGGAAAAATTAACATGACCACTCAACAAAAAGCACCAAACAAATATTTGATGAATGAAAATGGGACCAATGACCGTTCAGAAAATGGTGTACGATGGTGCAAAAGCAAAATCAAGTGGAATGCAAGGTAAAAAGGATATTACTTGGAAGAGTTGGATGAATTAAAAGAAGAAGCAGTAATTAATCAAGAAATGCAGTACGAAAAATTAGGTTATAAATTAGCGATTAAAGGTGTTGAGCCAATTAATGGTAGTGATGCTTACGCAGTTGAATTAACTGACCCTCGTGGCAAAAAAAGCACAGAGTGGTTCGATGTTGCAAGCGGTTACAAAGTGCGTTCTGTAAAAACATCAAAAACGGAACAAGGTGAAGTAACAACTCAAACCGATTCTTCTGATTACAAAGATTACAACGGAGTAAAATTTCCTGCAACAATTAATGCAAACTTTGGTCCTATGCCAGTGAAAATGGTATTGGAATCAGTAAACATTAATAAAGGAATTAAAGATTCTGAATTTTCAGTAGAATAAAAGTTGAACACACATCAATAAAAATCCCTTTCCAAATTTGGAAAGGATTTTTTATTTATTCTTTATAGGCTATGTTTTCAGGAAGGTACATTCCTGCTTTGTAGAGCAAATTTTTTTGATACATTTTATAAGTAGTTGCTTCCGACTCATCTTTCAAATTCTTTTTATTTTTATCAGGAGTTAAAGTAATAAAATCATTCTCCACTTTCCATGTTCCTTTATAAGTGTTTTTATTTTTATGCCCGTGGTTATTACCAACCATCACCAATACATAGGTATGATCTTCTTTAATTTTTAATTTGGAGATGCAACATTCACTTGCGCGAAACAGGTAGTATCACCTTATAAGCCAACAAAATTGGATTCAAATTGAATGCGAAACCTCGGATTGGACCTGGACAAAGTGTTTCGTAATCGTCACTCCTTTATCACGCACCTCATTATCCACCGCTTCTGAAAAATTTAATACATATGCTTTAGTAGCAAAATAAACCGCCATAACTAGTTCCGGCGCTGAAATGTGCCACGTGGCGCTACATTCGATATTGCTTCCCGCTTTTACGTTTCACCTCTCTTTTTAAATACAACTTAGTGAATTGTATTAAGTAGTAATGTTCATGATTATCATTTGTTCTCCTTCCTTTTCCAGTCTGCATCTAAACATTCCAATCGTAAAACCGGCATTGTTTATTAAATAATCAATTGAATTCCTGCTTTTTGTGTTCATCAAACACTTCTTAAGCTACATTATTAAGATAAATCTTTCCCAATAGTACTAAAGCTTGAAAAACAGAATTGTTTCTCTAATTCATTTTTTAATTCATCTAATTTGCTTTTATTCCTTGCAACTAAAACTAAATTACCTCCTTTTGAAGCATGGATTTTTGCAAGCTCTAAGCCTATTCCATTGGATGCTCCTGTTATTAATGCTGTTGTCATTTTATCTTTTTTTATTATTTATTTTACAAAAGTAGGTCAAATGCACACAACCTACAACATTAGAGTATACTCTATACTTGTATTTTATTTTTCAACACCTTATATTTGTACCATGTTAATAAACGAATTATCCAAACAAACAGGCATTTCAGCCCATACCATTCGATTTTACGAAAAGTAAGGATTGATAAAGGAAACTTATAAAGAGGGTGTAACTATAACAAATATTTTCATTAC
>JADJHE010000049.1 GCA_016707685.1 Bacteroidota bacterium
TATCATTCCAACATCACCGAAATAATCCGTGAGTATTTTGAAAAACAATTTGGATTACCAGCACTTGAGCGAACAACAACAGAATCACTAAAGTTATTAAGCAAACATCCGCAAGGATTTAAAGTGCTGGACATAACTGCTCAATTTTTTAACAATGCTGATCTTGTAAAGTTTGCTAAATTCACGCCCCTTGAAATTTTGAACTATGGAAATGATGACACAGGCAAAAGAAATTGAAAGAAAACAATTTCTGTTCAAAAAGAAATTGAAGCTGAAACTGAGCTAAGTGAGGCTGCAAATGTTTAAGGATATTTCATTTGCATATCCGTGGGTACTGTACTTTTCTTTTAATAATTCCAATCCTAATAGCCTGGTATTTTGGAAAGAAAGAAAAACAAGCTGCAATTAGTTATTCTTCGTTAAAAATGTTTGAAAAAAATTCCTACAACTTTTCGTAGAACGTTTAATACATCTTCCATTTGCACTAGAATGATCGCTTTAATTTTTTAATCATCGAACTTGCTCGTCCTCAAAATTTTTCAGCAGGACAGAGGTTAATGCTGAAGGAATTGATATCTCAATGGTGCTTGATATTTCCGGAAGTATGCTTGCTGAAGACTTTAAACCAAACCGGTTGATGCCGCAAAAAGTGATTGATAATTTTGTAAGCGAGAACGACAGATAGAATTGGTCTGGTTATTTTTCCCGCGAAGCTTTTACCAATGCCCGCTAACAATTGATTATTCTTTACTTAGAAATCTTTTAGTTGATATAAGAACAGGAATGATAGAAGATGGAACTGCAATTGGAAATGGTATTGCAAATGGAATTAATAGATTAAAAGACAGCGATGCCGAAAGCAGAGTAATTATCTTATTAACTGATGGCGTAAATAATGCCGGTGAAGTTGATCCGATTTCTGCTGCGGAAATTGCATCAACATTTGGAATTAGAATTTATACAATTGGTGTTGGAACACGTGGTGAAGCACCTTATCCTGTTCAAACTCCTTTTGGTACAAGATATCAAATGGTTCCAGTTGAAATTGATGAAGTCATTCTCAAAAAAATTGCCGAATTAACCGGCGGCGAATATTTTCGCGCAACTAATAATCGTGCATTAGAAGAAATCTATAACAAGATTGATAAGATGGAAAAACTAAAATTGAAATAACATCTTATCGAAATGCAAAAGAACTTTTGCCGGATGGCTTGGAATCGGTTTCGCGCTGCTGCTTTTAGAAATGTTAGCATCCAAAACAATATTAAGGAGATTACCTTAATGTTTAAGTTTGCTAACCCGGAATATCTTAATGCGCTATGGCTGATACCAGTTTTAGTCTTTCTTTTTATTTTGTTCAACAAGAATAGAAAAAGACTTCTTGAAAAATTTGCAGATAAAATATTACACAAATCGATTATTTATTCATTCAGCGGAATAAAATCTAAAATAAAATTTGATTGATACTTGCAGCTTTTACTTTATTGATACTTGCGTTTGCAAACCGCAAGTTGGAACAAAATGCAGGAAGTAAAACAAACGGGAATAGATGTTTACATTTTGCTTGATGTTTCCAGAAGCATGCAGGCTGAGGATATTAAACCAAACAGATTGGAAAAAGCAAAGTATCAGATTTCAAATCTAATACAAAAATTACGCGGGGATAGAATTGGGTTGATAATATTTTCCGGTGAAGCGTACATTCAATTTCCGCTAACAACGGATTATTCGGCGGCAAATCTTTTTCTTTCTGCGTGGATTTTAATCGGTGCCACAACCCGGAACTGCAATTGCATCAGCAATAACTATGGCTGTGCAATCGTTCGATTCCGCTGCAACGGATAAAGCCATAATTGTAATAACCGATGGTGAAGATCACGAAGGTGATATTGATGCGGCTGTTGATAATGCTACTGAAAAGGATATTAAAATTTATACAATTGGGCTCGGTTCGCCTGATGGAGTTCCTATTCCTGTTTATGATAATCGTGGAAACGAAACAGGATTCAAGCAGGATAATTCCGGACAAACAGTTCTAACAAAATTGAATGAGAGCATTTAAAAGAGATTGCTAACAACGAGATGGAAAATATTATCGGGAAATAATTACGAAGATTATCTCGATAAAATTTATAATGATTTATCTACATTAGAGAAAGCAGAGTTCGGTGTAAAAAAAGTCACTGATTACGAAGATCGATTTTATTATTTTTTGTTACCTGCAATTTTATTGTTGATAATTGAGATATTTATAACAAATAAACGCTCGCCATTTTTTACGCGTTTGAATAGAAAATTAGGAATTGAAGCAGAAGCAAAATGATTAGGAAATATTTAAATGTCATCCTGAATTTATTTCAGGATCAAATTAATGGGATTCCGAAACAAGTTCGGAATGACAATCGGATTACATTAATAGTTGCGATATTTACGATTTTATTTACATCTATTTCATTTCTCAATCCAACAGGAGCACATTAAATAATGGAGTTGATAAGTACGATGAAAAAAATTCACAGAAGCAGAAGTTGATTTCAGAAAAGTTGTTGAAACTCAACCAAAAACTTTGGAAGCAATTTAATCTTGGAACTTCATACTATAAACAGGAAAAGTATGAGGATGCAATAAAATCTTTTCAGAGTGCTTTCGAAAATGCTAAAGATGGCGAAAGTCGTGGTAAAGTATTTCACAACATAGGTAACTCACTGCTTAAATCTAACAAGCTTGAACAAAGTATTGAAGCATATAAGAATGCATTAAAGTTTAATCCTGATGATCAGGATACAAAGTATAATTTGTCTTATGCACTTGAGATGTTGAAAAACAAGGACAAGGATAAAAATAAGCAAGACAAGAATGATCAGAATAAAGATAATAAAGACAAGCAAGACCAGCAGCAGCAAAATCAAGATCAACAGAACAAAGATCAGAACAAGCAGGATCAACAACAGAATCCTCAGCCGCAGGATCAGGAATCAAAACAGGATAATACTAAACAGCCACAGCAGCCTAAGGAAGTAAAAATATCAAAGGATGGAAGCTCAAAGAATTCTTGATGCATTAAAGAATAATGAAAAGATTTGCAGAAACAGTTAAGAAAGAAAACCGGCAAAGTAAAAAACGGATAAAGATTGTAATGGTAAAAATTTTTTACTTGGATATTTTTTTATTTGTATCAATAATAAAAGCACAATCTTTTGTTGCTACTGTTGATAATAATAAAGTTGCTGAAAATGATCGTCTTGAATTACGTTTTACATTTGAAGGAAAAAATCTTAATGCACTAAAGAATTTTAATCCACCTTCATTAAAAGAGTTTAGAGTTCTACCGTCCAAAAATCAATCAACAACATGCAAATAATTAATGGTGTTTCATCATCATCATTAACATTGTCTTACATTTTAATGCCTAATACTACTGGCGCATTTACAATCGGAAGTGCATCAATTCAATATGAAGATAAGACTTTTACAACAAATCCTATAAAGGTTACAATTGTTAAAGGCTCACAAAACCTAAAACTGAAACCGACAGTGAAATATCAAACGAAGAGATTGCAAAAAATTTATTTATTCGTGCAACAATAGATAAGAATAAAGTTTTTTTGGGTGAGCAGGTTACAGTTACTTATAAACTTTACACACGATTGAATATTGCTTCTCAGATGTCTGTTGATAAACTGCCGCAATACCAGGGATTTTGGGCAGAGGAACTTGAAACTGCGCGCAATATTTCATTCACCAGAGAAGTTATTGATGGGCAGCAATATAGTGTTGGCTTGTTAAAACGTGCAGCACTCTTTCCAAATCAAGCAGGTAAATTAGAAGTAACTCCATTTGAACTTACCATTCCAATTCAGGTTCAGAAGAAAAAATCCAAATAATGTTTGGGATTTTTTTTTGGTGATCCATTTGGTCGAGCCGAAATTGTTGAGTATCAGGCAAAATCTAATATTCTTAAAGTTGAGGTATTAGCATTGCCGGAGAATAATCAACCAGCATCTTTCAGAGGAGCAGTTGGTAGGTTTGATTTTTCTGCATCACTTGATAAACAAAAGACTAAAACAAATGAGCCAATAAATTTAAAATTTGAAATCTCAGGAACAGGTAATATTAAACTCGTTGAACTTCCTCCATTTGAGCTGCCCAATGGATTTGAAAAGTATGATCCTAAAGTTGATGAACAAATAGACAGAAGCGGTAAAATAAGTGGTACAAAAAAGCTGAGTATCTTAATTCCAAGGGTTGCCGGTACTCGTGAAATTTCGCCAATCGAGTTTTCATATTTTGATCCGGAAAAAGATCTACCTCAAACAAATCAAATCAAAATCTTGATGTAAATATTCTGCAAGGTGAAGGAATGTTGAACTAGTAAATCAACAATCGTTGAAACAACTTGATAGTGACATTCAGCTTATCAAAACAGAGTTGCAGATGTAGAAAAGCAAGCGAAATATTATTATTCAAACCAATATTTTGGGTTA
>JADJHE010000050.1 GCA_016707685.1 Bacteroidota bacterium
ATTTGGTGGTATTGCATTAAAAGTAATTACTGAAAAAAACGGCTAACGTAAGTGCTCGTGGTATTTGTTTGGATGCAGGTATTCAGTATGTAGCTGGTAAAAATGATCAGTTAAAATTTGGTATCGCATTGAAGAATGTAGGGCCTCGTATGAAGTTTTCTGGTGATGGTTTATCATTCAAAACTCCTGTTCCTGCTTCTACAAATGGATCAAATGTTATGACTGTAGAACAACGCTCTGCTCAATTTGAATTGCCTTCATTGTTAAGTATTGGCGCGGGTTATGATTTCTATTTATCAAAAGATAGCGCTTCAATGAAAACACACCGCATTACAGCTATGGGTTCATTCGTTTCTAACTCTTTCTCTAAAGATGAATACAAATTAGGATTAGAGTACGGGTGGAAAAACATGGTAATGGTTCGTGCTGGTTATACTTACGAAAAAGGTATTTTCAATAAGGATGAAAGAACAACTGTATTTACTGGACCTAGCGCTGGATTTACTGTTGAGATTCCATTTGGTAAAAACAAATCTACATTTGGTTTTGATTACTCTTACCGTGCTACAAATCCATTTAATGGAACACATTCATTAGGAGCTCGCATTAACTTATAATAAAAAGTCATATATTTGTATTACGAAAAGAGTCCTTCCGTGAAAACGGAAGGATTCTTTTTCTATTTTAACTGATAACAAAAACATTATTCAAATGTCAAACATTTCGTATTTTACTGAAGAAGGATTGAAAAGATTAAAGGATGAATTACATCAATTAAAAGTGCATGAACGCTCATCTATTTCAAAACAAATTGCTGAAGCACGAGATAAAGGTGATTTATCTGAAAATGCAGAGTATGATGCAGCGAAAGAAGCACAAGGACTTTTAGAATTGAAAATTTCTAAGTTAGAAGAGGTGTTGGGGAATGCTCGATTAATTGATGAGTCAACATTGGACATGTCGAAAGCATTGATTTTATCTAAAGTTAAAATAAAAAACATTGCAAATGGTTCAACCATGCAATACACATTGGTTGCTGAAAATGAAGCAGATTTGAAATCTGGTAAAATTTCAGTAGACTCTCCAATTGGTAAAGGTTTGTTGGGTAAAAAAGTAGGAGATGTGCCGATATTACTGTTCCATCCGGTGTTATCAAATTTGAAATTGTAGAAATTTCTAGATAATACATGGCTAGTATATTCACTAAAATTATTTCAGGAGAAATTCCTTCCTATAAAATAGCTGAGAACGATAAGTTTTTAGCTTTTTTGGATGTGTTTCCTTTGGTTCATGGACATGTACTTGTTGTTCCTAAAAAAGAGATTGATTATATTTTTGATATTGATGATACTGATTTATCTGAAATGATGATTTTTGCAAAAGGTGTTGCAAAAGCATTGAAGAAATCTGTTGAATGCAAACGTATAGGTGTGGCTGTTATCGGTTTGGAAGTGCCTCATGCACACATCCACCTTGTTCCAATGAACACCGCAAATGATGTCAATTTTACACAAGCTAAACTAAAGCCAAGTCCGGAAGAATTAAGTGCAATGGCGGATAAAATTCGTTCGAATTATTAATTCTATTTTTCTGCACGCTTAGGATTTTCAGCAATAAATGCTTTCCAGCCAGTATAACTTTTGGTTGTAGTCCCCGGTTTTCGTTGAAAATGATGACAAACTGCAGCAGCTAGTCCATCCGTAGCATCCAAAAATTCAGGTGTTTCTTTGAAATTAAGCAAGGTTTTAAGCATTGCTGCAACTTGTTCCTTTGACGCATTTCCGCTGCCTGTAATCGATTGTTTTATCTTTTTAGGGGAATATTCATGAATGGGTAAGTTTTTAGACAAGGCACCTGCAATTGCAACACCTTGTGCTCTTCCCAATTTTAGCATCGATTGAACATTTTTACCAAAAAAAGGAGCTTCAATCGATAATTCATCTGGGTGATATTGTTCAATCAATGACACTACACGTTCAAATATTTTTTGAAGTTTAAGTGCATGATCACCTACTTTCTCCAAGCGCAACACACCCATCACCACTAATTCCATTTTCGTATCTTTAACATGAATTATCCCATACCCCATAATATTGGTGCCAGGGTCAATGCCTAAAACTATTTTATCAGTACTCATGCTTAATTAACAGTGCTTTTTTATTATTATTGTTGACCTTAATGATGCAACAGAAACAAACGATTTCTTACAAAGTTATAAGTCTTTTTATAAAGGCTGTTATTTTATTGCTTTCAATTGTATACATCTTTAATAAATTGGTAGTTGCAAATGAGTTGAATTTCTTAATTGAAAAACTCAAAACCTCAAAGCTTAGTTATGTTGCATTGGTTTTTGTTTTGATGTTTGTTAATTGGGGACTCGAAGCATGGAAGTGGCAGTATCTAATAAAACCACTAGAACGTATTTCATTTACAAAATCATTGCAGTCGGTTTTTTCTGGAGTAACAGTTAGCATTTTTATGCCAAATAGAATTGGTGAATTTGCTGGTAGAATTTTTTATTTAGAAAGAGCTGATAAAATCAAAGCAACAATCAAAAATTTTATTGGAAGCATTTCACAGCTAACAGTTACAATGGTGTTTGGTTTGGCCGCAATCGCTTTTGCATACTATCAGAATGTTTTGAGGCTTGATGAAATTGAACTCGTCAAAAAAAATTACTGGATGTTGATGTTGTTGGTTTTGTTTTTTAATTGGCTGTTTTTTCTTTATCCAAATTTTATGGGGCTAAATTTTGGGACAAAAGCAAATTATGTAGAAGCCTTGTACGATGTTGATTACAAACAATGGTTGTATGTTTTTATGTTATCGATGATGAGGTATATCGTTTTTCTAATGCAATTTTTTATTTTATTAATGGCGTTTGATATTCAGGTTGGTTTTCAAACTGCAGTTACTGTTATCGCACTCTTGTTTTTTGTATCAAGCTTTATTCCTTCATTTGCAACAACCGAAGTAATTACAAGAGGTGCTACTGCTGTGTATTTATTTAATTTGGCCAATATTGATACATCCTTTGTGATAATCGTTTCATTGTTACTTTGGGCAATTAATTTGGCTATTCCGGCTTTGTTGGGAGGTTTGTTCGTTTGGAAAATGAAATTTTTTAAAGAGAAAAAATAATGCATTTACTTCAAATTACTTTTCTTGTTTTTGTAGGGTGCATTGTTTTTTTATATGCAATTCAAATCATTCAGTATGCAATTGGTTGGATGAATATAGTTGTAGTTGTTCCATGCTTACCTACTCGTAAAATTGCCGTTGTTATTGCTGTTAGGAATGAGGAAGCAATGATTGAAAATTGTTTAAATGCTGTACTTTACCAAAATTATCCAAGTGAGCTTTTGGATGTAATTGTAGTGGATGATTTTTCGGAAGATGGGAACAGTTGTTTGTGTCGAAAAGTTTTCTAAAGAACATGCGAATGTTTTTCTATTGCGATTAACTTCAGATGAAGGTAGCGGTAAAAAGAGGGCAATTAGAAAAGGAATTTTATATACAGATGCAACAATCATTGTTACTACAGATGCTGATTGTTGGATGGAAAAAGATTGGTTGGCAACCATTGCTGCCGGTTTTGAAAACGATGCAACAAAAATGGTGGTGGCACCAGTTGCTTTTAGCAATGAAAAAAACATGTTTGAAACGATGCAAAGCTTAGAGTTTATGGCTTTAATCGCATCAACTGCAGGAGCAATCCATTATAAAAAACCAATTATGTGTAATGGCGCAAATTTGGCTTACTTAAAAACCTCGTTTTTTGAAGTCGATGGCTTTGATGGCATTGATCAAATTAGCACTGGCGATGATGTATTACTGATGTATAAATTGTCTAAAATCTATTCGAATGGCGTACGGTTTCTGAAAGATTCCAAAGCAATTGTTTACACGCATCCCAAGAGCAATCTGATGGATTTTATCAATCAACGAAAACGTTGGGCTTCTAAGCCTTTTTCACTTTTAAATAGTGCTACAAAATACACTTCAGTTTTAGTATTTCTTAGTAATTTGTCGGCTATTACACTGATTATTAGTCTGTTTTGTTTGTATAAAGGGGATGTTAGTCATGCTTTTACAATAATTTGTCTGATTCTGCTTGGAATTAAATGCATTATTGACTTTTTGTTATTATTTTTAGCATCTTCCTTTTTTGGGAAACGCAGTTTGTTGATTTATTTTTTGCCCGAGCAACTCATCTACATGTTTTATGTGGTTTTTATCGGATTATTAAGTACAACAAAGTCGTTTTCGTGGAAGGGAAGAGAACTCAAAAATTAGATGTCTAAAAAAGCGGATAAATATTCAGAATCATTAACGCAACATGCATGGAAGCGCTTGAAAAAAAACAAGCTTTCTATGTTTGGTTTGATTGTTATTATTCTGTGCATGATTGTGGCTGTTTTAGGCTATTTAATTACTCCCGACTCAACTCCCGATGCAAATGATCAATTATTAGAGCTTTCTAAAAAGCGTCCAGGGTTTGAAGTAAAAATGCTTCTGAGAAGAAAAAACGAGCCGAAGAACGAAACCAATATTTTCTCTAAAATGGTGTTTGGTGAAATTAGTGATTATCGTTCCATTCCATTTAAAGATTACAGATTTGAAGGAAACGATATTGTTGTTCGTGAATATACGGGTGATGATGAAAAGCGTGTAGGAATGGATATTCGAATTAACTTGGCGGATGTTGTTTATCCAATTAATTACAATACACCCATCGAAAATAATTTAGAACAAGGCTACATGGAGTTTTATGAATTTGGTAGTACAACCAAAGTCAAAAAAACAGTGAAAGAACTACGCGAAGAGATTGAGTCTAAAAATATAGTTACCAAAAAATTTATTTTAGGTACCGATCCATCTGGTCGTGATTTATTAAGCCGATTAATGATTGGTACACGAGTTTCTTTTTCGGTTGGTTTTATTTCTGTTTTTATTTCCATTTTTATTGGCGTATTAATGGGTGCTTTGGCTGGATTTTACAGAGGTAGAGTAGATGATATTATTATTTGGATGATTAACGTAGTATGGTCTATTCCGACTTTGTTACTCGTAATTGCGATTACATTGGCATTGGGTAAAGGTTTTTGGCAAGTGTTTGTTGCAGTTGGTTTAACCATGTGGGTAGAAGTAGCACGTGTTATCCGTGGTCAAGTAATGAGTTTGCGCGAGAAAGAATTTATTGAAGCGGGTAGAGCATTAGGATTCAAAAATATTCGTATAATTTTTAGACATGTTTTACCAAATGTGATGGGACCAGTAATTGTTATTTCTGCAGCTAATTTTGCATCTGCAATTTTAACTGAAGCAGGTTTGAGTTTCCTAGGTATTGGTGCACAACCACCAACAGCATCATGGGGTGCTATGATTAATGCGCACCGAGGATACATCATTGGCGATGCTCCTTATTTAGCTTTCCTACCTGGATTAGCAATTATGTTGATGGTATCACCTCAGATTATTAGCCATGGTTTGCGCGATGCCTTGACCTCTGAAATCGCTGGACGACGATCAACAATGTTCTAACGTTGTAGAGTTATAAATCTCTGCTGGGTCGTGCCCACATTCTTCATTTTTTAAAACACTCATTCTCCATTTTTTTAAAACAGCAATAGATGCTTTGTTGTCGA
>JADJHE010000051.1 GCA_016707685.1 Bacteroidota bacterium
GCATTGTTTGAATGGAAGCAGGACTTTTTTGTTCATCGGGAACACAGACAAATCAGGTAGCAATAAAGCTGCACACTCAATCGGGTGATGAAGTAATTTGCGATGCCAACGCACACATTTATTATTATGAAGGAGGTGGAATTGCCTTCAATGCAGGCTGTTCGACTAAATTATTGAATGGAGAGCGTGGTAAATTTTCGGCACAGGATGTTGTAAATGCAATTCGTGCCGACAATGTTCATTTTCCGCGCACAAGTCTGGTAGCAGTTGAAATACACACAATCGGGGTGGAGGAGGAAGCATTTATGATTTCAATCGAACTTGAAAATTGCTGAGGTATGCAGAAAAATAAACTGCTTTTCATTTAGATGGTGCCCGTATTTTCAATGCAATAGTTGAAACGGATAAATCAGCAAAAGACTTCGGAAGAATTTTTGACACCATTTCGGTTTGTCTTTCCAAAAGGTTTGGGCGCACCTGTTGGTTCTGTTTTGGGAACTAAAGAACATATTTACAAAGCACGAAGAATTCGCAAAGTATTTGGCGGTGGAATGCGGCAAGCGGGTTACCTTGCTGCAGCTGGGATTTATGCACTTGATAATAATATCAACCGTTTGAAAGAAGATCATGCCCGTGCAAGAAAACTTGCTGATATTTTAAAGTCATTGCCTTACGTTGTGGAAGTAATGTATCCTGAAACCAACATTATTTATTTCAGACTTTCAGACAGTTTTATGGGTGCAGATTTTCAGCAAAAACTTTCAGAAAATAATATCAAGGTAATTTCTTTGGATAACCAAGTAATACGAATGGTTACGCACTTGGATTTTGATGATGAGATGTTGGGAAGACTTGAAACGGTTCTGAAAAAGTTGGCTTAATCCATTTTAGATTTAATCCAGTCGTCAAAACGGATAACTTCAAAACCTTTTGGATCCCATTGCAATTCGTTTTCTGCTTCTTCTAAAAGCTGGATGTTTTTATTTTCTTTTTCCAGGGTATCGAAATAATCGAAATCCATTTTAGATAAGGTTTTCAGCACGTTGAAAATTACTTTGCTGCGTTGAACATTTTCTTCTTTTTGTCTTTGCAGGAGCTTGCGGAAGTTTTCGAGTTTAAAATCAAACCATTCAAAATCTCCGATTTCAACCATGATTAATAGTTCAAGCATTCTCAACCCAAGTAGCCAACCTGATTTATCTTTATTCAATTCGGTACTTTCGTTCAGCGTTTTTAAAGCTTTGTTGAATTCGCCTTGCGAAAATTCTAAACAGGCGCGGAGGTAAAGCCATTTTGCAGGATAAAAAGTATTTGCTTTTATGGCAGGATGCTCAAAAACCTTTTTCAAATTGTCTTCGGCAGCCTCATAGCTTTTGTTTCTGAAATAAGCGAAAAACAGGTTTTCCATTGCCATGAATTGGTTAATACCGCCTTTACGGAAAGAGCGGACTGCAATTTTGCGTATTCAATTGATTCATCATAGCGCATCAAGGAAATCAGATTGCTTGAAATATTCATGTTAGCCCCTGCAAGGTTAGCCTGTGAATTAATAGAAGGACTTTTTCGATTAATTTTAGAAACTGCAGGTAATTTTCAAGTGCTTCGTTATTTTTCTGTTCAGCGTATAATAGTCGCCCATGGTAGCATGGTACCAAAATCCGATTTTTGGCGAATTCGTTTTTTCGTAAAGACCTTTCAGTTCCTGAATAGCATTGATTTTAAATTCAGGCTGGTTAACCATTTTATTTCCCTTAAACAGTTGAGGATAACTGAAATAGTGAGTTATTTCCTCCATTCGGTTTAATCCGGTCATCAATTCCAGGCTTTTCCGGATACTTGTATTGTATTCTTCCAGTTTTTTTTCGCTTAATCCGGTGAGTCATTGTTCTTGCCAATTGCTGCGTAAGCGTCTTTTCAGCAGCAAGTTCGTATTTATCAGCAAGTTGAAGATTTCGCTCCAATATTTTTATTGCCGGCAAGTAAGCTCCGCGTGCAATTAATATATCGGCCTGGATATAGTTTCTTCTACACTCGAACTCAGCATTTGCATATTTGGTACTGAACTTTTTTGAAGCATCCTGAAGGAACAACACATTTAGCACATCTTTCCTTAATCTTTCTTTTAAATGTGAAATGCTGAGTTGTTTTTATCTGTTTTATATAGCTTTTTCAGTGCTTTTTTGTCAGATCCAGCCTTTCCGGACACTATGAGATTGAATAATTCAAGCCGTTTTTTTACTTCGGCATTGCTTTCCAACTTAAGAAAATGAACAATCAGACGTATTTCGCCAGGTCTCAACACTTTAATTAAAGGAACGAGCTGCTTCATAAGGCCTCAATCTTATTGAAAAAATTCATCCAAGACATATTTGTCTCTATCTATTTTTAAGATACCTGTTGTTTATAATTTGGTCGAAAATTAGACGAATTAGTCGAAGATTAACATGTATTAATCTACAAATTTTATGTGTTTATCTACAGATTGATGAAAAAATAAAATTATTCTCATTGATTATCAATCAATTAAGTATCTACCCAACTTTTTAGACGAAAACACTTGACAAGAGATGGCTCTTGATATACATTTGCCTCAGATTTTAGTCGAAGAAAAGCATAAGTTAATCGAAACTAAAATTTAAAAGGACTACAAAAAACAATAATTAATCGAAATCAATAACTAACCTAAAAAACAAAAACCATGGCAACTTTACTCGCAATCTTGTTAAGCCTGAACCTAATCACTTCAGATCAATCAAAAACAATCACTCAGGATCAAGCTGTATCCGTAGCAAAAGCAAACGGAGTTAACACCAGCAACATCATTTGGGAAACTAACGAAAAATAATTGTTAATCAACTAATTAACCTAAAAAAATTAAGAAATCATGGCAACTTTACTCGCAATCTTATTAAGCCTTAACCTGATAACTTCAGAACAATCAAAATCAATCACACAAGATCAGGCTGTAGGTGTGGCAAAAGCAAATGGTGTTGATACAAACAACATCATTTGGGAAACCAACGAGAAGTAAAACTTCTCAACCCCGGGAGAACCAAAAGTTAACTCGGATTTGAAAATGTGGAATGTCAGAATCTGAGAAATCAGGCTCTGAAGAATAAAATAAGCACGGAAAATACGTTTAATCCGTGTCAATAGTGGAGCATAGTAACTATACATAAGTTGCTGTGCATCACTTTACATAGCAGTATCTGCTAAAGCCTATTGTCAAAATTAGAGGCTATCCTTCCTTGTTATACCATTATAGTGGGGCTACTTTTGGTTCAGAAATCAACAAACGGTTTCTGAAAAACTAGTAAACATTTAAAACTTCACATTATGGAACTCAGAAAATTACCCCACACAGACGCAGAAAGACTACAAGCTCTTAAAGTTGCTTACCAAAAAGCGGTAACTACTCCAAAAGAAAACCTGGCGTTCTCATCAGACATGATGAAATATCTGAAACCATTCATTACTAAACTGAATAATGAGATCGAGTGTGGTCAGAACGAAAACGCAGCTGGTTCACTTCGCCAAATCATTGATGAGTTGTTGAGAGACATATGGGATGAAGTTGAATATTCTTACAGCAACTGTGACTCAAACTCAAAAGTTAGAATGGTAACTGAATACGGAGTTGTTTACAACCTAGCTTCTTATAACAACTACGAGTACCAATATGAAAAAGTAGCTTAATACTTTTAATTCAAAAAGGCTAGTAATCATGACAATGGAATACAACGAAGTGCTGACAGATACATTCTCAATAGAAACCGGAAACGGTCACAGCTACGGAACAGAAAAAGAAGTATTCTTTTCTGCCGAACCTTCACCATGCAGCATCATTGTTACAGACAACCAAACCCCTTGTGCCCGCGTTAATCTGCAAGTTAAAAAAGGCGAATTTGAAGCCTGGCAGGATTATGATGAAGGGCAAATGATTATCTCAAAATACGTTTCAGTAAGAGCAAATTGCTCGGCTGGCGGTGGCCAAATTAAGGTCAAAATTCTTTCCTAAATCGCTCCCTTTTCTTAATAACTTAGAAATAAGTTTTTCTGCTATTCGTTTTTTTCTTGCCATTTTTGCAACAGAAAAAAAATAAAAAATGGCTTATCAATATTTTGATTCTGAGGTAATCGAAATCTTAGACGAAAACGATTCGGTTAAACGTTTTTTCTTCAGAGTTGCCGGACTTGAAAAATTTACATTCAAAGCAGGACAGTTTATTATGCTTGACTTGCCGCTTAACTCAAAAGTTAATAACCGTAGTTATTCTATAGCATCAAACCCTACAGAAAATAATGAATTTGAGTTGGTTGTGGTTCTGAAACCTGACGGATTAGGAACGAATTACCTCTTTAACGAGCAGACTATTAAACCCGGAACAAAGGTTAAATGCTCAAAGGCATTGGGTAAATTTACCTTGGATGAAACCACAGAAAAAGAGATTTGTTTTATTTGCACAGGAACTGGTATTGCGCCTTTTCGAGCTATGTTGATGGATTTGGAACGTAAAGGAACATTGAAAGACAAAAAGATAAATCTGATTTTTGGTTGTCGATTTGAAAAGGATATTCTTTACAGAACGCAGTTTGAAAAATTAGCAGCAGAATTTCCCAACTTCAATTATTACCCTGTGCTTTCACGCCAATCTGATATTTGGCAGGGTGAAAAAGGCTATGTTCACGCAGTTTACGAAAGATTATATGCCAATAAACAACCTGCTGTTTTCTATATCTGTGGTTGGAAAAATATGATTATGGAAGCGCGCGACATATTACATAACATGGGCTATGATCGCAAGGACATTAAGTTTGAACTTTACGCTTCACGGAGTATTTTTTCGGAAACTAAAAAATACAAAATTGCTGAGCAGGTAATAATGCTGATAGCAATATTGGCTATTGCATAAAAAATGTTCCCATTCCGGAATAATTCAAGCGTTTCAAAACTAAAGGTTGAGAAAGTGCTGAACCCACCGCAAAAGCCTGTTATCACCAATAATTTAAAGGTTGAGTTTTCGCCCATTTTTTCAGGAAAAAAATAAAAGCCTGCTCCGAAAATCACACAACTGGCAAGGTTTGAAATCAGTGTTGCAAGCGGAAGCGTTGAGTTAATTACTGTAGTCATAGCAGTTGAAACTCCATATCTGGCAAGGCTCCCCAAGCCACCACCAATAAATACTGCCAATAAATTCATCATGTTGTTATATTTTCTGAGGTATAAGTTTTTGAGTTAACACGGCAACCTAAATATCCTAAAACTGCTCGAAAATCATTCCGCAAACAACATCGCCCGGATAGTGAATACCAAGGTAAATGCGACTATAACTCAACATTAAGAGGAAAAAAGAAAAATCAGTAACATTTTACTCCCGAAATTATTTTTTAAAAACAAAAAACAAAAACAGAAATTGCCATTGTATTTGAAGCATGAGACGAAATAAAACCAAATTTTCGCCACAATTCCCGTTTACTAAATGAATTAGTGGCTTCGATGCTTCTTCATGGCAGGGTCGTAAACGCTGAAAGTAGTTTTTAAATAGAATTACGCCTCCCTGGTCGCTCAGTGTTATCAAGAGAACAACAGCAGGAATAACGTAAATTATATTTTTCCAACTACACGAATCATGAGATAAAGCAGAAATGCGTAAAAAGGAATCCACGAAAACTTTCCTTATAACAACCATAATGCTATCGAAAGTTTCTGAATTGCAGCCGTTGATAAGTAGGAAAAGTTTTTGGTCAAATTGTTTCAGCGCTTCAAGCATACAGCCCGAAGTTAAAACAGTTTTCTGAAAAAATGTTAAATAATGGAAGAGCAAGAGGTTAAAGTGATTTTTTTTATGACCTTTACAATTATCTCTAACTTAAATCAAACAACATGAAAAAACATTTACAACTAAAAAATCTGCTTTCGTTTTTTATAACGGCAATCCTGTTTTTATTTACAGGCTCTCAGATGAAAGCACAAAGTATTCAAACATCAAAGGGTGAAATTCCAGTTGAGTTTGAACGCACACCATCTTTAAATTCAACATCAGGAGGTGATGTTTCTTATTGGTTCAATTATGGCGAAGACATCTGGGAGATAGCTGATGCAGAAGGTGGCGATGTAAGTTATTTCCGCAACTTTCTCTTCCCTGATTCTACAGTTTTAGTTGAGTTTTCGGATGGACTTGGTTCTCCATGGAAACATTCATTGGGTCAGGTTTTTGATCCGGTTAGTCCTTTGTTTTCTGTATTGAGTCCTGAAGTAAATCAGTTTACACCTTATACATTAGAT
>JADJHE010000052.1 GCA_016707685.1 Bacteroidota bacterium
ACAAAGCCTTTTTAAAAGTAAAACCGAACAGGACTGAAATTGAAGGTTTCAAGACCAATCTCATTACTTTACTCGACAGGACAAATGACACAGAAAGCGAAGAGTTTCATAAAAACCTTGTTTTGACTTTTTAAAGAAAACGTATTACGACCCAAAACCATTTTATAAATACCAAAGGTCGAAACGACCTTGTTATTCATAACGGAAAAAATGCAAAAAGTTCAGTTGGTGTTATAGTTGAAGCAAAAAAACCGACCAACAAAACTGAAATGATAACAACCAAGAAACTGAACGCAAAAGCATTTCAGGAATTGGTGCTTTATTACTTACGAGAAAGAATTACACACAAAAATCTTGAAGTAAAACATTTGGTGGCGACCAACATCAACGAATGGTTCATTTTTGACGCTACCCTATTCGACAGACTTTTTGCTCAAAACAAAAATCTTGTAAAACAATTCAACGACTTTGAAGGCGGACGTTTGGCAGACACCAAAACTGATTTTTTCTACAAACAAATTGCCGAGCCATTTATTGCCGACATAGCAACAGAAATTGAATTTACATACTTCAATATTCAGGACTATCAAAAGCCACTTCGCAATGCTGACAAAGGAGACGATAATTCGCTGATAGCATTATTTAAACTTTTATCGCCAGAGCATCTTTTAAAACTTCCATTCACCAACGACAGCAACAGCCTTGACAAACGATTTTACAGCGAGTTGTTGCACATTATCGGCTTGACCGAAACCAAAGAAGGAAGCAAAAAACTGATTGAACGAAACAAAGCAGGTGAACGCCACACAGGAACAATTCTTGAAGATGCTATCATTCAACTTGACAGCTTAGACAAACTAAGCCGACTTGACAAACCAAATCAATTTGGAAGCACAAATCAAGAAAGGCTTTTCAATGTTGCCCTTGAACTTTCAATCACTTGGATAAACCGAATATTGTTTTTGAAGTTGTTGGAAGCCCAACTCATCACCTATCACAAAGGCGACAAATCGTTTTCGTTTCTTAACCTTGACAAAATCAAAAACTATGACGACCTAAACAGCTTGTTTTTTCAAGTGTTGGCTCGTAAGTATGACGACAGAAACCATGATGTAAAAAAGGCATTTGAAAAAGTCCCTTACTTAAATAGTTCGCTATTTGAGCCAACAGATATTGAGCAAGTAACCTTGTTTATCAGCAACCCTAAAGATGATAAAACAATTCCCATTATTTCACAAACCGTTCTCAAAAAACGACCAAGGCAAAAAAACGGAACAGGAAATTTCAACACTTAGAATATCTGTTTGAGTTTTTGAACGCTTACGACTTTTGGAGCAGAAGGTTCAGAAGAAATACAGGAAGATAACAAAACCCTCATAAATGCATCGGTTCTCGGTTTGATTTTCGAGAAAATAAACGGCTACAAAGACGGTTCATTTTTCACTCCGGGTTTCATCACAATGTATATGTGCCGTGAAACCATTCGCAAAGCAGTTGTGCAGAAATTCAACGAAACCAAAAAATGGAATTGCACAACGCTTGAAGAACTTTACGACAAAATTGAAGACCGAAAAGAAGCCAACAAAATTGTAAACAGCATTAAAATTTGCGACCCTGCCGTTGGTTCAGGACACTTTTTAGTTTCTGCACTCAATGAAATGATTGCCGTTAAAAACGACTTGAAAATTCTGCAAGACCGTGACGGAAAACGCCTGAAAGAATATCAGGTGGAAGTGGTAAATGATGAACTGATTGTAACAGACGAAGAAGGCGAACTTTTTGAATACAATCCAGGCAACAAAGAAAGTCAGCGAATACAAGAAACGCTTTTCCACGAAAAGCAAACCATTATTGAAAACTGCCTTTTCGGTGTGGACATCAATTCCAATTCGGTAAAAATTTGCCGTTTGCGTTTGTGGATTGAGCTATTGAAAAATGCGTATTACAAGAACGCCACCGAACTGGAAACACTTCCGAATATTGACATCAACATAAAATGCGGAAACTCTTTGGTGAGCCGTTTTGCCATTGATGCCGACCTGAAACAAGCCTTGAAAAAAAGCAAGTGGACAATTGACAGCTACCGAATAGCCGTTGACACTTACCGAAATGCTGAAAGCAAGGAACAGAAAAGAGAAATGGAACGGCTGATTGCCGACATTAAATCGGATTTCAGAAGTGAAATTTCTTTGAACGACCCGAAAGTAAAGAAA
Source organism: Bacteroidota bacterium (assembly GCA_016707685.1). Classification (GTDB taxonomy): domain Bacteria; phylum Bacteroidota; class Bacteroidia; order 2-12-FULL-35-15; family 2-12-FULL-35-15; genus 2-12-FULL-35-15. The sequence goes on from JADJHE010000052.1 coordinate 2,214, forward strand.
CTGCGAAAACTATCGGGCGACTTGTATCAAATGACCAATCAAGGACAACTTTTTGAAATGGGCAAAAAGGAAAAGGCTGATTGGAATAAAAAAGTATCTCAGCTAACCGAAGAAACCAAAAAGTTAGAAAACGAAATTGAAGTAATAAAAGCAAACAAGATTTTTGAAAATGCTTTTGAATGGCGTTTATATAAATTTTGCAAATCTACCCGAAACAGAAAGAGAATATTATAACAAGTTTGAACTATACAAGAACAAAACTGATTTATATGCTTTCTTTGTTGGATTAGGAGCAAAAATTAAAAATCAACAAGGCTTCATTTGTCTTATTATACCTCATACTTGGGTATCAACAACAAGTTTCTTACCGCTACGAAAACTACTTCTTGACCAAATAAATTTAATGTCAATTGTTGAACTTGATTTTGGAGTGTTTAAAGATGCCTATGTTAAAACCGTTATCATTCAAACGGACAACAAGCCAAAAAGTAAAATCCGATTGCTTGATGAAAATTTTGTTTTGAAAGTTGAAATTCCAAAAGAAACAATTCAAAAAGACGAAGAATTAAAAATCAATCTGACTTGGAACCCTATTAAGCACAACATCTATACAAAAATAAAAAATGATGCAATAAAACTTGGGGACATAGTTCATTTTTCAAGGGGCATTAAAACAAGTAACGACAATAGATTTTTATTTAATGAAAACAACGGAAAGGATTATTACAAAGTCATAAGAGGCAGGAATATCAAAGCATACAGAATTGACTATGACAATGAATATATTTGGTATCGTCCAGACTTGATGAAAGAGAAAGCAGGGTGTTTGCCTCATACAAAGGAATTATTTTTAACACCTGAAAAAATAATTACTCAGCGAGTAAACAGTAGCGGACAACTATTAGCGACTTACGACAATGAGCAGTTTTTTTGTTTAGATACAACAAATGTTTCATCAGAAATTATTGATAAAAACTACGACTTAAAATTTATTGTAGGTGTAATAAATTCAAAGTTGATTAATTGGTTGTTCAATGACGAGTCTAAAAACCCGCCTATCAGTGGTTATGAATTACATCAAATACCAATAAAACACGACAAACAAACAGAGAAAGAAATATCAAAACTTGTAACGACTATTTTAGAAAACAACAAATCAGGCAAAGACATTAAAAATCTCATAACCAAAATTGACAGCTTTGTTTATGAACTTTACGACCTGACAGAAGAAGAAATAAAAATTATTGAGACTACATAAATGATAACAACATTAATAATATTTGGTATTCTGACGGTGTTTATCATTGGCTTTGTTCAAGTTTACAACCGTCATTCAAGAGTTGTAAAGAAAATCTCATTTGCAGGTGAATACAGAAATAAATTTGTTGAGTTTGCTAACAAGTATTTTCAAACTTATGACCGCTACAACCGTTCAGGCGACTTTGATGGTGAATTATATGTTTGGTTAACAATGAATGTTAGCAAAATTCAAAGCAACTTAGGAACATTTGGGGTAATGGATTACATAGCACCATTTCAGACATACAGAGTTTCTAATTATCAAATCGTAATTAATACAATACCAAAATTTAGAGACGGCTCTGTAAAGGACTTTGACACTAATTCTGTTGACGATTGTTTGTTAAGATATATCGGCTACTTAGAAGAATATAGCAAAGACACAAAAGAATTTGAGAAATCCGATTGTTTGGTTTCGTGAAGGTTTTAGAGAGATTTTGAGCATTCCTATTTTCATTCTGAATTGGTTTGGTATTATTAGCAATCGGACAGTTAACTCAATTAAGGACAGTTTGATTTACAAAGTAATTTCTGGGCTTATTGCCCTTGTTACACTTGTAAGCGGACTTGTAACAATAGTTGTAGGTTACGACCAGTCAGTAAAATTTATATTTGGACTAATAGGAAAACAATAGAAAGAAAATACCAACCCTTCGCAGTCATACACATTTGCAAGCCACACAAGCCAACGCACAGACCAAAGCTTGCAAAAGAGTATGCCTGCCCAACCGCACAAGGACAGTGCAAACTCGACACGACAGACCATTGACCGAAAGAAGGGCAGCCACTAACACGGGTTTGGCAAAAGTGGCGGTTCAGTACTCCGCTGACACATTTGTGGTTAATCAAAGTTTGGTTCTCCGCATCAACATTTGTGGTGAAAATCGCCACCTT
>JADJHE010000053.1 GCA_016707685.1 Bacteroidota bacterium
GCAGTTCCTTTAAGTCATTCCATATCTCATCCATAAACCAGTTAATTCCTTCCAGGTTTGGACCCCAGTTCATGGCGCCAATATGAAATAACTGCAGCTGATTTTTTTTCTGATAATTTCCTTCAGGATATTTTTTCAGATCAATTCCAAACGGAATGGTAATCAGCGGAACGCGGCATTTTAATTCTGTAAAACGACGTGTGTCTTCAAAGCTGATTGCTGCAATTCCGTCAACTTCATTGATGGTTCGTTTTTCATAAGTTTTGAGTTTGGAAGCCAGATGCCGCAGATAAAGTTTTTTTGCCTGATTGCCTGATGAATTTGCAAGACGTTCCCAGATAATGTGTTCCAGATTATGACTTCAGCACAATTTTTGCCATGCTGTTGCGGCGGATAGTGGAGATATAAGGCGTCATGAAAAGACTTTCCAGCGGAACAATATCAAAGGTTATGACTTAAGTTTTTCTTCCAGCAAACGATCAAAATCAGTAGAAAAAATCTGCCTCATTATACGAATCAGATGTAACGAGAGCAGAAAAAAGCGTCAATAATATTCACACGGGTGTCAACAAAACCGCATCCATTTTGTTGTTTGCAGAAATTCTGGTGTGTACGCATCAGCAAGAAACGGATGTTTTTCTGTTGAAAACGGTAATGATTTGCAGATCCTGACCGGCTTGCAGCAGGCCTCTGAAATATTATGTATGGCAATACATCCGCCGTCAATTTTTGGCAGGAGGTTTATTGCACAATTGTAATATCCGCATGAAAATTAAAAGCTGTGTAAAGATACAATTTAGAATTCTACAGTTGACACTACTTCTGTCTTCTGATAACCCTGTTAAACCAACGCTTGTAGACATCACGGTCAAACAGGGCTGAATCATTGGCGGCCTTGTAAGTAAGAAAAGCACCCAGCGGCGTAAGAATCATGGTGCTCAGCCACAAGCCGCTCCACGGTGACATGACAGATGACTCTACCATATTTTCACCGGCAATGGTTTGATCCGCCGGAATAAATGAATTGTTGAATATCAGAAAATTATTTTTGAGGGTTTGGGTAAATTCTTTGTCTAATGAATCATTGAGAACCAACACTGAATCAAGTGATCTGTCCAGTTGAATAAAATTCATCATTTCATAATCCTGCTTGTAGAGGTCTTCATTATTTTTCTGCATTTGAAAACCGGACATATCAAATTTAATAATGGCTTCATCAAAAAATGATTTCTGAAAGTCAACACGCACTTTTTCAAATTTGTGCGAGTTCACGTTTTCGTAAATAACTCCGTTTGCCAGTTTAAGAAATAAATAATCACTGATCACAGAATCTTTTGATTCACTTGTTTCAGCATCTGATTTCAGCATTTCACCTGTTTTTGCACGAATGATGCGGCGTGAATTATTGTCTGTAAAATCATAAATCAGAATTCCTTCAAGACCTGAATTGCCGGTTTTGTTATCTACCTTGATGTGATATCCTGAATCTCTTTGTAAAATACCTTCACGCAGCATAAACTGTGGTTTGGTGTCCAGAATATCCCAGTAAATAGAACGCCATTTCAGGTTGGCAATGGGAAGAACATAGTTAGAGAAATAAAAAGCTGAAATACTTAGAAAAATCACAAAAACCAACATGGGTCTCATAGTTTTGATCAGAGATTGACCGGCAGATTTGAGTGCGGTGAGTTCATTGTTTTCTGCCAGATTTCCAAAAGTCATAATAGATGAAAACAGAACAGCAAGCGGCAAGGCAAGCGGAATTAAACTTGCACTCACATAGAAAAGCATTTCAAGAATAATGGAAAGTTCTAATCCTTTTCCCATGAGATCATCAATGTATTTCCACAGAAACTGCATGATGAGAAAAAACATGGCAATGGAAAACGTAACCAGAAATGGCCCGATAAAGGATCGGATGATAAACCAATGAATGCGTTTCAAAATTTGTTTTTTTACCCTAACGAAAAAAACTTAAAAAAGATATGTGAAGGCAATTAAAAAGAACCGATGGTTGTTTTTAAATCCTGAATCTGATTTCCCCAGAGTCTTTTTGCTTCTTCAACTTCATCAGAATCAGCAAAATCAGTAATCAAAAGAGCCACGTCATTTGTAAGGTCATCCACTTTAATAGTGAATTCAAAATAGGTTTTTAAACCATCTTCCTGATCATCCAACCACTGAAACTTAACGGATTCCTTTTACGGCCAATCATTTTAGCCTGTTGAACAGCGCCATCCCAGATAAAGGTGAATAAATCTTCTTTAATATTCACATCATCTGCAAACCACTCACTCAGTCGCTTGGGGTACTAATCATATTAAACAGCACAGATGTCGAGGAATTCACTTCAAATTCCATCTCTATTTTTACTTTCTCTGACATTTTCCTTTTGAATTCGTTAATGGCTGAAATTTAGTAAAATTTTATCGATGAAAATATACTTTTCGTCGATAAATTTCAGAAACCTCCGATAATCAGCTACTTCGAAATGAATCAGAATAATCCTTAAAAATTTGAATAAATCAAAAATAGATTATATTTGCACCCTTCAAATTAGAGCCGGCGCGGTAGCTCAGTTGGTTAGAGCGCAGGATTCATAACCCTGAGGTCGGGAGTTCAACTCTCCCCCGCGCTACAAGATCCCTCCGATTATCTGAGGGATTTTTTTGTTTATGTAGTTTTTTTGATGATCATTCTCTTTTTATCCTTTTCATTGGGCGGAACCTTTTAACTTGTTTTTAACCACCGTTTCAATAAGAAGACCTTGAATTTTACTCTCCAAATAAGAAATAATATCAAAATAATTAAACGCTCTTTTTTCAAACCTGTCCTTTTCCAGCCGGAGCATTTTTGTTTTCAGTATTTTGAAAAGTTCAATAATCTCCTTTTGTGAAAATGCATTTTGTGAATCCCTGAAAAATTTCAGAATGGCCGTTTCATATTTTCCAAGTTCTTTTTCGCAGTAAAAACCGGTACGTGGTACGGATATTCATTTCAATCATTTCCCGGTCGTCCATTTCGAAATAGCAGATCAGCTTGAGTATCCGTGCAAAGGAGTGGAGATCTTCGCGTAAATCGGTGTCCTGTTCGTGAATTATTGCATTCAGCCATTTCAATGCAGTTTTAAAGTTGTTGCTCCCAAAATACAAACAGGCAATTTTATAGTAGAAAATCAAAACGGTATTCTTGTCTAGTTTGTGAATGATTGTATTCAGCTCGCGTTCGAGTTTTGAAACAATTCGTGTTCCGCTTTTGAATTCTCCAAGCATAAAATGCCGGTTGATTTCATGCAGATAAATTGTTTTGAACAGATTAAGAGAAATGTTTTCAGAGACATAGATGGATTTGTCACGTTTGATTGCTACCAGCTGACGGTGCGTATTCATAAAATCGGAATAGAGTCCAAGTTTGTTTTGGGTAACAAGCAATGTGTTCAATGACCGGATATACATTTCAATATGATTCGATCTTTCATTGTGATTCTGATCAAACAAATCAATCCATTTTTTTGCCAGCTGATATGCTTTTCTGAAGTCATGAATAAACAAATAGTAACCGGTTAGTACAGTATAGAGGTGAATTTTTTCATTGGTTGATAGTTTGTCTTCCTGATAATAGGGCAGATTTTTTTTGAGGTATCTTTCCATTTTATCCAGATCTTGTCTGGTTCGGATAAAACCTTGTTTCTGATAATATGTATTGAGTTTAAAAGAAAGGTTTGAAAACTGGCTGATGTATTGAATGGATTTGAGTGTTTGAGTTGTCTCCTGAATAAGAATGTCTGAACGTTCTTCCATGTTACTTTTCATAGCCTGCCGCATGGCCTTTTTTTCAAGCTGAATCAACTCAAGCAATAATTCATGACGCTCAAATTCGATTGCTTTTTTCTTGGCTTTTTCAATGACCTGCAGCGCGTCATTATAGAGACATTTGTTATAAAGAATGTGTGCATTTTCAATTTGAGGATGATGATCCGCCGGGTATCATTTTTTGATTCGTGAAACCGGAGTGACTTCATGAGCAAATAATTCAGGTGTGCTTTCTGATTGGGTAACTGAGTGCGGGGTATTTCCGGAATTTTTTTTCAGAATTTTTGTTCGTCATATTTGGTTTGCTGATCAATTACTTCAAAGAGCCGCAGGAATTTTTTATCCTGACTGTCGGATAAACGCATACCGATCAGCCGGAATTGTCTCTTCTCACTTTTAGAAAGACTTAATTAGTCTGAACAAGTGCTCTGATGAAGCTTTTGGCATATCGTATATTTTTACAAATGTAGTTATTCCGTCTGTTAAAATCACTTAAAAAGATACTTTGAACATCGTAGTTAAAAATTATTTTGATTTGCCTTATCTGATCTTCCTCCCTAAACTTGTATCAATTATCAGAAATTATGAATAAACGTGCAGCAATAACAGCGGTTGGATCTTATACCCGGAGTATGTTCTTACCAATGAGGAAATGGAAACATTAGTAGACACAAGCAGTGAATGGATTGTAACACGGAGCGGAATTTCTGAAAGAAGAATTCTGAAAGATAAAACAAAGGGATCATCTTTCATGGCGTCAAAGGCTGCTGAAAATGTTCTTGAAAAGCGTGGAATATCTCCAAAAGAAATTGATTTGGTTATCGTAGCAACAGTTACTCCGGATTATCCATATCCGGCGACGGCAAATATTGTTTCTGATGCAATTGGGGCGGTGAATGCGTGGAGCTTTGATCTTCAGGCTGCCTGTTCCAGTTTATCTATGCACCGCAGACGGCTTCCAAGTTTATTGAAAGCGGTGCACATAAAAAGTTCTTGTCATTGGCAGTGATAAAATGTCAAGCATTATTGATTACACAGACAGAAGAACTTCAATTCTTTTTGGTGACGGTGCCGGAGCAGTATTGCTTGAAGAATCAACAGACGAAAACGGAATTATTGATGCCCGCATGTATGTTGACGGAAGCGGACAAAAACAACTTGTATCAGCCAGCAGGAGGAAGTGTGAATCCTGCTTCTTTTGATACTGTATTGAACAAACAGCATTTTATTTCTATGGACGGTCAGGCCGTATTTAAAGTGGCAGTTACAAAAATGGCTGATGTGGCTGAAGAGATGATGAAGAGAAATAATCTTACAGCAGATGATATTGCTTTCCTTGTTCCGCATCAGGCAAATAAACGAATCATTGAAGCAGCTGCTGAACGTATGGGAGTTGGTATGGAAAAAGTTATGCTCAATATTCACAAATACGGAAACACTACCAGTGCAACTTTACCTTTATGTCTGGCCGAATGGGAACCCCAATTAAAAAAAGGGGATAATCTTATCCTAACAACATTTGGCGCTGGTTTCACCTGGGGCGGAATGTATGTGAAGTGGTCTATTTAGTAGGAGTCTGGAGTCAATAGTCATTCAGTTTAACTTCTAAACTCATCAACTTTCAACATCAACTTCGCTCAGTCTCCAGTGGAAACTAATCAACTTTCAACTAAAAAATCCGAAAGGTCAAAATACTGAAATATCAAAATCACAAACTGTCCGGCGCAAAGAAATGATGCTCATCATAAACTAAAATTTAACTCTTATTCTCAACCCTCTGTCCCTGTCTGCTTGACGCAGTAAGGCAGGGTTTCCCCTTTTCCCTCTATCCTTTGTCCTTAGCCCTTTGTCCTTAGCCCTTTGTCCTTAAGCCCTTTGCCCTTAGCCCTTTTTACAAAAAACCACACTCCCTTTTCAGAAAGTCCGAACAACATCTACTTCAAAAACCGCTTTTTCAAAGACAGAACAAAATTTCTTCCCGGCGCAACGATTCCTGAACTATAAGGTTTGTATCTTAAATCAAGTATATTTTCTACACCGCTGCTTACGCTGAAATGATTTGAAAACTGATACATTATTTTAAGATTCAATGTGGCCCAAGCCGGTGAATATGGATTTCCGTTTGGGTCAATTGCATACAAATAACCTTTGCTGCGTTCTTCTTCAGCTAAATTTTCATAAGCGACTTCACCGCTGAACATCGTATACAAATCCATGTTTAGTTTGTTGTATTTATAGGTGAGATGTGTAACTCCAAAATAAGGAGCAGCATGTCTAAGCGGCGATTGAGTAGCATCATCCAGTTCTTCAATTCCTTTCTGATAATTGAAACGGGCCATAAATCCAAAACCTTTCGGAAGTGCAATTTCAATTCCGGTCTGAATTCCGTAAACGGTTGCAAAAGCTGCGTTTTGGATGGCTTGCACTTTGCTCATTTCTCCTGCATAGAAAATGCTGTCAGAACCGTTAAGCTGAAAATCTCTTCGTACCAGCGCGTCTTGTAAATACGTATAAAAACCTGTAACATCTGCTTTAATTTTGTTGTTAAACACTTTGGTAATTCCAACTTCTGCGTTGTAGACATATTCTGCTTTGATAGATGGATTAGGTACAATTACAAATCCGGGTTCTGAATCAAATACTTTACCCATGTCATCCACATTGGGTGACCGGAAACCTGTGGCTGCATTAACGCGGATATTCCAATCGGAGTCAGTATTCAATACCAAACCTAAACTTCCTGTGACTGCGCCGTCATTCAGATTTGCTTTAGTAAACGGAAAAGGAAAGAATGTTGTATCGAAAGCAGCATCAATTATAAACTGATTGTATCTTACTCCACTGTGAAGTGTTAGCATTTTACTGATTGAATATTGGTGAGTAAGATAAACTCCCATGGACATCCACGTTGCCTGAGGGTATCTTGCCGGACCAATATTTATTGCGCCGGTTGTGATGTCTTCATCAATTCCATACGATCGGACATCGTTGTGAATTCCTTCAAGTCCATAGAAAAATTCATGTTTTTTCCCGGCGGATTTATTGAAGTCAATATTCAGCGAAGCGGCATTAACGTTTTCAGTTCTGATTCTTCTTTCTGAATCATTCATGTCTCTGTCAATTCTGCTTTCTTCAAAAAACTGATAGCCAACATTGATGTTCATCTGGTCATAAACCGGATTATCAGATGTATGTGTAATACTCATACTGTTGAATGCCCATTCCTGTGGTCCATAGCTCCATTCTGCGCTGCGGGGCAGTCCGTTTTTATAAAGTATGTGACGATCATAACGCGCATAATCAGATGTGGTGGAATACTGAAAATTGTAAACAATGTTCCATTTTTCATTTGGTTGAAAACGAATTTTCTGCATCAGATTCATTTGATTGTATGCAGTAGGGTTTTGAATTTTAGGATTGGTGTTGGCAATTACTACATCCAAACTATCTTGTCGTTGCACATAAAAAGGTCTGAGATATTCATCTGGTCCATTGGACCCCATCACCACATCTCCAAAATTAAATGCAGAAAAACTTGCCAGATAGGACCATTTTTTCCAGCCGACATTTAAATCAAAGTGCATAGTTTTTTCTTGGTTTGCAGTTGAAATTCTGCTTACTGCGCTTCCGGTAATCAGCGGAGTTCCGTTATAAGATAGTTGCGGATTGAGTGTAGTGAAATTCATGACGCCTGCAATAGCATCACTGCCATACATAATTGAACCCGGGCCAAAAAGTACTTCTGCATTTTGAATTGAAAACGGATCAATGCTGATGACATTCTGCAAATTTCCCCCACGGAAAATAGCTGTATTCATGCGCACTCCATCCACAGAAATCAGTAAACGGTTTGTTGCAAATCCTCTTATCATCGGACTTCCACCACCGGCCTGACTCTTTTGAATAAAAACCTCACCGCTTGAAGCTAGCATATCTGCTGCTGTTTGCGGATTCATCAATCCGATCTGATTGCCGGAAATTGTACTGATTCATGTTGGCATGCGTGCAACATTCTGATTCCAGCGGTGGCCGGTAATAACGATCTGGTCAGAGGTGATTGCGCCGGGCTCCATTATAACAGCAAAAGATTTTAATTCCAGTTCCTGGTATGAAGTGGTAATAGTTTGATATCCCAGCAAACGTATTTCAATTAATTCAGAATTAATAAATCCACTGATATCTGTTTGTCCTTCAGAATTGGTAAGGACAAATACGTGCGGACTTTGCGATACGATTGCAGCCAGATAAAGCGGCTGATTTGTTTTACTGTCTTTTACGGTTAATATTTGTGCAGCTGTAATTGTATAAACCGAAATAAATACTCCCAGCAGGAATAATTTTTTCATGAACTTGAAATTTAAATTTTTAATTTGATGGAATTAGATCTTACCAAAATGATAAGAATAAAATCAAATTAAATTTTCAGGCGGAGATACGAATATCAGAATATGTTTGTCAGAATTAAAAGTGACGAATTCTGAATGTTCTTTGCAGTTTGATTTAGTGGTTTTCCAACTAAAAGACAGATCTTGGTTCACATCAAAAAAAGTAAGCATCAAAAGTTTTATAGGATGTTTTCCCTGATGTTTGCTGTCCATAGTACGGTCAACCTGTTCATTGAGGGATGCAAACAATTCCGTTTCCTGACGGTCATTCACACATTGAAAAGTGACTGAATAATTACCGGTTATTGTTTTTTGAACAATATCATACATTGTTCCGTGAAACATAAATTCTTTGTGATTGTGCCAGATCAGTTCTTTGTAATTGGATTTGTCGATGTTCAGTACATGAAGTTCTGATTCAGGCACTCCCTCTTTGATTTGTTTTTTGATTTCTTTTCGGATTGCCTGTTGTTCAAATCTGTATAGAACAAAAATACCAGCAAACTGATACAGGAATAGACCGAGCAGGGCAAATGCCAGAATTTTTTTCACAGATGTTCAAATTTAAGGATAATTTGGTTTTGATGTATTATTGAAATAGCTGTGATTATAAATGTTGATGGGGGAAGATGCCCCTTTTGTCGAATCGTCAGCCATTTTTTTCTTTCTGGTTTTGGTCTGAACAAGTTGGGCTCAATATAATAGCCGATTTAGTTAACTGACCTTGCCTCATCAAGCTCTTCTTTTGAAACCAGTCCTAACGGAACAAAAATGGCTGATTTACCTTTTAATAACCAAGAGAAACCAAACGCCACCAGTGATGTTGTTTCAAAAATATAAACCCAGTATCCCATATTGACCTCTTCATCACTGAAAAAACCATAGGCAAATAAAAAAATCAGAACCGAAATGGATAAAATTACAGTCCATCCAAAAATCCGGTACCATTTTTTTCTGCGCTGATGCCAGCTGTCATCTTTTGGACTTAAGGTGAATTTATAAACTGACATTAATCCAAGTAATATCAGAAAGAGTCCTGCACTTATCAGGTGTATGCTTGCCAAAATGGAGCTGGTGTGTTTATTGGGTGTGTTGGAAAATAGCATGCTCATCAAAATCAGTTGGAATCAGGGCTACTATTAGCGCAAGCAAACCGGCAATATTTGTAATGGTTACATCTTTTTATTTTATGATCATCTTTCAGATATCCTTTGTAACTGATAAGCAAAAGACCAAATGAAGCCAGTGTCCCTACAAAAATTATTTGTGCATAACTGTAATTATAATGACTGATGGATGGCAGAAATGCGGGATAATTCTTATGATTTATTTTTGTCATTATCATCTGAAAAGAACCAGCAAAATGGAAGAGACATACCCAATGTACCAATGAGCAACTGAATCCGGCGGTAGTTGTTGGGAGTTTTGAGGCATAACAGAATTGGGTCATACTAAAAATAGTGATAATATTTATTGCCGGCTCAAATATATAACCTCATAATTTTTCTGTTCTCTATGATATTCTGGATTTTGTGACCGCGTTAGGATTTCAGATCCTTTAGCGTCGACGTGCAGTGGATAATCCGCTTGTGCTTCTCCTTCGTCGAATCACGGGCATTTTTTGTTTGCTGCCTTCACCGACAAAGTCGGTTCAGTCATCAAACAAAAACGCCTGCCGGCAGAGCAAGCGTTTTATCAGAGTGACCGCGTTAGGATTTCAGATCCTTTAGCGTCGACGTGCAGTGGATAATCCGCTTGTGCTTCTCCTTCGTCGAATCACGGGCATTTTTTTCCGCCGCACGACAAGGTCGGCTCAGTCATCAAACAAAAAACGCCTGCCTGCGAAAAGCAGGCAAGCGTTTTATCAGAGTGACCCAAAAAGGGGAAATTTCAAACTTTTTGGAGGACTTAGAAAGGCTTCCTGCACTTGACTTCGAAGCAATAATGCTAAAGACAAAAATGTGGCTGAAAAGCGTAGTTTTCGCATTAAACTAAGGTGATTTTCATTTTGTTCTTTTAGAAATTGACAATCAAATTTGGCAGAAAAAAAACATTTAATTGTCACCAATCGTTAAATTAGGGTTATAGCGAGTAAGCAAAAAAAATCCCGATTCACATGATAAGAGTTTTATCCGTGTTTTTATTATGCCTGGTTACCTCACAATTAACTGCCCAAAATAATGAGGGGATTAAACCTTTCATGGACTATGCGCAATGCTATACCGGCTTTACAAATGCTGCCGGCTTTGAGATTTGGAAGCCCGAATTTGATTGGGTAACCCCAATGAGTATACCAGGACAAAATTCCCAACAGTATTGCTGGAAAGTCAAGCATGGACAGGGCCTGTTGGCTTGTTAGACTGAACGGGAAAATAACCCTACCCTTTATTTATGACCAAATTTATCTCTCAAGAAAGGATCGCCTGACTGTGCAGCTAAATGGTTTGTGGGGTATCATTGACCAGCAGGGAAACACATTTCTTGAACTAAAATATGACCAAATTAGTCAAATTGGACTCGGCTACATCGTTAAAGAAAATGGACTTTACGGAATGTTGAATTTAGATTTTGAAGTAGTTCTTCCGCTGGAATATGATTACGTCGACAATATATTATTGCATAGCGGATACGATAGCTACGGGACCTATTCAAACATACTGTATTTGATAAAAAGGCCGGTTTATACGGCATTTTTGATATCGATAAAGGAATCGTCATTGAACCACAGTACGGCTATGTTGAGCCATGTTGGAAAGATATTTATTGCGACGCTAACGTTTGCGCCTTTAAGGTTTTTGATACTTTAGATCAAACGGGTATTTGTAATAGTTCAGGAGATTTGGTTGTGCCCCTGGAGCAAAGGGAAACGCATGTTTTTACCTGGCAATTGGATTCCTGCGGAACCTCATCTGTCTCCTATGCCATAGCCGAAGGCCATGAGGGATCGACAGGATACAATGTGAAAAACGGAGCGAGAACAAAGGTCTACGAAAAGCTATATGCTTTTCAGGGTCGGCTAATCTTTCTTGATGGCAGAGAATGGGGAATCCTTGACTCTGATTTAAGTGAAATATACAGATCTGGTAAATACCTTCCTGCTTATAGTTCCGATTGGACGACCAATCCCATAAAATATCACAGCTATTCTGAGAGTTTTATAGGGCAAGGTAGTGGCTATGATTTAAGCTGGAATGACGACCTTATCTTTATTTGCAAATCAATGAATCCGACGTTGCCATTGGATGAGCAGGAATTTGAAATCGGACTTTTGAATTATGTTACTGGTTTGCAAACTTTGGTAAAATACAATCATATCAGCGTTCGTATAAAAGATGGCATAAAATATTTTTGGGCCTATAGCAATAACGGTAGAGATAAAATAAAAGAGCCTGAAATGTATCTTGAAACCGTTGAGGTGTATGACGAAAATATGAACAAAATCGGTGCTCAGTCTTATTTTGAAAGGCGAAATAGCGACGATAATGTGATACTTACAGATCGGCTGACCGTTGTGAAAACTATGAAGGTTTATGTTGTGGCTTTCATTGAAGGAGAAACTGGCGGTGCCCCTTCAAACACGAATATGGTGAGTTGAAAATATCAGGCTCTAAGAATTTATACCTCTTTGAAATGGATGACAAGAAAACATTATATGACGGTAAAGAAATGTTGTTATCCCGGAAAATTATCGCGATATTTTTTCATCGAAGGAGGGACGATCATTGCGCATAAAGAAAAGAATGTCGACTTTATTCTTCCGGATTTGATTTAATCTCAGAAGATGCCAACTTGATTGGTGCTTGTCATAACCTGGACAGAAATGGTCTTTTCGCCACTTACCCGGGTGTCGCCTCCCGCTACCTTAACACTTGCCTTTTATTGTAGATGATAAGCATTAATGCTATACGAGAATGACCAAATGATAAAAGGAGATTCAACCCGCTTTGATTTTAAACAAGACTATTTAGCCATTTTCAAACATTCGATCGATCGTTTTGGAAAAATTATCTCTTCAGAAGTGTCAAAACAAACCGCCAAAAAAGTTAAACTGAAAAGTCCATATCCGGGAACTATTCCAGTTGCTCATGTAAAGGATTCAATACCCTATTTCTATTGGCGATCTGAACAGAGCTTTTCAAATTCATACCGGTACTCCTGGCATCTTTATGATTCAGCCAATATCAAAAGAGTTAATGAAGTGGATTTTGACTTTCCGCTAGTTTCAGGCAAACCCTTCGTACGCATTTTTAAATCCAACGGTTTTTTCGGCATCATCTCAGAAAAATACGAGATCCTGGTTCGACCTGAGTATGAATTTATATATGAATTAGATGGCTGCTTTGCCATTCTTAGAGATGGATTGTGGCAAATTTATAGCCCGGTCAACGGATTTTCTTCTGAAACCTTTACGGCCATTTGTACCTATAGTTATAAACCCGGTCGCGTTGTTTTTAGCGGTAACAAAGTGGGTATTATCAATGATAAGCTCGAAATGATCCTTCCGTTAACCGATACATCTGAGGCAATAAAATCAATGGACTTTTTAGAATTACTTGGTATTAATGGACAGTATTATGGAAACCAAACCTATGGATACGAAGGTTTTGTTTACAACGGTGAACCCGTAGATTTTTATCGACAATTGAACAACAAAATCCTGCTTGAAAGAACATGGATGAGATCGACCTGCAATGACTTATTATTAAAATACAACATAGAGCCGGTTGACATTATTACATGTATGACGTTTCATTTCCGTCACAACTTTTACCTGAGAGAGACGATATTAAATAAAAGAACTATTTCCAGGCTATCATTCCCGGTACTATTATACTGCAACTACTATGTGAGAAATGGGTCGGTTAATTCCCTTAACTACGGTGATTACTGGGTCAACGCCATTAAAAACAACCAACTATCAGCTTAAAGATTCTGTGCTGGTTCCGATAACCTTTGAAGATATTTTTAAAATTGATTCTGTATCCGTAAAAAACTTAGATGATCTGATCATTGAGGAGCTAAACAGATCCCAGTCTTTAGGTCTGACGTGTAACAATCTGGAAGAAGTTTTTATCGGAAATGAAAGCAAATTTTATTCTTAACGACTACTTCATCTTCTTCTCTTTAGCAGGAACAAGTTATGCAACTCATGGCGGAGCAAATATTCCGTATTCAAAACTAGAGTCAATATTATTAGAACCATGGAAGTTTAAGAGCTATTAAGTCAACTATTGGTAATTTTGTTCTGCACTATTGAAGCGATAGAAAAAAAATAAATGACAAATCCCTCTTTCAACTTCACCGGCGATTGGGAATTCAACTTAGAATTTCCTGAATTCACTGCATGTTTTTCAGAAACAAGCAACCCCTATTATTATCCTAGCAAAAACTTGCGAATTGAAATTCAAGATGACATTTCCGAAAATCCTGATCCAAATCCAGAACAATTAAAAACGCTGCAATACATTTTAGAACATCAAAAGGAAATTGCAGAACGCGCTTGTAAAAAAGTGTTGGAAGAAATACCTCAAATTATTCGTGATTATAATTTAGAAGATGAACGAGACTATGAAGACCTGACGATTGATGATATTAAGGAGCGAATTCAAATCACAAAAATTCACATTCAACTTAATGCCAAAGAAGGATTTGCTTATTATGATTTGTTGGGCAATTGTAGATGGGATGAAGAACATGGATTGAATCTTTTGTTTTGGAAAGACAACGCGCTTTGTTCATGTCGGGCCCGGGGAGAGAAGACAAAGGAAAGGGGAACTTTTTGGGGACAATTGAACTGTCTCCCAAAAACGTAACAGAAAATCCAAAATGTTTTTAACCAAATCCAAATAGAAAAAACTAAAACCTTCACAAGAATTCAAAAAACACTGATTTGTTAGCGCTCGGCCAAAATGCGCCAAGCTGATTTCAATTTCCTTAAAAATTAAATACGCAACCAAGATCAAAAGCAAACTTCTAAGATTTATTTAGGGTCAATAAAATTAACAAAACAATACAATTTTTTTGCCGGCAAAAAGTAAAACTTAACGGACTAATTCATGGTTTTATAAATCTCAAAAATAATTGAAATTCCTTGCTTGAAAAAGGCGTTCTATTGATGAACTTAATCATAACTGAAATTTCACTGAAACTGACCCCCTTTTTTCACTCGAAACTGACCCCACTTTTTCACTCGAAACTGACCCCACTTTTTCAGTGTAAATTGACCCCTCAAAATTAAGTCGCTGGTCATACTGTTTTAGAACCATGTTTCTTTAGGTTTTTGGATAAAAAAATCCGAAGCTAAATCTACTCAAACATGGCAAACAAAACAATTAGTATGAGCAAATTAAAACAAATCATCAAGCTTCATTGTCAGGGCACTGGCAAAAGAACAATAGGCGAAACGCTTGGAATATCAAAGAATACAGCCAAGGCATACATTGAAATTTTCAGATCACTAAAAATAACTTGGGATGAGTTATCAAAAATGAGTGACCATGAAGTGGACCGACTTTTTCATCCTGAAAAAACGGTTGATCAACCTGAGAAACTAAAAACACTGTACGAGTTTTTTCCATACGCAGAAAAGAAGCTGCGGCAGCGCGGTGTTACGATTCACATGATGTGGGAAGAATATTTTAATAAAAATCCTGATGGTTACAAAGCCACACACTTTAATAATTTATTCAAAGCTTATCGAAGGCGAGTTACTCCTTCCATGCACATGGATCACAAAGCAGGAGATAAAATGTATGTTGATTTTACTGGAGAGAAATTGAGCATCGTAGATCCGCAAACAGCTGAAATAATAATGCTTGAAGTTTTTGTAGCTGTGCTTGGAGCAAGTCAATACACTTATGTTGAAGCAGTAGAATCACAAACTGTTGAAGACTTTATAAGCTGTTGTGAAAACGCGCTTCATTTTTTCGGTGGTTCGCCCAGGGCAATTGTTCCTGACAACCTCAAATCGGCAGTGATAAAAAGTAGCAAGTATGAACCCACAATCAATACCAACTTTGAACGTTTTGCAGATCATTATTCAATGGCTGTTGTTCCTGCACGAGCATATAAACCAAAGGACAAAGCATTGGTTGAAGGAGCAGTGAAAATTGTTTACACCCGAATTTTTACACGACTCAGTCAAGACAAGTACACCTCTGTTTCATCGATCAACAAAGCCATTTATCCTTTTCTCTATGATCACAACGCACGTTCATTTAAAGGCAGGGCATACTCACGTTTGCAACAGTTCGAAGAAATGGAAAAGCCTGCACTGGAGCCGCTACCAGAAAAGCGTTTTGAGATGCGCAAGCAATTGGATTTAACCGTGATGAAAAACGGTCACGTGCACCTTGGACCAGATAGACATTATTACAGTGTACCTTATTCTTACATTGGTAAAAAGGTGCGATTGTTATTCTCAAAATCTTTTGTAGAAATCTATCACCGTCATGAACTCATTGCCTCTCATCCTCGCGTAAAGTCCCCGCACAATTACACAACAGATCCCGCCCACATGGCCTCGCAACATCAATTTGTGAGTGATTGGTCACCGGATTATTTTTTAAAACAAGCGCGTGAAATATCCCCAGATGTTGAGTTCTATATTGCACAAGTTCTCTTGAAAAAAATTCATCCCGAACAAGCTTACCGAACCTGTCGTGGAATTTTAAACTATGCAAAACGGGTCGGTAACCAAAGGCTTATCCGCGCTTGTAACCGCGCACATAGTTATGGTCTTTACCATTACAATATCATAGAAACTATTCTTCAGCGCGGTCTTGATCAGTATGATGAAGATGATACACAAGAAGAACTTCCGTTCACTTCGCACGAGAATATCCGCGGAGAAGATTATTATCAGTAGTAACAATTAAAAACAAATATCATGAATGAATCATCATTAGAAAAATTAAGACAAATGCATTTGTACGGGATGCTCAAAGCATTGCGTACAAATATTGAAACAGACAAAAATGAAAAGCTAACACCCGATGAGCTGGTGTCATTTTTAGTAGACTCAGAATGGGATGAACGCTATAACCGAAAGCTTAGCCGCACAATCTCCAACGCAAAGTTCCGCTACAAGGCATCCATTGAGCAACTCACTTTTGAAGACAATCGGTTCAACAAAAATCAAGTCATGCGCGTTGCAAATTGCGAGTTTATCAAGAAAAAAGAAAATCTGATTATTACAGGCAGCACAGGAATCGGAAAAAGTTTTCTTGCATCAGCAGTCGGTCACGAAGCGTGTTCACAAGGATATAAAGTTTTGTATCAGCACAGCACCAAACTTTTTGCAAAACTGAAAATGGCAAAAGCTGACGGGTCGTACTTAAAGGAACTTGCTAAAATAGAAAAGCAAGATCTGCTCATTATTGATGACTTTGGAATCCAGCCACTCGACGCACAAAGCCGCGCATCTCTCATGGAAATTATCGAAGACCGCCACGCCAAGGCCTCCACGCTACTGACCTCGCAATTACCAGTAA
The DNA here is from genome assembly GCA_016707685.1 of Bacteroidota bacterium. Lineage (GTDB taxonomy): Bacteria > Bacteroidota > Bacteroidia > 2-12-FULL-35-15 > 2-12-FULL-35-15 > 2-12-FULL-35-15. The sequence continues at coordinate 16,690 of JADJHE010000053.1, forward strand.
ACAAATGGCACGAAGCAATCGGCGAACAAACTATTGCCGATGCGATTCTTGACAGAATCGTTCACGACGCGCATCGCCTGGAACTAAAAGGAGAATCTATGCGTAAGAAAAGACAACTAAAAGAAGATCTTGTAAACGAGAAGTAAATTAACTAAATTTGATAACCACTAAAACAGAAAAATGACCGCAAAAAAGCAACTTAGAAATGAGGGGTCAATTTAGAGTGAAAAAGTGGGGTCAGGTTGAGTGAAATCATAACCAAAAAACCGTTTTAACTATTTGGATGTTCGATTTTCGACATTTGCTAACCACTGAGAGACTACCGTTGCACAATCGAGACAATAATAATTTGAATGTACAAATCGAAAAATGCAAAGAAGATATTCTATGGGTAATTTCAAAAGGTGCTGATGCTAATCATAAATCTATTGAAGATGCATATGGATTTTCTAGTAATCAATACGACAGCAAAATATTGATTGAAGAAATGAAGGATGTTTTGAGGCCGTTTCAGATTAACGGTCATGATAAAAAAGTTGTTGCAGAAAATAAATGGTGGCAACGTTTTTTTAAGAGATGACAAAAAACTAATTCGGCAAACTCAAAAATTAAAGAAGCCATAAACACGCCAAAGGAGCCACAAATCAACTCCAAAAAATCTTTGCTTGTCAATTCAGGCTCTGCAAATGACCGCGTTGTCAAACCAAATTAGCAAGATTCTTAATCATCGAGTACAACATTCGTGAAAGTTCATCTGCCTTCATTTTCAAAGCAAAACTCAAGAAAAATTAATCATCAGAGTATTCATATTTCTTAAGAAAAGTATCTAGACCATTGGAAATTGATCGAGTTTATCAAGTCGACCTTTGCCCATTTTATCCAGTCAGTGATTTTTCGTTAGAAGAATTATTTCGCTTCGATTTCCGCTATGAATGAAGAAAGTTTTTTGCTTGATTCCATTTTTTGAATGTTTGAGAGTATATCAACTTTTTTAGTTCCTACGCTTGATCGCCGCTTCCTTTTTTCGGATTTCATCCAATCTTTCTTGCTCAGCCCAATAAGCTTCTCGTCTTGCCCGTTCAATTTTGTCATCCCGGGCTCTGATTTCGAAAAGCAGCCATTATTTTAGCTAATTGTTTTTCTAATAAGATTTTTCCGTCTTTCCATTCTTTTTAGGATAGAGATTATCTAGTTTCAACGACAAGATTCCATTAGGAATTAGTTCTGACCTTTGTCCAGGTTCCTGTTTGAACTATTTGGCGTATGTGTTGTTCACGGAAACGGATTTTGTATCTCTCATCATCAACTATAAATAATGTATCATGACTGCTGATTTCGATTTGATGACCGCGTTTTCGACCTAGCTTAATAAAAGCATCCATAAATCTTAATGCGCGCGGCACATTATCTTTGCTACAGCAATTGATAGCAATCCGGATTTTGTATGAACCTCAGAAGAATATCGCCAATGTGATGTAGATTCTTTAGAGTTAAAATATGCCTTAGCCTGATCGATTAGACTATCAGGTTTTGTAAGTCGTTCTGGAATTTCAAGAAGGCTTGGATGTTCTTTCTCTATTACTTTTGTGAGCCGAGCCAAGCGCGTTAGGTAATGATCTTTTTCACTTGCTTCCCGATCAGAAAGTGTTATTTTTGTTTCTGTCCATTTGTCAGAAAGTACCAATTTTTCCCTCTCTACTTTTTTTCCGAACTGTACCTTTTGCCAATGCCCCGTTTTAGGAAATGGAATTTCATATTTATTACAAATCTTACGTAAACCTGTATCTGAAATTTCATAGATTTTTGCAAGAGAGGAAAATGGTTTCGACCATACAAGGTCATAGATTTCTTGTCGTGTGAATTCAGTTTTGTCCATATTGATATTTCATTATGGATGCAATAATTTCACCGTTTCATTCCAATAAAACAAGGCTTCTCCTTTTAAAATAAATCTTAACGACTTATTCAAAAAGACGTAATCAGGATGCGCAATGTGATAATTGTCTATCGGAATTTTTTCATCAAATCTTACAATTGCGCCAGCATAATTCTTCAGCACAACAGCAGAAAGATAAGCAGCCTTTGCGCTTGCCACCATTGCATGTTCGATTCTGAAATTTCTGAGATAAACAAATGGTTAAACGAACTTAATCCTTTACTTAAATCAGTAAATTGCTGTTTGCTTTCCTGTCCCAATTGTTTTTCTCTGCGTGCAATAATAAGTGCTGTTTCAATGGTGTCTTTTAAAACCTCCTCCTTCGATTTGATATTTCTTTCAGGTCGATATATTATTTCTGCTTTAACAGTTTCATTGTATGATTTGCGGAACAAATCAACGTCATCAATTGCATCAAACAAACAACCTATATCAAATAATTGTTTGATGATTTCCTTAAACATTTCAGAGCTTGAGGTTACACCTTCTTTGTTCACCGAATTTCTATAATAAGGAACTCCGGTTAAATAGTGCAAATGCGGTGAGTTTATCTCCGGTAATTGAATTGACACATGGGGTTTGTACAATGAGCGGTTCACTTTTTAATTTTAACCATTCTGTATTAATTGCTCGATGAACTAATTTCGGATACGCATTTTCAGCGAACAAAACATCCAATAAAATTTCTCTTTCGGGGTTTGCTATTGGTTGCCCTTCTTTTGTTGCACCAAAAGTGTTGGATTTAAAAATAAATTTGTAGTGTGCTTTTGGAACTCCTGCTTTATAACTTCGTCTGTCATCTAGTTCCATCCGGATAAAGGTATCTGATGACTCAATAATTTTATTCAGAAATTCTTCCAGTTCTTCTTTTGTGATTTTCGGATTTACAATTATATCAATGTCTACCGAAAATCGCGCAGGTCTCTCCAACAGAATAACCAAACCTGTTCCACCTTAAATATAAAATCAAGGTCCGTTAGTTTTAATTGTTCTAGTAAATATAGAGCATGAATCATACCTCGATGATACTCGGATCGCGTTTGTGCTGCTTTTGCTTTTCGTCAAGCCACTCTTTGGATAAGGATTCTTTATCTATCATTACTAAATTTGTGATGGTAATAATGAATTTGTTAAAAGGAATTTTTCAAGTTCTTCTTTTTTACTTCTTCTTGAAGCATAATAAAACAATCGTGTTTCATTCACTTCATATTTCTTAAATGCATTTTCAAAGATAATTGTTAATTCATGCCCTTGAAACGCATTGTAGAATTCCGGATTAACAAAAACATCTACCAAAATTTTCTCGATGCAGTTGTGGATTTTATCTACTGTATAAGTTAGGCTTTGTTATCAGGTTCAAATGACAATTGAATCTTGCCATCGGAAAGATAATTTTCTATTTCTTTTTTTGGTTCAAAAAAACGTTCTTATAATTTGAATCTTTCAGCGAATTAAATACAGAAGATGCTGCCTCACTCTCCACTTCTAAGATGGTCATAAATCTACCCGGTTGGTGCAACATAAATTCATTCAGCCATTTTGTATTCCATACAGATATTTTAGTGTAAGGAAAATTCTTTTTTACCGCTTTAAAGAGTGTTTTGAGTTTTGTTTCAACAAAAGGAATAAAGGTTGGCTGATAATGTAATGTGAAACGCGCCCTGGAAATGGAACGAATAATTTGTTTTTGTTTCAGATCATAAATTCTCCATCGGAAAGTAGTCTCTTTAAGTTCAGGATTGAATCGTAGAAAAAACTCATACAGCTCCATACGTGTAAAAACATCACGATTTTTAAAATGATCTTTTAATTCTTGTATCAGGAAAGTTTCAGTCAATTAAATGTTGGTTTTAAAAAATCAAAGATAGTACTATTTATACCAACAAAAGCCAATATTTAGTATTTATTGGCAAATGTTTGACAACAAACAAAGGACATAAAATTAATTTAAGTGGCAAATGTTTGTTATTGATAAATCCGTCTAATATCAATTAATTAAAGGGTTTAAACCACTTATTAGGCGAATTGCAAAATAGAAAAGTTTGAAATTTTTAATTAGCTATTTTCCAATTTATTAGGATTTTTGAATTGAAAATGAAATTTATAATGTTGGTTTCCAATGTTTTAATTGCATACGTGAAGCCTCATTATTTTTTCAGGTTATATATAAAAGAATTTATTTTAGTTTTGAGACAACCATTTCGATATCTATACGTTTTTGTATTAAGTATGAAAAAAACTGTATCAGAAATCTGTCACGCCTTTTTTGGAGCCAACGCCGCTGCAAAATACATGGGTGACTACCGTTGCGTGCAGGGACGTGATTTTGACGCAGATGGTAACTACATTAATACAGAACCTCTGTTTTTTGACAGAGCTGAAATTACCTATACAAATTTACTAAAACCCGGTCATGTTTTGTTTTCTTCTAAAGGAAGAATTTTTGCAACCGTTTGGCAAGGACAAATAAAAGAAGCCGTTGCAACAGGAACATTTATTGTTCTTGAGCCTCGCTCAAAAGAAATTATTCCTGAGTATTTGGCACTCTATTTAAATTCAAGCAAAGCAAAAAGGTATTTTGATTTGCATTTAAAAACTGCAACCGTAAATCATATAGGTAAAAAACAATTGGATCAGTTGGAAATTGAAATTCCATCCATACAGAAACAGCAATTATTGGTAAAAGCGTATCAGTTGATCGTGGAAAAAATCTGGCTACTGAATTAGTCAAACGAAAAGAAAAAAATATTAAACACTTTAATTTAATAGGAATGGGACAAACTTCAAGAAATTGCTTTATAAGCTATCATCACGATTATGACGCGGATTACGTGGAAGATCTCCGCGATATGAAATCCGAAATGGTGCCGAGCTTGATTACCTCAGCGATGATATAG
>JADJHE010000054.1 GCA_016707685.1 Bacteroidota bacterium
CAAACGTTTTCGCGTTTTTCGACCACCACGCGTAGTTGGTATCTGCTGCATTTTTACGAACGGTTCGATCAGTAGATTGCAAGTAAGGATCTAATCCGGCTAAATTCAATTTCTTTCCGTCAAACTCGATTTCTGCAGAGGCTACTAATTTTGAATATTCTGTAGACAATTTGTTTTCCTCCTGAATGTCAGCAATCACACTTGCGTCAAACGAGCGCACATTTGCTTCAGCAATATCAAACAACTGGTTGCCGAATTTATCGCGTAAATCTTTTTGGAAGGGCGATTTGCTCAATGAACGATAAAACTGAATGTTCAGATCTTGAAAAATTGGACTTGTTTGGTCAAAGAAATCTTGCTCCAATTCATAATATTGATTCGAAGTATCGATAGTATTTCTTAAGCAATACTTGCAGCGGTTGAGAATTCTGCACGTAGAGCATTGATTTCTTTCAACGCATCTTCTTGTGTAGTGAAGTTTTTAGCGCCATCAAATTGTTCTAATAATGATTTGAATTTTGATTTAACCGTATCTAAATCTGGTCTTCTGTATTCTAATTCCGAGAATTTTTTCATTGCTTTTGATTGAGATGTAAAAATAGAAATTTGAACGAAAAGATGGATGATTCAAAGTTGCAAATTATGTTGTTTGCTTTCGCTTCGCGTTTCTAGTGTGAACAAGTACGGCAAGGGCTAAAAGCATAACGCTTACTTCTCATCCACATAAAGCCTTGTTTTTGTCAGACTCCAATACGATAGTACTAATCGAGCACAAAAGGCTAAAATTAATATCAAACAAACTACAACTAAATTGATTTCGGTGTAGAAATAATTGTAGAGCGTTTCATTCCGGTAGGCTCAATGTTTTTCTCGGAATACCCAAATCTTCAATAGTGAACGAATCGTAGATGGAGATGAAATTTTGCTCTTTTCTGACAATAAAAATAAAGAGGTTGATGTTAATTACAAATAAGAGAAAGCGCATCCACGTTGGTTTTAACCAAGGCACACTTTTGAAAAACACCACCAAACGTACAAGTGTTACAGCATAAAATGCAAAGCATACATTCTCAACAAGGAACACGTAGTTTAATTTCATAACAAGCGGGAAAACGGCAAATGCTGCAATCAGCAAAGCAATAAGAATCCAAACTAATTCCTGAACGATGTAGAGCCAAATGTGTTTACGCATGCTGTAAAAATGAGAAATTAAAAACCATTATTTCGAAATGCTTTCTTGAAAATCTGAAATGCTGATTTCGTCCTTTAAAATTGCATCCATATCCTCTTTTTGAAGTGTTTTAGTGGCTTCGCAAATAGTTAAGAAAGAATCGCGCTTTTCGGTATCGTGAATTCTGTGATAAACACATGCAATGGCAATAAAAATTGTTGCGGCTTAATTTCTTTAACTTGAAGCTGCGCAATTTCTTTTCTGCAAGAATCGGCAGGTGAAGTAAAACTGTGCAACACAAGTCTATTAATGCAACTGTGCAACGAAGAATCACCCTTCGCAACCCCTTTATTGTAAAAGGTTTCAGCATTTGCAAAATCTTTTTTCTTAAAAAACAAAAAACCTAAAGCTGAATAGGGGTGAGCCAAATTAGAGTCAAGCTCAATTGCTTTTTGAAAAACAGGGAGCGCTTTGTCGTATTCTTTGTTGTCTAAATAAACAGTGCCCAAAAACGACCATGCTTTTGCTTCTAACGGAAATTTTTTCAAATAGTTGTCTAACGCCTGCATTGTAGAGTCTACACTTACAAGTTTGTAGTTTTTGTAAATGGCCACATAGTCTGCGTAGTATGTGTTGGTTTCGGTGTCTTTTGTTTTCTTTTTGAAATTACAAGCAGAGAGCATTGCAAAACTCAGCAGAAATAGTGCGATATGTTTTGTGTTTTGCATGCGTGAAGCTTTTCGTAAATGTATTAAAACTCCTTATTCGAGAATTATCTCTTCATCATTCGTGTCGAAAAACTTATAGTCGTTGAAGGTTAAGTTTTCGTTGGCATAAATGCGAATGTATTTTTTGAACTTCCAGCTCCATTGCAAACGGAATGAAGGGAACCCCTTTTTCAAATACGCTTCAATAATCGGATGAACAAAGAGTTTCACGGTTTTATGTGTGTTCAGCACATGGAATAAATCGTTTTCGATATCGTCAATCAATAGCAACGAACTCTTGATAGAGCCTGTACCACCACAGGTTGGACATTCTTCCGAGGTATTGATTTCACTTCCGGACGAACACGCTCGCGCGTAATTTCCATTAAGTTGAATTTAGACAATGGAAGAATGGTGCGCGTAGCCTTGTCCGTTTCATCAATTCGCGCATCCGATCTTGCACTAAACGTTTGTTTTCAGCAGATTTAAGTCGATAAAGTCAATCACAATAATACCTCCTAAGTCGCGCAATTTCATTTGTCGGGCCACTTCTTGAGCTGCTTCTAAGTTGATGCTTAGTGCATTGTCTTCTTGGCCGTTTCCGTTCGACATACGGAAGCCCGAGTTCACGTCAATGACATGACAAGCCTCGGTTTTTTCAATAATTAAGTATGCACCTGTAGTGCCTACATTCACTTTCTTGCCGAAAAGTGATTTGATTTGTTTCGTAACACCATAATGATCAAAAATAGGTGTGTTACCGGCATGTCGACTCACAATTCCTTTTTTATCAGGCGCAATACGTTCGATATATGTCTCTAACTCTTTCGCTAATTGCGGACTGTTAGTAGCAACCCGTTCAAAATCCGGGTTCAACATATCACGAAGAAGTCCAGACGTTTTATCTACTTCGCTCAACACCTTTTTGATAGGTTGTGCTCCACGCAAATTATTGCACATTTCTGTCCAACGGTTTTGCAGTTCTAATAAATCTTCGTGTAATGTTTTGGAGTCTTGTCCCTCAGCCACTGTTCGCACAATAACACCAAAGTTTTTTGGCTTTAAGCTTTCCACTAAAACTTTCAAACGTTTACGTTCGTCAGCAGAGTCAATTTTTCTAGAAACCCAAACCGCATTTGTAAATGGCGAAAGCACCAAAATCGTCCAGTTAAAGTAAGTAATTTCGCATGTTAATCGCGGTCCTTTAGAAGAAATAGGCTCCTTCAACACTTGAACCATCAATTGGTTCTTGTTATTCAGCACATCTTTAATGTTGCCCCCTTTGTCGATTTCCGGTAAAATTTCAAGATTGTTGAGGGTGCCATCGGAATGCCCCGCCACTGCTTGACCTGTAAATTTCAGTAAGGTTCTAAATTCAGGACTCAAGTCAGTGTAGTGCAAAAAGGCATCTTTCTCGTAGCCAATATCGATAAATGCCGCATTTAAACCGGGCATTACTTTTTTGATACGCGCCAAATAAATGTCGCCCACCAAAAAATGGTTAGTGTGCCGCTCTTGATGTAGCTCAATGAGCTTTTTATCTTCGAGCAAAGCTACATCCACGCCAGTAGGAGTAGAATGTATAATTAATTCTTTGTTCAATGTACAGTTAGTTGAAAAAGGCAAGAACACCTTTTTAAACAGAAAGAAAACAATCTCCTACGTCAACATACCGATATTGCTCGTTGAAAACAATATCGGATGCGAACGATAAGGTGCGCCTAAAAAGGATTATTTCTTTTTATGACGATTTTTACGAAGTCGTTTTTTACGCTTGTGAGTAGCGATTTTATGTCTTTTTCTTTTCTTTCCGCAAGGCATATCCTACGTTATTTAGGTTAATAAATTATGATTTTTTTAATCTTTCTATATAGCTTCCAATCTCTTTTTTCAACTCCGGATTTTTCTCTTGCGATTCACACTTTTGTAGAATCTCTAAAGCCTTTCCTTTATCTCCTTTATTCTCGTAAGCCATAGCCAACAAAAACAATGCGTCATTTGATTGGGGTCGCAAAGATATAACTTTTTCCAATCTTTGCACAGCTTTTTCAAATTGACCACTCATCATGGCGAATTTTCCGAGCATTAATTGGGCGTCAGCATTGTTCGGATCTTTTTTTACAATGTCTAGAAGCATTGCTATTCCTTGCATTGGGCTTGCTCCCTGTTCAATCAACGAGCCGGCATACTTCATGCGTAAATTAATATTCGTGCTGTCTAAATTATATGCGTTTTGGTAGGTTTCTACTGCTTTTTCCAGCAAATAGCCTTTCATGTCGTCTGAATTACTGATGCTCGAAGTGGCCTCAAACAAATCTCCGGCACGCTCCAATTTCTCTTTACTTTTTTCCGCTTTTCCGGCTTGGGCAGTATAGTAAGCTTCAATAACCGATTCCCCTTTTTCGTGAAACAAAAGCGCCAAAGCATTAAAGTCATTACCGGCTTCCCATTTATTCATAAGAGCGGCTGTATCTGCATTGGTTACTGACGCCTTCACCTTGGCCAGATAGGCTGCAAAGTCGAACGCAGACGTTTCTTTGCCCGTGCTTTCCATGGCTGCAGGTTTTGGCTCTATGCTTCCTTCTACCATCGGCAAAAATAAATAGCTGCCAACAGCAACTACTATAAACGATAAAACAGTAATGAGTTGATTTTTTGAAAGTTTCATACTTGTATTTTATGGAAAACAACCAAAAGGAAATAGGAAAGAAAATACCTCCACATTCTCACGGGTTGTTTCATCGCGCTAAAGTAAAAATACAATGGATAAAAGCCACACTGCCCGATAGAAAAGTGGTTCCTCTTTCAGTTATCGAACTATAGTAATGGAGTGTATTCGCTATTAATAGCCAGGGTCGATTATTTTTTGCCGCCCTTTCCTTTTTCACTGCTTCAACAAAAGTTTTAGCCGGTTTGAAGGCAGGGATAAAATGCT
>JADJHE010000055.1 GCA_016707685.1 Bacteroidota bacterium
TTTGCTTTTATTGCAGTTGATCGTGCTTGTGATAAGTATTCGAAGCCATTTTTAGCACAAAGCTCACTAATAAATGATTCAACGATTTCTTCCATCAAAGATCCTCCTCGATTCTTTCGACCATTACTATCAAGACCGACCTCAACACCCATAACATAATCGACTAAATTTTTTACTCCGTCTTTTTGGAATAGACGAGCGAGACCAGATTTTTCTAAAAATTCATAGTATTTTTCTGAATCCTTTTCTGTTCCAGAAAAGTCAAAGAATTCAGAATTCTTAGTGATTTTATCAAATACCTCTAGCTTATTTTCTCTAACCGCCAAAAGTACAGGTAATGCTTTAACAATATCTGGATTTGAGCTATAAAGTTTTTTAAACTCGTCTTTAAATTTTCCTTACCCAAGAGATAGTTTAGTTTGTTTAGAGTGATTTCCAAGGTCAGAAGAATTAGCAAAAACCTTTTTCCAATTTACAAAATAATCCCATGTTTTAATTGAGCTTTTGAAAGTAGTTATTAAATTATTAAAATCTTTTTGCATATATTTAGTAATTAGTTACCAGTACCTCTGTAATTTTTCCTCTTTTGGAAGCATCAGAGTTAATGGCGCGACCCGCCTGTACTTTTGTAATACGAAGACCTTTTGGCTCCGAATAGATTTTGTTTATAAACGGGGTATCTGAATTTGAAAGCATAACAAAAACAACCTCGTTTGTGTAATTCTACAAATGTATCTCTCAATTCAATTTGTTCTTTATCTAAAAATGATTCGCTGGTGTAAGAAGTAAACGAAGCAGTTTTACTTACTGGATAATATGGTGGATCAAAATAAACAAAATCTCCTTTCTTTGCCTTTTTTAATACTTCTTTATAATCCTGTTTTTTTATTTCAACATTTTTCAATGCTTTTGATGTTTTTCTAAGATTACTTTCATCGCAAATCAGAGGATTATTATATTTACCAAACGGAACATTAAACCCACCCTTGCTGTTGACACGATACATACCATTGAAACAAGTTCTATTCAGATAGATAAAACGAGAAGCAGTATTTAAATCAGAAAGCTTTTCTGGGTTTTGAGCGCGAATTTTTAGAAAGTATTCTTTGTCTAACTTATGTTTTTTTAGTGATTTTATTAGATTTTCAACATCATTTTTAATCACATTATAAGTAACGACAAGTTCGTTATTTAAATCAGAAAGATATGCTGTTTCAGGAAGTAGATCAAAGAATACTGCACCACCACCAACAAACGGCTCAAAGTAAGTATTCGTAATAGGATCGAAATTTTCTGGCGGGTATAATCCAAGATCACGAAATTGTTTGAGTAGTTGTCTTTTTCCACCAACCCATTTTATAAACGGCTTTGGTTTCTCTTCGAGCAACTTCGCAATATCCTCAAACATATGTTCCTTACTTGCTGTATGAAAAAGACGACGCGCGTAAATAGCATTTATTGAAAAAGTGTCTGCAATTTTTGTAATAGTTTGGTTTTGAGTCATAGTCTTATTTAATTAATATCAGGCAAATCCCGTAGTCTTTTGTCTTTATATTGCCAATAAGCCGCTCCTTGGTATGCACCACTATCATTCAGTCCTCCTTTCTGTTCATATATTTTGTATGTTAATGGCGCGAGTTTCCAAATTTGATCACCATATTCCACTTCACGCTCGCCAACTACTTTCGCAGTAATTTCTTTGTCAGCTATAAAAACAATTTCTTCTCCGTCCTTAATCCCTTTTTTATAAAAACTAAATCTTGATCCCTGTTCTCTTGCTTTTGAAACCTCGTCAAACTCTTTTTCCTTATCAATATCTTTGGGGTATATAACTTTACCCTCAAATGATAACAAAAGCTGTCTTACCAGATCGTAGTCAAGAGCAAATAATTCACTATTCCCAACTTGGTGTTTGTTGAAAATTTCCTTCAAAAGAATTTCTTTATCAGTATAGTCATCAAGTTCAATCGCAAAAAATCTTTTCAAACCAGAAACATTGTAATAACCATTCGCTTCAAGGTTACGCATTCGTTCCTGAAAATTTGCAGTGCCAGTTTGACCTATTTTAATCAAACCAGAAACGGCAGTTGTCATTATGTAAATAATTCCTTTCATAATTTATTTTAAAAGTTGATTCATACTAACCCCAAGCACTTTGGCGACCTTTTCCATTGTGCTAATTGTAAGATTTTGTTTGCCGTTCTCAACATTACTAATATACGCTCGATCTAATCCTAACTCTCGACAAATGTCGCCTTGCGACAGGCCTTTTTCGAGCCGTACCTTTTTCATGTTATCGCCAAATTTTTGTGCTGTGGATTTTGCCATATTGTATGAAAACTTATCAACACGGGTATTATAGCACTGTCTTGTGTTTTGACTCAATGTTAAGTTATAATACAAGTGTGCAAAACAATATTGTTATGATTTCGGCGAAGCAAAACCAAAAATTTCCTTTCCATTTCTTTTTCCGCTTCGCGGTGGAGGGGTGGGGGGAGGAGACGCGAGAAAAATGCAAGGAAATTTTTTGGTTTTTGCACACGCGAGTCCGCGAGCGTGTCCGAGGCGCATTGTATCGCTTCACCACGCAATCGGGGCGTACGGAGAGGTTCAGAGCCACCACGCGCTCCGCGCGTGCGATTAGTCGTCAAAATCCTGCGGATTTTGTCCGAAATACATTCGAACTTCGTCCAATACACACCGCCAAAATTGGAAATCGGAATCAGAAGCCGAAATGGGGTCGGCGCGAAGCGCCGACACAAACGCATTCCCGCCAAAAATTCCCGAATTCAAAAGGTTTTTCCACGCTCCGCGTGGCTCACTCGTTTGCCAATACAATTTTATGAATAATCACACCAGAAAGTTTTTTATATACACTCGCAAAAGTACCGATACAGAGGATCGGCAAGTGAGAAGCATTTCTGATCAACTGGCCGAACTCAAGGAGTTAGCGGTTAAAGAGCAAATTGAGGTTGTAGATATTTTTGTAGAGAAACAAACCGCTAAAGCACCAGGTCGGCCAGTATTTAATGAAATGCTTCTCCGTATCGAGCAAGGTGAGGCAAATGGGATTTTGGCATGGCATCCCGACAGATTGGCGAGAAATAGTGTTGATGGTGGGAAAATTATCTACTTGCTCGATACGAAAAAACTTGCCGAGCTAAAATTTCCAACTTTCTGGTGTGATCCGACACCGCAAGGCAAATTCATGCTTTCAATCGCTTTTTCGCAATCCAAGTATTATGTGGACAATTTAAGCGAGAATATAAAGCGTGGTAAGCGAAACAAAGTGAAAGACGGAATATGGCCTCAAATGTCTCCACTTGGATATCTAAATGTCGGTGGGAGAATTGTTGTTGATAAAAATATCGCACCTTTAATCAAGAAAACATTTGAGGCATATTCGTCTGGGTCTTTCACTTTGCGGGAGCTTCGCGACAAATTTAACGGACTTGGATTGAAACGAAAAAGCGGAAAGGAACTTGCGGTGTCGAATTATCAAAAACTTTTGAAAAATCCAATTTACACAGGTTTGATGTTGTATAACGGCGAGATACACGAAGGCAAGCACGAACCGATTATTACAAAGAAACTTTTTGATTCCGTTCAAGAAGTGATGATGAGAAAATCTAAACCGAAGTCGCGAGGATTGAAACCATTTTTGTACAGAGGATTTTTCCGTTGTGGAGAATGTGGTTGCTTCATTACCACCGAAACACAAAAAGGTCATAACTATTTGCGTTGCACCAAACGGAAAAATCCTTGCTCACAAAAATATACTCCCTGAGGAAATCATCACTTCAGAAATTCAAAGGAAATCAAAAAGTTTCTTTGCCAGACGATTGGGCTTCTTGGATGTTAGTGGAAAATAGAAAAGATATATTGAGTGAAGCCCAATCGTCTACGCTTTTTGCGGATTCAACAAAAGCCGATATTTCTCTTTTGGATTCTAAAATTGAGAAGCTGATGAATGCTTATCTCGAAAACGCTTTGTCACTCGAAGAATATCGAGATATGAAAAACAAGCTCGTGAACGAAAAACAGCTTCTCAAAGAGAAATTATCGGCTTTTGAGCAAAAAGCGAATAATCGGTTCGAACTTACCGAAAAGTTTTTGAAATACAATATGGAATTGGCAAACGAGTGTACAAATGAAGAAAAACTTCATTTGTACAAAAAAGTCGGTTCGAACTTTCAAATTAAGGATCGAACCGTACTTTTTGAGCCACGCGGAGCGTGGAAAAACCTTTTGGATTCGGGAATTTTTGGCGGGAATGCGTTTGTGTCGGCGCTTCGTGCCGACCCATTTCGGCTTCCGATTCCGATTTC
>JADJHE010000056.1 GCA_016707685.1 Bacteroidota bacterium
AAACATCTGGTATTTTGGTGGAAATTCTATTGAGCCTGATTCTTTATGCAAGTTAGATTTTAATAAGTGGCAATCCTGTTTTTATGGAATAATGGTACTATGCTAACACCAGCTGGAAGTTTTAGTTACTGTAATTCTAATGGTGAATTATTATTTTATTCTAGTAGTTGCTAAGTTTATGATAGAACTCATCATGTAATGCAAAATGGTGATAAATTAGGAGGTCACATTTACACTCAACAATCAGTTTTGATTGTTCCTTTTGCTAAAGATACAAATAGGTATTATATTTTTACAAATGACAGATTTTCTCCTTCAGATAAAGCTGCAACTGGATTGCATTATTCTATAATTGATATGCAACTTAGCAATGGAAATGGCTCTGTTCTTAATCCTAAAGCTGTGAGCTTGCTAAAGAAAAATAGTACTCATCTTACTGGCTGTAAACATTATAATGGTAATGATTTTTGGGTTATTACTTCCACTGAAGATTCTTGTCAATTAATTGCATTCCAAATCACAGATGTAGGAATTAAAGCACCAATAATATCATACTTAAATTTAAGCTCCCCTCCACCTATGAATATTGAAATTAGTCCTAAGGAAACAAAATCGCCTTAAAAGCTAAAGGTATTAATGGTCGTTATTATAGATATATTATTGATTTTAATTCAAGTACAGGCCAGTTTTCAAATCCTTATCCTATTTTTATGGAACTAGGGAGTGGAACGTATAACAGTGGTTGTTCTTTCTCTCCCAATGGTGATTTGTTTTATGACATTGAAGTAGATACCAGTAGAAAGTATTTATTGCATCAATATGATTTAAAAGCTGCTAATATTAAATCTTCAAGAGTATTGATTTCTGATTTTGGATCTAAATGGAGATTTGATATGCAAATTGGTCCTGATAATAAAATTTACATTGGTGGTTTTTCCACGACATATCTTGATCAAATGGTAAAACCCAAAATGCAGGTGGTAAAATTTATTTATTTGAAAAATTATATTTTTTAGGCGAAAATGAAGAAGTATTTTATTACCTAATGAAACATTATTCGTTGTAGTTGTTTTACCAATCTTATATCTATCAAAACCAATTATTTGATTTCTCCTTTAATCATGTTTGAGATCAGTTTTACATTTAAAGCTCCAGATAATAGGAAATGAAAATTATGTGCTCTATTCTCTTCAGGGTCAACTACTTTTAAACAATGAGGTTGAAGATAATTCCCAATTCAATGCCTCTAATATACCTACTGGATTAATTATTTACTCTATTGTATCAGGTCTTAACGTAATTCAAACAGGAAAAGTATTAATATACTAATACCTGACACAATCATTTATTACAATTCAATAGAGTATTTACATGCAATTGAAGTTGTCTTAGCGCAAGTCTATATATAGGGTAGTTATGTCTTGGGTTTTGCGCTGGGTATCCCAAATTTACATATTTACCCTATAGGTAGAATGTAAATTTGGAACACTTTAGGAGCGCAAGCACAAATTACAATAATTGGATTGCGCTGTTTTAGAAGAGAAATATTTTCTTTGATATCCTTCTAGTTAAATTGTTTAAAGATGAAAACTTTATTTTTGTAAATCAAAAGGTAATCAAAGATAATTTAATCTATAAGTTTAAGCCGATTAAGTGAATCGATAAGTTTCACTAGATATTACCAACTGTAATTACTTCACGTGTAAGAGAACGACCAAAGATTACTTTAAATAGTTCCTCACTATACTAATGTAATTTCTGCTATGCAGTAATTGAGAGCAAATTGAATCTATTTATAAAACTTATGTACGTATGACGAATTATCTGCAAATTCCAAATGAAGGAAGTAAATACCTGAATTCAATGAATGAATTTCTATAGCATCAGCGATCTCCTCTTTATTATTGATCTGAACTACTGAACGTCCTTGAAAATCATAAATAGTCAAAGATCGAATGTTTTTATGTGTGTTTGAAATCTGGATAATAGCATTTTTTACATTTATATTGACTGGAGCATTCAAGGAAGAGTAATTCGTTGTTGCATTTGCTAATTCTGTATAATTCAACTTATAAATAGTAGAACTATCCTTATAATTTGCATTACCTAATAAAAAATCACCCAGAATCTAATGCCAGAAAGAAAATACTTTTCCAGTAAATGTTAGAGGTTTGTTTGGTAAATGTTGATCGAAGTAATTTTCATGCGCTAATCTTTAATGTCGGGCTACATTTAGTTGGTCGTCATAAGTTACAAAGTACAATATAGCTTTTTTATTATCAAAGCATGAAGCAAATTCAGCGCTAAATTTTCTAAATTGTATAATATTTTTGTTTGCATTGAATCTGTAATTGGAATCTTCAATTCCATTGCTATCGAATTTTCTGCATTCTAAAGGTGTTGAAGGACTAGTTCCATTGTAATAAATCAAATATAAATTGGTTTTGCAAAAGTATCAATTATTTGCAAAATCCATTATTTCAAAAGTACTGTCTATTCTAATTTTCCGAATTAAGCCCCGATAAGGTAGTCAGCTAGGTATTGGTCACTGAAATAAGATGTTCTGAAATAAATGTGATTTAAATCTACGATTGGAGTTGAAATATCATAATAATTGACTAGTTGATTACAAGATGTAGGTTTATTGAACTTTAGTGAGCCGTTTATTCCAGTCTGATCAACTGACACTAAGTTGAAGTCATAATTATTTATTCCTGCACTAAAATTTGGGAATACGAAAAATAAATTCTGTTTTAAATCTGTTGTTAAAGGTCTCTTATTTGAATTAATTTCATTAATTCTTAATAAGCCTTTATCCCAGGAACTCGAATCTAATGGATTGTTGAGGTTGATCTGTCTAACATAGGTTGCAAAGTTACCAGTTACTAGTTTAATGTATGAAATAATTAAAAGGCTATCTTGAAGAATAGTTAACATGTTTCCACCATAGAAACTTTCTCTGTTGACATAAGTTTCCGGAGAAGAATGAAGTAAATCTTTTCTTGTATTTCCATGACTGTCAAAATAATAAATTTGATTATCATCTATGAAATATATATTGTTTAATAAATCAGTATTTAGTAATTTGTCAAAATATACAGATAATGGACATTCAAATTAATCCGATGGTTCCGAAACTTGAATCAATGACTAATGTTTGAGCTATCGCTGAATTGCAAAGGATGATTGATAAAAATAAAAAGAGACTTTTAGTTATTTTCATATTTATGCTATATTATTTGTTCAAAATTAATATATACTTATTTAATCTTATAATTTATTTCTAAGTAACGAGGAGAGATAGAAGCTGTCAATGTGTTTATCTGGATTTTATTTATTTGTACTCCAATCGAAATTCATCCTTAAAATCTCCAAGGTCTACCCATCACAGACCTACACACGCCTTATTATATATATCAGGGCATCTTCTATATACCGGTTCAAAAAGCCAACCTATAGCTTCCTAACACGCTTATGGCTAATATATAATTGCGATACACCTTGGAGATTTTCCAATTGTAGCAAAAAAATCGAAAAAGTTTTAACCTTGGCCCATTGATGGGCAATCAGCATGTTGAAATCTGAATTTGTAAGAATAAGTTACTGGAGGCTTAGCCCATTTTACTTTCCTTTTCTTCCAGGTAAGATTTGGTAATTAGTAATGTCATTTTCTTTCATAGGCAGTTGAGTCCATGTTTATGGTTTTGAAAACTTTACTTTGAGTTGATAGAGTTTTGCTGTTGAATTTTAATAATTTTTGCGGCCTGACCTTCCTCATCACGGCCGTATGGTCCACTTATGATGTGCTCATCTACAACATCTCAAGGTAATTGATTTCAATTTTTACAACTACTGTTCCTTCAATCTGATGTTTGATCGCCTCGTCAGGATATTTCCAAGTTGTTCCTCTACGAACTTACTCATTGCTTGGGTCACCCGGATATGTAGGTTGGGGATGAAATTCTTTTCTTTTAAGTGTTTCTTAGACATTTGACATCGATTAAGTATTAGTGGAACTCAAATACAAGATAGTACGATTTAGAGAAGTCAGGTGATATTAATTTGTCTACTTGGTTATTAATATTAGATCCAACTAAAATAGAAGTACATCAAATGAGAAAATAAAGTAACTCAATTCTTGTATAAAAGTCCGAAGTATTATCTAGTAATTCATTTCTCACTAATGTTCCGAATTAAATTGTTACTAATAAATTCTCTTTTTTAACTATATTTGAACGATTTAAGAAAGGTTTATGACAGTTACAAATGTTAAATTAATATATTGTATTACTAGTTTTTCGTATTTTCAAACTTACATGTTTGCTCAGAAAGTCCATTGCTAAAAAGGCCAAGATCTACGCATTGGTTATTGGGATTTCAGAAGGTAAAGATGAGGATTTTACGGATCTAAATTTGCCCATAGAGATGCTGGAGTGTTTGCAGATTTTTATATATTCTCCGGCAGGGGATCCGTGCCTAAATCTCAGGTAAAACTTTTGGTGAATAGGCAAGCTACAGTTTTTCAAATATATATTTGGCAGAAAAGTTGGTTAGGGAGCAGAAGCCAAGAAAAATGACATAGTTTACTTATTTTACTGGTCACGGAAATGGAAGGTAGCATTTATAAATTTGGGATATTTACTTGCCTACGATACACCTTTTGGAAATTACCTGAATATTGAAGTAAGATAAGAGGATTTCAATATCATAGGCAACACACTTTCTGTTAAAAAAATGCTCAATTTAATTCTCATCACAGATGCTTGCAGGTCGGGAAGTTGTCAGGAAGTGACACCAGAGGAAAGATAATAGGTGAACAACTTAACAAAGTAGAAAAATGAAATTAGATGGCTTCCTGTGAAGCGGACCAGGATTCGGGAAAGGAACGAAGTGTGGGGAAATGGGAGAGGGCTTTCCGCCTTTTTGTTGAATGGATTAAAGAAGGGTTGGCGGATGATGGCGAAAGGATGGAGTCATTACCCTGCGAGTTGAGTGCGTGCCTTGCCAAAGGAGTTCAAGATGAAGTCTCCAAAAAATTACCCAAGAGGATCAAAATCCGGTTTCACTTGGAAGCTAAACAAATTAATGGACATTGTCATTGATTCAATTCTTAAATCCTTGCTACGCAATCGGTCATTTCTACAGCAAGTGGGGGATCGTCCTTTCCAGATCCATTTTTCTTCAGAAGGGCCATGGAAAGGACTTCAATGCAAAAGTTTTAGGTCTTATGAAGAATAGGGATTTGGAAACTGCAATAGATTTTAGTCAATTGCTTACATGTCGGCCAGATGAAGCAAGCGACTTTATATTTAATCATTTGGGGAGGAATGGACTCACTGGAAGCTGAAGAACTTTATCTTCAAAGGAGTTTAAATCGAAGGTCAACCAACAATTCAAACAACACCTTGCTGCAACAATTCATGATCGAAATTCAACTTCTAATTAATCTTTATTTAGGAGATGAAGAAGAATTGGAAAGACGACAATAATACAATAGTGGAATACAGTGTATTATGACAAGTATCCCATCATGATTGAGACAGCTTTGAAATTTTGAACAAAGATCAGCCATAACATCATATTTTGGAAGTTAAGAAATATTATTTTGCGGGAATTAACTAGAAATTGAAAATTCCGTATCCGCTAATCCGGATAGTTTGGTTGATTTGGCGCGGTCAGCAGCTCAAGGCTTATCAACTGGAAGCAAATGCGGCCTACATTCACAATGAATTAGGTAACTTATATAGAAATAAAAAGAGTAACTGATGTTTCCTTAGAGGCATTATCAAAAGCTCTATTAGAAATTGCACCAAGTTGGTCCATTCCCTGGTCAAATATGAGCAGTCTATATGCCTTTCAAAAAGATTAATTTGGGGTGAGGCAGGTAAAGGGCTGTATTACTCCAGGATCGGATGCAAGGCGCACATACCTTAATCTCGGCAGAAACTATGAGGTCTCAGAAAATCTATTGTTTGCAGAGGAACGAAGCGTAAAGGCTATTCAATTAAGATACCAATCATTTTCTTCCTATAAAGACGATTGGGCTCATTAAGTTAAAAGCAATGAACTACGAATATGCAGAGGTGTTTAAAAGGCAGACAACGAAAAGAAAGAAGGATTTTTCCTGATGTAAATGGAATTGAAATGAATACTGAGGCTGGAATTATGGTTGATATAAATGGTATGGCACTAGAAGATTCATATTCACCTATGGTATAATGAATGGCCTAGAACCAAAAGATCCTTTGGTTTTCTATATAGGAGGGATGCAGAATTTGGATCAATCCCGTTTCAGGTTGCTGAACGATATTTTAATAAGTTGGTTCGGGTGTGTTAAAAGATCCTTTGGTCTTTGATTATTACAACTACAAAGGGATTATTATACTCCAGAACCGATACCTTGAAGCTAGAGCTCATGATTAAAGGCGAGAGAAATTATTTGGTAAAGATTTTAATAAGTATTCTGATAGTTTAGTCGATACCCATATGGCGACAGCACTGATGAAACTTTATTTAAACCAAAGCTGGATATGGTTGTGTTTATAAGAGATCAACAATTTGATCGCTGAATTTGAATTACTATGCCGGTAAGTTATATGAAAGTAAGGTATTATGACCCAGTGCCCCAGAACTGTATCGTCGTATAATGCAGGCGGACAAAAGTCAGATGAAAGGATAATATCATCTTTGCGGAGGTATATTGGGAATCACAAGGAGGTATGATGCCAGTGAACAGGGTGATACAAGAATTTAAATATGAAAATAAAAATACAAGGAGAAAAGAATTGTATGCATTTTATGTCAGAATGCTTGCTTCTCATCCGAAGGAAGAGTATTATTATAATACCGGATCGTTAATGTATAATTATGCAGAATCTCACGCTGATATCCACCAAAGAATTGCTTACAGTGTACCCGTAAGAATGGAACCTGTAGCCGAAGATTTACCTTTTGGCATTGTTGGGCAACCCGTTGATCTTATGACGTTGCAAACTGAAATCAATGGTGCGATTGAATATGATCTTATGATCAATCCTGCAAAGCATTAAAATCACCTATCCAAGATGGAATTCATCATTTGGAACAATTTAGTACGCTTTCAAAGGATTCTAGCCTGTTGTCTAGAAGTACATTCAAAGACAACAGAGTTTATATTATTGGTCGGGCATGAAAATGAAGCTTTGAAATCTATCAAACATCATTAAGTTATTCTGACAAGCAAACAAAAGTCAGAATGAAATTAGCAGATGGATTAGGCGTCAGTACCGGTATGAGAACTCATTGTCAGAATTTAATTCTTCTTCAAAATATGATCAGATTAACTATGAATCCAGTTTAAAAAACTTGCAAACTTTCAAATACTCTCCGGCTGGTAATTTGAATCAGCGTAATTGCTTTTAAAATGCGATACCATAATTAGTGTTAAAGATCATAGAATAGAAGGATTAATGGAAATTTAAGCTAAATTTTATATCCGGTAATTATCAACTTGCATTGCCATATTATCTAGAAGAATGGAAGTATAATTCGAAAGATTTGAGGAACAAACTACACTTTATGCAGACTGTATGCGAAAATGAATGATCAATAAGAAGCGTTTAAATTTTAAACACGTTTGACAATGGTTTGTTTGAATTTCGTTTTAAATAATGATGAAATGATATCAGATTTTTGAAACGATCAACGTTGGGATGAATTTAAGAATAGATTGAATTAGATTATGAGATTATTATTTCTTTCGGTATATTTCTATTTTGGCTTTCGGAAATTGTAAGAGGGCAAGAAAAGGTATGACGCCTGTTGTGCCAAATGGGGTTAAAGAGACTGGTGTTACCCGCGCAGTTGTGGCAAAAGATTTCCGATTGCCAAAATGTAAAAATTACTGATTTGCAGTTTGCTGATCAGGATGCTCTCGCATTTGCAAATTATTTTAAAAGTAAACCAGGGGAAAGTTGACAGCTCACACATTGCTTTATTGCTCAATGAAAAGGCGACTGCAGGACAATTTTGTATCCGCTCTTTGTGGACTGATGGAGGAAGAAAGTAAAGAGGGAGATTTGGTGATTATATATTTTTCCGGTCATGGTGATGTGGAAATACAACGATCAAACAACCAGGATTT